>JBHGBJ010000018.1:0-60704 GCA_041947025.1 Thermodesulfobacteriota bacterium
TATGGGCAGCAGAAGCAGGCCAGCCTGGCCGAGATCGTCAAGGCCGCAGAGAAAGAAGGGGAGGTCTTATGGACGAGTACCTACAAAGACGATGAGGTCGCCCCTTTTATCAAGGCCTTTAACAAAGATTATCCGAAGATCAAGCTTGTTCATGAGAGGGAACACGGCGCCGAGGCCATGGAACGACTTTTAAGGGAGTTGATGGCCGGAGCACCGGTAAACGACGTCGTCCTCCTCCACACCGATTCGGTAAATCAGTTTCTGGAAATGGATGTTTTGGAAAGTGCGGATTGGAAGGTTTTCAATGTCGTGCCTCAGCTTGTCAGCGAGAGCAATCGGCTGGTATCGACCACTTCCATGGCTTATATCATTGTGTATAACACGAAGTTAGTTAAGAAAGAAGAGTCTCCTAAGGCATGGGAGGATTTCCTCGATCCGAAATGGAAGGGAAAGTTTATCGTCGATTCTCGGCCCAATACTTTCCTCTGTTTGACTGCCGGCTGGGGACAGGCAAAGGTTCTTGATTATGCCAAAAAGTTAGGGCAAAACAACCCGACCTTTGTCAGAGGACAGACCGAAGCCATGAACCTGATGGCCGCTGGACAGTATATGATCTCAGCGGGCGCAATGATTTCGTCGGCCCAGTATGTGATGCAAAAAGGCGGGCCCCTTGCCTATAATCTCCCTGACCCGATCCCCATGCATCTCCAGCCGAGCGCCGTTCTGAAAAAGGCCCCCCACCCCAATGCGGCCAAAGTATTCTTGGGATGGATGGGGAGCAAGGGTTTCAAACTATGGGATGAAATCAATCCGGGACGTGGCGTTCCTTTTGGGGGCACTCTTTTGGACAAGGAATTTAAAGGCAAGCGGTTCTCCTCCCCGCTTTCGCGAAAAGAGCTGCCTGACAGCCAGGGGTTTGAGAAGCAGGTGATGGAAGCCCTGGGGGTGCTTAAGAAGAAGTAGAGGACGGAGTCCGTCTGCATATGAAACCAATGGTATGGTTCAAAGGGAAGCGTGACAGGATCCTTACCGGTGCTGTCATCGTCGTGGTCGGTGTTCTTGTCTTGGTTCCACTGGTCATGTTGGTATGGAGCAGCCTTCGCACGGGCAGGCCGGGCTTTCCTGGCGGAGCATTCAGCTTGACCCATTATGAGACAGCCTATTCGGACTGGAGCACCTACCTCACATTGATTCGGAGTTTCGTCTTTGCCGGCGCAGTCACTGTCCTCAGCCTGGGGATCGGGGCCCTCTTTGCGTGGATGATCGAAAGAACCAACATGCCTTACCGGGAATGGGCCTATAGCATGATGGTCAGCCCTCTGGCCATACCGAGGATGTTATTCGGGATCGCCTGGGTCCTGCTGCTGAGCGGCAAGATCGGCTTGATGAACAAGTTCTTTCAGTATGCCCTGGGCTTTCGGGGTTTCGATATCTACTCGATGGGAGGAATGATCTGGGTCCAGACCCTGATCGAGGTCCCGACGGCCTTTCTCATGGTTCTTGGAGCCCTGAGGAGCATGGACCCCTCCTTGGAGGAGGCTGCCTCTGTCAGCCGAAGCGGCACGCTCAAGACGATGCGGAAGATCACATTTCCGATCATGACGCCAGCCATGCTCGCGGCGGCTGTCTTTCTTTTCACCGTGAACATCGAGGTCTTTGAGATACCCGGAATTATCGGCTTGCCTGCCGGAATCACCATATTCAGCACCGCCATCTATTTAAACGCAAATGTCCTGACGCCTCCCAACTACGGGCTGGCCAATACGTACGCCATGACGTTCTTGGTTCTCAGTATCGTTCTGGTTGCCTTGTATCGGAAGGAGACGCGCTTTGCAGAGCAATATTCTACGATCACCGGGAAGGGCTATCGGCCGAGGGTGATCGATCTCGGCGCCGGCAGGTATGTCGCATTCTTTATTTTTGCCGTCTTTTTCGTCGTCACGATTCTCCTTCCCATCCTCATTCTGATCTACGCCTCGTTGCTCCCCCTCTATGAAGTGCCCCATGCCGACATATTGACCAAGATCTCCTTACAGAATTATGTGTCGATCATCAACGCCCCCTGGCTCTGGAAGGTCTTGAAGAATACGATTCTCCTGATGGTCGTCGCCCCTACGGCAACCATTCTTGTCGCAGCCCTTGTGGCCTGGGTGGTTTACAGGACCCCCATCAGCAAGAAATGGAAAGGCCTGATTGACGTCCTGAGCTTTTTGCCCCAGGCGACACCCAGCATCGTCATTGCTCTCTGTCTGCTCCTGGTTTTTCTCCATGTCCGTTTCATTCCCATCTACGGTACGATCTGGATCATCATCCTTTCCTCGGTCATTCGGTATCTTCCCTATTCATCCCGAACCATCGGCGCAGCGGTGATTCAAATCCACAAGGAATTGGAGGAGTCCGCCCAGATCTGCCGGGCGAGCGAGATGAAATCCTTTTTTAGAATCACCCTTCCACTGATCGCTCCTGCCCTGGTGAACGCCTGGATATGGGTATCGATGCAGTCGGTCAGGGCGCTCTCCGCTGCCCTGATGCTCTATTCCTCAAAGAATGAAGTTCTTTCCACCCGGATTTGGGAGATATGGTACGAGGGCGACATTGCCAAGGTCAGCGCCCTTGCAGTCCTGATGATCGCCATCTTATTAATCGTCAGTCTCATTGGCCGGATCATCTCGGCCAGATTGAGCCACCGTTAAAATGGAGGGGTTCCTGTGGAAGAAAGGATAACCGTTCGCGTTTCGAATCTCCATAAGAAGTATACCTCAAGAGAGGGACTGGTCCAGGCCGTCAGAGGAGTCTCTTTTGATGTGAAGGATGGGGAATTTTATACCCTCCTGGGTCCCAGCGGGTGCGGGAAGACCACAACGCTCAGGTGTGTGGCCGGCCTTGAACGAATCGATCAAGGTGAGATTGCGATCGGGGATTCGGTCGTCGCAGGCCCCCGCAAGTTTGTTCCTCCTTACCAGAGGCCGATCGGGATGGTCTTTCAGTCCTATGCCATCTGGCCTCATATGACGGTTGCCCAGAATATCGCATTCCCTTTGAAGAATCTCGAAAAGAAATACTCGAACCAGGAAATGAACAGAATGATCCAGGAGGTCTTGGCATTGGTTCAATTGGATGGGTTGGGGGGACGGCCGGCTCCGAACCTGAGCGGCGGCCAGCAGCAGCGCCTCGCCTTGGCCCGTGCCCTGGTCTATAACCCCATGGTCCTCCTGTTGGACGAGCCTTTGAGCAATCTCGACGCCAAGCTGAGGGAGGAAATGCGGCTGGAGCTGAAGTCCCTGTCTCGCCGATTGGGCATCACGACCATCTACGTGACTCACGATCAATTGGAGGCCCTGGTCTTATCCGATAAGATCGCATTGATGCGGGATGGGCTATTCATTGAGGAAGGGGAACCCTACGAGTTATACATGTACCCGAGGGATCCTTTTACGGCGAGCTTTTTCGGAGTCAACAATATATTGGAAGGAAAGATTGTCCAGGTCGATCGAGCCAATGAAATGGCTCAGGTTGATCTTGGGTTTGAGCGGCCCATCGCCTCACCGGTTCGCGGCTTCCCAATCGAAGTTGACCAGAAGGTTCAGCTTGCCCTTCGACCGGAGAATATCAACCTTGAAGCTCTCTCAGCAGCAACCTCACGGGTTCAAACCAATGGAAAGATCAATGCCTTCGAGGGAGAGGTTAGGGAAGCCGTCTTCCTGGGGGACTTCATCGACTATAAGATTGCTGTGAAGGGAAAACTGTTTCGTGTGAGAGCACATCCGGATATGCGCTTTGGCCAGGGCAGCCGGGTCATCTTAACCTTTGCTTCCAAGCATGCCTGCCTCTTGGAGCAGGCCCGCATTAGAACCTAACCCGGCACAGCCGAAACCAAGCAGGCTTTGGTATTCAAATATCCGAAATTCGAATGTCAAATCCGTGTAGGGAATGCGTATACGCGTTTCCCTACCTTGCCCTTAGAGGGAGGCTAAAGCCTCCCCTACCCGTTTTTCATATGACAATTTCTTTCTGTATTCCGGTATAGTTTTTTATAGTCTTTTAGAGCTCTTCTAAAGGTTTCCGATGATCGCTCCTGCAAATTCAGAGCATTTCACCTTCTTTGCTCCCTCCATCTGACGGGCAAGATCGTAGGTGACCACTTTGCTCGCAATCGTCTTCTCCGTGGCTTTGGTGATCCTCTGGGCAACCTCTGTCCAGCCGAGGTGATCAAACATCATCACGCCGGAAAGGATGAGGGATCCCGGATTGATCACGTCCTTGCCCGCGTACTTTGGAGCCGTACCGTGGGTGGCTTCGAAGACCGCAGCCTCGTCTCCGATGTTCGCACCAGGGGCCATTCCCAATCCCCCAACCTGTGCAGCCAAGGCATCGGACATGTAGTCACCGTTCAGGTTGGGCATGGCTAATACATCATACTCTTCGGGCCTTAAGAGGATCTGCTGAAACATCATATCGGCGATCCGATCCTTGATCACGATCTTCCCGGAAGGAACCTTGCCTTCGGCCAGCTCGCTTTCGGGAACCAGCTTATCCCCGAACTCCTTCTTGGCCAACTGGTAGCCCCAATCCCGGAACGCCCCTTCTGTATATTTCATGATGTTTCCTTTGTGCACGAGCGTCACGCTCTTTGCGCCATGCGAGATCGCGTAACGGATGGCCCGGCGAACATGCCTCTCTGTTCCCAGGCGGCTGATCGGTTTGACGCCGATGGCCGAACCCTCCCGGACCTTCACCCCCATCTCCTTCTCTAAGAAGTCCCGGACCCGAGCGGCTTCTTTTGATTCCGCCTTCCATTCGATTCCCGCATAGACGTCTTCCGTGTTCTCCCGGAAGACGACCATGTCCACCTTCTCCGGATTCTTCATGGGGCTGGGTGTGCCGGGGATATATTTGACGGGCCGGATACAGGAATAGAGATCGAGTCTGATCCTCAACAGAACATTGATGCTTCGGAACCCCCCTCCCACAGGAGTGGTCAGAGGTCCTTTGATGCCGACTTTAAACTCTCGAATGGCCTCGATCGTCTCCTCCGGGGCATAGTCTCCCTTCTTCTGGTAGGCCTTTTCCCCTGCAAGAACCTCCACCCACTCGATTCTCCTCTTGCCTCCGTAACACTTCTTAACGGCTTCGTCAAAAACGCGGACCGAAGCCTTCCAGATATCCGGGCCCACACCGTCTCCTTCAATATAAGGGATGATGGGCACATCGGGAACTTTCAAGCTCCCATCGGAACGGATCCCAATCTTCTCGGCCATTTTTCTTCTCCTTTCGATACGCCTAACCCCCCTTTATCCCCCCTTAATTTAAGGGGGGAATGTGGGGGGTTACGCCTTATTTCTTCGATCTCTGCTCCCGGATAAAACCCAAGGTCCCTCCAGCCTTCATGATCTCCCGCTCTCTCTCATTGAGGGGAACGAGCAGCGGGATTTTGACGTTCTTCGTTTTATTGATCAGCATCACCTCGGCCCCCTTGAGATCGCCGACTTCGATTTCAATTTGATCTCCCTGGTCCACTTTCTGGTAATCTCCCTCCTCTTTGAAGGTCAGAGGCAGCACTCCGAAATTGATCAGATTCGCAACATGGATGCGAGCAAAGGATTTGGCAACCACTGCCTGAACGCCCAGGAACATCGGGCTGATGGCAGCGTGCTCCCGGCTCGATCCCTGTCCGTAATTGTTTCCGGCCACGACAAACCCTCCTCCCAGCTCCTTGGCCCTCTTGACGAAAGAGGGATCAACCCTCTCAAAGGTGAATTCGGAGATCGCCGGGATATTGGCCCGCAAGGGAAGAACCTTGGCGCCTCCCGGAATAATATGGTCCGTCGTGATATTGTCGCCCAACCTGATCAGAACTTGACCGGAGAGGGTTGGATGAAAAGGGGGCTTGAGCGGAAGGGGCTTGATATTGGGTCCCCGAATGATCTCAACCTTCCGGGCCGATTCAGCGTCAAGAGGAGGAATGATCATGTGATCCTCCACCGGATAGACCGATGGGATCTCAATGGAAGGTTGATTCCCGAGCTTTCGTGGATCGGTGATCACTCCGGTAACGGCAGAAGCCGCTGCCACTTCAGGGCTGACGAGATAAACCTGTGCGCTCTGGGTTCCCGACCGTCCTTCGAAGTTGCGATTGAAGGTCCGGAGAGAGACGGCCTTGGTCCGAGGTGCCTGGCCCATGCCAATACACGGGCCGCAGACACTCTCCAAAACCCGAGCTCCGGATTCAAGCAGATTGGAAAGGGCGCCGTTGGATGCAAGGATCTTCAGGACCTGCCTCGATCCGGGCGAGATGACGAGGCTGACATTCGGAGCTACGGTCTTCCCTCGGAGGATGTGTGCCACGGTCATCAGGTCCTGATAGGATGAGTTGGTGCAGCTTCCAATGGCAACCTGGTCCACAGGAGTTCCTTCGATTTCCCTTACCGGACAAACACGATCCGGACTGTGGGGCTGAGCAATCAGGGGCTCCAACGACCCGAGGTCGATCTCCCAGACCTCATCGTATGTTGCATCAGAGTCTGCCTTCAGGGGAATCCAATCCTTTTCCCTCTTTTGCGCTTTCATGAATGTCCGAGTCCAATCATCACTTGGAAAGATGGAGGTGGTCGCCCCTAGTTCGGCTCCCATGTTGGTGATCGTGGCCCTTTCGGGAACGGTTAATGTTTGAACTCCGGGACCGCTATACTCCAAAGCCTTTCCCAAGCCTCCCCTGACCGAATATCGGCGAAGGATCTCCAGAATCACGTCTTTAGCACTCACCCAGGGACGCCGCCGGCCGAGAAGTTTCACCTGAACGATTTTCGGCATTTCAATATAGAAGGGTTCCCCTGCCATGGCCAAGGCCGCATCCATCCCGCCCGCACCAATGCCCAACATCCCAATGCCGCCACAGGTAGGCGTGTGGCTGTCCGCTCCCAGGAGAAACTGGCCGGGCACGGCAAATCGTTCAAGATGAACCTGATGACAGATTCCGTTACCGGCCCTTGAGAAGTGAAGCCCATATTTTGCAGAAAAGGTCTGGAGAAAGAGATGGTCGTCCGCATTTTCGAATCCGACCTGCAGGGTGTTATGATCGATATAGGTGGCTGAGAGCTTGATCTTGATCCTCGGAATCGAAAGGGCCTCGAATTCCAAGGCAGCCATCTGTCCTGTCGCGTCATGCATCAGGGTCTGATCAACGGACAGAGCAATCACCTTCCCCGGCTCGATCTTTCCCGATACTAAGTGAGGGGTCATGATTTTTTGAACTAAATTTTGACTCATTTCTTTTGTCTCCTTAAGGTTTAAAATGATTATGCGAAGAACACGAGCAGATCAAGAATGAAGCGCATCAGCAGATCAGAGTATCAGTGGGAAGCGGACCGGCATATCAGCAGACCAGATAAAAACATGTCGTCCTGAGATTCCGGTATTCTGATATTCTGCCAACTGGTACTCCGATAATCTGATATACCTCTTTTTAATCCGTGAAATTCGTTATCATTCGAGTCATTTGTAAATTTATTTTTCTCCAGTTCCCTCCTCGGGGAAATTCGGTTTCTTAGGAGCCCATCCCCGGTCATCCTGGGGCTCCTGTTCCCTCAGGGTATAGACACGCATCAACTCCTCCCGCCCCAGGCGGACCAATTGATCCAGGGCTCGAACATACCGGCCATTCTTGATATCGGAGACTCTTTCATAGACACTTCCCGGGATCTTGAGGACGTGGCGGCTGTAAAGTCTCCGGGCCAAAAGAGCCACATTGGGCTGTGAGATCTCAGCCGGGCACTTGGACGCGCAGGCACCACACAGGATGCATTGAAAGGAGAGACGGGCCACCTTCTCAATATTCCCTTGGATCGCCATGGCCATATATTCCATGACCTGGATTTCCATTGGGCAGACCCGGGTGCACGTATTGCATTGAAGGCATCGGTAAATCTCCGGATAGATCTTACCCAGGATACCGGCCTGGCTTTTCAAATCCTCGAGTTCATACTGGGCCCGATTCATGGGCACAAACGGAGATTGTGTGATCTGCATTCCCGGTTCGGCCAATGCCTGACAGGCCAGGGCGGTCTTGAGTCGATAACTTCCCGGGATCCTATATTCTGTCAGGCACGCCCCACAAATCCCCCCCCGACAGCCACAGGATCGAATGAAGCGGTATCCCGAAAACTCCATGGCCTTCTGGATCGTCAGACCCTCTGGTACTTCATACCGGTTACCGAATATATAAACGTGAATAGACTTCTTTTCCTGGCCTTCCATCTCTCTCCTCTATTGGTGTACTTTCGTCAGGGCTTTATCATAGCGATAATCGGGGAGCAAGAGAGGGGTCTTTATTCCCTCTTTCAAAACTCCTGATTCCCTTAATTCCCTCTCATAGTTGACGACGTGGTCTAAGGTGAGATCTCCATTCCCAATCTTTTTTGCCCGCTCTGCAGCAATCAATCCTGCTCGGCGTCCAAAGACAAAGATGTCGAGAAGAGAATTTCCCCCGAGACGATTTTTCCCGTGAACACCACCGGAAACCTCCCCTGCGGCAAAAAGGTTCTTCACGGTGGTCTCCCCGTTTTCGTCAATCAAAAGTCCGCCGTTCTGATAGTGCTGGGTAGGATAAACAAGGATCGGCTCCTTTGTAATGTCGATCCCATACGTGTGGAACCGGTGAAAGAGGTGAGGAAAGATCCGATCAATCGTCCCTTTGCCCTTGTTGATCTCGACCAGGGGCGTGTCGAGCCAGATCCCCTGCATCCCTGTCGGCGTGGCCACCCCGCTTCTTCTCTCCCCGACCTCCCGGATGGTGGCCGAGGAAGTGATATCCCGCGTCTCAAGCTCATTGATGAATCGTTTTCCTTCACGATTGACCAATTGAGCACTCCAACCCCGAAAGGCCTCCGAAACCAGGAGTCCCAACAACTGCTCAGGGTAAGCCGTTCCCGTTGGATGAAACTGGATCGCATCCATGAAGATAATTTTGGCGCCGGCCCGATTGGCAATGACCAACCCATCCGCAGTCGCACCATAGTGGTTCGTCGTAGGGAAACTCTGAATATGGAGCCTTCCGATCCCACCGGTGGCCAGGACGACCGTTTTGGACCGGATGACAAACCGTTCTCCCGTATCGAGATTGATGAAGACGACCCCGGCGCACTTCTTTTCCTTATCCAGAACCAATTCAACTGCCGGGCAGAACTCCATCAAACGAATCTTCCGGCTGTAGACCTCATCCCTCAGGACCCGCATCATCTCCATGCCCGAATAATCGGCTGCGGAGTGGACCCTTCTCCGGCATTGCCCTCCTGCAAAAGAAGCGAGAAGATTCCCGTCGTCCTTCCGGTCAAACATCACTCCGAGGCGGGCCAGCCATTCAAGGATCATCGGAGCATCTGAGACCAGGGCATGAACGAGATTCGGAAGATTATGGAAGCCGCCTCCTCCCATGGTGTCCAAAAAATGGAGGGCAGGAGAATCAAATTTTCCTACCGCCGCTTGAATGCCGCCCTCGGCCATAATCGTATTGGAGTCTCCGAATCGAAGTTTCGTGGCAATCAGTGTCTTGGCCCCCTGCTCTGCGGCAAAGAGAGCCGCCGAGGCTCCGCCTCCTCCCCCGCCGATGACCAACACATCCACTCCTTCTCTCACATGGCTGAGGTCCACTTCCTCGGGGCGAACCACACTTTCCCCTTCAAACAGGTCGGCCAATTCATGAGGGACTCTTTCTCCCCGATTGACACCGACCTTGATCTCACGCCTTCCGCCTTCCCGGTAGTCCGGGTGATATCCCTGGAGCAACTCCTGACGCTCCTTCAGGGAAAGCATCGGAATGACTTCCTTGGCCCGTGAAGGCCGGGTCTCTTCAAGCTTCCTGATAGATTCTTGCATGCTTTCTGGATAGGCAGACATCTTTCTCCCTTAGAAACCGTTTAGATCATTTGGTTCGTTTGGCCCGTTGAGCTCGTTACTATCGTTAATCGTTCAAAACCGAGAATGATTTGATCGAGTGATCAGGACATCAACGATCCAAATGATATTAACGAACCGAACGATCCTAACCATATTAACCTTCTAAACGGTCATCCCGTCTTATTTGAATATACTTTCTTTGATATATAGACCTTTCCTTCCATGATCTTCCGGGCTGTCCTGCCAACGGTGCAACTCACAATCGAAGGCTCCCCCCTGTCAAACCTCGCCTCAACCCGGACATCCATCATGCCCGATGGATGACCGATGACGATCTCTCTTTCTCCGCCCTTCTCAGAAAAGCCCCCGACCACCTGATTCACCACGGAGCCTGGAATGACTGCAGCGATGGCCCCCGGAATCCCCGCCGTGATGGCAAAAGTCTTGTGCATCTTTCCCATGGCCATCACACGCGCGACCATGCTGATCGTGTCTTTCCTTATCTCTTGCCCTGTCGTGGTCTTGAAGGACTGTGCCGGCGCAATGAAGGAAATTTTCGGAATGGAAGGACTTGCCGGAATTCCCATCCGTTCACTCACTTTCTTCCGAAGGGCTTCGAGTCTGGCCCGGATCGCCAAATCCTGGTCAAACTCTGCTGGAAGCTCGGTCCCCTTGAGGCCCAGTTCCTCCGCGCGGACAAAGGCGGTTGGATTGCCCGCATCCACAATGGTCAGATGATACGTATCTCCTCCCTCCAATCGAATCTCATCCACCACATTTCCTGTGGAGAGCAATTTTCCTGTGGTGGCTCCACCCGGGTCCATGAACCTCAGCTCGATCTTGGCCCCTGTTCCGGGAACCCCGTCCACGGCATAGTCGCCATCAGAAACCACCTTGCCCTTCTTCACTGGCACTTTCGCAAAGATCATCTTCTGGGTGTTGGTATTAAATATCCTCACGACTGTAAAGGGCTCCTCGGCTTTGACCAGTCCCTGATCGATTGCATAGGGGCCGACGGCGGAGCTGATGTTTCCGCAGTTGGAGGAATAGTCTACAAAAGGCTTATCAATCCCGACTGCACCAAAGGTGTAATTTACGTCCCGGTCGGGCTCTTTCGAAGGTGAGACGAGGGCCAGCTTGCTCGTCAGGGAATCCGCGCCTCCCAAGCCGTCGATTTGACGGAGATCCGGGCTTCCGAAGATCGCCAGGATAATCCTGTCCCTCAGCTCAGGGTCTCGCGGAAGATCCTCTTCCTTAAGAAAGATTCCCTTGCTCGTCCCTCCCCTCATGATCACACATCGAAAATCGGATTTCCGTTGCATGGGTCATCCCGTGAAGAAATTTTTTGGGAGCTCCCTATGGCCCTTCCCATTTAGGGATTCGTAATACAAAACAGGATATTATGCAAGAAGGCGGGTCAGTTTTCGGATATCACTGAGCTTCTCGATTCCTTCAACGGATTGGATGATTGCATCGATTCGACTCTTTGTCACCACCTGGCCGGCCAAGCTCTCAAATTTCTTTATGCCCTCCGCAAAGGACATCGGGTTTTCAGGAGAACCCGAGGGGTGGTCCACCCTAACTTCAAATCTCTTTCCGTTCTTCAGAAGAACCTCCACCTTATTGGCAAACCTCTCAGGATAGAGCTTTTCGATCTCAGGATCCAACACGATCTCCACCCGCTTGGCCAATTTTTCCCACTATTGTGTGGGGGAGGCACTTTTCGAGAGACCCTTGAAGGCGAGCAAGGCAACGAGGGTGAGCCCGCTGATGAAGAGATAGAGGGTCGGCAAGTTGGAGATTGCCAGAACCGACGTCGCGATCATGGGACCAAAGGCGTTTCCCGCAAACCTTGCGGAATTGACAAATCCAATCGTAGCCCCTTTTAATTCGGTTGCAAAGATGGAGATCACCAATGGAACCGTCGCCGCGATGAGTCCGGTCTGAATCATACGGATCGCAATAAAATCGACCAGCCCGCGACTCAAGGAAAGCAAGGCTTGGAAAAGGCTCCCCATGACAATCAGGAAAAGGATCATCCGATCCCTGCCGATCTTTGAAGACAGCCTGGTCAAGGCGTAGGTGCCCAATGTCGTCGTGCCCGTATAAAGCATGATCACAATCCCAGCCCATTTGAGAGCAACCGCCTTCTCCATTTGAAATGTCTCAAGAACATTGGGGAGGATACTCGGCAGAAACATCAGCTGGACCGTTGCTGCGAAACAGAGCATCCAGGCCACAATGGTTTGCCGGTTCAGGATGCTTCTTCCGAAGAGTTTTTCTTGCTTCGGTTGAAGGGGGACCTCCTTCACATTGAAATAACTCAATAGGACGATGATCAGGAGAAAGATCGAAACGCTCACGAAGGCACCTCGATAGCCAAATACCGATGCAGCCAGCGTTCCAATCGGAGGACCAACCAACTGGCCAAAGGTCAGGAAGGCCTGAAAAAAACCGATGTCTGCGGAAATCCTCTCCCGCGTCGAAGAGGAAGAGATGATGATGAGGCCTACCGTCGAGATACCTCCAAAGATCCCCTGGATGACCCTGAGAACAAATAATACATGGAGGCTCGTGGTAAATCCCATCAACAAGAAGAGAAAGAGATTGGCAAGAAGGCCTCTCAAAAAGAGCAGCTTGGGACTGAAGCGGGACGTCAACACACCCCAGAAGTTCGATGCGATCATCACAACGAAAGGGTGGACACCCATGATCAACCCCACCCACAGGAGTGTTTCCTGAGGGGAATAGGGGCTGATCTTCGATGCATAGAAAGGCAAGAGAACCATGATAAAATTAGCAGTCATGGCCATGCCGAATTGAGAAAGAGAGATGGAAATGAGGGTTCGATTCTTATCTTGATTCATCGGTCTTCAGGTATTGAGGATTTTAAGGGGAAGCAGAGGCTTCTTTCTTCTTTCCCAAAGCTTTGGAGAGAAGGATGCTCAGCTCATAGAGCCCCATCAGCGGGAGGGCCATCAGCACCTGCGAAATAATATCGGGCGGGGTCATCACAGCCGCAAAGACAAAGATCAGGAGGATAGCATACTTCCTTTGCCGGGCTAACATCTTTGCATCGACCACCCCGATCTTCGCCAGGAGCACCAAGACCACCGGGAATTCGAAAACCAGGCCGAAAACAAACAAAAACTTGATGCTGAAGGAGAGGTATTCCTTCATGCTTGGCATGGGTTTGATGAAGTCGGTCGCAAACCCGAGAAGGAACCTGAAGGCAACGGGGATGGCCACAAAATATCCGAAGAGAATTCCCATGACAAAAAAGAGCGATCCTCCGAGAACAAAAGGAACCGCATATCTCTTCTCTTTTTGATAGAGGCCCGGGGCAACGAAGGCCCAAATCTGATAAAGGACGAAGGGAGAGGCCAAGGCGAGGCCTGTGATGAAGGCCACCTTCATATAGGTGAAGAAGGCTTCGGCCACGCTGGTGAAGATCAAGGTCCCGCCGGAAGGGATCACCCTATTGACCAGAGGGGCAGCAAGGATCTCGAAGAGAACCTCTTTGAAAGCGTAGCAGACAAAAAAACCGATCCCGATGGCGATAAAAGAAAAAATCAGCCGTTTTCTCAGCTCTTGGAGGTGAGCCGTCAGGGGGAGCTTCTTCTCATCCATGGGAAGGGACCCCTTCTTTTGCCCCTTCCGGCTCCTCCTTTTTTTCCTTTTCGCCTCCCTCCCCTTCCGCAGGGGATGATGTCGCTTCGACGGGTGAGGTCTCTGTGGGCCTAAAAGATAGCGGTAATGTCCCTTGCATCGTCTCTGATGAGATCGGGGGCTTAGCAGGAGCCGATGCCTCGGATGTCTCGGGGGTGGCCTCGGAGGAAGCAGAAATCTCTCCGGCCAAATCCGTCAGCAGATTTTTTTCTTCGGTGAGGGTCTGTTTGATCTCTTCTAAATCTTTGGTCTCGGCTTCAAAGCTTTCCTTTACCTCTTCGGTCGCCTTCTTAAATTCCCTCATTGCCCTGCCAAAAGCCTTGGCCAATTCCGGAAGCTTGCTCGGTCCGAAGACGATTAAGGCAATCGCCAAAATAATCAGAAGCTCCGGCAGTCCGATATTAAACATGGATTCTTGATTCTCCTCCTTAAATTTTATATCATAATCTTTCTCCCGAAAGCAATAAGGGATCTTCATTGGCGGAGATTGAGTCTTGCCTGCGAGAATGCTATAAGTCAGTTTATCTGGTCTATGTCGTCTTGTCGGTCTATCTCGTTCATCTGGTTTATCTGGTCTATTTGGTTAGAAACGAGACAGACGAGATAAACCAGACAAACCAAAGAAACCAGATGAACAAGAAAGGCTCGGAAATCAACGATGATCATCGTTCACGTTAATATTCCTTACACTATGCTGCTTCAACGGGTAGACTTTGTTCTCCGGAACCGCATTCATCCCGAGATCTATTTCAGCGCAGCGGACTTGGATGATTATGAAAAGAAGGACATGGAGCATTTGGCCGAAGCTCTCCGGAAGAATGGATTGGAAACAACCTTCCACGGCCCTTTTATGGATTTAAGTCCCGGCGCGGTCGACCGGAAGATTAAAGCGGTCACATCGGACCGATTCTATGCGACAATCGAATTGGCCCGTTTCTTCAAACCGAAGGCGATCGTCTTTCATCCCGGTTATGAGAAATGGAAGTTCGATGGAAATGTGAAGCTCTGGCTCGAAAGCAGCCTTCTGACCTGGAGGCCTTTGATCAAAGAGGCCCAGAAGTTGGGGGTGATCCTTTCGATTGAGAATGTCTTTGAAGAAACTCCTGATTCCCTGGCCACACTTTTTCGCGAGATCGATTCCCCCTCTTTTCGATTTTGCTTCGATACGGGCCATCAACACCTCTTCAGCAAGCCTCCTCTTTCGACGTGGTTCGAAACCCTGGGAGAGTATCTCAGCGAGGTTCATCTTCACGACAATCACGGGGAGAGGGATGAACATCTTCCCGTGGGCGAAGGAGGTTTTGACTTCGAACAGTTCTTTAACCTCATGTCACAATACCAACTGAAACCGATCTATACCATCGAACCTCACGAAGAGGCCCATCTTTGGAGAAGCCTGGAAGCATTGAAAAAATACATAACCGTCCAATTCCAAAAACAAAATACCAGATAGATTTCAATAGATTCCAATGTTCCCAGGCCGTCGCAGGAATCACTTGACAATTAAATATACATTTAATAATATGGCACCATTTCGGTCAGATATAACGTGAGAGGGGGTGATGGGTGTTCAGTCCAGGAAAAAGGAGGGGTCGCGGCTTTTTAGGAATTCATTTCATTTGAGCAGAGAAAAGGAGGAGATTATGAAACGTTTATTCTTGTTATTATTCGTGATGGCCATTATCACAGGCTTTGTCTTGAGCTCTGTGGCACAGGAAAAGCCAAAGGCGGCTCCGGAGAAGCCCGCCCGTGAGCGCTCGCCAAAAACAGCCACCTCAAAACCAGCGGCATTTGTTTACGAAGACAAGATTGGTGTGGTGAAGATCAAACCCGGTGATCCCATCCACATTGCATGCTGGATGGTCGTCGCAGGGCCGGATGCCTCGTTGGGTACGGATACCAAGCGAGGCGTCGAGATTGCAATTGACGATAAGGGCGGGAAACTCCTGGGCTTTCCCATCAAGCTAACCGTTCAGGACACGGGTTGTAATGCCGAAGGCGGCCAGGCTGCTGCAACCAAACTCGCCGCTGACCCGACGATCGTGGCGGCGATCGGTTCGAACTGCTCAAGCGAGGCCAAGCCCGGGGCACCGATCCTCTGGAAGGCCGGTATCGCAACGGTATCGCCGTCGAACACCGCACCGTATCTGACAGATCCGAAGCGAGGCTCGGACTACGACGGTTATCTCCGCACATGCCATAATGACAAGATTCAGGGGGCAGTGGCGGCCGAGTTTGCCTGGAAGGTGTTGAAAGTCAAAAGGGCTGCAACCATCCATGATGGAAGCGTCTATGCCGAGCAGCTGCAGGCTGTCTTTGCCGAGACCTTCAAGAAACTGGGCGGAACCATCACATCCCAGGAGGCTGTTGCTCCAACCGACACAGATATGAGGCCTGTTCTGACCAAGATCGCCACAGGCAAGCCCGAATTCCTTTACTACCCCATCTTTATCGCAGCGGGTGGACATATTACCCGGCAAGTCAAAGAGGTCAGGGGTTTGGAGAAGGCATCTCTGATGGGGGCTGATGGCATATTCTCTCCGGACTTCTATAAAGCTGCCGGCGATACGGCTGTGGGAATGTATCATTCAAGCCCAGACTTCTCGGCTTATGCCGGAGGCTACAAATCCTTTCTGGAAAAGCATCAAAAGAAGTATGGCGAAAAACCGATTGCACCCTTCCACGCTCAGGCCTATGATGGGGCCATGCTGATTCTTGCCGCCATCGAGAAAGTGGCCAAGAAGGCTCCGGACGGCACCCTTTACATCGGCCGTCAGAAGCTGAGGGATGCGATGTATGCCACGAAGAACATGAAAGGCTTAACCGGGACGATCTCCTGTGACAAATTTGGCGACTGCGCAGACCCAAAGATCGGGATCTATAAGACGACAGCAGAAAACATTAAGAAAATGGAATTGCCGACGGAACCCATCTGGAAGCCGTATGCACAAGCTCCGGCCCCAAAGGCTCCGGCGAAAAAAGAACCGGCCAAGGCAGCGCCAAAAGCCCCTGCCGAAAAGACTCCAGCTAAAAAGTAACCTGGAGTGACTCTTTAAACGGACCCCCTCTTCCTCCTTTTTTTGGGAGGAAGAGGGGGAGTGATCTCGAGGGCGGAGGCCCCTATGCTGAAGCATTGGAGAGAACGGATTACCCCTACCGATATCATCATGTGGATCATCGGAGGGGCAATCTTAGCGGTGATTATCTGGGGTACGACAGCCACACTTACCGCAGGCCGGTACACCCGGCACCACTGGTTCGATTTCCTCATCTTCGGTTTGGCCCAAGGGAGCATCTATGCCCTCATCGCCATGGGTTACACCATGGTCTACGGCATTCTGCGAATGATCAACTTCGCCCATAGCGAAGTCTTTATGAGCGGGCCTTACACCGCCTACTACGTTGCGGCGGGCTTTTACTCGTCCGGGTTCCTGGATCGTCAGCCGATCCTCTGTTTGATCACCATATTCCTTGTCTCCATGGCCACCTCCACGTTGATCGCCGTGCTTCTGGAACGGGTGGCCTACCGTCCTCTTCGAACGGCTCCCCGCCTGGTTCCCCTGATCACGGCGATCGGAGCCTCTTTCTTTCTGCAATATACGTTTAGAGGGCTCTACGGTGCCGGTTTCCAGGCCTACCCCGTCGTGAAGATCCTCGAGGGGGAGTGGATGATCGGGGAGTATCGCATTTTGAGATTCCAGGCCGTGGTGATCCTGGCGGCCGCGTTAATGATGGCAGCTCTCTATTCCTTTGTCCAGCGCACACGCGTGGGCAAAGCGATCCGGGCCGTCTCCGAGGACAAAGAGATGTCCTGGCTGATGGGGATTAACATTGACCGGATGATCGTCACCACATTCGTGATCGGCGGGATGTCCGCTGGAGCAGCGGGCGTTCTCTACGCGCTCATGTTCAAGCAGGTTCATTTTTTCATGGGTTTCATCCCGGGGATCAAGGCCTTTACCGCGGCGGTACTGGGCGGCATCGGCAACATACCCGGGGCCATGCTGGGCGGAATTTTTCTTGGCCTCGTCGAATCGGTGGGCCCGAGCCTTTTTCTGGACGGTCTGGGAATCGTGGCCCCTTACCAGCTGAAGGATGCGATTGCATTTATCATGCTCGTGCTTGTGCTGATCTTTCGACCGACAGGCATTTTGGGAGAGCGTCTCGCTGTCAAGAAAGCATAATGGTCGC
This sequence comes from Thermodesulfobacteriota bacterium, assembly GCA_041947025.1. Taxonomy (GTDB): domain Bacteria; phylum Desulfobacterota; class BSN033; order BSN033; family UBA1163; genus CAVTZZ01. Next base: position 17,752 of record JBHGBJ010000018.1, read on the forward strand.
ATAGGCAGATCGTCGTATAGTGGAGTAGTCAGAATCCTGATAAAACGAAAAGATAATTTTTTAACTATACGACGATAAGACTATCTGACTATAGGACTTAAGAATTATGAGACAGGGAATTAAGATCGGACTGATTGGTGGCATTGCGGCAATATTGCTCTCCCTCATCGGGATGGTCGGGGCTTTTAGCCAGCGCGATATCATCAGCAATGTGATCTCCATGGGCCACACCCTGTTGCTCCTCGTGGCAGTATTTATGGGCTATCTTGCAGCCAAACGCGCCACCCCGGCCGAGCCCCTGCGGATTCTCGTCAATAGCCTCCTTTCAGGCCTGATGACAGGAGGCCTCTTAGCCCTTCTCGTCATTGCGGGAAGCCTGATTAATCTCCGCAAGGTCTTTGTCAATGCCATGCCTGCCCTTTACGAGTTGCTCACTTTTGGACAGGGAACACAAACGGGCATTTTCCTGCTTCTGGGATCTGGAGCCCTGAGTGGCCTGCTGGCGGGGCTGTCTTATCTATCGCCTAACCTTCTCCGCCGGATATCGATCATCTCTCTGACGGGGATTGTGGGAGCGGGTGTCCTGCAGGACTTGCTTCGTCCCACTTTTTCACTTTGGGGACCTCTCTCAGTGATTAACGACTGGCTCTTCAGGGCCAATGGGCTCGCTCTCGACGGTGCCATCGGGTTGTTTATTGTGATCGCTGCCTTCTCCTATTTCTGGGCAAAAAAAGGAAGGGCGATCCGATCAGGTCTCCAGGGGTTGCCGCCCAAGGGCCAGCGGCTGTTAAAGCTGACGAGTCTGATCATTCTCATCGTCGTCCTCCTTGCCCTGCCTCAACTGCTGGGTCTCTTTCTCAGTGAGGTGCTGACCATCGTCGGACTCTACGTCCTTTTGGGTTGGGGATTGAATATCGTCGTCGGGTTTGCGGGTCTCCTGGATCTCGGCTATGTGGCTTTCTTCGCCATCGGAGCCTATACGACTGCCATATTGACTTCTCCGGAGCTGGGCTTTTTTCACTTCTCCTTCTGGGGCGCGCTGCCCTTTGCGATCTGTATGGGAGTGGTGGCGGGAGTTCTGCTCGGCGTTCCGGTTCTCAAGATGAGGGGGGATTATCTGGCGATTGCGACTCTCGGTTTCGGCGAGATCATCCGCATTCTCGTCCTCTCGGACTTTCTGCGGCCGTGGCTGGGCGGAGCACAGGGAATTGGCAAGATTCCCAAGGCGTCGATTGGCGGCTTTGAGTTTGCAGGCCCTCCGCAGATTTACTATCTGATCCTGGGAGGCTGTCTTCTCGTTGGCTTTATCTCCTGGAGGCTGAGAGATTCCCGGTTGGGCCGTGCCTGGATGGCCGTGCGTGAGGATGAGGATGTGGCCCAGGCCATGGGAATTAACCTCGTCTCCACCAAGCTGATGGCCTTCGCCACGGGCGCTGCTTTCTCTGCTTTGAGTGGTGCCATCTTTGCCAGCAAACTCGGGTCTGTCTACCCCCATAGTTTCAATGTGATGATTTCCTTTAACATCGTTTGTCTCATCATCGTGGGCGGCATGGGAAGTCTCCCCGGTGTCGTCGTAGGATCCGTCGCTCTCGTGGGCCTACCCGAGCTTCTTCGGGAGTTTGCCGAATATCGGCTCTTTGTTTACGGTGCTGCTCTTGTGGCGATGATGCTTCTCAAACCCGAGGGCCTCTGGCCGGAAGCGGTTCGCCGGCGCGAGCTGCATGAGACAGAATCCGGGAGGATCGAGGCAGAGACTTCATCCCGCGATGAAGCGGGTAAGTAGGAAGGTCTTATGGCTATTCTTACGGCACGCAAATCGACGAAACGATTCGGCGGCTTGATCGCCGTAAATGAACTGGATTTGGAGCTGAAGGAGCGCACGATCCACAGCATCATCGGACCGAATGGCGCTGGAAAGACCACTTTCTTTAACTGTATCACGGGCTTTTACCGGCCTGAAGCGGGAGAGATTCTTTTCAATAATCACTCGCTCGTTGGTCTGTTGCCTGATCAAATCGTGCGCCTCGGCATTGCACGAACCTATCAGAATATCCGCCTTTTCCCTGATTTGACAACGATAGAAAATGTCCTCGTCGGCCTCCATGGCCACTTAAGAGCAGGGTTTCTCGGTATCGTCTTAAGGCTGCCCGCCACCCAGCGCGAGGAGAACAAAGCTGTTGAAGAAGCCCATCGTCTTCTCAAATTTGTCAACCTGACCGGTAAAGGTGATTTTTTGGCGAAGAATCTTCCATACGGGGACCAGCGCCGCTTGGAAATCGCCCGCGCTTTGGCTGCCCGTCCGAAACTGCTGCTCCTTGACGAACCGACCGCAGGCATGAATCCTCGGGAAACTCAGGACATGATGGACTTTATTCGCCATCTCCGTGATGATCTGGGTATCACGATTCTTCTCATTGAGCATCAGATGCGGGTGGTCATGGGCATTTCCGAAACCGTCACCGTATTAGACTACGGAGAAAAGATTGCCGAGGGCACTCCGGTCGAGATTCAGAACAACCCTAAGGTGATTGAAGCCTATCTGGGAAGAGGCAGTGCGGCTGAATCGCATTGAGTGCAGGTTCAGGGTTCAAAGCAAATTTTGGTTCAAAGCTCAATGCTCAAAGTTCAAAGGATATTGGTTGTGGCTTTGAGCTTTCAGCTTTGAGCTTTTAGGGTTTTCGTTATGGCGATGCTTGAAATTGAAAACGTCCATGCCTATTACGGGAATATCCACGCCCTCAAGGGGGTCTCTCTTGCCGTTGATAAAGGAGAGATCGTCACACTGATCGGAGCCAACGGCGCGGGAAAAAGCACGACCCTTCGGGCCACCAGCGGTTTATTACGGCCCCGGCAGGGATCGATCCGTCTTGATGAGGAAGATCTCACCCGTTATCTTCCCCACGAGATTGTGGTGAAAGGAGTGGTGCAAGTTCCTGAAGGCCGTCGCGTCTTCGGCCGGCTGACGGTAACAGAAAATCTGGAGATGGGCGCCTTTGCCATTCGCGATAAACAGCTCATCAACGACAATATGGAACGGGTCTTTACGCTCTTTCCCAGACTGAAGGAGCGTCGCAAACAGGTGGCCGGTACGCTGAGCGGGGGCGAGCAGCAGATGCTGGCAACCGGCCGGGCCCTGATGGCTAATCCCCAAGTCCTTCTGATGGATGAACCTTCCATGGGTTTGGCACCGGTCTTGGTCGATAGCATCTTTGAAACGATTCAGCAACTGAATGCTGACGGAACCACCATTCTCCTGGTTGAGCAGAATGCGCGTATGGCGCTGCAGGTTTGCAGCCGGGGATATGTGCTTCAAACGGGATCGGTCGTGCTGAGCGATTCAGCGGAAAATTTGCGAAGAAACGAGATGGTTCGAAAGGCTTACCTCGGCGAGACATGAACTTCCTCCCCTGAACATCCCATGAAAAGCGGCTTCCTCCTTCGTGGTCTCATCATCGGTTTTTCAATTGCAGCACCTGTCGGCCCGATCGGTGTGATATGCATACGGCGCACGTTGGCCCAAGGCCGTACATTCGGACTGATCTCCGGCTTGGGCGCGGCCACGGCTGATGGGATCTACGGCTCGATTGCCGGATTCGGACTCACCTTCGTTTCAAGTATCCTGATCGGGCAACAAAGTTGGCTCCGCCTGGTCGGCGGCTTATTTCTCTGCTTTCTGGGCCTCAGGACCTTTTTCGCCAGCCCTCCCAGAAAGGAGGCCGGAACTGAGAGCACGGGCCTCCTTGGTGCTTATGCTTCAACTTTCTTCCTGACCCTCACCAACCCAATGACCATTCTATCCTTCGCAGGGATATTTGCCGGTTTTGGAGTAGGAAGTACAAGTGGCAACTATGTCTCTGCGGCAATTTTAGTCTTGGGCGTATTCATTGGCTCAGCTCTCTGGTGGCTGATCCTGAGCACAGCGGTGGGCATGATCTCGAAAAAGGTCCAGCCTCGCAAGTTGCGCTGGGTTAACCGGATCTCAGGGATGATCATCCTCGTTTTGGGCTTTCTTGCCCTGTTAAGTCTAAGAGGGGGGAAGGGGTGAGGTGCTAATAGCCCCTCGACATGCTTCAAACAAACAGACTCTGAAATAATTCAGGAAATTGTTAAGAGGTTGAACCCTGCAAATTTCTACCGAAGACTTGAAACCTAAATTGAATTTCTCCAGTTGCCCTCATCTCCATCCAGACTTCTGAATCACTCATAAAGAAGATTCCTCAATCGAATGATCTGGTAAAATTCTTTCTCTTTTTCGAAAAATGTCATTTCTAATCAACACAGATCGAATTTGAGGCGCTTATTTCAGATTTAGGAATTCTCACAAGAATCAAATGGTTATGAATTTAATGTCCCTCCGTTCTCTAATGGGCATATTTCTTGCTCTAAAATAGACAAAATTCAGGGAAAATGGGGGTAAGCTGATGCAGGTAATGGAAAAGGACCTGGTGCTGACGACAGAGGAAGCAACCGAATACCTAAAAATTTCTAAGCCTACCTTCTTGAAATATATTCGCCTTGGAAGGATAAAGGCGATCAAGGCAGGAAAGGGGTGGAGAGTTCTTCAGTCAGAACTGAATCGGTTTCTCAAGGGCGACATCGCTTGACGCTTATCCAATAACGGCCAGCGGGGTCAATGAAGCAATGGAAATCATTTTCTTTCTCGGAATCTCGACGCTCCTCTATCTTGTCGCCGTATACTTCGTAGTGAAACTGATCCGCATGACGCAGGGACACGCGGCATGGATATTGATAGCGATTGCCCTGTCCCTTATTACGGTCCAGCAGGGAAGCACTCTATTGCAGTGGATCGCAAGGGACTTATCCAAACCACTCGACCTATCCGATGCATTGGCGGCCTTCGCTGTCTCCGTCATCATGGTTGCAGGATTCGCCTTAGTCACTCCTCTCTTTGCCTCCATCAAGCGCTCCGGGGAAGAATTTCGGAAAGCGAAAGAGGCTGCAGAGACTGCCACCCGTGCCAAGTCTGAGTTTCTCGCCAACATGAGCCATGAAATTCGGACTCCGATGAATGGAATTATCGGTTTCTCCAATCTCCTGTTGGAAACCGAACTCACCCCGGAACAAAGAGATTATGCCAATGACCTGAATAAGTCCGCCGACCACTTGCTCACGCTTGTCAACGATATCCTTGATTTTTCAAAAATTGAGGCGAGCAAATTGACGCTTGATCTCATTCCGTTCGATCTGAGAACGGCCATCAGGGAAGTGACTCACCTCCTGTCGGTTCGAGCCCAAGAGAAGGGTGTGGAGTTGATCGTGAGATATGCCGCAGATGTGCCGCATCGGTTTATCGGTGACCCTGGACGGATTCGCCAGGTGCTGACTAACCTTCTGGGCAACGCCGTTAAGTTCACGGAAAAAGGCCATGTGTTGATCGACATTGAATGTGAAGAGAAAACCGACCTCCAAACAGAACTCCGCATTTCAGTCGAGGATACCGGCATCGGAATCCCGGAAGACAAGAGAACCTATATCTTCGAGAAATTCACTCAAGCCGATCCATCGATTGCAGGCCGATACGGAGGGACAGGATTGGGTCTGGCGATCTCGAAACAACTGGTCGAGTTGATGGGAGGGACCATTGGTGTCGCCAGCCGTCTCGGAGAAGGATCGACCTTCTGGTTCACCCTGCCCCTGCATCTGGATACCCAGCCTCCTCCCTCCGTCTTTCAATACAGCTTAAAAGGGGTCCGGATCCTGATCGCGGATAACCATGAGGTGAGCCACCGCATCCTGCAGGAGCAGGTATCCAGCCGGGGAATGTTGAGCCGTGCTTGTTCGACAAGCCAAGAGGCGATCACCGTTCTCCATGAGGCCCAGGCTAACGGTCAACCGTACCAGATGGCCATCCTGAACTACTATTTGCCCGATACGGATGGAGAGACCTTGGGACGATCCATCAAGAAGGATCCTGCCTTGCAGAAGGTCCTCCTCGTGATGCTCACCTCGATCGGGCAACGAGGGGAGGCAAGGCGCATGAAGGAGGCTGGATTTTCAGCCTACCTGGTTAAACCCGTCTCGTCCTCTCTCCTCTTCGACGCCTTATCCACGGTCTGGGGAGCGTTTAGAGAAGGAATCTCAACGGGGTTGATCACCCGCCATACCCTGGCCGAATCTTCTCGTCTTCGAGAGGAACCACCGCCGACAAGGACAATGCCTATCCACGCCCGGGTTCTGGTGGTCGATGATAATATCGTCAATCAGAAGATGGCCGTTAAGATGCTTGAAAAGCTTGGATGTACGGCAGAGGTGGCCCGTAACGGCCTTGAGGCCCTGGAGAAAGTAGCGAAATCAACCTATGATCTGGTTCTGATGGATTGCCAGATGTCGGAGATGGATGGTTACGAGGCAACGTCAAAGATCCGTCTTCGCGAAAACGGGTCCAGTCATGTTTTGATCGTTGCCATGACCGCTCATGCCATGCCGGGAGATCGGGAGAGGTGTCTGAAGGCAGGCATGGATGATTATATCGCGAAGCCCATTAAGAAAGAAACCCTTTCTGAAATCATGACAAAATGGATCCCCCAACCGGAGGGCCCATGAAATTAGAAGAACTGGCCCAAAATTTAGAGATGGAAGAAGACGAGTTCATGGAGATGACCGATCTCTTCGTGAAGGTGTGTCTCTCCGATCTGGTGAAGTTGCAGGACGCCCTTGAAAGAAGGGAAGCCTTGCGCGTGGCGAAATACGCCCATTCCATAAAAGGTGCTGCCGCCAATCTCGGATTCATGGAGATATTTGACGCCGCAAAAAAAATGGAGATGGAAGCCTGTAACAACCGTTTGAATGGTGCAGTCGAGATGGTCCAAAAAATCGAGGCGGAGGTTGATCGGATTGCAGAAGCCCTGACCGGATGCCTGGTGCGGGAATGAGATTGCAAAAACCACAGAAGGAAAAGAACCTAACCCGGCAGAACCAGGACCGGACAGGACTTGGGATCCCAAAATCCAAATCCCAAATTCCAAATAATTTCCAATCACCAATCACCTGAGCCGGAGACGAATACCCCCGGGCCATTTGAAATCGGAATTTGGGTATTATTTGGGATCTGGTGCTTGGAGATCGGTACGTTGCACACGATTTTACTCATGAGGGACTAAAGGGTTCATCCAATGCTCAAAAAGATATTGGTGGTGGATAACCACCCTGTGACACTAAAACTCCTGACTCAGCTTCTTCAAAAAAAGGGATTTCAGGTACTGGCCGCCGAAACCGGCCTCGCGGCCCTGGACTTTTTAAAGACAGAAGAAGTGGATGTTGTATTCACCGACTTGATCATGCCCCATATTCATGGAGAGAAGCTGTGCCAGATCATTCGCCGAATGCCCAGGCACAAAGATGTTATCCTGGTCGTATTCTCCGCCATTGCGGCAGAGCAAGAGGTCGATTTCGCCTCTTTTGGAGCCAATGCCTGTATTGGCAAGGGTCCCATCAATGACATGTCCAAACATATCCTTTCCCTATTGGACCAATTCGATCAGGCGCGCTCAACGAAGTTGCCGGATCAGATCCTTGGGATTGAAAATATCCATCCCCGCCAGATCACGAAGGAGCTGCTTTCCGTCAAGAGACACTTTGAGGTCGTCTTAAAAAGCATGGCCGAAGGAATTTTGGAGACGACCCCCCAGGGAAGAATCATCTATGCCAATCCTGCCGCTATCTCTCTGATCAACATTCCCGAAGACAAATTATTGGGCCAAACCCTCACCTCCCTGCTTCCGGAAAAAGACCGGCAATCGATCGACGATCTCCTGACCTCCCTGGCCGGTCAACCCCACCCCACCATCAGAGACTTTCCTTTGATGATCGATCATAAAGAGATCCTGCTGAGCCTCTCTCCCATCGCGGATGAAAAGGGAAAAACCGTCATCGCGATCCTGAGTGATGTGAGTGAGCGAAAGCGGATGGAGGCTCAACTTCTCCAGGCCCAAAAGATGGAAGCGATCGGGACCCTGGCCGGCGGTATCGCCCACGACTTCAACAATCTGTTGATGGTGATCCAGGGCAATGTCTCCCTGATGCTCCTGGAGATCGCTTCCTCCCATCCCCATTATCAAATGCTGAAAAATATCGAAACGAAGGTTCAAAGCGGATCGAAGCTGACGAGCCAGCTTCTCGGATACGCCCGGAAAGGGAGATACGAGGTCAACCCTATTTTGCTGAATTCGCTGGTCGAAGAAACCTCCGAGGCCTTTGGAAGGACGAGAAAGGAGATCGTGATTCACCGGGACCTCGCAGAGGATCTGCTTTTAACGGATGCAGATCAAGGACAGATCGAGCAGGTCTTGATGAACCTCATGGTCAATGCCGCCGACGCGATGCCCTACGGGGGAGATCTTTTCTTGAGGACAGCCAACACCCGGCACGAGGAGATGAGGAGCAGGTTCTACGTCCCGAAGCCGGGCCGATATGTCATGTTGAGCGTTTCGGATACAGGAATCGGAATGGATGCCAAGACCCTGGAGCATATCTTCGAACCTTTCTTTACCACAAAAGAACTGGGCAAAGGCACGGGCCTCGGGTTGGCTTCGGTCTATGGCATCGTGAAAGGGCATGACGGATACATCGATGTGGAATCCAGACCTGGACAGGGGACCAATTTCAAGATCTATCTCCCTACGTCTGATAAGAAGCCTACGGAAAAAACCGGAGGGGCAGACGAGATCGTGAAAGGGACAGGGACCATCCTGCTGGTGGATGATGAAGACTCGGTCTTAGACATCGGCCAAAGATTTTTGAAGTTTATGAATTACGAAGTCTTAACCGCGCGGAGCGGAGGCGAAGCGATTGAAACCTATCAGAAATATTATACCTCCGTTGATCTGGTGATCCTCGATATGGTCATGCCCAAGATGGGTGGAGGCGAGGTCTTTGACCGGTTGAAAAAGATCAATCCAGAGGTGAAGGTCCTCCTTTCCACTGGCTACAGCATCAATGATGAAGCGGCAAGGATTTTGGAGAAAGGATGTTCTTTTATTCAGAAACCGTTCGATATGAAACAGCTCTCGCAAGCCATTCACGAGATTCTGAAGAAGTAGGGACACTTCCCTAATTTCTAAGATCCCTATTTGCTTTCAAGATCCCATCCTTGCTTCTCACTGGAAATTAGGGAAGTGTCCCTATTCACTGTCTTCTCCAATATATAGTAAATCAGCCCGGCGACGATCATGCTCGGCAGCGAGGAGCCGATTGGCCATGGCAAGGAGGCCTTGATCCCCAATACCTTTTCCATCAACAGGGGTGAAAAACCCAGATAGATGGCAAACCCAATGGCCCAGGAAAGGATGGCAAAAGGGTTGACACCTCTCCAGTATCTGTATCTTCCGTCCATCCAGTAAAGGTCCTCCGTATCAAGAGAACCTTTTCTTAAGAGAAAGTAATCGACAAGAACGACCCCAAACAAGGGGCAGAACATGGCTCCGATGAAGAGGAGAAAATGTTCGTAGTGAAGAAGGGCAGGGAAAATGAGCGCAGTGACTGTTCCCAAAATCCCGGCGATCGCCACTCCCCTCCGTTCTCCCAGATTTGGAAAGATATTCAGCCCTGAGATTGCAGTGGAATAGATATCCAAAAAGGTGGTGGTGAACGTGGAAAAGAGGACGATCACGAGGGCGGGGATCGCCCACCCGAACTTCAGCATGAGATTCATCACCACTCCGGACGGGTCGGGAGATAGAGTGGCCAGGGAAGCAGCCAGGCCGATGAGATACATCCAGGAGGAAACGATGAAGTAGCCCATCCAGGTTCCCCAAAAACTTGACTTTGAATCCGTCGCAAAACGCGAATAGTCCGAGATCAGAGGAAGCCATGAAATGGGCATGGCAATCACCAGGTCCATTCCGACCATGAAAGGAAAATCTCTCTGTCTCGGAACTTGCGAGAGTCTTCCCCAGCCGTATTCTTCGAATACCAGGTAAGTCATCGCCAGACAGAGAACGAACAATGCGCCCACCGAGATTCGTTCCAGCCACTTCCAGATTCGATGGCCCACCAAGGCCCAGAGGGTGGTGATCACACCGGAGAGGATGATCCAGAGGCGAATGCTTGAAAATCCATAAAACTTGGAAATGGCATCGGCTGCCCCGCCGCAGATGATCAGCATGATTGCGGTCCAACCGAGGAGTTGGATCACATTGAGGGCAGCTGCAAAGTACGACCCTTTGATTCCGAACGAGGCCCTGACACTGACCATCGTTGGGATGCCCCATCGACTTCCGATCAATCCTCCCAAGGCAAATGGGGTATTGCCGATGAGGTGGCCGAGAAGTATGGCCCATAGTCCCAAACCGAGCCCGAGAGGAACGACCAGCCCACCCGCCCATATCTCTGCGAGTGAGACAGCCGCACCTGCCCAGAGCAGAAAAAAATCCCATCCCCCTAAGTTACGCTCTCCCTTTGGAATCGGCTCAATTCCGGACATTTTACCCTCCATAAACGGCAACAGGCGTGAGGCGGTTTGACTTCATCAGGCTTGAGGTACCGTAGGCGTTCACACAAGAGTACGTGGGTTTCTAATTCCAAGAGTGATCCTCGGCCGATGGAAAGATGATGCCGATATTCACCTGTGGCTTGCCTGCCGTAGCCTTCCGCGATGTTTGAAGGAACCGATACCGCAGCCCTTCTCATCTGTGACGTAAGGCCCCATTGTTCATACGTCGGCAATATACCTCTCGCCCTATAAGTGGACTCGACTAAATTCATGCCTTTCTGCCATACAAGAAGATCCTTATAACTTGATACTCTTGCCATTAGAGGTCTCCTTTCGCTTTTCTTGTCTGAAGATCAGCTCCTGTTGCCTAAGGCCAGTATTTTCTGGACGACCTCCATCGGGTTTCTTCCCAGCACCCTGATCATGGGCTCCTTGCCCACATCCCCTTCGTCATAGATGAAATCAGGCACACACCTCATCTTTCTCAAGACCTCACCCACGCCCCATTCCAGTGATGAACCCTCTTTGGTTTTCACTTTCTTGGGCTCAAGCCTTCGGTTAAAATAGCCAACCCGAAAACCGCGTTTTTTCAGTTGTGAAACAGTCTCCGGTGAGTATCGAATATTCATGGCTGAACAATACTCGGGATCAACTTTCATCACCGTAAGGATGATGCGGGCAATATGCTGCGAGGCCCCAAATTCCGGGCCACTGAAGGTAGCGACGGAATCTTGATATCGGGTGATCCTTCCCGGAAAGGCGGCGATATCTTCTATCCCTTCCGCATTCGGGAGCGCATAGCCTAAGTTGGAAGAGACCTCCGGAATAAGGCGTCCCGCCCTCTCTGCTTTCAAGAGATCGATCGCCCTTTTTAACTCCTGGATCACACGGTATCGTTCCATCTCCCTCAGGACGTAAGCCGAGGGATTGGTTGGCCCCACTCCTCTTCCAAGGGCCAAACCGGATTGAATGGCCAGGGTGATGAAGACCTTTGCCTTCCTCACCGCTTCGGGAACGGCGGCTCCTCTGGCCAAAAACGTGGCAATGGCCGAGGCAAAAGTGCAGCCCGTTCCGTGGGTGTTCTTTTTCTCAATTCTCGGGCCTTCGATCTCCTCATCTCTTCTTCCATCATAAAGGATATCGATCGCCTTCCCCCTCAAATGCCCGCCCTTGACGACCACGTATTGCGATCCCATCTCATGAATCCGGTGAGCGGCCTTCTTCATCTCTTCCACTGATTTCACCCTGAATCCGGTCAAGACCGAGGCTTCCATGAGATTGGGCGTAGTCACCATGGAAAGGGGGATCAATCGCTCGATCAGCGCCTCTTGGGCGTCCCTTCGGAGAAGGGAATCTCCACTCTTGGCCACCATCACAGGATCGACAACCACCTTCTTGATCCGATACTGCTTGATCTTTTTCGCCGCCACCTCGACAATTCCCGCATTGGCCAGCATACCCGTCTTGATGGCATCCGCACCAATGTCCGAAAGAACGGAATCGATCTGCTTTTCGACAAAGGCCGCAGGAACCTCATGAATGGCCTGAACCCCAAGGGTATTCTGGGCGGTGAGCGCTGTGAGGGCGCTCATGCCATACCCTCCGAGCAGCGTGATCGTTTTCAGGTCCGCCTGAATCCCGGCCCCTCCTCCGGAATCCGATCCGGCAATCGTCAGTATTCGCTTCATCCTGGTCTCCTTGATTTTACCTCCTTCACTTCCTAATGCTGTGAGAAAAATTGTCCCTTGAGAGAGCGGGTAGGGGTATCGAAAAAGTTTTACAGCGCTACCTTCTCCCGCTAACTCCTTACGACGAAAAATCTGAAATCATCATTTTTATCTGCAGAGCTTCATTAGCTTTGCCCTCCAAAAAGCCGCAATTGTAAAACTTTGGAGATATTCCTGCCCGCTCTCGGATCTCACAATTCCTTCAGGCTTGCTGCTTTCTTCTCAATTCCTCTGCAATCATTGCGGCCACTTTTTCACCCGATAGGAGCATCCCTCCGAAGATGGGGCCCATTCGATATGACCCAAAGGTCGCATTGGCCGCCATTCCGGCCACATAGAGCCCTGGAAAGACTTCCCTCGTGTTCAACATCGTATCTCTTTCCGCCGCTTCCGCCCAGAGAGACCGTTCACCGACGATCTTGCCCGTCTCAGTACGAAGCCTCACCTCATTCTTCCTCTGAAGAATGGCCACGACCTCGGTCGCATGACCTGTGGCATCGACGACGAATTTGGATTCGATCGTCAAGGGATCGACATGGAGGTTGGCCATCCCTACTGCCGTCCAATTAAGAACCAGCCCGGTGACGCGATTCTCCCGCAGAATGAGGTCTTCCGCGCTGATGAGATTGAAAATAGTGACCCCGGATTGCACGGCCTTGGAGCAGAGAGTTGAGATGGCTTCAATCGAATCGGCAGTGTAGTAACCTTCTGAGCAGGAACGAGATCGAATTCCAAACTCATCCAGGATCCTCTTCCCTTCCTTCTGGACGACAATCTCGTTAAACATCATCCCCCCGCCCCACATTCCACCCCCGATCGAGAGTTTCCTCTCATAGAGGGTGACGTTGAAACCCTTCCGGGCCAGAAAATAGGACCCAACCAGACCCGAGGGACCCCCACCGACCACAGCCACATCCACGGACAGATTCTCTTTCAGCTTCTGGAAGTAACGATCAAGGATCGATTGGGTGATGATCTTTTCGTCCAACGCCATCTTTTTCCTCCCTATCTTAAAGAATACTGCGCAGGGGGGTAAAAAAAAACCGTAATTCCGCTGAAGGCATTACGGCTTTTCTTCGTTTCCCGCTTCCCTTCGCTGGAATTACCCAAACAGGTTCGGAGGGTCTCTCCGCCTCGCGATTCGGCGAAGACTCTCAGCCCAATGAGCTCCCCTAGCAATCTTCTTGATCTCTATATACTAAAAGATTTGAAATAAGTCAACCCTTCAACTTTTCATCATAAGTCTTTGGAGCTACTTAGTCTGCCGGAATGAGTCGATGTTAATCATTTTTTGAAATCCCTGCCTGCCCGCGGCAGGCGGGGGCAGGCAGGTGTGTAATCAAGAAACCTTCCGGATCTCTCATTGATTTTCATCAAGATTTCTGGTAGAAGTACGTATACGGCTAAGGAACAAGAGATGAAGCACTTGAAGATATTAGTGGTCGATGATGAAGCCCCGATCCGGGAGATTCTTAAGAAGAGCCTTTCCCAATTAGGAGGCTTTTCAGCCGAAGTCGCACAGAATGGTCGGGAGGCCATCGAAAAGATTGAAGGGGACGTCTTCGATCTCGTATTGACCGACGTGAAAATGCCGGAAATGGACGGCCTCGAACTCCTCAAGACCATTAGAGAGAGATGGCCGGATACGATGGTCATTCTGATGACCGCTTATGGATCGATCGAAACCGCTGTTGAAGCGATGAAGATGGGGGCAAACGATTATATCACCAAGCCGATCGATCTTAACGAGCTTTCCATCCACATCAACCGGGTCCAACGGGAAAATCTTCTCCTCCGAGAAAATCTCCAATTGAGGATGGAGGTGAGGAAAAAATTCGAATTCCACAATATCATTGGGAAGAGCAAACCGATGCAGGAGGTCTTCTCTCTGATTGAAAAGGTGGCTCCCAGCAATAGCACCGTGATCGTCTACGGAGGAAGTGGAACCGGCAAAGAACTGGTCGCAAAGGCCATCCATTATAACAGCGCCAGAGCGGATAAACCGTTCATCCCCTTCAATTGTGGGGCGATCCCGGAAACACTGGTTGAAAGCGAACTTTTCGGACATACAAAAGGCGCCTTTACTGGAGCCATTCAAGCCCAGAGAGGGCTATTTGACGAAGCCAATGGAGGGACGCTCTTTTTGGACGAGATCTCCTCTATCCTCCCTTCTGTTCAGGTGAAACTTCTGAGAGTTCTTCAGGAAAAGGAAGTGATGAAGGTCGGAAGCACGGAGAGGGTCCGGATCGATGTCCGAATGATTGCAGCTACCAATGAAGATCTGGAAGCCAACGTGAAAAAAGGGACGTTTCGTGAAGATCTCTTTTATCGCCTCCATGTCTTTCCCATACTCCTCCCCGACCTGAAAGAAAGAAAGGAAGACATCCCCCTGCTGGTCTCCCATTTTCTCAATCTTTATACGAAAGAAAATCAAAAACCGATCAAAGGAATCTCAAAAGAGGCCATGAAACTTCTCTTGGAATACGATTGGCCTGGTAATGTCAGGGAATTGGAAAACGCCATCGAAAGAGCCGTTGTCATGGCAGATCAGGATTATTTGGTCCCCAAGGATTTTGCCGAAAACCTGAAAGGGTGGGGTCCCGGATTGATCAAGAGAGGGCTGACGGAGCGGAAATCACTTGAGGATATCAAGACCGAATACATCACAGGGATATTGAAAGAGACGGGTGGAAACAAGAGAGTTGCCGCAGAAATTCTTAAAGTCAATCCAAGAACACTCTACCGATTCGCGAAAAAGACCAAGCCAGATTGATCTCTTCCTTTAGCCTTCGTTGACTGCAATGAAAAATAGTGTTAATTTAGTCCTATGAATCTTTTCCAGAAACCATTTTTGTGCCTTCTCCTTTCCTTCATGGTGGGATGTGCCGGAATCCCGAAGGCCCAGCCACAAAAGCCAGAGTTGCCTTCGCCCCAGACCCTTCAGGTCAAATTTCAAAAGAAGACTTCTGCAAATCCCCTCGCCTATTACCATTTCCTTCTTTCTCAGGTCCAGCTCAAGGAGGGGAAACTGGACGAGGCGATTGAAGAGATCAAACAAGCGATTTCATACGACCCGGGTGACCCTGTTCTCCGCGTGGAACTGGCCACCCTCTATATTCATAAAGGTCTCTTGAATGATGCCGTTGAAGAGTGTAAGACCGCCCTCACCTACGACCCCGATCTCTTGTCGGCCCATTTGCTCTTGGGCGGGATCTATAGTTCTATTAAGAATAACCCCTTGGCGATCGAATCTTACAAAAGGGCGATTCAGATTGATGCCCAGCACCGCGAAAGCTACCTCTATCTCAGCTCCCTCTATGTGCAGGAAAAGCAGTATGACCAGGCGATTCAGATCCTTCAAAAGTTCCTCAAGATCGAGCCCAACTCGGTCATCGGCTTTTACTATCTGGGAAGAATTTATGTCGAGATGAAATCTTATGAAGAGGCCAAGAACTATTTTTTGAAAGCTCTGGCCATTGAACCCAACATGATCAGCGTGCTTATGGATTTAGGGGTGATCCATGAGATTCTGAATGAGCCGGAGAAAGCAGCCGAAGTCTATCAAAAGATCCTGAGCCTCGATCCAAACAACAAAAGGGCGAGACAACGACTTGGACAGATCTTTCTGAAGAAGAAGAAATGGGATGAGGCACTGGATCAGTTCCGGGAGCTTCAAAAATTCGACTCAGAGGATCTCAATATTCGCATGAAGTTAGGCCTGATCTATATGGAACAGGGAAAATTGGATCAAGCCATCCTCGAATTCAATATTATCCTTGCCGCTCACCCCAGGGATGACCAGGTGAGATATTATCTGGGAGCCGCCTATGTCGAAAAGGAGGCTTTCGATCAGGCGATTGCTGAATTTAAGAAGATCCCTCCTGAATCCGACCTTTTTTCCGAGGCAAAAAGAAGCATCATCCTGATCCTAAGGAAACAGAATAAGATCCAAGAGGCCATCCAGTTGATGGAGGAATCGATCCGGATCAAACCGAAGGATGTGGACCTCTACCTGATCCTTGCGGCACTTTACGAAAAAGAAAATCAGCTCCAAAAGACCATCGATATCCTCAAGAGAGGACTGGAACAAAACAAGGGGGATATCGAACTCCGCTTCCAGATCGGAGCGACCTATGACAAGCTGGGGGATTTCGATAAGATGGTTGCCGAGATGAAGGAGGTCCTCCGACTAAACCCCGATCATGCCGATGCCCTTAATTACTTGGGTTATTCCTATGCTGAACGAGGGGTTCTTCTCGATGAGGCCCTCCATCTGATACAGAAGGCGATGGCCTTAAAGCCGAATATGGGCTATATCACGGATAGTTTGGGCTGGGTCTACTTTAAATTAGGAGATTATGGCAAGGCTGTGACCGAGCTTGAGAAGGCAAACCAGCTGACTCCGGACGACCCTACCGTGACTGAACATCTGGCGGACGGCTATTCCAAGCTGAACCGGCTCGACAAGGCGATCGAATTTTACGAAAGGGCTCAGAAACTCGATCCCAAACCCGATCAGGTGGAAAGATTGAAAAATAAGATCAAAGAACTGAAAGAAAAGAAAAAGTAAAACCTAAATTCCAATAACCAAATCTCAAACTCCAAATAATCATCAATCACCAAATTTCAGACAAACTACACAATTCAGAAAATATTTCAATAAACCTTTGGGGTTTTGGTTATTGGAAACTGGAACTTATCTGATTATTGGTTTTTGCCTGCCTGCCGCAGGCAGGGAATTTGGTGATTATCCCTTTAGCCTCCTGCTACAGGAGGAAAAATGCTCAAGACATCTCCTTCCTTCAACACCTGCTCCTTCTTTCCGTGAATGCCATTGACCAAAATGATCTTGGGTATCTCATCAGGAAGGTGAAGCCCTGCGAGTACATCCTGAACCCGGGTATGGCCATCCACCTCCATCTTAAAGGAAAAACGGCCACTCCCTTTAGGAAGATAATCTCTCAGCGTCGCAAAAAGTCTGACTTCAATTTCCATCAAATTGATTACCCCGTATGGATTAATTCCATTTTATCGGAATCTCAGACTCATTTCAAGGGAAGCATGGGGTGGTTAGTCGAGCTCTATTTTTCCGCTGGGTTCTTGGATCACCTCCCCCACGACGCGGGAATGGATGTTTCCTTCTTTCTTGAGTGTCTCAACCAGTCCTTCCGCCCCCTTTGGGGGCAGGGAGATCAAGAGCCCGCCAGAGGTCTGAGGATCATAGAGAAGATCCATGAGAAAGGGGGAGATTGCCGGGGAGGCGTTTACCCGGCAGGAGAAATAGTCGCGATTCGAGTGGCCACCCCCGGGGATCAGACCCACCTTTGCATATTCAATGGCTTCAGAAAAGATCGGCACCTTTTCCGACCGAATCGCCAGTCCGACCTGACTTGCAATCGCCATCTCCAACGCATGCCCGATAAAACCAAAACCCGTGATATCGGTGCAGGCATGGGCTCCAAAGACCTTCATCCACTCCGACGCCTCGCGGTTAAGGGTCGCCATGCTCTCCACGCTCTTCCGGACGGCCTCTTCGGAGGCCATCCCCCCTTTGAGGGCCGTGGAGATAATCCCTGTGCCGAGGGGTTTCGTCAAAACCAAATGGTCTCCCACCTCGGCCTTGGCATTGGTCAGAATTTTTTTCGGATGGATCGATCCTGTCACAGCGAGACCATATTTGATCTCCGGATCTTCGACGGAATGCCCTCCGACCAGTGCCACCCCCGCCTCCTTCATTTTTGAAAGGCCCCCGAGGAGAATCTCTCTTAGAATGGAGGAGGAGAGTGTCTTGATCGGAAAAGCAACTAAATTCATGGCCGTCAGAGGGACCCCACCCATGGCGTAGACATCACTCAGGGCATTGGTGACAGCGATCTGTCCGAAAGTGAAGGGATCATCCACAATCGGGGTGAAGAAGTCCACGGTTTGAACCAGGGCCAACTCTTCATTCAATTGATAAACCCCGGCATCATCCGACGTATCCAGCCCGACCAGGACCTTCGGATCTTTTGGAAGAGGCAACCCTCTAATAATCTGGTCCAGATCCTCTGGACCTATCTTGGAGGCTCAACCCGCTTTTTGAACCTTCGAAGTCAAACGTATTTCTTCCATTTCCTCTCCGTCCTTACTCCCCCTCCTTGCCTACCGGCAAGCAGGTATTTCCCCCTTAACTGAAGGAGGGATGATGGGGGTTACGGCCGAATCACACGATCGGCTCCGAGAAGGGACTGGACGATATCATACATGTTCGAAATCGCTCCAACCTTTATCTTATCTTTCAATCCATAAAAATCGATACAGGTGCCACAGGAGACAATTTCCACCCCCTTCTCCGACAAGACGCGGAGCGTCTCCAGAGCCTTCGAATCCTCTGAGGCCAGTTGAACGCCGCTGTTGATCAAAATCAGCCGGTCGGGCCTCTTCTCCAGATCGAGCAGGGTCTTTAAGAACGCCTTCATCAAGAACGATCCCAAGGTCTCGTCTCCAACCCCAAGGAGATGAGAGCTGAGGTAGACGACCACCTTTTCCACCTTCGTATCCTTCCGGGTCAATGTTTGGTCCTCCCCACCCTTTCCTTTCTGAATGCGAAGGTAGAACTCTGACTCTCTCTTTTCAACCTCCACGGAACATCCTTGACTTTGAGCGAACCGTTCCACGTTCGCACTGGAAGACGGGTTATCCACAATGACCGTCAGGAGTCCTTCTTTCAGCGGCGCCAAAGCATCTTTCGTCATAACCACAGGCTCGGGACAGGCTTTACCACGGCAATCGATTTCTAACATTTTCTCTCCTCCAATCTAATAACATAATCCAGGGGCGGTCGAGGGGTCAAATCGGTTTTTTCAATATCTCTCCGTACTTTTTGGTCGATTTTCCGATATCTATTTCCTATTGCCATGCGGATGGAAAATTGGTATAAGGTATCGGACGGGGTTTGGCGATTCAAAGGATCCGTTATCCCCATGCCCTTTCGGCGGGGCCGAGAAACATTTCAAAGGAGGTGGGAGTATGTATAAGAAGATTTTAGTTCCCCTGGACGGTTCGGAATTGGCAAAGAAGGCCTTGGATCATGCGGAAAAATTGGCCAAGATCTTCGATTCTGAAATCACCCTGTTCCAGGTCGTTCCCTTCATGCCCATCTACGGGTCTCCGGAGCTGGTTACCCCTCTCATCATCGATGAGAAGCAGAAGGAGGCCGTCGAAAAGGAGCTCACCAGACTTGTCGAGGAATTGAAGAAGAAAGGCTATAAGGCGTCTGCCATGGTGAGGACAGGCCAGCAAGTAGCGGTGGAAATTATCGATTTCGCAAAAGAGGTCGGGGCAGATCTGATCGTGATGTCCACTCATGGTCGCTCGGGGATTACCCGGTGGGTTGTTGGAAGTGTCGCGCACAAAGTCTTGATCCGGGCCGAGACGCCGATTCTTCTCCTCCGTCCAAAGGAGTAGCTGCTTCGACATGAGGACGATCCTCATCGGGCTCTACGTCGCCTGTGAACTGATCGCCAATGTGACCGCTTCCAAACCCGTTCAATTGGGTGGGATCGTCGTTCCGGCGGCGATATTTATCTACACGCTCACCTTCACGTTGATCGACCTGATCAACGAATCCTTCGGAAAACAGGGGGCCCGAGAGGTGATTGCGGCTGCCTTCATCGCCAACCTCCTCCTCGCCGCCTATTCCCATCTCACCGTGGTTCTCCCTTACCCTCCGTTCTATTCAGGGCAAGAGGCCTTTGCAGGCGTTCTCGGAAGCGCACCCCGGATCGTCATGGCCAGCCTGACGGCCTACCTCATCAGTGCCTTTATCGACGCGGAGGTCTTTGCCTTCTGGAAAGTCCATGTCCGGGGCCCCAAATGGATCAGGGTATTGGTGAGCAATGCCCTCTCTACCGGTGTGGATAGCGTGGTCTTCATCACCCTCGCCTTCTACGGGATCATGCCGGTCTGGATTCTGATCAAAGGTCAATATATCGTGAAGATGGCCATTACGGTAGGAAGTCTCCCTCTGATCTATCTCGTGAGAGGTCAGGTGAAACAATGAAAAAAGAATATCTCCTCCTGATCTTCGTCCTTTCTATCACTTCCCTTTTCTTCTACCTCTTCTATCGAATCCTCTCTCCTTTTCTGGAACCCCTCTTCTGGGCCGTCATCATCGTGGTGATCTGTTATCCGTTCTTCAGAAGGCTTCAACACGCCATGAAGCCACGGGAGGTTCTCCCCGCCATGATCATGACTCTGTTGGTCGTCCTCGTGGTTCTCTTGCCTTTCAGCCTCTTGATCGTCTTTCTATCCCAAGAGATCGGCACGGGTTACCATTCCGTGGAGGAGATGATTAAGACGGGGCGTCTCCAGGCTTATCTGGAGCAGCTGAAAAGGATACCCATTCTTGAAGGGATCCTTGAAAGAATCGGCCAATCTCTCGATCTTTCACAGATGGAGCCTCAACGCCTTCTATTAAAGAGTATCCAGCAGGTCGGTATCTTCCTTTTCAACCAATCTTCTGCAATCCTGAAAGGCCTTTCCGGGTTCATCGTCGGGTTCTTCTTCACGCTTCTCTCTCTCTATTACCTTTTCAAAGACGGGCATCGTCTCTTCGAAACGTTGAAAGAGATTCTTCCCGTTCCGCCTAAGCAAAGGGAGCTTCTCTTCAATCGTTTTCAAGAAATGGTCATTGCCACCATCTACGGAGGCATTCTGATCGCGGCGATTCAAGGCCTCTTGGGTGGAGTCTCTTTTTGGATTCTTGGAATTTCTTCCCCTGTCTTTTGGGGGACGGCGATGGCTTTTCTCTCTTTCATTCCACTGGGCGGAACGGCCTTCATCTGGGTTCCTGCCTCTCTCTTCTTCTTCATTCAGGGAGCATTCTTAAGGGGATTGATCCTGCTCGCGATCGGGATCTTTGTCATCAGCATGGTGGACAATTTCCTCAGGCCATTTTTTGTGGGCGCAAGAACGAAGATCCACCCTCTCCTCCTCCTCTTTGCTGTCTTGGGAGGAATCCAGGTTTTTGGAATGATCGGACTGGTAACCGGCCCTCTGATCGTAAGCCTCTGCCTCACCCTCATCGAAATTTATGTCAAAGGAATTAATCCTTTAAAAGACCCCGATGTGAAATCCGATCGATAGCGAATTCTTAATCGATCCCTGTTGCTTGAAATAATCCGCGAGAACCTCTAAAATGGGTAGGTCGATCGTTCTCGGGTGCGAGCGAAGATGAAACATTCAAATCGAATCAGAAAGAATAATTCTTTCATCAGCTTAGTCAAAGGTTTCCATCATCTATCCCATCAGATATTACAGTATGCGAACCAAGGCGTCTCGAGGATTACCTTCCAGCATGAAGTATCGAAGAGGGTCATGGACTTCTCAAAATGCGATGCCGTCGAACTATGGTTGAAGGAACATGGGAAATACTTTCGTTGTGAAGCCACACGCCATCCCAAGCAACCCCCGTCCTTTAGAATCACCTCCTATGTGCAAGACGTGAGGGACGGGATGATCTCTGGCCCGGATAATGACCCCAACCTATTACATCTGTGTAGTGAAATGATCCGCTGCCACGTTGACCCTTCTCGGCCTGGTTTCACCAAGAACGGAAGTTTCTGGACCGCTGATACAAAGAAACCCATTCTTTCCCGCTCGAAGACTCGCGGTAGATCGCATGTTCAAGGTCTCAATATCAGTGGTGATTACCGATCCCTGGGTTTGATACCACTTCTGATTGATAACCGGAACATTGGCCTTCTCCTGTTGAAGAGCAAAGCCAAGAACCATTTTGCGGAGGGAGAAGTGGAGCTCTATGAATACCTCGGCCAAAACCTGGGGATTGCATTGGCACACCGAAACGCACAAGTCGATTTACGTGAACGGGTCAAAGAATTGATATGCCTTTATGGGATCGCTCGCCTGGTGGCAGAGCCCGGTGTATCCCTGGAAGAGATTTTGAAGAGAATCGTGGAGGTCCTCCCCTCTGCCTGGCTCTACCCTGAGATCGCCTTTGCGAGGATAACTTTGGATAAACATTCTTACTCTACCCCTGCCTTTCCGGAGGGAAAACATAAGCTGACGGCGGAGATTGTCGTGGATGAAAGGGTACGAGGCGGGGTGGAGGTGGCCTACGGCGAGCAGAAACCGGATTTCGACGAGGGGCCATTTTACAAAGAGGAGCAAAACCTCCTTGATACGGTTGCAAAAGAGATCGGGATTATCATCAAACGGAGAGAGGTCGAAGATGATCAACGCAGGCTCCAGGACCAACTCCGGCACGCTGACCGCTTGGCTACCATTGGACAACTCGCTGCAGGCGTAGCGCATGAACTGAATGAACCCTTAAGTAATATCTTGGGATTTGCCCAACTCGCAAAGAAATGTAATGGACTCCCCAGACAGGCGGAGTTGGACATTGAGAAGATCTTGACTGCTTCTTTGAATGCACGAGAAGTTGTCAAGAAGCTCTTGATATTTGCCCGCAAATTGCCTCCAAGAAAGACAAGAGTCAATTTGAATCAGTTGGTCGATGAGGGGATCCAATTTTTTGAATCTCGGTGTGCCAAAGATGGCATTGAAGTGGTCCGTTCACTCTCTCCTGATCTGCCAGAGATTGATGCCGACCCGGCACAGTTGAATCAGGTTCTTGTAAATCTGATTGTGAATGCATTGCAGGCGATGCCGACAAAGGGGAGGTTGACGATTCAGACGCTAACGGGTAAAGAAATGGTATCGCTTATTGTAGAAGACACAGGCATCGGTATGAGCGAAGAGGTCCGGAAGCAGATTTTCACTCCATTTTTTACAACCAAGGATGTGGGGCAGGGAACCGGATTGGGACTGCCAGTGGTGCATGGAATTGTGACATCCCACGGAGGCTCTATCAAAGTGGAGAGCAAACCGAATCAAGGTTCGAGGTTTGCGATTCAGCTACCCGTGATGAGGCCACAAGATTTTGAAGCGGTTAACTAAATGGCAAGTTCAGCTCACAAAGAACAGATTCTCGTCGTAGATGATACCCCAAACACTCTGGAGGTACTTCAGAGAAACCTGACATCGCAGGGATACCAGACCTTCATCGCCTCTAATGTAGCGGATGCCATCAAAATACTCGACGTCACCCCTATCGATTTGGTGATCACGGATTTGAAAATGCCGGGTGTGAGCGGGCTTGATTTGGTAAGGCATGTCCGAGAAAACTTTAAAGAGACTGAGGTGATGATGATTACCGGTTATCCCACGATCGAAGGGGCGGTCACGGCGGTGAAGACCGGGGCCGAGGAGTATTTGACCAAACCTTTTACCGATGAGGAACTTTTCTCCGCAGTTCGGAAAACGCTCGACAAGCTCGACCTTCGCAGGAAGGAGATCCGGTCGAATAGGCTACAGCCGGGATCCTACGGCATTGTTGGGGAGTCCGAGGGCATAGAGAAGGTTTTTCGCGACATCGCCAAAGCTGCATCGAGTTCTGCCACCGTGCTCATCTTGGGCGAGAGCGGCACAGGCAAGGAACTGGTCGCCCGAGCCATTCACTACAGCAGCCCCCGTGCTTCGGCTCCCTTCGTGCCGGTAAACTGTGGGGCGATTCCGGAGGAATTGCTCGAAAGCGAGCTTTTTGGTCACATGAAAGGTGCCTTTACTGGAGCCACAGAAACCAGGGCGGGCTTCTTTCAAACCGCTGATGGCGGCACCATCTTTCTTGACGAGATCAGTGAAACCAGTCTCTCCATGCAGGTAAAGCTTCTGAGGGTGCTCCAGGATAAGGAAGTCTGCATGGTGGGATCTAACCGCTCGCGCAAGACAGATGTAAGGATTCTCGCATCGACCAACAAGGACCTATCCACCTTGGTCAAGAAAGGCCTATTTCGCGAAGACCTCTTCTTCCGAATCAATGTGCTGACGATCGAAATTCCTCCTTTGCGAGCGAGAGGGGACGACATTTTGCTCTTGACTCAGTATTTCACCAAGAAGTTTGCCGACGAATTAGGTAAAAGGACGCCTCGGTTTACCGACCGTGCGCTACAAGTGCTAAAAAACTATCACTGGCCGGGCAACGTGAGAGAATTGGAAAATGTCATCCAGCGCCTTGTGGTCATGACGGATGGAGATTTGATCGAGGTCCCCGATCTTCCGCCGCTGATGCGTTTCTCAGCCCTGCGAGAAACGGGATTGAATCGCACGCTCGCTGAAGTGGAAGCCGAATATGTCCGCAATGTCCTTGCCAGTGTGGAAGGCAACAAAACACGGGCAGCGAAGATACTTGGGATTGACCGTAAGACATTGCGAGAAAAGCTGAAGTTATATGGAATGGACTCCATTTGATTAATCTTCTATCGAGGAAATTCTTCCCACCGGTTCAAATCTCCCCAGCGGCTCTCGCCTTCTTGATTGATTATCCGACGCTGGATTGAACGTTCTCAAAAAGATTATATCTTCTAATCCATCGATTTTCTTAAACTCTGCCAATAGGTAATATTCGCGACTGACAAAGAATGGACACTTTTTGAGGGCCTCGTCTCTGGCAATGAAATTGCTTTATTCTCCCATGAATACGATCCAAACAAGAAAATGGGAGGGATTATGGAAACCTTTGCCAAACCCACTGAAAAAAGAAAGGTTGATCTGGGTATATGCTCATCCTGTAAAACCGCATCCACCTGCACTTATCTGAAGGATCTCGCGCGGCCTGTTTTACAATGCGAAGATTTTGATGGGTATGAGCCTCGTCCAGTGAGAACGACAGTAAAAAAAATCTTATCAATCCCCGGCCCTAAATTCGGGTCTCAGGCCGAAGAAAAAGACTTAGGCAAATACAAAGGGCTGTGCAGCATTTGTGAAGACCGTAAGACCTGCACGTTCATAAGACCCGAGGGAGGGGTTTGGCATTGTGAGGAGTACCATTAAAAGGATCTTCTCTAAAGTTGATGAAATCTTCGGTTGTTAGAGCCACCATTTGGGCCGTAAATACGGTTCTCATTTTATGAGGAATCTTCAAGATGGTTGGAGCAGTAATCATTGCCCATTCTTTGATTGGAAATGAATTGATTGCTGCAGCGCAGTATATTCTCGGGAAAATCGAAGGCATCACAGCCGTATCGGTTGACTTTGAAACGAACGCCTTTGAGGCACGCAAGATCATCTCAAAGGCAATCAAAGAAGTGGATGAGGGAGACGGGGTCCTCCTTTTGACAGACCTTTTTGGAGGTTCTCCGTGCAACATCGCATTCTCTTTCTTAAATAATGAAAAGGTGGAAGTGGTCACAGGACTGAATCTCCCTATGATTCTGACTTTTTGGAACAAGAGAAGTAATAACACTTTACAGGAAACAGCAAAACATGTTCAGCTATCAGGCACGAGAAGCATTGTCAGGGCAAAAGCTCTGATGGAGGCGAAAGGTGCTATTGAAGAAAGAACACCACCAAAGGACAGACGACTTTCCCAAAAATAGAAAGAGATATTGGAGGTTGAAGTATCATGCCCTGCCCTCTTTATATCGGTTTAACCTCAGGGAATCCTTTAAGGGTTTGCGGCCCCAAGGAGCAGCTGGGCTATGTCCCGAGCTCAGCCCATCTAAAAATGCTCTGCCTGTCAATTTCTGCATATACCCAGTGCCCAATGTACCGGCTTAAGACGAGGAACGGGAAAGGAATGAATCGGTGGGTTCGTTTTCTCAGGCAAGTGTTTGGCTTTTTTTATTAAGACCGAACAAGAAAGGAGCGAACCGTGGAGTCATGGGGTGGCCGCACGAAGTGGAAAAGGGGACGGGAGTTTGCTTCAGTGACCCAATAGCTGCATTTTCGGGAGGGAGAAATGAAGAATACAAACATCGAAATGGATGTCTTGGATAAGTTTAACATCTCTGCCTTTTGCGATGAATGGGGGCCGGAAAAGGTCATCCAGGTCTATGATTCTCAAATCGGGATGACAGGCATCCTTATTATCGACAATACGGCAAAGGGGCCCGGAAAAGGAGGCATAAGGATTGCTGAGAACCTGACCCCTTACGAGATCTTTCGGCTGGCCAGGACGATGACATGGAAATGTGCCATTGCCGACCTCCCTTTTGGCGGTGCCAAAGGAGGGATCAGCGCGAATCCAGAGAAGATTGACAAGATTCAATATATCAGGGCCTTTGCCCGGCGCATCGCACCTTTTGTACCTTCTCTCTACATCGGGGCACCAGACTTGGGCACAGGGGAAAAGGAGATGGCTGCTTTCGTCGATGAGATAGGCGATGTCGACGGGGCCACAGGAAAACCGGTTGAGATTGGCGGTGTTCCCCACGAGTTGGGAACGACGGGTTACGGGGTTGCCATTGCTTCAGAGATTGCAGCAAAAAAATTGGGGCTTCGAATATCCGATCTTCGAGTCACCGTGCAGGGATTCGGTGTCGTGGGCTCCGCCACTGCAAAATATCTTTCTCAGATGGGAGCCAAGATCATCTCCCTCTCGGATATTCACGGAATGGTCTTTGATGAGGAAGGCATTGACGTGGAAAAGGCCATTCGTATCACGCAGGAAACTGGCTCAGTCAAGAACTACACACCAGCCAAAGAATACTATAGAGATAAGATTTTTGAAATAGAGACGGATATCTTTGTCCCAGCGGCAGCGACTGACGCTCTCAACATGAATACCGCCTCTTTATTAAAAGCAAAGATCATCGTGGAAGGGGCAAATATAGCCATCACCTCAAGAGCGGAGGAGTATCTCATTCAAAAAGGAGTACTCGTAGTACCGGACTTCGTTGCCAATTCGGGAGGCCTCATCGGATCCTATACCGAATTTATCAAAAAGACTCACAGGGAGACTTTCGAGATCATCAAGGAAAAGATCACCACGGCGATGGATCAGGTCCTCGAAGGGTTTTCGGATAGGGACATTTCTCCCAGGAAGAAGGCCTTATCGATTGCGAAAGAAAAAGTGTTTCGTGCGATGAAGCTGAGAGGGAGAGCAGATATTGACGATTCATATGAGAGAAAGCCCGAGGGTGCGGCGATTCCTTTAAAAAGGTCCTCGGAAGCGATGAGATGAGCAAGACAATCCGACAAATTGCGCATGATGCTTTGAGGTTCTGAGAAGATCAGATATCCCTTCACTGTTCAAGAAACATCACGCGAAAGGGGGATGGGGCACTCGACATGGATACATTTGGAAATTTAGACGATTGGGCAAGGGTCCTCAAGGCGCTTGAAGATCTTAAAAAAAATGAAAAAATGGACGAAAACCAGAGCGGGCTTGCAAGGATATGAAAGTACGGAGAGAACTGGTCCGCGTGCCCCAGGCGGCGACTATCAGGCTAACAGGCTATTCCGCTACGGAACTAATTGAGGTTGGGGGATTCGACAATCTCAATCTGGAATTCGGTTGGCTCGGAGGATAGATTTTTGAAGAGGACCACAAAAGGGATACTCTTTCCAGGAGGCGCAATCATATCCTTCTCCGTTTTAGGCCGAATCACCATCGCTCCTTCAAAAAAAGCCTCTGGCAGGTTTCTCAGTTCTTCACGGCCAATCGTCCGGCCGCAAAAGGTCTCTTTTTCTGCCAGCTTGACCTTTTTTTGATCAAAAAGGACCACTTTAACTTTGATATGTTTTTTGGTCACCCGAGATTGGTTGTCCACCTTTCCCCCGATGACATACAAAGGAATCTCTCCTATCCTCTCTTCATACCGGTTTAGATCTCTGAGGATGAGCCCCTCCTTCTCAGATCCCCAAATCTCCTGCCAAAGGGAGGTGATTTTCTGGATGGGATATTCTAACAGAGGGTAGGGTGCGTTACCCGCTCCGGATTCTGTCCACAGGTAGAAAAACCCGAAAAGCAAGAGGGTGAGGATCACCAAGATGCCAAATAAAAGGGAAGGCCCCCTTCTCTCCTTTCGAGCCATCCTCCTCGGTTTCGAAACCTTGACCTCAGAGCTCTCTTCCTCATCCAATGCCGCAGGAAGCACCTGTTCCTTCTCCTCAGAAGGGAGGGATGTCTCTTCTTCCGGTATCCTCCGGCTCTGTTCGCCTTCCGGAGGAGAAGGAACCTTCATCTCTTTCTGATTAGGCTCCATCAATTCTTCGTGGTATTTGGCAAAGGATTCCAAATCCTCGATGATCTCTTCCTGAGTTTCGGGTGGACGCGCGACGTAAAAAATGTGCTGACACCGTGAACAGCGTACCTTTGCTCCCTTCTCCGAGATTCTGGAGTCATCCAAGTTGAATTTGGTGAGACAGGATGCGCAGGTGACGATCATGTTACACCCCTTGAAACCAATTTCCTGTCATTATGATGAAAGGAAGGGGAAAAATCAAGCAGAAAATGGGGAGAATGGGGCAAAATCCCAAAACCCCTGCCGTGGCAGGCAGGGGTTTTAGGATTTGAACTTCCGCCTTCCGCAGGTGGAAGTTCAACGACCTAATCTTTTCTTAAACTCCTCCTTGACCATTGGGACAACCGTGAAAAGATCTCCCACAATACCGTAGGTCGCAATCTTAAAGATAGGGGCCTCAGGATCTTTGTTGATGGCCACAATGATATCCGATGTCTTCATTCCTGCCTGATGTTGAATGGAGCCAGAAATTCCGCAGGCGATGTAGATCTTCGGTCTGACCGTACGGCCAGTCTGTCCGACCTGATGTTCGTAGGGAATCCATCCTTCATCAACCGCTGCGCGGGAGGCACCCACCGCTGCACCCAGGACGTCTGCAAGCTCCCGGATGACCTTGAAATTTTCACCACCCCCCACACCTCTTCCTCCTGCCACAATGATTTCGGCATCCACAAGGTTGACCGCCTCCGCTCCCCTGATGAATTCCAGAACCTTCGTCCTGACCTGATCTTCTGTCATCGAGAGCGGTTCTCGAATGACCTCCCCCTTCCTCGAATCATCCCGCGGGGGCATGGGGAAAACCTTCGGACGTACCGTTGCCATTTGAGGACGATAATTGGGATAGTCAAGGATCGTCGCCATGATGTTTCCGCCAAAGGCAGGCCGAGTCTGCTTGAGGTATTTGGTTTCGGGATCAATATCCAAACCGGTGCAGTCAGCCGTCAATCCGGACTCTATGGTGGTTGCCACGGTCCCTGCGAAATCTCGTCCCTGCGTGGTGGCACCATAGAGGACAATTTCAGGCTTATACTTCTGGATGAGGCTCACCGCAGCATGGGCATAGGAATCGGTCCGATAGTCCTTCAGCACCGGGCTTTCAATCACATAGACCTTTTCCGCTCCGTAGGCCACAACGTCCTTGATAAAACCCTCGGTCTTCTCTCCAAAGATCATCCCACACAGCTTACATCCCAGATCATTGGCCAACTTCCTTCCTTCTCCGAGAAGTTCAAAGGACACGTTGGCCACCTTTCCCTGCTCGTGTTCGACAAAGATCCAAACATCTTTGTAGGCACTCGTATCGATGGTCACCGCTTTCTCATCTTTCTCAAGAGTAATTGCACTCACCGGGCAGACATCCACACAGGCTCCGCAAAAAGTGCACTTCTCGTCGACCACAGCAACCCCTTCCTTCATGCTCAACGCCCCAAAAGGACAGGTAGAAACACAGGATTCGCATCCGGTGCAAGTATCTTTATCAATCAATAACCTAGCCATTCGCTTCTCCTCCTAATAACGAATTTAAGGATTAGAGGGTTTAGGAATTCAATTCGCAGTTCCTAAATCCGCCATCCTGAATTTACTTAATAAATTTGGAGTCCATCAATTTGTTGACCAGCAGCGGAACCACCTGTGACAGCTCTCCCTTTAATATCTCTCCACCCCCTCTGGCCTCGGGCGAAAAAATCTTCGTGACCCAGGTAGGCGAACCCTTCAAGCCGATACGGTTTTCGTCCGCCGAGATATCTTTGGCCGTCAGGGTAGGGATCTGCACCTTGGCAGCCTTCTTGATCCCTAAAAGAGAAGGGAGCCTGGGTTCGTTGATGTCTTTGACCACGGTGATCAGGGCTGGAAGCGTGGATTGGACAACCTCCTTCCCGTTCTCGAGCATCCTTTCGACCACAATCTTCTTGTTGGCAACATCGATCTCTCTGACCTTCGACACGTAGGTCAGCTGAGGAATCTTCAAACGTGTTGCAACTCCTGGACCCACCTGGGCCGTATCGCCGTCAATCGCCTGCTTTCCGCAGATCACAAGATCCACAGCGCCGATCGTCTCAATCGTCTTGGCGAGGGTATAAGCGGTGGCCAACGTATCTGCTCCTGCAAAGGCCCGATCTGAGACCAAGTAAACTTTGTCTGCACCCACGGCAAGGGCATTCCTCAGTACTTCGATCGCCTGAGGAGGTCCCATGCTGATCACATGGACTTCACCGCCGTACTTCTCCTTGGCCAGAAGAGCCTCTTCCACCGCAAACTCATCAAAAACATTCATAACGCTCGCAACACCTTCCCGGATCAAGGTGTTCGTCTTCGGATCAATCTTCACATCCGTGGCTTCCGGAACCTGCTTGACACATACTGCAATCTTCACTTTCTCCTCCTTATCTGCCTTTATAATTAGGCTTCCTCTTCTCGACAAAAGCGGTCATTCCTTCTTTCTGGTCCTCCGTGGAGAAACCGATGCCGAAGGCATAGGATTCTAAATTACAGCCCTCTTCCAGATCCATATTGAATCCCGCATCCACTACCATCTTGGCCAGTCTCACTCCAATGGCTCCGTTTCCTGAAATCTGAGCCGCCACCTTCTTCGTCTCCTCCATAAGGGAGGCTTGGGGAAAGACACGGTTAACGATTCCCATCCGAAAAGCCTCGTCGGCACTGATCATCTTCCCTGTCAAAATCAGCTCCTTTGCTCTACCTTTTCCAATCAGACGGGGGAGTCTCTGCGTTCCTCCAAAGCCCGGAAAGATGCCAAGGGTCACCTCGGGGAGTCCGAACTTGGCATTTTCAGAAGCAAATATGATATCACAGGCAAGGGCGACCTCCGTCCCTCCTCCCAAGGCGAACCCGTTGACAGCAGCGAGAACCGGCCGGTCAAGATCCTGGATCATCCTCAACGTGAGATGGCCCAGTTTAGAGAAATGGACAGCCTGGAGGGAGTTCATCCCCTTCATCTCCGTGATATCGGCTCCTGCGACAAAGGCCTTTTCTCCTGCCCCTGTGATCACGAGAACCTTCACCTCCGGATGCTCCTTCACCTCCAGGATTCCCGCCTGGATCTCTTTGAGGGTCTCGATGTTCAGGGCATTAAGTGCCTTGGGCCGGTTGATGGTAAGGATTCCAATATCGCCTTCGAACGCCAACAAGATATTTTTGTACTCCATCTTCCCTCCTAATTTGTGTTCGTTTTCCGTGTCCGCATTCTTAACTCATAATTCTCAATTCTTAACTTCTCTCCACCACCATGGCCATGCCTTGGCCTCCGCCGATACAGAGCGTCGCCAGGCCCAGATTGATCTTGCGTCGCTTCATCTCGTGTAGCAGGGTGACGATTAGCCTTGCACCGCTGCATCCAATGGGATGGCCGATGGAGATTCCACTTCCGTTGACATTGGTCTTCTCCATATCGAATTTGAGCTCCCGAATGCAGGCAATCGCCTGAGAGGCAAAGGCCTCGTTCAGTTCAATCAATCCAACATCATTAAGGGAGACCCGAGCCTTTTTCAAAGCCTTCTTCACCGCCGGGATGGGACCAAGACCCATATACGCCGGATCGACCCCTCCCGAGGCGTAGGAGCGGACGGTTCCCAGGGGTTCAATCTTTAAGGATTTCGCCATCTCTTTGGACATCAAGAGGACCGCAGCGGCGGCGTCGTTGATCCCGGAGGCATTCCCCGCAGTAACCGTACCACCGGGTTTGAAGGCTGTGGACAATTTGGCCATCTTCTCCAAGGAAGTATCCATCGGTCTCTCATCGGTATCGAAACTCAGTGGTTCCCCTTTCCTTTGAGGAATCACTACAGGCACGATCTCTTCCTTGAAGGTTCCGTTCTTGATGGCGGCCCTCGCCCTCTGGTGGCTGAGGAGCCCCAGTTCATCCTGTTCCTTCCTGGAAATCCCAAACTTCTCAGCGATGTTCTCAGCGGTCAATCCCATATGGTACCCGTAGAAGATCTCGAAGAGACCATCAAAAACCATCAAATCGACCATCTCCTGGTTGAACATTCTCGCTCCCCAGCGGCCCTGAGGAAAAGCATAAGGGACTTGACTCATGTTCTCCATTCCGCCTGCCACCACCACCTCTGCCTCACCCAATAGAATCGATTGGGTTCCGAGGGCAATGGCCTTCAGACCCGATGCACAAACCTTATTAATCGTAAATGCGTTGGTCTCCTTCGGAACCCCTCCGTAGATCATTGCCTGTCGGGCAGGGTTCTGCCCCTGTCCAGCGACGAGGACGTTCCCCATGATCACCTCATCCACTTGAACCTCATTCAGAGAGTCTTCCCATTGATAATGGGATTTTTCCAGTTCCGTCATACCGGTCCATTTCAAGGCATCCGGAGCCAACTCCAACAAGTCTTTCTTTATTACAGGCCTAAGCCCGGCTCTCTTGATAGCTTCCCGGATGACAGTGGCACCCAATTTAACAACCGGGACATCTTTAAGGGAAGCTCCAAATGTCCCCACTGCTGTCCTTGCTCCACTCACAATGACCACTTCTCTCATAGGGCTCTCCTTTTCGTCTTTGTTCTTAGTACAGGAAAATATAGTGAAAAACCCAAAAGATATTTTTCACAAGCAATTTCTAATAACTCAAATCGATCTCTTTGTCAATATATTTTTCCATTCTTGAATATTTAATTATTTACTTTTAATTTCGATATGTTAGATGCTGTCAGGATTGCACAAATCAGATTGGTTGGATCGGCTATTCCTTTGCCGGCAATGTCGTAGGCGGTTCCATGACCCACGGAGGTGCGAATAAAGGGTAATCCAAGGGTGAAATTGACGGCTTCTTTGAAGTTCGACATCTTAACGGGAATGAGACCTTGGTCATGGTACATGGAAATCACCGCATCAAAGGCGAATGGACCTGAGAGGTTAAAAAAGGAGTCTGCAGGAAAGGGACCTTCAACGACCAATCCCTGAGCCTTTGCCTTGGAAATGGCCGGGGTAATTTCCATCTGCTCTTCTTTTCCCAAGAGCCCTTCTTCTCCGGAATGGGGATTGAGGCCGAGGACGGCGATCTTAGGGTGGGGAATTCTGAAGTATTTCTTCAATCCTTCCTCTGTCATTCGAATCGTGGAAAGGACCCGGTCCGACGTGATCCATTTGGGAACTTCCTGGAGTGGAAGATGGGTCGTCACTAAAACGATCTTCCATCTCGATCCCAAAAACATCATGTTCACAGAAGAAGCTTGAACCAAATGGGCTAAGAATTCTGTATGTCCCGGGAAAGGGTATCCGGCTTTGTTGATCGCCTCCTTGTTGATCGGGCATGTGGTGATGGCATCCAGCCTGTCGCGGCGCACCCATTTGACCGCCTCTTCAACATATTTCACCATGGCCCGGCCACACTCCTTATCCGGTTTTCCGAAATGGAGGGAGTCCGCTTTCAGCCGGCTCAAAGGCAAGAGGAAAATTCTTTGAGGAAGGTAGCCCTCTTCCGGAATCGCCGCCTCAAAGGTCTCTATGGCAGCATTAAGGCCCAGCCTTTCAGCCGTCTTTGAAAGCACCTCACTGTCTCCGAAGACGAAGGGCCGGCAAAACTGGAACGGGTCTTTCATCGATAAGGCCTTCACGATGATCTCTGGACCAATACCCGTCGGATCACCCATGGTAATCCCGATGATGGGAAGCCCCATGTCTCTCATCCTCAATTAGAATAATGCTTGCACCGGTAGCCTGTGGCGATATGGAACTCCATGGGCTTTGCCCGTGGTACTATCATCCGCCAGGTGGTGAACAAGGTTCCAAAGATGGGGGCTGGGTTACTTCAAAACCTTCTCAGAGGCAGCCTGAGCACCCGCAATGCGTCCGAATGCGATACACTCTGAAATATTTCCCCCTCCCTGATAGAACATCCCCCAAACAGAACCCAATTCCCCGGCTGAGTATAATCTGGGAATGGGCTCACGATCCACGCTCAAGACCTGGCCCTTCACATTGCGCCTGGGGCCGCCTTGAGTATTGGGACCACCCGGCCAGAGCTTGACGGCATAATAAGGCGGACCTTCCAAAGGTTGGAGCGACTCTTTGGGTTTATGGAAATCATCGTCCTCACCTTTTCGACAGTGCTCGTTATATCGTTTAACGGTAGCCTCAAGCATCGAAGGGGTCATCAAACCGCCATTATCGAGATCGGCACGAATTTTATTGGCCAGCTCATCGACCGTATTGGCCTTCAGAATCCATCCCCGGTCGATCTCCTTTTGGTTGTCCTGACTCCAAACATAGTAGATATCACCCGGAACGCCCCCGGGAGGGTTGCACGCCCCATGGAAACTTGCCAATGGGCCAAGGGCCCTCCGCTTCTCGTCAAAGATCCAATAGCAGGGAACCTTTGGATAGCAGAGCAAATGGGTATCGTAATTCGTGAGTTCGTACCCGAAAGAGTGCATCTTGAATTTCTCGTTGCTGAATCGAATTCCTCTTCGGTCGACGAGGACCGCAGTCGAATGATGCTGGGTACCAAAGGCGATGGGAAAATCAGGGAACTTCATCGTGACCCGCCAGGAGGCCTTGTTCATATGCCACAGGGAAGCCCCCACGTCGATGGCCATATGAATGCCATCACCGGTGTTCCCAGGACTGCCATAAAAATGGACGGGGTTGACTCTGAGATAATTCTCGATCATCTCCTGGTTGAATTCAAACCCTCCACAGGTCAAGACGACAGCCCTGCTTGCTCTTAGGGCGGCCTCCTTCCCCTTCCTTTTAATTTTCACCCCGCATATCTTCCCCCCACGAGTGAGCAGATGTGTGGCCTGAGTCTCCCACATCACCGGAATCTTCCTCTTTCGCACTGCTTCGGCGAGGCTTCGAAAGAGGGCTGCCCCATGACGATACTTTCCTTCAATCTTGGGATAAGAGAGATAGGTGCCGTCCGATCCAGGCAGCTCCGGGAAATCGGGGGCGAAGATTCTCCCCTTCATCCCTCCGTATTTGGGTTCTTTCGCAAAGGTCGGACTGACACTCTCATCGCCTCCCAACTCAACGCCGATCCTGACCATCCAATCGGTATTATCGACGAGATGCCGGGCAAAAAAACGGATCATCTCCCTTCGCTCATCATCCAACACCTCATGGGCAATCTTTGCCATTCCTTCAAGATAGAGCACTGCTTTTTCCGGATCGCTTGAAGAAAACCACGCTCCTCCGGACATCCTTGTGTTTGGCGTGTGCCTGGTTTGGGTGGGAGTATCGCTCCCTTGTTTTTCAAGGATGAGTACTTTTGCACCCGCATCGTGGGCACTAATTGCTGCAACCGCTCCAGCCCCCCCGTATCCCACAACGACTACCTCCGCCTCCCCTATCCACTTCGTTGCTCGATCAACAATCATGTTCCCTCCCCGATCACCGACTATTGTCATCCCGCGAATTATCCAGATCGTAACCCCTCCACACATCCCCTTATAACTCCCCCTTCCCCCTCTTATCTTAAGAGGGGAAGAGTGGAAGGGGCGTTAGATTGGGGAGGCTGGGTGGGGTTACACTTGCCGTCATGTTATCCGCAGCCTACTAAAGCTTGATCTCGATGACAGATTTCTCCCTCAGCGTGCTCAGAAATTGTAGGTAGGACTTCTCCGTCTCTTTGGCTTGAAAGTCGGCCTTGACCTTCTCTTTGACTTCCTCAAAAGGAAGGGGCGCCTCTCCTCTCCGGTCGAGGAGCTTAATGATATGGAAACCGAGACTTGTTCGAATGATCCCGCTGACCTCTCCAACCCGGAGGCGGAGCGCTTCCTTCTCAAGCTCCACCAGGAGGTCCCCTTTCTTAAAGAATCCTAAGTCCCCTCGATCCTTGGCAGAGATATCTTCTGAAAAGAGGATGGCCATTTCCCCAAAATCTTCTCCTCCTTTGATCTTCTCCAAAACCTTCTCACATCTTCTTCGAATTTCCCGAATTTCTCCCTCTTTTGCCTCCTTTGGAACTAAGAAGAGGATCTGGCCGGGTCGGTAGGATTCATTGACTCGATATCGACCGATATTCTTCTGATAAAAATCCCTCCACTCTTTTTCTCCGGCTGGGGATTCCACCTTGACTGCCCAATGGACCAACTTCATGCGCAGGAGCTTTTTTTCAATCTCCTTTCTATAGACCTCTAAGGTCAGGCCTTCCTGAGCCAGAGCTCTTTCTAACTCCTCCTGGGTGGCAGCATTTCGCCGTTTGACCTCTTCCAAGGCTCCATCGATCTCTTTGCTGGTCACTTTGACCCCGGCCTTTTTCACCTCCTGGTCGATCAACTTCTCCTCAATCAGCTTCTCCAAGACTTTTCGATGGAGTTCACGGACCTGTTTCTCTCTCTCCAAACGGTCTTTGGCCTGAATCTCTTCCTGATAAGGCATTGCCCATTTCTCGACCTCAGAGAGGGTGATGATCTCCTGATTGACGATGGCTGCGATACGGTCGACAACCGCTTCACTTGAAGAGATCGGTCCGCACCCGACAAAGAAGAAGAGACTGAACATCAAAATCACCCGTTTCATCTTCACCTCGTTCCCCTTCACGCCTTGAGCCATTTTTTGTTGATCCTTATCTTCGCCTTCCCCTTAAGCCCTTTGAGCCACTTCTGATATTCTTCCTCTCCCTTCCTCTGTCTGAGTTCCTGTAAAATTCCAGACCTCGCTTCCGGGAAAGGGATCTGGCGAGGCTCAATTTTCTCCTCCAATTTAAAGATATGATATCCGTAGGGGCTCTTGATCACCTCGCTGATTGTTCCAACCTCCATGGAAAAAACGTGGTCGAATTCCACGGGCTTCTCTCCTTCGCTGAAATAACCCAAGTCTCCCCCCTTGGCGCCTTCAGGCCCTAAGGATTTCTTGGCCGCCAGCTTCTCAAAATTCTCCCCCTTTTTCAGCAGCTTCAGGAGTTGGATCGCCTCCTCTCCGTCTGCCACAATGATCTGGCGAACCCTGACCTTCGGCTTAAGTTGAAATGAGGCGCGGTGGGTTTCATAATATTGACGGGCCTCCTTCTCGTCGATCTCTCCTTGATAGTGGAGAACAATTCGAATGATCTTCTCCGCTAACAATTTCTCCTCCAGCCGGACCTTCCATTCCTCCAACGTGATCCCTTGAAGACCCAGCTTCTCCCCAAACCCCTCCCCGGGATAATCCATTTTGATCTCTAACAAAGCCTGATTCAGTTCTTCTTGCGAGACCTTCAACCCTGCCTGATGAGCCTCCTGGACAAGGATCTTGCGTTCAATCATCTGATCCAGATAGGCCTGTTTCAGATCTTTAAGGCTCGCCTCCTTTGTCTCCTTGCTGGTCTCCGAGATCAACTCCTTAAATTCCCGATTAAACTCATCGACGGTGATCTCCGCCTGATTGACTCGGGCGATCACATGCTCAGGGAGTCCTTCTCCCCATTGGCCGCAACCCCACAAGAGAAGCGGGAGGATGATCAGGGTAAGAGGGAAAAGACGGTTCTTCATCTCTTTTCTTCTTTCGGCTTGGGCTCCTTTTTCTCTTCCTCGGCCCATAATCTTTCATTAATCAGGATTTTGGCCCTCCCCTTCGCTTCTCTCACATATTCGAGGTAGGCATCCTGCCTCTTTTTTGCCTGGAGAAAAAATTGGATCTTCTCTTTAACCTGAGCGAACGGTTTCAAGGCGGTCCCCCGTTTATCCACTAATTGGACGAGATGGTACCCGAAAGGGGTCTTCACGACCTCGCTGACATCCCCTCTCTCCTTGAGCGAAAAAGCGGCCTCTTCGAATTGGGCAAAGGAAGGGGCTAATTGCCCTCTCCGGATATATCCGAGGTCTCCCCCATCCTCTTTGGATTTGTCGATATTGTACGTGAAGGCTAACCTCTCGAACTTTTCTCCCCTTGAAAGCTTGACCAGGACTTCCTTCAGAATGGGCTCTGAGTTGACAACAATGTGACGGATCTTGACCTCCTGAGGCTCAATGAAACGACTTTGGTTGTCTTTATAATAGTTTTGAACTTCGCTTTCAGAGACCTCGCTCTTCCCTTTCAGCGCCTCTTCGAGAAGGGCATCAATGACGATGGCTCTCTTGAAATCCTCCATCTTTGTCATGATCTCTTTATTTTGATCCAGGCCCTTCTGCTTCGCCTCCTGATAGAGCACCTCTCGGGTAATCACATAATTATCCAGAAAATCCCTTAACCCCTTCTCGTTCAAAAGCCTCATCTTTCCTTCCAGAGGCTGCCTCTCTGACACCTGACGAAACTCTTCAAGTGAGATCGAAACACTATTGATCCTGACCAATTCCCCGCTCCCCAACTCTTTCTCTCCCGGTTTCTGACAACTCAGGAGACAGGAAAAAAAGAGGACCGAAAGCCCAAAGAAAATAATTCTTTTTCTCATCATCTCTTTCTCCCTTGGATCTGAGTAAACCCCTTCGTCCCTCCAATCGGGCCTTATCGCCAAAGGGGTAAATCTCGTCTGAAATTTACCATATCAAGCCAAGTCTTGCAATAGCTTCTTGGCCGCTCCGAAGGGGTCCTTCTCCGCCTCGGCCCATCCTTCAATGACCAATTTGGACTCTGGGGTTAACCGATACTTACCCTTTCCTTCGCGGACCAGTTCCACGATCTTCTGCGGGGAGACGCGGGTGGTCTCGTCGAAGGAGAGGACCCAGTGAGTGGGTGTTTCCTCAAACTTTTTGATCGAGAGTCTTGTCAGGAGAATTTTCACTTTGATCACTTCGAGAAGGTGATCCACTTCCATGGGAATTCTCCCGAAGCGGTCCTTCATCTCCTCCCGAAGCCTCTCGACCTCCTCATCCGAACGGGAGAGAGAGAGTTTTCGGTAGAGATTCAGTCGTTCTGCAGGATCCTCCACATAGGATTCCGGAATGAAGGCGGGAAGGTGAAACCGGATCTCCGGGGTGATCTCTTCTACGACTTCCTCCCCCTTTAACTCCCGGACAGCCCTCTCCATCAACTGGGTATAAAGCTCGAACCCGACGGCTGCGATATGTCCGGATTGGGACGGCCCGAGGAGGTTTCCTGCCCCCCGGATCTCCAAATCATGGATGGCGAGTTTGAACCCGGAACCCAGATCGCTCAATTCCTGAATCGCTCGGAGCCTCCTCATGGCATCCTTGGAAAGGGTCAGTTCTCCCGGAATCAGGAGATAGGCGTAGGCCTGGTGACTCCCCCGGCCAACCCGTCCCCGGAGTTGATAGAGGTCTGCCAGACCAAACTGCTCTGCATGATTGATCAGGATTGTATTGACTGTCGGGATGTCCAGGCCGGATTCGATGATACTGGTTGAGAGAAGAAGGTTATATTCCCCCTTGACGAATTGGTACATCACTTTTTCCAACTCCCTCTCTCTCATCTGGCCGTGGGCAATGGCCAAGGATGCCTCCGGGATGAGCCGCTTCAAATAGTTGGCCATCGCATGGATATTTCGGACCCGATGGTGAACGAAGAAGACCTGCCCTCCCCGGTTGAATTCCCTCAGGACGGCTTCTCGGATGATATCCTCCTCAAAACGAACGACAAAGGAGCGGATGGAGAGACGGTTTTCAGGAGGGGTCTGGATCAGGCTGAGGTCTCGGATGCCAGAGATGGCCATCTGGAGGGTTCTCGGAATGGGAGTGGCCGTGAGGGTGATCACATCGACTAATTTTCTCATTTGCTTCAGTTTCTCTTTGTGAGAAACTCCAAACCGATGCTCCTCATCAATCACCACCAGTCCGAGGTCTCTGAAGGCCACATCCTTCTGGAGGAGCCGGTGGGTTCCGATCACAATATCCACCTCTCCCTTTTCCAATCGCCGCAGAACCTCCTTCTGCTCCCGGGGGCTCTTGAAGCGGCTCAGCATCTCGATCACCACGGGATATGCCTTAAACCGGCGGGAGAAGGTCTGGTGATGCTGTTGGGCCAGGACCGTGGTGGGAACCAAGATGGCGACCTGTTTTCCGTCCATCACCGTCCGGTAGGCTGCTCGAATGGCAACTTCTGTCTTACCATAACCCACATCCCCACAGATCAGGCGATCCATGGGTTTGGGGTTCTCCATATCCTTGATCACCTCTTCGATGGCCTTGAGCTGGTCCGGAGTCTCCTCATACTCAAAGGTAGCTTCAAACTCTCTGTAGAGCTGATCCGGAGGAGAAAAGCTAAAGCCTTTGAACACCTGCCTCTCTGCATAAAGATCAAGAATCTCCTTGACCATCTCGGAGAGGGCCGCCTTTACCCTCTTTTTTGTCCTCTGCCAGGATTGACTCCCCAGCTTATCGAGCCTGGGAGGCTTCCCGTCACCCCCCACATAACGTTGAATGAGATTGAGCCGATCGACGGGGATAAAAAGCTTATCCCCTTCCAGATATTCTAAGAGGAGGTAATCGTTCGACACGCCTTCGATCTTCAAATGTCTCAGGCCTTTGTAGAGACCTACGCCGTAGTCGATATGGACGATAAAATCATTCTCCCGAAGCTCTCCATACGAAGAAAGGGATTGCCCTCCCTCCAACAGACGAGAGCGTCCCTTCCCTTCCGTGAGCCTCTTCCTCTCGCCAAAGATCTCCTCTTCCGTCAAAAGGACCCATCCCTCTCCGGCGCTTCTAAATCCAGAGGTGAGGGGTCCGACGAAAAGGGTGATCCCCTTTTCAAGGGAATCCATGCTTCTTTCAAAGCTTCTCCCTTTTTCCAAATGGGATGCCACTTCGTAGTGTGAGAGAAGATCCCTCAATCTCTCCGCCTGAC
The DNA here is from genome assembly GCA_041947025.1 of Thermodesulfobacteriota bacterium. Classification (GTDB taxonomy): domain Bacteria; phylum Desulfobacterota; class BSN033; order BSN033; family UBA1163; genus CAVTZZ01. The sequence continues at coordinate 58,707 of JBHGBJ010000018.1, forward strand.
CGAGGGTATGGGATACGATCAATACCTTCATTCCCTTCTCTTGCCACTGGCGAAGTCTCTTCATGAAGATCGAAAAGGGTGAAGCCTCTTCAAGGCTCCCTTTCACGGAGAGGGCCGTCTTCATCTCCCACCGAAGATCGTCATTGGATTCCGCATCAAAAGAGAAGACGGATTCACATTGAGCTGGAGCGAGGGGCCCTTCTTCAAGAAAGACCGTTTGAAACCTATCCAAGGAAGAGAAGACCTCTTCAAAATTGAGATAGATGGAGTCCGGTGGAGGAAGAGAACTCTTCTTGAGCAATGCCTTTTCATAATGCTCACCGATGAGACTGGAAAAGGCCTTTGCCTCCCTTTCCCCGGCGTCTCTTTCCTCAATGAAGACCACTCCATCTCCCTTCAGATAGTCAAAAAGGGTAGTCAGGGGTTGGCGAAAACCATTTTTTGAAAGGTCCGTTGCGGGAAGAAGGATGGCCCTTTCGATTCTTTCCTGGCCTCCCTGCGTAATGGAACGCTGGGTTTCCGGGTCGATTCTCCGGATGGACTCCAAGCGGTCCCCTTCAAATTCCATTCGCAGGGGCTCTTCATAGAATGGGGTGTAGATATCGATGATCGCACCCCGGAGGCTAAAATCTCCCCTTTCCTCCACAATTCTCGCAGAGGTATATCCGGTTTCCTGAAGAAATCGGACGAGGTCTTCACGGTTCACCTCTTCTCCAACCGAGAGAGAAAAGAGAGACTCTCTTAATTCAAGAGGGGAGACGACCTTCTGCATCAGAGCCCTGATCGAAGAGACGATCGCCCCCCTCCCATCGTTCAAGAGGGAGAAGAGGCATTTCACTCTCTCCCGGACGATTTCCGGGTGAGGCGGGATTTGATCATAGGGAAGGGTCTCCCATTCGGGAAAGAGGAACAAAGAATCATTTGTCTCCTTCTGAAAAAATTGAAGGTCTGCGAGAAGAGACTCCGCGTTCCGAAGGTGAGGGACAATGACCAAAAGGGGCCCGTGGACCCATTCTCTCCAATGGGACAAGAAATAGGCTTTAGAAGACCCCGCGAGCCCTGTCAATCCAATACGCCGCCCTCTCTTCCAGGCCTGGGATTCGAACCAGGACCGAAAAAGAGAGGGATTTCTCTCCAGCCTTGCTTCCATATCTATTTATTTTTCAACTAAATAGGCAGGGGTGTCAAGAACAATACGGGCATGGGGAAAAAGTTCAAAGCTCAAGGTTGAAAGCTGAAGGGTAAGCCTATGCCTAAAGGTAGGGCAGACAGACTTTGAGCTTTTGAGCTTTGAGCCTTCAGCATCCTTAGTCCTCTGCTTTCTTATAGGAACGATAGAACTTGATCCATCTCAATAAGAGAGGATAGGCGATCAGGCCGAGGAGGGCAGCCAGGACCAAAGATCCGATGACAAAAGAGAGGAGAAGGCCCCATTGGGAGGCGATGCGACTCCAAAAGACTGAGCCGATGAATCCTTCTTCCCTTCCCAATTGAAAAATCTCTCTCAAGGCTCCGGGATCGATTCGGAATCGTATCACCCACATCCCCACCCATGTAGCGACCGTATAGTAGGGGACGATCCACCAGGGGGTGTTTGACCAGACTCCTAAGAGGATAGCGACTCGGTTCAGGCCGAATAAGAAGGCGATCGCCAAACCCGCCAGCGTGTGAAGTCCCAGAAACGGGGAGAATCCCAGAAAGACCCCAATGGAAAAGGCCAGGGCCGTCCGCTCAGGCGTGTCTTCGATATGGAGAAGTCTTTTGAGAAGGGCTTTAAGATGGCGCATCTGATATAGATGATTCTCGCGTTATAGAGACAATAACCTCCAAAAATGAACCTCCTCCCCCCTTGCGGGGGAGGATTAAGGTGAGGGGCAAACTTCCTATCCACCCTCACCCGCACCCTCTCCCGTCAAGAGACTGTGTCGTAATGGCGACCAAAGAGGGAGAGGCAGTCAGGTTCCAAAATTTTAGAATGCGGATCTTTTAGGTTATGGG
>JBHGBJ010000019.1:0-58389 GCA_041947025.1 Thermodesulfobacteriota bacterium
TACATGTGATCTGGAATTGGATTGTGGCGGTGGACCTCTTCGGAGCAGGGCTGAGCGCAGGGGCTTTCATTATTTCTGCGACGGCCTATTTCATCGGCAGGGATCGATATGAATCGATGACGAAGATCGGAGCCTATATCGCTCCCTTCCCTGTGATCCTGGGCATCCTTTGTCTCGTTTACGACCTCGAGAGGCCTTATCTTTTCTGGAAGCTGTTCTTAACCTTTCAACCCAACTCCGTGATGTCTTTCGGGTCATGGCTCCTTCTCTTCTTCTCCGTCTTCAGTTTTGCACACTTTTACCTCTGGCTCCCAGAGCGGTTCGATTATCTGAAGATCATTCCTGCGATCCGATCAAACCGATTACTGAGTCGTTTTAGAGGCGACAATTTGGCAAGTATCCGAGGGCTGGTCGCCGGATTCGGCATTCCCGTCTCCATAGGGGTGGGGATCTACACAGGCGTCCTTTTGGGTGCCCTCACCGCCAGACCCTTCTGGAATAACCCGATGCTTCCAATGTTATTTTTGATCTCTGCGATGATGACAGGGTCTGCCGCGATCTGCTTTGTAGGGTGTTTCATTAAAGGGTTTCGGGGAATGAACCGGGAGAACATTAACACAAACAAGTTTATGATCCACTCCATAGACTTCACCCTGATGGTTTTCTCGATCATCGCTGTCTTCCTATTCATCTTGGGATTATACGTATCGCCCCGAAGCTCTGTCGCAGCGGTTCACCTGATCATGGGAGGGGAGTTCACTTTTCTCTTCTGGTTCTTCGTTGTGGGAATAGGGATCGTCGTCCCCCTTTGCCTCGAGGTCTATGAATTGGTCCCCCACTACATTCAACAGGTAGAATTGAGAGAACATAATCCGTGGATCTCAGGGATCATCACGACCTCTGTCCTCATCGGGGGTTTCGCCATGCGTTATATCGTCGTCTATGCGGGACAGATGGCAGGCATCATCACTTCTTGATCAAACGTTTCAAACGTCTCCAGAGGGTGAGTTTTTCGAAGACATAGAGTCCCTCTCTCGTTTTGAAAGAGACGCTTTGGCCTATCTTCAGATCTTTTGGAGAACGGAGGTCCGGATTACAGGTCAGCACCCTTTGACCCGTCTTGGTTTTGACAATCCCGAGCGTAATGGGAGATCGGAACCCTTCCGGCGGCGCATAAAGGGTCGTAAAGGTTTCTAAGACGCCGATCCCTTCAGGGGGCGAAGGGAGGTTCGATTTTTTCGGAGCATCGATGCCTGGCTGGTATTCGAGCCTCCAGCCTTCTTTGAGGATCCTCTGACGATCACTTCGTTCCAAGATCGTCACCAGATTATTATTTCCAAGTCCTCCGATGCTCTGGGCCAATCCGATTTCTGCCTTCTTGAGCTGTCTTTCTTCTCCCGCCTCTCCCCTGAGCTGATAGACGATCTCCACCAATTGGGCAAGACCCGAAGCGCCCACGGGATGTCCTCTTGACTTCAGACCTCCGGAGGAATTGATCGGGAGCCTTCCATGCAAGTGGGTGATGCCTTCTTCCAGGGCTTTCCAACCTTCTCCCGCCGGGAAAAGACCCAAGTCCTCCGTCCCGATGATCTCAAAAGGGGTGAAGGCATCGTGCACCTCGGCAAATTGGATGTCCGAGGGGTTGAGATGGGCCATCGTATAAGCCTTCGTCGCCGCCTCCTTTGTAGAGTGGAAGGAGGTCAAAGAGGTTCGGTGCCTGAGAGCGGAAGTATCCGTGGCATGACCGATACCCGAAACCTTCACAGGGGTAGGCTGGTTGGTCACGACCATTGCACAAGCCCCGTCCGTTATGGGTGCGCAATCATAGAGACGCAAAGGGTAGGAGACCACCTGGCTCTTCAGGTGATCTTCTTTTGTAATCACCTTTCGAAACTGGGCATGGGGATTCAGGGAACCGTTGGAGTGATTCTTGACTGCCACCTGTGAGAGGATCTCCACGAGTTTTTGATGGGACAGGTTAAATTCTTGAGCGTATCTTTGGGCGATCATGGCGGCAAGAGCCGGCATGGTTGCGCCGTACCTTCGCTCGGATCGGTCGATCACTTCAGAGAGAATCCTTGTCGTTACAGCAGTTGGGAGGTGGGTCATCTTCTCACCGGCCAGGATGAGAACATTCTTCATGTGGCCTGAGGCGACAGCGTAGAAGGCCGTTTCAAAGGCACCCGCGCCTGTCGAAGAGGCTGTCTCCACACGAGTCGAGGGAATGCCCGCCAGGCCGATGGTATCGGCCAAGAGGGTGGCGAAGTTGGAATCTCCGACAAATTCTTCGACGTTCATAACGCCGATATAGATCGCATCGACGCGTTCTAATTGAGCATTCTTCAGAGCCAATCCGGCGGCCTCGGCCATCATCCGTTCAAGAGAATCTTTGGACCTCCCGAACTTTGTCATGCCTACGCCTGAAATATAGACATCCATCTGGTTCTCCACGCCTGTTGGGAATCAGGCCTTAGAATCATATTACAACAAAAGTAGTCAATTGAACAGACTGGTCTGAGTCTCCCGGGAAACGCTTCGATAGGAGAGGAGAAGGGAAGCCGGGTTAGAGTGGGGCCACAACCGAATCGAGTAAGAGGCAAGGCGAAGACGATGGGTCACTGTTTGATCACCGACCAATATCGGATGTTTTCGTCCTCTTGGTCTCTGGCTGAACCGAGCACCTCACGAATCCTCGAGACGGGTTCAACCACGGCAAAGTCCATCTGCTGGTTTGTGGCGCTCAGGAGACCGAGCAACTGGATTCTTGAGTCCACTACGGAAGGCTCGCTCATCACGGGACTTCCGCTGTTGCCCGGGAATGCTTCCACGTCGATGATGTAACATCTTTCTTCTGCAAACTTCTCCATGCCTTTGAGGTTCATCCTCAAGAACTTTTTTCCAGTTCTCATTGCGATGATTCCACCTCTTCCGAAGGGACGTTGCTCGAGCAGCTTGAAGCCTATGTTGAGAGGGAAGCCGAAGACCAAGATTCTTCGTGGGGGCAGGGGGTCCTCCGGTGGAAGCTGATTCTTATCTTTGGCCTCGGAGTTGCGAGGGTCGTAGGTGAAGTACCTGATGGTCCTGTCTTTTATCCATCTGATTCGCATGGCCGCGACATCGACGGGATGAGTCTCGTTGTCACCGCTCTCGTGATGGAACACCCATCGGTTCCGAGGAAGTCTCAGAAGGACCACTTCTTTTTGTCCGGATTTCGTATGGAGGCTCTCCACCCTTGCGTGAAGGTCGTATGGCGATTCAACAACGTGCCGGGCCGATACGACAAACAGGCTCCCTCTACTCTGAACAAAAAAGGCAGTGCCCGTTGGTTTGCTCAACCGATTGATCTGGGACGAACCTTCCTGACGAACCGTTTCAAGTTGTTCCAGCCGTATGATGGCACGATTGAGCTGGGAGTAAAGATCCTCTCTCCCCCTTTCCTCCGGCCAAACGGGTTCGACAAAAAAAAGGATAAAGAAAGTGACAGCAAGGACTCTTCTCTTCATGAACCTTTCTCCATCCCTCAAACGATATTGACCTGGCAATGGATTCCTGGCATCTGTCTTTGTACTACTTTTTAACGCTTCTGTCCATAAATCTGTAGATTCTCATCCCGATTTTCCATATAATAAATTATTGGCAAATTCCGGGGCTTAGAGCGGAAAAAGGCGTCTTGATGATGTGGCCAGAAAAATGTGTTAAGAGATGGAAGAGAGTTTGAATCGATGAAAGGAGCTACAGAATGCCAAAGGATTTAAAGAAGACACCACTCCATAGGTGGCATAAGGAGCATGGGGGGCAGATGGTGGAGTTTGCCGGCTGGGAGATGCCCGTGGCTTATAAGCGGGGCATTCTTGAAGAGCACCTGGCCACGAGGAAATACGGCGGCCTTTTCGATATCTCCCATATGGGACGTTTCTTGATTCGCGGGGTGGATGCCATTCCTTTCATGCAATATGTTTTGACCAATAATGCGGTGGCTCTTGATCCAGGCATGGCTCAATATACTCTGATTCAGGATGAGAGGGGGGGAGCCATTGACGACGCTTACCTCTACCGGTTGGAAGAAGAGCGGCCGTCTCTGGAGGCCAATTATCTTCTCGTGGTCAATGCAGCCAATACGGAGAAAGACTGGGATTGGTTCCTGGCGCAGAAGAACCGCTTCAAGAACCTCGTGATGGAGAATAAGACGGATGAGATCAGCATGATTGCCCTCCAGGGGCCTCATACCAAGAGGATATTGGAGAAGATCGTTTTGGAAGATTATTCGAAACTTCCTGATCCCTGGAGAAATCGTTTGAGGGTCTGTGAATTAGAGGGCCAGCAGGTCTCCGTCATCATCTCAAGAACAGGCTATACCGGGGAGCCAATCTGTTTCGAGTTGTTCTTGCCGGCCGATAAGACGGTGCTGATTTGGGAGAAGATCCTCGAGATCGGAGAGAAGGAAGGGATTGTGCCGGTCGGCCTGGGAGCAAGAGACACATTGAGATTGGAGGCAGGACTTCCCCTTTACGGTCACGAATTGGGAGTGGACCCAGAGGGAAAAGAGATTCCCATCTACGCCATTCCTTCAGCGGCAAGATTGGCAATGAGTTTTTCTCCCCTAAAGGGAGATTTCATCGGAAAGGAGATTCTGAGGAGACAATTTGGAGAGGTGACCGCAAGAGAGGGAGAGAAACCTCTCCCTCCCAAAGAGAGGCAGCTTGTCCCCAAGAAGATCTTTCCCGTCTGGATCACCGGCCAGGGGATTGCCAGACAGGGATATGAAGCCCTGGTCAAGGGAGAACGAGTGGGTCATGTCACCAGCGGAACGATGGTTCCCTATTGGGTCTTTTCGGATCGGGGAATCCTTTCCGAGCCGACCGAAGAGAAGAAGATGAGATCGATCGCATTGGCCTATATCGACTCGGATCTGAAGGAAGGTCAGAGGATAGAGATCCTTCAGCGGGGAAAGACGTTTGAAGGAATGATCGTTGAGAGACATCTTTCCGGTGAAGCACCTCCTTATGCAAGACCCATACTGGCCGAAGAGCTGAGGAGAAAAGAGGTGCCGAGGGGAAGCTTGAAGGATTTGGCAGAGAGACTCATCAGCCAGGTGGTCGAGAATACTCGCTGGAGACAGAGAGAGACGATCAACCTCATTCCCTCAGAAACAACCCCTTCCCTTCTCGTCAGGCTTCTCACCATCACCGATCCCTCTGGCCGCTACGCAGAACATCGGCTGATGAAGGCCTTCCAGGAGATCGATGTCTTTTATTATCAGGGGACCAAACTGATCGGGGAGGTGGAAACCCTTCTTGCCGATGAGCTTCGTCGTTTCTTGGGTTGCTCGGAAGTGGAGCCAAGGGTGGTGAGCGGCCAGATGGCCAATACGGCTGTCTTCAGCGGGGTCGTCGATTACCTCAATCGATTCGACCGGCGAAGCGAACCCCGAAGAATCAGAAAGGTGATCAACCATCATCTCGGAAGAGGGGGCCACTTAAGCGCACAACCGATGGGCGCCCTGAAAGATTTCATCGCCCATGATCCGCAGACCGAGAGGCCTGCGGCCGTTCCTTTCCCGGTCTTGAAAGAGGACCCTTACCGGATCGATCTCCCGAAGGCAAAAGAGCTGATCGAAGAACATCGACCGGAATTGATCGTCCTCGGCAAGAGCATGGTCCTCTACAAGGAGCCTGTGAAAGAGATTGCCGAAATCATTGGGTCGATGAAGCCCAAACCGATTCTCCTTTATGATATGGCCCATGTCCTGGGACTGGTTGGGCCTCATTTCCAGGAGCCCTTTCGGGAAGGAGCCGATATCGTCACCGGCTCCACCCACAAGACTTTTTTCGGACCCCAGAGAGGAATGATCGCAAGCAATATGTCGGACGGAACAGCGTACGAGGATCTCTGGGAGGCGATTGTCCGGAGGGTCTTCCCTGGAAGTGTCAGCAATCATCACCTCGGGACTCTGGTGGGCCTTCTCCTTTCGGCCTATGAGATGAATGCCTTTAAAGCAGATTATCAGAAGGCTGTGATCGCCAATGCCAAAGCCTTTGCCCGCTCCTTGAAAGATCAAGGCTTGATGGTGGAGGGAGATCCGGCAATCGGCTATACCGAGACCCATCAGGTGATTCTCCGGGTAGGTTACGGAAAGGGTCCGGCCATGGCCGAGCGACTGGAGCAAAACAATATCATCGTCAACTACCAGAGCGCCCCTGACGATGAGGCCTTTACCACTGCAAGCTGTCTGAGAATGGGAGTCCAGGAGATGACACGCTTCGGGATGGGGGAGAACGACTTTGCCGAACTTGCAGAGTATATCGGCCAGGTGATCCTGAAAGACCGCTCCGTGGCCCAGGAGGTCTCGCAGTTCAGGAAGAGATTTATAAAGATGAAATACTGTTTATCTGAAAAAGAGAGCGCTCCGTTGGTTGAATGGCTGGTAGAAGCTATCCGCTAAGGCCCGATAAACCGGAAAGGACCCTTTTCAAAACCTAAAAGAGGGTTTCGAGGATAGCGCCAATGGCTTCCGTCTTAAAGCCATCTTTCTCCTCAAGATTGCCTTAATAACCTCCATCGAGATAAATACAAAAACGCCAAACCCGAAGACGATTCCAAGATCACCGGCTGAGGGTTTGAGTATTCCAAAGGCATCTCGCACAGACGGAAACTGAACCAGTCCTAAAATCAATAAGACCTCCCATATGAGAGCCAATAGAAGCCATTTGTGAGGAGGGGCTTTAAAAATACTGTGTCTTATGGAGCGGAAGTTAAGGGCAATAATCAGCTCGATGATGATAAAAAGGAAGAACGTTTCTGTTCTGGCCTGTTGGATGTCAGAGAGTTCCTGGTAAAAGAGGAAGAAGAAAAAGGGAATTTCTATGAACAGGGCCAGCAAGATGAAAGACCTCACGTCCCATGAAAAGACACTTTCCCTCGGATCTCTCGGCGGTCTCTCCATAATATCGGGGTCAGGAGGTGCAATGCCCAGGGCAAGAGCCGGGAGCCCGTCCGTCGCGAGGTTCATATACAATATGGCTGCTGGCAAAAGGGGCAAGTATTCAGGTCCTGAGATGAGAACCACGCCACCAATGACCGCCACTTCGGTGATATTACACCGCAAGAGATAGGTGAGATACTTCTTGATATTATCATAGATCCACCTCCCCCGCTCTATGGCTTTCACAATGGTCGCAAAATTGTCGTCGCTCAGCACCATGTCCGATGCCTCTTTTGATACCTCTGTGCCAGTGATACCCATCGCCACTCCGATATCCGCATGCTTGAGGGCTGGAGCGTCATTAACGCCGTCGCCGGTCATGGCAACCACCTCGCCCTTCGCCTTCCAGGCCTTGACAATTTTCAGTTTATCCATCGGCGACACTCTTGCATAGACCGTCACCTTTTCGACGCTCTTCAGAAATTCCTCGTCAGATATCTCCCCCAACTCCTCGCCTGTCAATACCCAATCGCCCTTCTTATAAATGCCCATCTCCTCTGCGATGGCTACGGCAGTGAGTTTATGATCTCCTGTAATCATGATGGGTTTGATGCCAACCTCTTTACAGACATTGATTGCCTCAATCGCCTCCTCCCGGGGGGGGTCGATCATCCCCGCGAGACCGAGAAAGACCATATCGTGTTCAAGGTGTTCTTCCGTACATTCACTGGAGTGGGGACAATCTCGATAGGCAATCCCAAGCACCCTCAGTGCTCCTTTGGACATTTCTTCATTTTTCTTTAAGATCTCGGTCCTCCCTGTATCGTTCAGTTCTTTAACTCCGCCATTTCCATCTTCAAAAATATGGGAGCATCTTTGCAGGACCGCTTCTGGAGCTCCCTTCATGAAGGCCATTCTTTTCCCATTGGCCATTTGATGAATGGTTGTCATCCGTTTTCGTTCAGAGCTGAATGGAATTTCCTCAATTCTCGGGTTCTCAAGTCTCATCTCCACCTGGCGTAAGCCTGACTTTATGGCGGCAACTATAAGGGCCCCTTCTGTGGGGTCGCCTTTAATCACCCACCTCCCCTCTATTTCCTCCAAGGCAGCATCGCTGCACAGGAGCCCTCCCTGAAGAAGCAGCCGTAATGACGGGTGATCCGACAGGTTGATGATCCCAGATCCTTTCAGTTCCCCCTCGGGTGTGTAACCAACACCGGTTACATCGATGAGCTTGCCTCCCGCAAATATTCTTCTAACAGTCATTTCTCCTTTTGTTAAGGTTCCCGTCTTATCTGAGCAGATCACTGTGGTGCATCCCAAGGTTTCAACGGCAGGCATCTTTCGGACCAAGGCGTTTCTTTTTGCCATCTGATGCATGCCGATGGCCAGGGCTCCCGTGACAATGGCAGCCAATGCCTCAGGAACCGCTGCAACCGCGAGGGCTACCGCAAACATGACCATGGTGATGATAAAGGGAAGATCAATCTTTCCACCAATCATCTCTCTCACAATACTGATTCCTGCAACGAGGAAACAGATTGAAAGGGCGATGACCCCCATCCATTTTCCTATCTCTTCCGTCCTTTTTTCCAGAGGGGTCTTTTCAGTCTCCATTTCGGTGACCTTTTCGGCAATTTTCCCGAGCTCCGTATTCATACCCGTCGAGATAACGACAGCCCTGCCCCTACCGTAAGTGACTGTCGTTCCAGTAAAGACCGAATTTTTTCTCTCACTGACACGGGTCAACTCCGACAATGGACGGACATCTTTTGTGATTGGAAAGGACTCTCCAGTCAGAGAGGCTTCGTCACATTTCAAAGAGTGATTTTCGACCAACCTTGCATCTGCCGGGATCTTGTTACCTGCCTCGAGAAGCAAGATGTCACCGAGAACGAGCTCTTTTGAAAGGATCTCTTCTTCTTTTCCTCCTCTCAGAACCGTTATGGTAGGGGAAAGCATCTTCTTCAATGCTTCCAGTGCACGCTCAGCACGAAATTCCTGAATGAATCCCAGAACCGCACAGAACATGACGATGACCCCGATGATCGCAGCATCTACAACTTCGCCAACCATTGCTGAGAGACCGATCGCGATGATGAGGATGACGATAAGAATATTCTTGAACTGGCTAAAGAATATAGTGAAGGGTGAAATCTTTTCTTCTTTCTTAAGTTCATTATAGCCATACTCTTTAAGGCGCCTTTGAGCTTCCTCATTGCTTAGGCCCTGGTGAGAATCCGTATTCAGTTCCCTTAAGACCTGATCTACCTCCATGGCGTGCCAATTTGACATATCGCGACCTCTTTCCTTTCGTGGAGTATATTACCTTTTTAGGCAGACGAAAGCCCTTTAATCGTTTTTTCTCGAGGCTTAACCAAAGATACGCAGCCAGCTTACCCAGTAGGTGGGGATTGATACCCCGAGAATAAGTGGCACCAAAACAGAAACCACGGCTGCAATGAAGAGCGTCAGGGCGAGGATGCTTCTAAATTGATGAATGAATGACGTGGGGCGTGGATTCGGCTTTTCTTTTTTCCTCAACTCATTATAACCATACTGTTTAAGCCGAGTTTGAACCTCCTCATCGCTTAATCCATGGTGGGGATCCGTATTCAGTTCTCTTAGAACTTGGTCTATCTCCATTGCATGCCATTTTCTCATGTCTACGACCTCCTCTCCGCCAGGAATATAAGGCTCTTGACGTTGCAAAATCATGATCTTTAGGCTTCCACAATTCTTTGTATTGCTGAAAACATCTCCTCAATATCGAAGGGTTTTAGAAAGAAAGCCTCTACTGCACTGCCATTCCATTCCTCGGGGTAGGCAGTCATCACGATGATGGCAGCATCTTTTAAGTTCTTTCGTATAAACTGAATGAGCCCAAGTCCGGACAAAGACGGCATGTTCAGGTCCGTCAGGACGATGGAAGGGGTCTCTGCCCTCAATCTCTCCATCGCCTCAATACCATCTCTGGCCACGAAGACCTCAAAACCTTCGCGAAGAAAGGACCTCTTGAGCAGATGGAGAAGAGTCTCGTCATCGTCGACGATCAATATGTTTTTCCTGTTTTTCGCAAAAGGACCGAATCCTTTTTGTGCGGGCTCTTCGTAACAGTGTTTCATCTCAATAACATCCATCTTACGGTTGACAGGGGGGGCACCTTCCTTCGTCGCATAGACGATATGCTAATATGATGCCAAAGGATCTATTTCTTCTCGACGCTAAGTAGCTGATTTCACAAAACATTGTTATATTCAGTTTTCAGAGAAAAGTCCTTTTCTCGCCACACTGGAGAGGTTTAGATGGATAAAAAGATAGGACAAAAGATTTTCTTAATGAGTCCGATCAATTATGGCGTGATCAAAGCTTGAACAGGATTGGTGACTTATCAACACTTTGGGAGGGACTTGAAGTCAGAGCCCATACCTTTCGATTCGATGTCGTAATGTATTTCGGCTAATCCCCAACAGTTTCGCGGCATGAACCTGATTGCCCCCCGTTTCGATGAGTGCCTTACGGATAATGAATTTTTCAATTTTTTCCAGGAGGTTTGAATGGATGCCGCTTCCCCAGAACCGGAGAATATCTGTAAAGAGAGGATCCAGCTTGTTCACCAAGGTGCGTTCTAACTCTTCTTCATTTGAAAAGGCGATGGGTTCACCTTCTGCATCGAACACAGTATCTTCGGCTGTGATGACCTCTCCTTTACAAAGGATAAGGCTTCTCTTCACGGTATTGGCGAGCTCTCTCACATTCCCAGGCCAGCTATAGGAGACGAGTTTTTCAAAAACGGAGGGATCGATATGCGAGACCTTGGTTCCAAGCTGCCGGCTGTAAAGATGAAAGAAATATTCGGTTAAGTCTTTGATATCCTCCTTATGCTCCCTTAAAGGTGGCAACGGAATAGACATGATTTTGAGACGATAATAGAGATCTTCTCTAAATTTCCCTTCCTTTATTAATTCCTCCAATTTGCGATTCGTGGCTGTTAATAATCTCACATCCACCTTGACGGTTTCGTTACCGCCAATGCGTTCAAATTCCCCCTCCTGGAGGACCCGAAGGATCTTTGCCTGGGTGGAAAGGGACATGTCGCCGATCTCATCAAGCAGGATCGTTCCTTTATCGCACTGCTCAAACTTTCCGATCCGTCGCTTATTGGCTCCGGTAAAGGCCCCTTTTTCGAACCCAAAGAGCTCGCTTTCCAAAAGGGTCTCCGGGATGGCTGCACAATTGATTGCGAGAAAAGAGCGGTCTTTTCTCAGGCTATGTTGATAAATCGCTCTGGCTACCAGTTCCTTACCTGTTCCGCTTTCCCCCCGGATGAGAACGGTTACGTCACTTTCGGCTACCTGCCCAATCAATTTATAAATCTCCTGCATGACCTTGCTCTTGCCAATGAGCTGGTCAGAATCTTCCTTGACTTCGGAAAGAGATGGGATGGCTACGGCCCTCTTCATAAGCCGATGAGCCTCCAATCCTTTAGAGACGAGTTCAGAGATCTCATCCAGCTCGAAGGGCTTGAGAATATAGTCAAAAGCTCCAATTTTCATCGCTTGGATGGCCGTTTCCGTGGTACCAAAAGCTGTCATAATAATGACGGAAACTTTGGGCTGATTTTGTTTGATCTCTTTGAGGATCTCGAGTCCATTCCGATCTGGGAGCTTATTGTCAAGGAGGATCAAATCGATTTCCTGTTTGTAAACAGCATTCAAGGCATCTCTCCCGTTGTGGCACAGGGCGACGGAGTATCCCTTCTGAGAGAGTGCTTTCGTCAAAAAATGGCATAGACTCAGGTCGTCGTCTACGATGAGAATTCTCTCCATGCCCTCTCCTTTTGAACGGGTAATGACACGATGAAAGAAGAACCTTTTCCCAGGTCGCTCTTTACTTCGATACAACCATTATGTTTCTGAATAATAGAATAGGCAATGGAAAGACCCAACCCTGTTCCTCCCGCCTTCATTGTAAAGAAGGGATCGAAGAGATAGGGTTGATCTTTCTCGGAAATCCCATGACCTGTGTCTTTGATCATCAGTTGTAAGTACTCTTTGAGGTCATCCGGGTTTGTCTTGACGGCTGAACGGATCGTCAGAATCCCTCCTTGGGGCATCGCCTCAACAGCATTGAGAAAGAGATTGAGAAAAACCTGGGATAACTGCTTGGGATCGCCATGCACTGGTGGCTGGTCATCCGGAAGAGAAATGTCCAGACGAATACCACTGCTTTTTAACTTTGGAGCCAATAAATTCATCGTATCTCTCACAAGGGAACTGATCTTGATCTCTTGAAAGAAAGGTTCTTCGGGTCTCGCAAAATTCAGAAATCGAGTGATATTTTCGTTGATGCGATCAATCTCCTTCATGATGATCCTGAAATCTTCCTCTTGATTCTCATCCAAATCGATCTCCTTCTCTAGGGATTGGATGAAAATCTTGATCGAGGTAAGGGGGTTCCGAATTTCATGAGCAATGCCGGCAGAGAGTTGTCCCAGGGCAGCCATTTTTTCCGACCGGATCAGTTGCTCCTGCCTCTGTTTGAGCATCTCGTAGGCACTCTCCAATTCTTTATTGGAGGCTTCAACCCTTCCTTCCAATTCTTTGTATGCTTTCTTCAGCTTCTCAGCCATCACGTTAAATCCGGTGATTAACTTTCCGATCTCGTCCCCTCTCCTGGTTGAAAAGGTTTTTCCAAAGTGACCGTCCGCGAATGTAGTAACCGTTTCGCTCAGATGTTTAATGGGATCCGTTGCTCTCCCAATGACCCAATATGAGATTCCAAGTATTAAAACGATTGAGACGATGAAAGTGAAAAAGGCCTTTTTAACCAAGAGGTCAATATCGTAAAAAGCCTCCTTAGTATCTTGCTCGGCGATGAGATAGCATGTGAGGGTTGGAATCCATTTCCATGATCCCAAAACCTCATTCCCCGTATAATCTGTATACACTCCAGTGTAAGTTGGCTGGAACGGAATCTTTTCGAAGTAAGGGGCTTTCGATACCCCTTTTTCTAGAAGTTCCGTCAAGCTTTTAAAAACAACAAATTCCCCCTGAGGGTTGACGATAAAAAACTCCCCCGTTTCCCCCAACTGTGACTCAGATATCAATTGGGAAATATAATCTAAACCAATTACCTCTTTAAGGATACCCATAGGGCGCCCCCTCGCATCCTTAACGGTGAAAGAAATCGTAATGGTTGGTCTGAGAGATTTTGGCTCAAGTGTGGGACCTGAGATGAAGTTTCCCTCTTGAATGGTCTTTTGGCACAATTCCTTTATTTCAGAAGGATTCTTGGAAAGACTTCCTGATACAAGCTGCCCCTTTAAATTCAAAACCGAAATCTCAAGATAACCCCGTTCGGAGTGTTTCAAAAGAGATAAGAATGGCTCAATCCGTTTTGGATCCAAAGATCTAATCTCTTCATTTTCTGCGGTTGCCTTTCCGTCCGAAACTCTCTCCTTAACCCATTGTTCGATCGCCGTCTCTTTCACTTCAACGAGGTTTCGCAGGTGATCGATTGTGCTCTTTTTCATCATTCCCCTGCTGACAGAGATGGAAAAAAAAGTCAATACACCATAAGGAATAAAAAAGAATACAAAAAAGAGAAGCATGAATTTTGCTCTAAGACTTTGAGCCTTCATAAAGCCCTGATCCTTATCTCTAAAGACGGCAGCTCAAAAAGACATTCTTCTCTGTTAGCTTACTCATTCTAATAGGAAAAATCAAACAGAGTCAATGAGGATGGGAAGCCACAAAACTGATGGGGAGAGTGGGATAAGAAAAAATCGGGACACATACCATTTTTGCAAGAATGATGATTCGAGCGGAAACATCAAAAATGGTATGTGTCCCGATTTTTTAAATGGGTCCTTGCGGTCTGCGGCGCTTTCTTTCGGCCACCTTCAATCGAGCCAAGGAGCGGCGTAATGATGCTTCGGCCGAAGCGGCTTCGGCAGTGAGAGGCGAAGCCTTCATCGTCTCCTGAGCGCGTTTCTTCGCCTCTTCAGCCCGGGCAATATCAATCTCATCCACCCGTTCACAAGCATCGGCGAGGACAATCACCTTGTCAGGCCGCACTTCCAGAAAACCGCCGCTGATGGCGAGGTATTCTTCTTCCTTCTCCTTCCGGATCATTAAATCGCCGGGTTGAAGCATGGTCATCAGAGGGGCATGGTGGGGTAGGATGCCCAGTTGCCCTTCCACTCCCCAGGCAATGACGGCACTGACATCGTCAGAGAAGATCATTCTTTCGGCAGTGACAATTTCTAATTTGAAGGTTGCCACAATTACCCTTTCATCTTTTTGGCTTTTTCAACGGCCTCGTCAATGGTGCCGACCAAATAAAAAGCGCCTTCCGGAAGATCATCGTGCTTGCCTTTCAGGATCTCTTTGAAACCTCTCACGGTCTCCTTGATCGGGACGTACCTGCCCGGAGTCCCGGTGAACTGTTCAGCCACGTGAAATGGCTGGGAGCAGAACCTCTGAATCTTCCTCGCCCTGGCCACGGTGAGCTTGTCCTCCTGGCTCAATTCCTCGATGCCCAGGATCGCGATGATATCCTGTAATTCTTTATATCTTTGCAGGGTCGCCTGGACTCCCCGGGCGACTCGGTAGTGCTCCTCGCCGACAATGGCCGGATCGAGGATCCGCGAGGTCGACGCCAGGGGGTCGACGGCCGGATAGATTCCCAACTCAGCAATCGACCGCTCCAGGGCTACGACGGCATCGAGATGGCCATAGGTTGCGACGATGCCCGGATCGCTGTAATCATCGGCAGGGACATAGATTGCCTGGAAAGAGGTGATGGACCCTTTCTTGGTTGTGGTAATCCTCTCCTCCAACTCTCCCACGTCTGTTCCAAGGGTAGGCTGGTAGCCGACCGCGGATGGCATGCGTCCTAAGAGTGCTGAGAGCTCCATGTTCGCCAGAACGTAACGATAGATATTGTCGACAAAGAGCAGGACGTCCTGGCCTTCCATATCACGGAAATATTCCGCTACGGTGACTCCGGTAAGGGCCACACGGGAGCGAACGCCCGGGCTTTCATTCATCTGACCAAAGACCATCACCGTCTTATCCATGACGCCGGATCGCTGCATCTCGAGCCAGAGATCGTTTCCTTCCCGGGATCTTTCACCCACACCCGCAAAAACAGAAAACCCTCCGTGCTCCGCAGCGATATTACGGATGAGTTCCATAATGATGACCGTCTTCCCGACTCCAGCACCGCCGTAGGCACCGATCTTGCCACCTCTCGTAAAGGGAGTAACCAGATCCATGACTTTCAGACCTGTCTCGAGCATCTGGGGCACGGTCTCCTGTTCTGTCAGAGGAGGAGGGGGGCGGTGGATAGGCCATTTCTGCTCGGCCTTCACTTCACCCCGGCCGTCGATCGCTTCGCCAAAGACATTGAATAGCCTTCCCAAGGTGGCTCGTCCTACGGGCACCGAAATGGGGGTCCCCATATCAATAGCATCGGCTCCCCTTGGCAACCCGTCCGTAGGCGTCAAGGCAACACCCCGTACCCATTTATTGCCGATGTGGGCTTGTGCCTCCACAATAATTTTTGTTCCGTTGGTGGGAATCGTAATCCCATTATAGATTGCCGGTAATTCATCCTGGGGAAATTCCATATCCACCACGGTTCCGATCACTTGCACGACTTTGCCTTTTGCCATGTTCTAAGCTCCTCGAAAATTTGTAGGGGAGGATTTACGTCGTTAAGGCTTCAGCCCCTCCACTGATATCGCAGATTTCTTTGGTGATGATCTCCTGTCTTGCTTTGTTCAATGATAAGGTCAAATCTTTGATCAGATCTTCCGCATTGTCACCCGCATTTCGCATCGCGACCATTCTGGCAGACTGTTCACTGGCAATGAGCTCCAGAATGGCATGATAGATCTCCATCTCCACAAACCGGGGCAAGAGTTCGTTTAAAACCGAAAAGGGATCGGGCTCATAGATATACTCCGCCACCTGTCCGGGCGGAAGCTTTGTTGGTTCGATGGGAAGCAGGGTTTGGATCGTCGGTCTCTGGACCATGGTGCTGATGAAGTCGGGATAGGCCAGGTAGACAAGGTCCACCTCACCTTTGCTGTAGTCATCGATGACCACTCGGGAAATGGGCATGGTCTCCTGCATGGTGGCCCGGTCGCTGATCCCCGAAAATTCCGCCCGTACATCCAATTTCGCAATACGAGCGAAGGCTCTGGCCTTTCGGCCTACGGTAATCACCGTCACAGGCACTTTTTGCTGGAGGATAAACTCGCCGACGTGACGATTCAAGTTCGTATTCAGTCCTCCACACAGACCCCGGTCTGTACCGATATGAACAAGGGCCACTTTTTTCACTTCCCGTCTCTGGAAGAGCGGAAGGATCTTCCCCTTGATGCGGGGTTCGATGGCGAGATCCGCAATCACCTGGTGAATCTTCTCCGTATAAGGTCGGCCCGCCAGTGCCCGCTGCTGGGTCCTTCTCATTTTGGCAGTGGCCACCATCTCCATGGCGCGGACGATCTTTGTTGTCCCCTGGACACTACGGATGCGGCGGCGAAGGGCTTGAATGTTTGCCATGATCGATCTCTCAGACAGCCTGTTTCCTGTATTCTGTAAGCGCTTCCTTCAAACGGTTTTCTGTCTCCGGTTTGATTTCATGATCGGTCAGGATCTGCTTCTCGATATCCGGATGATTCGCCTCCATAAAACGGTGGAAGTTTTCTTCCCATGAAATCACCTTTTCGACCGGAACATCATCGACGAAGCCATTGGTGACGGCATAGAGAATGGATGCCTGCTTTCCAAGGGACATCGGGGTATTGACGGGTTGCTTCAGTATTTCCGTAATGCGGCGGCCGCGCTCGAGTTGATCCCTGGTCGCTTTATCCAGTTCTTCGCTCCCAAACTTTGCGAAGGCCTCCAGTTCTCGAAACTGAGCAAGCTCCAATCTCAGCTTTCCAGCGACCTGTCTCATCGCCTTTCTTTGAGCCGAACCCCCGACTCGGGAGACCGATAGTCCCACATTGATGGCCGGACGAACCCCTGCATTGAACAGATCGGGTTCGAGATAGATCTGCCCATCGGTGATGGAGATGACGTTGGTTGGGATGTAGGCAGACATGTCTCCCAGCTGGGTCTCAATGATGGGTAAAGCCGTCAGCGACCCCCCTCCGGCCTCAGCGGCTAATTTAGCGGCCCTTTCCAGGAGTCGGCTATGAAGATAAAAAATATCCCCGGGATAAGCCTCCCGGCCCGGAGGACGCCGCAACAGAAGGGATAATTGGCGGTAAGCCCAGGCATGCTTATAAAGGTCGTCATAGAGAATGAGGGCATCCTTGCCCTGCTCCATAAACTCCTCGCCCATTGCGCAGCCTGAATAGGGGGCGATGTATTGAAGAGGCGCTGGGTCAGAAGAATCGGCTTCGACCACGATTGTATATTCCATGGCCCCAAACTTTTCCAGAGCGGCGATGGCCTGAGCCACTTTGGACGTTTTTTGCCCGACCGCTACGTAGATGCAAATCATATTCTGCCCCTTCTGGGCAATAATGGTATCCAGGACAATGGCTGATTTGCCGGTAAAACGGTCCCCAATGATCAGCTCCCGTTGCCCTCTGCCGATCGGGATCATGCTGTCAATCGCTTTGATTCCGGTCATGACCGGTGTATTCACAGGCTGTCTTTTTGTGACGTCCGGTGCCACTCTCTCGATCGGACGAGTCTTCGCAGCCTTGATGGGGCCCTTACCGTCCAGCGGACGGCCCAGAGGATCAACGACCCTACCGATCAAAGCCTCTCCCACCGGAACCTCGATGACTCTTCCTGTCGCTTTGACCTCATCCCCTTCTTTGATCTTGCTGTGCTCGCCGAGGATCACGGCTCCAACGTTATCCTCCTCCAGGTTCAAGGCCAAACCGGTGATGTCGTGAGGGAACTGGAGCAATTCATTGTAGGCTGCCTTCCCCAGTCCGTAAATGCGAGCGATTCCATCGCCCACCTCAATCACGGTTCCCACGTTGGTGACCATTACACCCGCACCGAACCGCTCAATCTGCTCTTTGATGACCGCGACAATATCCTGTTCACGGGTTGCCATATTAACCCCTCTCCTGTTTAAAAAGTCAAAGGTCAAAAGGTAAAAGTTAAGTCGAAGACTCGGCTCAACGATATGTTCGTTTCGTCACGGGCTTCGTAGCCTTTACTCACAAAGCGAGTAACACTCACTTTCCCGCTTCCGCCAAACTCTTCTTCAAGCTTTCCAATCTCTGACGGATGCTACCGTCAATCAACATATCACGAATCCGAGCAATAAATCCGCCAATGATAGAAGGGTCGGTTTGATCATCGACCACCACCTTGCGACCGACCATCTCGCCCAGACGGCGAGAAACCCGTTCTTTTTCCTCGGCACCCAGAGGCAAGGCCGTCGTCACCCGAGCACGTTCAACCCCCCGATGTGCATCCAGCAGATGATGATATTCCCGGAGGATATCCCCGCTCCGGGAGAAGACCCTCTTGTTCACCAGGAGGATAGCCAGATTAAAGGCCAGGGGATGGATCGCACCCAGCCGGGTCTGTAAGAGACTCCTCTTGGTATCGAAAGGAACCCGGGGGTCTTGGAGAAGGGCCGTCAGTTGCGGATCGGTCGCCGTTTCGGCCATCTTCTTTAAGCCTTCTTGCCAGACCTCCAGCTCGTTCTTCTCCAAGGCCAACTCAAAGGCCGCTTGTGCATAGCGTTTACCAGAACTTATTCTCGGCATAGCTTTACCGTAAATGATCCAACAACGGAGTCATTGTCTGCCTCCGCTGCCAACAGGCGGGCGTTCCCAATGACGTCCAGGGGATGTCAACTTTTCTTAAGGATCACACTTTCCTGAAGTGTCTCATCGATCAGTTTACGATGTTTCTCCTTGTCCAGAGTCTCTTGGATCACCTTTCCGGCTGCTGCGATAGCGATATCCACAAATTCCCGGCGCAGCTCTCCGATGACCTTATCGCGTTCTGTCTCCAGCTCAGCTCGAGCTCGATCAATGATCACCTGTGCCTGTTTGGTCGCCTCGTTTCTCGATTCTTCTTTCAGCCTTTCCCCGGCTTGCATCGCCTGGGCGATAATCGCCTGAGCTTCCTGGCGTCCCTTT
The DNA here is from genome assembly GCA_041947025.1 of Thermodesulfobacteriota bacterium. Classification (GTDB taxonomy): domain Bacteria; phylum Desulfobacterota; class BSN033; order BSN033; family UBA1163; genus CAVTZZ01. Next base: position 19,059 of record JBHGBJ010000019.1, read on the forward strand.
TCAATCTGTCTTTGTACCTCTGTCCTGGCTTCTTCATATTCCTTTTTTGTCGCATCAGCCAGTTCCATCGCCTCCTTTGTTCTTTTCGCCCTCTCGTCAAGCATCTTCAGTACCGGCTTATACAGAAAGATGCGCAGCAGAACAAACAGGACAATGAAATTGATGATAAAGACCACCAACAGCGGTAAATTGATCCCTAAACTGGCGAAACCTCCCATTTTGCCCTCTTCAACTGTTCGTCAATCACAGAGTAAAGTTTCTTTCGAAAAACTAAACTCGTAACACCAAAAAAGTAACCAGCCCGGCAAAGCTAAACACCAGCAGCACAATGGTGATCATGATCAGTGCCAAGCTGATGGGCAGTCCACCTCCGTTATCCATGATGACACCTCCTTATTTAACGACCATAGCTAAAATAATACATACGATCAGGACATAAATCCCAATCGCCTCGGCGAGGGCACCGATCAAGATCATGTTGGTGAGGATGGCCCCTCTCGCTTCGGGGTTACGTCCCAGGGATTGCATGGCTGAGAACCCGATCAGGCCCAAAGCTAATGCCGGGCCAAAAAAACCCAACCCTGCAGCCAACCCAATTACTAACATTTTCATCACTTCCGGTGTCATTGACAATATCCTCCTTTCGTCTTTTTATTCTGTTTCTTCGTGGGGAGTTGAAGCAATCGTACCAAATACCAGCGTCAAACCAGAAAAGATAAGAGCCTGGATCATCCCGATCAACAGTTCGAGACCATAAAAGGGGATGGAGAATACCAGGGGGACCAAGAAACAAGAGACCAAGATCAATATCTCGCCAGCAGTCATATTCCCGAAGAGACGGAAAGTGAAGCTGAGCATGCGCGTCAGGTGGCTGAAGATCTCTAAGACGCCCACGAATAGGCTGATAAACCCAAAGACGATGTTCATGGGGCCCGTCTTAATCTTACCGGTGAAGGTCTCCTTCAGGCCTTGCAGAAACTGACGGACGTTTATGAATTCGCTGAGGTAATGGGTGACCCCTACTGACCTCATCCCCCAACTCTCCACGAAGAAGAAGGACATGACCGCAATGGAAAGGGGGACATTCAGGTCCGTATTGGCTGACCGGAAGAGAGGAGCAAATTTCCCATCGTGCTCGATAATCCCAACGGAGCCGAAAAAAGGCAAGAGAGCCAGATAAGCATTCGATATGACATAGATGAAGATGGTGGCTACTCCGGGGAAGAGCATCCGGGCATGTTTCTTCCCGGCCACACTCTCAACAAAATTGAGCAGTCCCTCTACGATCGCCTCTCCCATCCCCTGACGTCTTCCCGGAATCAATTTCATCTTATGGGTGAAGAGAATCGATAAGCCTAATAACACAAGGATGGTAAACCAGGAAGCAATCAGGGTGTTGGTTACAGAAAAATGGCCGATGTGGGCTACCGGCTCCGCAGGCAGCTCAACCGCCGGCCGAGGGACTTGGAAAATACTGGGTGGTTTCTTGCCCAAAAAGCTGGACCCAAGGGGACCAAAAATCAGGCCAATGACAAAGAGGATTAGAACGGGAACGAAGAAAAAAAGAAGAATTTTAACGCGGCCCTGACCCATTATTTTCTGCTCTCTTTATTCTCTTTACTTTTTCTTAGTTCTTCCTGCTCCGCCTGATATCGAAGGAGCATCCTCACCAGACCGCCAAACGCAATCACTGTTCCGACACCCAGACCGACCAATGTAAATAAAGGGTCCTTATTTAGCATTCCCGGCCGATCGAGCCAATACCCAATCGAAACAGGAATGATCAAACTCAAAGCCACATACCAGCCCACGGTCAGTAAAAATTGAAGTGGCCTTACCCACTCTTTCAGAAGAGACTCCTTTCATTGGTCAAGAAAGGGTGAGCGGAAAATGTGAATTAATTAACATAGTACAGATAAGTTGTCAATGTTTTCTTCTAACTTTTTTGTTTTCACTTCTGATATCAAGAAGATAGAGGCTGATCAGGTTTTTGAGAGAGGGGTCCAAAGCCGTTTTCTTTATCGGCTTTTTGCTCCATTTTACAATGGCCGTCGAAGAATCCCCCTTCCTCAATGGTTAGGATCGGGGTGAGAAGATTCCCGTTGAACCTGCCGGTGGAGTGAATTTCCACCCTTTCCTTGGCACAGGCCTCTCCCTCTACACGACCATTGACGACGATCGTATGGGCCTCAACTTTTCCCTTGACGACTGCCGATTCACCAACGACCAATGTTCCGCTTTCGAAAATTTCTCCCTCGAATTTCCCATCCAGACGGAAGACGCCTTCGAAAGTCATCTTACCCTCAAAAACGACCTCTTTTCCGAAATAACCACTGATCTCCTCCGGATTAGAGGAAGGTTTCGGACCGCTTTTTGTGAAGAGAGATTTGCCTGACATGGTTTGCTCCTTTCAAATAACGCATAGCGCTGAAGAAGTCGAATAGTCGGGTGGTCATCTCGTCGATTCATCAAGAACCGCAAAACTACGAGACTACAAGACTATGAAACCTTAAACTCGTGCCCTACGTGTTTCTTAGGATGGTTTCCACAATCCTTTCCAAATCATCGGAAGAATAGTATTCGATCTCAATCTTTCCCCTTTTTCCATTGGGTAAAATGCGGACCTTCGTTCCCAGGGAGCGCCTCAGAGAGTCCTGAAGGCTGTTCAATTGGCTCTCCAATTCGCCTTTTCCCCGATCCGGGGAGGCCTTCCTCTTCGGTTTCTCTGACCACTGCTTCGCCAAGGCTTCAGCCTCTCTTACGGAAAGCCCCTTCTTGATAATGAGGCCGCAGAGCTCCTTTTGCTTCTCTTTGGCCTCGAGGGTGAGAATGGCCCTCGCGTGTCCGGCTGTAATACGATTCTGAAGCAGCAGGTTCTTTATTTCCCCGGGGAGCTTCAGGAGTCGAAGTGTATTGGCGATGGTGGTCCGATCTTTTCCGATCCGTGTGCTCAATTCCCCTTGGCTGATCTGAAACTCTTCGGTCAGGCGTCTGAAAGCCTCCGCCTCCTCAATCGGATTGAGATCCTCTCTCTGCAGGTTTTCGATGAGGGAGATGGCCAGGGCGTCAACCCCTTCGACCTCCTTCACCAACACGGGAACCTCCTTTAAGCCCGCCTTTTGAGCGGCTCGCCACCGACGTTCTCCGATGATCAGCTCGTAAGCCTGATCCACCCTTCTCACAACCAGAGGTTCAAGGATCCCGTTGGCTTTGATGGATTCTGCCAATTCCTGGAGTTTCGATTCATCAAAATATTTTCTCGGCTGAGAGCGGTTCGGGACGATCTCTTCGATCCCGCAGTAGAGGATATTCTTGGATTCGTCCTGCCCAAATTCCGGCAGCAGCGCCCCGAGACCCTTTCCTAACGCGATTCTCTTAGTGACCATCGATCTTTCCATCGGCCATGATCTCTTCGGCCAGGCTCAAATAGCTTTCGGTCCCCTTGGAATGCACGTCGTACAGGAGAGCGGGCTTCCCATGGCTGGGGGCTTCGCTCAGTCGGACGTTTCGGGGGATGATCGTCTTAAAGACCTTTTCTTTGAAGTGATTCTTCACCTCTTGGGCCACCTGGTGGGAGAGGTTATTTCGGCTGTCGAACATGGTGAGCAGGATTCCTTCGATCTCCAGTTTTGGGTTGAAAGACTGTTGGATCAACCGGATCGTTTTGAGAAGCTGGCCCAAGCCTTCCATCGCATAATATTCGCACTGGAGAGGGATGAGAACCGAGTGGGCCGCTGTCAAGGAATTGATGGTCAGAAGACCCAGAGAAGGAGGACAGTCAATCAAAATGTAATCGTAATCTGCCTCGACCTCCTTGATCAGATGATCCAGCTTCCTCTCGCGGTCCTTTTCCTGAATCAATTCCACTTCTGCACCGATGAGATCGGTATTGGAGGTGACCATGTCCAGATAGGAGAGAGAAGTCTTCTGGATCATCTCTCGCAGCCCTGAGCCCCGAAGCAGGGCGTGGTAAATCGTCCCGTTCGTCGCCTCTTTGCTTAATCCTACACCACTTGTCGAATTCCCCTGAGGATCGATATCAATGAGCAGAACCTTCTTCTCTGAAACAGCGATGGAGGCAGAAAGATTGACCGCCGTTGTCGTCTTTCCCACCCCTCCCTTTTGGTTGGCAATACAGATCACTCTCGCCATAAAGAAGTGCCGGAGGAGTACTTCGTCCTGCAACCTCATAGGGTTTCAGGGTTTCGCTTGAGGTGCACTACGTTCGAGGCTTAAGGCAGGAAGGAAACCTCTTATAGCCTCTGACTTCAAGAGCATAGCTCAATCCTCAAGTCCCGCTTTCCGGGACGCTCCTCTAACCTCTATCAAGTGTCTTTATAGCATAAAGTCAGATCTTTTCAAAGAGGAGAATCGATCTTCTCGAAGAGCTGAAGGGAAGGGAGAAAGAGACCGCTTTCTGCAAACGGTACGGGGTCTTTTCCGTTTCTGAAAGGGACTGGGTATCTCCATTGCTCCCTTGCCCTTTCATGGCCAGGGCCATTCCTCCTCTTTTCAAGAAAGGGAAACTGAGGCAGAGGAAGGTCGGAAGATCGGAAAAAGCCCTTGAGACAACCCGATCAAACCGCTCCCCCAGGGTTTGCCGGGCCTCTCTGTCTTGGACCCGGCCATGGATGGCGCGAATGCCCTTCAAACCGAGGATTCGGATGATATGCCTTTGGAAATCGACCTTCTTAAGCACAGAGTCGATCAAAGTCACCTCCAAAGAGGGCTCCACTATTTTCAAGGGGATACCGGGAAAGCCCGCGCCCGAACCGATATCCAGGAGAGAGGAGGCTTGGGAAAGGTGAGGAAAGACGGAGAGGGAATCGAGGAAGTGCTTGAGGACCATCCCTTTCTCAGAGCGAATGGCTGTGAGATTGATCTTTTGATTCCATTTGAGAAGTTCTTTCAGGTAAACTTCGAAGGCCTTGACAGCTTTTTCATCCAATAGGATGCCAAAGACCTTTGATCCCTCGATGAGAATGGTTCTGTTCTCGTTCTCCATTTTAAAAAATCTTAGCACGTCCTGGAGAAAGTGTGAACCCCCAAAAAAAAGAGGAAAAACCGGCAGACCGATGGTTTCTTCCCCATTCATTTCTTTTTGACCTCCTTTTTTCTTTCTGCTAAAATCCCAGTAATCTAATCTTTCTTTCTTGACGGAGAAATATGGCCAAGGCCAAGACCCATTTTGTCTGTCAGTCCTGTGGCTATGAAGTCCCGAAATGGCTGGGCAGGTGCCCGGGATGTCAGGAGTGGAACTCCCTTGTTGAAGAGCGGGTGATCGAAGAAAAGGCACCGGAACGAGACCTCCTCGGTTTTGAGTCAGAAGCCCATCCAACGCCCATCACCGAGATCGCCGGAGAAGAGAAGGGAAGACTTCAGATCGGGATCGGAGAGTTTGACCGGGTCCTGGGAGGAGGAATTGTCCTTGGATCGGTGATTTTGGTTGGAGGCGATCCGGGCATTGGTAAATCGACACTTCTCCTTCAGGTGATGAACCGGATCGCGTTGCAAGGGAAAAAAATCCTATACGTCTCAGGAGAGGAGTCTCTCCAACAGACGAAGATGAGGGCGGAAAGGCTGGGGATCTTTTCCGATCACCTCTTTGTCGTCTCAGAGACATCCCTGGAAAAGATCGTTCAGGATATTCAAACCCTTAAGCCTTCGGCCGCAGTGATCGATTCGATCCAGACGATCTACTCCTCAGATCTTCCTTCCACACCCGGCTCGATCACACAGGTGAGGGAGGCGTCGAGTCGACTGCTCTATTTGGCAAAGCATCTTTCCATTCCCATCTTTCTTGTGGGGCATGTCACCAAAGAGGGTTTCATCGCAGGGCCGAAAGTCCTCGAGCACATGGTGGATACGGTTCTTTACATCGAGGGCGAAGCCAGCCACTCCTTCCGCATCCTCAGGGCGGTGAAGAACCGTTTTGGCTCCACCAATGAGATTGGGGTCTTTGAAATGAAGGATTCGGGATTGGTGGAGGTTTTCAGCCCTTCGGAATTCTTTCTCTCCGAAAGGACCCAGCCCGCTTCCGGCTCGGTGGTCATGCCGAGCCTGGAGGGCTCAAGGCCTATCCTGGTGGAACTTCAGGCCCTGGTCGTTCCGACCCATTTTGGCTTTCCGCGGCGGACGGCCCAGGGAATAGATCCCAACCGTATTTCGCTTCTCGTTGCTGTCATGGAGAAAAGGTTAGGAGTCCATCTCAACAATCATGACATCTTTCTCAATATCGCCGGCGGGATGAGAGTGGAAGAGCCTGCGGCAGATTTGGGAGTGATTGCCTCCATCACCTCGAATTTCAAGGATCAATTGATTGATCCAGAGATCGTCACCTTTGGAGAGGTGGGGTTGGGAGGAGAGGTGCGGGGGGTTAACCAGTCCGAGGTGCGGGTGAAGGAAGCCTCGAGGCTGGGATTTAAACGGTGCCTCCTGCCCAAACAGAACCAGGAGAAGATGAAGGGAATCGCGGGCATTGAGCTGATTGGAGTGAAGACGATTCAGGAAGCCATAAAAACACTTTTTAAGTAGGCACCAAATTCCAAGCACCAAATTCCAAATAGATTCCGATTACCAAGTATTCCAAACCCCGGAGACTCATCACTCATTCCGCTATTCGATTCTAACCCAATCAGGATCTGCGTTCATCTCTTCGGCTTCTTTCCGCAAGCCCTTCTCCAGCATATTCTTTGCTTCGTCCCTCTGTTTTTCCCATGCTCTTGCTTTGTCTTCGAGGATTTTTGTCTCCGTCTTTAACTTTCGTTGGAGGCTCTTCGGCTTGAGTTTTGATTGTTCCTGTTCCTTCTCCTTTTCCTTCCAGGCGGTATAGGCGGTCTCATAATTTTTCTGAGCATTGATCAATTTTTCATTCCACTCCTTGGCCTTGGCCTTCCACCATTCCTGCCCCCGGCCGGCAAGATCTTTCTTCTCGGCGGTTGATTCCGGTTGGGGCACGACCTCCTCCTCTTTCAGCACTGGAGGGGAAAGTTGTGGAGGGGATTCCCGAGGGGCTTTCTTTTCTTGGACTTGGTTTCGATACCTTTCCGGGACCAGGGTCAAGTCATCCGTATAGTGAACCGTCCCTTTTTCATCCGTCCATTGATAGATCTCCTGACCAAAAGCTACCGAGGAGAGAATGATCCAGCCTGCCACTATTAAGAAAGCTTGTTTCATTATTTCATCCTTCGCTCTTCGTCGCGTAGTCGATTAGTCTTTTCGTCGGATAGTGAAAGACGAGAGGACGATTGGACTACCAGACTATCAGACTGACGAATCAATGGACTTCCGCCCAATTCTTCCCGGAGTGGATGGAGACCTTGAGAGGGACAGAAAGTTCCATTACGGTCTCCATTTCGTTTTGAATCATGGAAAGGGCCCGTTGAAGCTCCTCTCCCGGAACTTCAAAAGCCAGCTCGTCGTGGACCTGCATGATCATCTTTGTGGAGAGAGAGAGTTCTTCTATCCGGTTCTGAATATGGATCATGGCCACCTTGATGATGTCTGCCGCCGTCCCCTGGAGAGGGGCATTGATCGCCATCCTCTCCGATGCCTGACGGATGACCGTATTCGGAGAAAGGATGTCGGGAAGATAGCGACGCCGATGAAGGAGCGTGGTCACATAGCCCCTTTTCCTCGCCTCTTGCAGACTCTCTTCAATATAGAGCTGAACCTTGGGGTATTTCTTGAAATATTCCTCGATATAGGCCTGTGCGGTCTTCGGCTCTGTTCCGAGCTGCTGAGAAAGGCCGTAGGCACTCATTCCGTAGAGGATGCCGAAATTGATCACCTTGGCTTCCCTTCTCATGGAAGGGGTCACCTGATCCATTGAGACGCCAAAGATCTCCGAAGCGGTCCGGGCGTGAATATCTTCATCCTTCTGAAAAGCCCCCATGAGCATCTCTTCCTGGGAGAGGTGGGCGAGAATCCTCAATTCGATTTGAGAATAGTCAGCGGAGACAAAAATCCATCCTTCCTCTGGAATGAAAGCCTGGCGGATGCGGCTTCCTTCCTCTGCACGGACGGGAATGTTTTGAAGGTTCGGATCGCTCGAGGAGAGCCTTCCGGTTGCCGTCACCGTCTGGTTATAAGAGGTGTGAACGCGCCCTGTCTCCGGGTGAATCAATTTGGGAAGGGTGTCGATATAGGTCGATTTGAGTTTACTCAGGTTCCGATAGCCGAGGATTTCCAGAGGCAGATCGTGTTGAAGAGAGAGTTTGGTTAAGACATCCACATCGGTCGAATAGCCCGTTTTAGTCTTCTTGACCACAGGCAGCTTCAGCTTATCAAAGAGAATCCTTCCTAACTGTTGAGAGGAGTTGATGTTGAAGGTATCGCCAGCCAGTCCGTAGATTCGCTCCATCTTCTGCTGGAGCTGGGATTCCACCTCCTTGGAAAACTCCTGGAGGAGATCCCGATCGATCTTCACCCCGTTCATCTCCATCTTGGAGAGAACCATGAGCAACGGTATTTCCACCCGATCAAAGAGATCCTTCAGACCGTCTTCTTCTATTTTGGGAAGAAGAATAGGAGATAACCGGAGGGCCACCTCCGCATCCTCGCAGCTATAATCCCTCACCTTTTCAGGATCGATCCGGTCCAGGGTCACTGCTTTTCCCCCTGTGCCAGCCACCTCTTCATATTCCAAAAGGGTCCGGTCCAGATATTCCCGGGCGATCTCGCTGAGGCGATGATTATGTTTGGTGGGATTGAGGAGGTAGGAGGCGATCATGGTATCGCAGGCAATTCCCTGAATATCAATCCCGTGACGTTTCAGAACGATCCAATCGTATTTGAGATCGTGTCCGATCTTCTTCACTTCGCCATCTTCAAGGATGGGCCTGAGCTGTTCCAAGGTCCAGGCGAGGGGAAGCTGATTTTTCGCCCCAGGGCGGAGGTGTCCAAGAGGAATATAAGAGGCCTGATCGGAGGCGTGAGCAAGGCTTATCCCCACCAAATCCGCCCACATCGGATAAGGGGACGTCGTCTCAAGGTTCATGGCAAAGGATTTGACTCTTTTCAGATCCTCCAACAAAGCGAGGAATTGATCCGGTTCCGTGATTAAACGATACTCTTTCTTCTCAGGTTTTCTTTCCTCGGGAAGCTCTTTCAGGAGTTTGCTGAACTCCAATTCTTTAAAGATCTCTCGCAGGCCCCTCAAGTGGGGAGCGCCAAGAGCAAGATCACCGAGCCGATAGGGGATGGGTATGTCAGAATGGATGGTCGCTAATTGTCGACTAAGTTTGGCCTGTTCTCCGAAAGCCTTCAGATTTTCTTTCAATTTCTTCTGGGGCACTTCATCGATACGGGACAGAAGGTTTTCGATAGACCCAAACCTCTTGACCAATTCGATCGCCGTCTTCTCCCCAATCCCGGGAACACCTGGGATATTGTCGATGGCGTCTCCGGCCAAACCCATGACCTCGATCACCTTCTCAGGTTTGACACCGAAACGACGGATGACCTCCTCCACTCCATACCTTTTTTCCTTCATCGTATCGTAAACCTGGATTCGATCGCTGACCAGTTGGAGGATGTCTTTGTCACCCGTGATAATGATGACATCGGCCTCGGGGGCCATTCCTCTGGCGACCGTTCCGATGAGATCATCCGCTTCAAATCCTTCCATCTCCACCGTGGCAATGCCATACTCTCGGATGATCCTCCGGATATAAGGAATTTGAGGGACCAGGGCCTCCGGCATTGCGGACCGGTTCGCCTTGTATTCTTTGTAGATTTCGCTGCGGAAGGTGGGGGCTTTCGAATCGAAGACCACTGCCAGGTGGCCCGGCTTCTGATCCCTTAGAACCTTGAGAAGCATTTGGGTAAAGCCATAGACGGCGTTGGTCGGAAGGCCTTTCGAATTGGAAAGGTGTTTGATCGCATAAAAGGCACGAAAGATGTAAGAGGAGCCATCCACCAAAAAGAGTCGAGGTCGTTCTGTCATAAGATCTTGCCGGAAAGCACCAAATCCCCTGCCTACCGGCAGGCAGGCAAGCACCAAAAACCAAACAAATTCCAATGATCGAAATTCGAAACTTCAAACAAAACCGTTTGGATCATTGATGTTTGGGGCTCGAAAATTATTTGGGATTTGAGAGGGATCATCTCGGATAAATGGCCATTCAATTCTTTGCCAAATCTGGTCTCGGTGTCTCAGGGAATATTCGTATACACGCGGTTGCCGCCGGCGTTCTTGGCGACATACATCGCATCATCGGCGGACTTGACAAACCTCTCCAGACTGAAGCGGTCCTGATACTCTGCCAGACCGATGCTGACGGTAATGTCAATCTTAGCCTCTTCAACGGAAGAGCGGATCCGTTCCGCAACCGCGAGCGTTTGATCGAGGGTGGCACCGATGAGAAGGACTGCAAATTCATCTCCTCCATAGCGATAACCGGAATCGACGCTGTTGCGGATGGAGTTTTTTACAATCTCTCCGACCCATCTCAGGACCTTATCCCCTTCGACATGCCCGTATTGATCGTTATATCGTTTGAAGCCGTCGAGATCAAACATCAACAGGGAGAGGGCGGTTTTCTGGCGCTTCATTCGAACCAATTCCGCATCTAACGTCTTGAAGAAATGGCGGTGATTGTAAAGACCCGTCAGATCGTCGGTGATCGAAAGCCGTCTGACCTCCTCCTCCAGTTTCTGCTTTTCCATCAGAGTCCTGGACTTTTCTGAAGCTTGATTGACAATATGAATCAGATGCTCATTCTCAAAGGGTTTCTTGACGAAGTCCGTTGCCCCCTCCTTGAGGGCCTGAATGGCATTTTCCACTGTCGCAAAGGCTGTGAGCATGATGACACATTGAAGAGGATTCTTCTCTCGAATCCTTCTCAAGGCTTCATTCCCATCGATTCCAGGAAGATTGATATCCATGAGGATAACTTCCGGCTTTTCCGTCTGGGCCTTCTTCACCCCTTCTTCACCCGTCGGAGCAACGATGACCTGGTATCCCTCAATGCTGAGCAGGGCTTGGAGGATCTCCAATGTATCCGGTTCGTCGTCAACAATGAGAATCTTCCCTTTCCTTCCGCTATGCAGGGTGGGCGCTTCCATGTTTGTCCTCCATCGAATGGGGGATGGTGAAATAGAAGGTGGTTCCCTTCCCCTGTTGGGACTCCACCCAGATCTTGCCGCCATGTTCTTCAACCAGCCGTTTGGTGATGGCAAGCCCGAGACCGGTTCCGCCGAATTTGCCTACTTCGACCTGATAAAATTCGTCAAAAACCCGTTCAATCTTGTCCTTCGGGATACCCATGCCAGTGTCTTGAACCTCATGAAGGATCACGTCATCCTTTCGCTGCGCGTTAACCTTGATCTGCCCTCCGTCTGAAGTAAATTTGATGGCGTTTGAAAGGAGGTTAAAGAAGATATCGTGAAGCCCGTTGCGGTCGGCGAAGACGCTGAGGTCCTTGGGAATGTCAGATTGAATGGAGATGTTCTTGTCCTTTGGCTTGACTTCGCTGATGTAGCCTCTGACCTCTTCGGAAAGATTGAGAGATTCTCGGGAGAAGTGAAGACGGCCCGGTCTCAAGCGGGTCAGATCGAGCATTCGATCCATTCTTGCTTGGATTCGGTTAGTATTCCTCTGGATGGAGAGAAGGTAGGATTTCAAGTAATCGGGCAACTTCCCACCCTTCTCTGAAAGAATGAAATCGATGTTGGCCTTGATGATCGTAAGGGGGGTTTTCAGCTCATGCGAGGCAATGCCAATGAATATCAGTTTGGTGACATCCACATCCTTTAACCGGCGGTTCACCCGGTCCAGTTCTTTCTTAGTGGATTCAAGGTCCTTCAAGACCTTTTGTGTCGATGCCTTTGTCTGGTTCAGTTCCTCAAGGGTATCCTCAAAAATAAGGGTCCGCTCGTCCGTTCTTTTTTCGAGATCTTCTTTCGATTTCTTCAGCTGGAGAGTCATCTCGTTGAAGGCCTCGGCCAGATCCCCGATCTCATCCTTTGATCGAATATCGACAGCCTGGGATAATTCTCCCCTTGTCACCCTCTGCGTGGCCGTCACCAACAGTTGAATGGGCCGGAGAAGAATCCGCGTCAGGATGAATGTCGATAAAATTCCAAGACCGACCAGCCCGAAGCTGATCAGGATGACGTGCCTCCTCATCGTAATGATCCTGTTGGTCAGTGGCGAAAGGGAAAATCCGATTTGGAGAGTCCCGAGGGACTGCCCCCCTTCCGATTGAATCGGTTGGGTGTGTTCATACATGAGACTGGGATCAGGAAGAGTCCCTTTCCTTACGGCATAGGCCAAATTCTCTCCGGAAGGGTCCGAAAGGGAACACATAAGAACGACATCTCCATCCTTGACCAGTCTCTCTGCAAGCTGCTGCAGAAGAGAAGGATTTGACAGGTCGGCCCCATCCCTATATTGAATCAGATAACGAAAGGCATCGGCAGCTGATTTCCCGCGGGATTCCAATTGGTCTTGGTAGAAGGCCCGTTCCTCTGCGACCAAGAAGTATCCAAATGCAAGCGAACTCACCACGGCAAGACAAACCGTTGCCATCAAGAACTTGATGGACAGGTTGATTCGAAATCGGAGAAAGGAGTTAAGCGGGTTCATAGATACAGTAAGGCTCCTCCGCCATATAATCTCCGAGGGTCTCGAAGGCCCTGGCCCGGCAGCCTCCGCAGACCTTTCTAAACTCGCATTTCCCGCATTTTCCCTGGTAACCATCGGTGTTTCTAAGATTCTGGAAGACTTGGGACGAGGTCCAGATTTCCTGGAAAGGTTTTTCTCTTACGTTTCCGCAATTCAGTTCGAGATAGCCGCAGGGTTGAACCTGACCGATATGAGAGATGAAGCAGAAGGAGATCCCCCCAAGACATCCGCGGGTCATGGCATCCAGTCCGTGCGTCTGGGGCGTGATCTTCTTTCCCTCTTTTTTAGCCCGTTGCCGCAGGATTCGGTAGTAATGGGGGGCGCAGGTCGCCTTGAGCTGAAGGGGGACTTTGTCCCGCTGCTCGTAAAACCACTGAAGTGTTTTTTCATAATCCAGGGCAGAAATTCCCTGATCTTTGAGCTCCTTTCCCCTTCCCGTAGGAACAAGGAGAAAGATATGATGGGCCACCGCGCCAAGGGCGACTGCGAGATCGAGGATCTCGGCGATCAAGCGGAGATTGGCCTGTGTAATGGTCGTATTGATCTGGAATTCGAGCCCTCCCTTTTTTGCCATCTCGATTCCCCGAAGGGAACCCTCAAAGGCGCCCTTCACCTTTCGAAAGGCATCATGGCTCTCGGCATTGGAGCCATCCAGACTGACGCTGATCCTTTGAATCCCTGAAGCCTTCATCTTCCGAATGGCTTCCTCGGTGATCAGTGTGCCATTGGTGGCCATCACCATTCGAAAACCCTTACTGGATCCGTATTGGGCCAGCTCGTAGACGTCGGGTCGGAGCAGGGGTTCCCCTCCGGTCAGGATGATGACGGGTTTGCTCACGGAGGCGATTTCGTCCATCACCCTGAAACATTCTTCTCTTGAAAGCTCTCCCGTGTAAGGCCCCCGTTCTGAAGAGGCACGGCAGTGGACGCAGGCCAGATTACAGCCGCGGGTCAACTCCCAGGCTACCATCCTCAGCGGAGGACCGGAAGGAGTGTTGGGTGCCGAATTGTCAAAACGATCTTTCTTCATAGGCTGATGCACTTCCTTAAATCACTCTCGGGTTATTAAGTCAATAAGTCATTAGTTATTAAGTGACTTAATGACTCAGTGACTAATAACTATGAATTGCTTGGGATCTGGCTATTGGAAATTTCATCTTAATTTTTCGGCTGCTTCTTTGGCAAAGTAAGTTAGGATCATATCGGCGCCTGCCCTTTTAATGGCGATCAGTGATTCCATCATCACCTGGTCTCCATCGACCCAGCCTAATTGGGAGGCAGCCTTCACCAGAGCAAACTCCCCGCTGACGTTATAAGCGGCCACCGGTATGTTGAAGGTCTGTTTGACCCGATAGATGAGATCCAGATAAGGAAGGGCAGGTTTGACCATAACCATATCCGCACCCTCTTCGATGTCGAGCCGGACCTCTCTCAATGCCTCATTCCCATTGGCCGGGTCCATCTGATAAGATTTTCGATCTCCGAATTGGGGCTTCGACTCCGCAGCCACCCGGAAGGGGCCGTAAAAACTGGATGCGAATTTTGCGGCATAAGATAGAATGGGGATATCCTCGTAGCGATTTTCGTCAAGACACTTTCGGATCGCACCCACTCTTCCATCCATCATATCGGAAGGGGCAACCATGTCTGCTCCTGCCTTGACGTGAGAAAGGGCCTGCCGGGCAAGAAGATCAAGGCTTTCATCGTTCGCGATTCTCCCGTCCTTTACCACGCCACAGTGTCCGTGGCTGGTATATTCGCAGAGACAGACATCGGTCATGACGAGGATCCCGTCCACCTTCTCTTTGATCGCCTTTAGGGCCCGCTGGATGATCCCACCTTCGGAATAGGCCTCCGATCCCATTTCATCCTTTTTCTCAGGGATGCCGAAAAGAATGACACCGAGGACTCCCAAAGACTTTGCTTCCTTCACTTCCTTGATCAGAAGATCGATCGACAACTGAAAGTGGCCGGGCATGGAGGAAATCGGTTGTTTCACCCCCTTTCCAGGCCGAACAAAGAGAGGAAGAACCAGGTCATCCGGGCTGAGATGGGTTTCGCGGATCATTCTCCGAAAAATCTCATCCTTTCGCATTCTTCTCGGCCTGTATTGGGGAAACCTCATTTTGCTCTCCTTGCTTACAATCGGTTAACAATTTATTATAACTGATAGGCCGCTTCCGCGCTTCTTCCCGAAATATGATATTTTTTTACCCTATTTTACGCCAATTATCTATAAAAATCTACGTTCGGACTTCACGAGACCCATGGATTAGCATTTTCCATACCAGAATCTCCAAGAATGGTTAAATAGTGGAAGATGGAAATGAAATGTTCTTAGTATTTTAAATGGTTACAAAGATAGAATGACATTTTTTTCATCCGTCACAAAAAGTTTTCTATCTCCATTTTCTGAACGAAATGTGGTAGAATACAAAAACATTCCAATCAGGAGGTTCGGTCATGAAGCCTTGTCGTTGGTCTGTCATTCTTTTATCCGGTTTCTTGCTGCTCAGTTGTGCAAAGGCGAGAACCTATTCCCTCTCTCTTCGGTATCAGCCGGGTCGAGACTTTCCCTCTCTTCAACAGAAGATCGGCTCCCCCCTCGGGATTGTTCCTCTTAAGGATGAACGGCCAGAGACGTCGTACGTTGGAATTCTCAAACCTCTTCATGGCGTATCGAGCTATTTCAAGAGCGATCCTGTTCCCCTGGATCAGGCGATTGCGGAGTCTCTAACAGAAGTCCTTTCCCGTCAGGGGGTGAAGACGGTTCCTCTTCCAAGTTGGGATGGAGAGCCATCCTCTTTGAAGAACTTTGACACGGATTCGGTCTTGATGATCGAGGTGAGGAAGTTTTGGATAGAGGAGAAGGACACCCCCTTCAGAATGGATATCAAGACCTCGATCCACTTTGTCATCCATTTAGGGGTGAAGAAGGAGGGAAGGGTTTTTTCGAAAAATGTGACGGTGGAGAAGGAGATGGGAGTTTTCAGACTGAAGATAGAGGAGGTGGAACAGACGGTCAATGGAATCTTGACCGAAGTCTTCGACGGGTTCTTTTCCAATCCTTATTAGAGAGATGTCTAAAGGGAACCCGGAAATCTCCAATCGAGGCCGCGAAAAGTCGCTATTCATCGCTTTCTTAAGGAAGGAGGAAAAATCATGCAAGTTTTTTACTGGATTATACTTTTGATCGTCATCGGTATAGCGGTCTTTGCCGTACAAAATTCCAATGCCCCTGGGGTCACCATAAGGTTTCTCCTGTGGAAATATGAAACTTCTCTGATCTATACCATCTTGGGATCGACTGTCTTGGGAATTGTCATCACTCTTCTCATCTGGATCCCGCGAGCGATCCTGGCTTCCTTCAGAAGAAAGAAGATCAATCAGGAAAAATCCTCGGCTTAGTTCTTCTTTTTTGGGAAGCCAAGGCCCCAGATCAAAATTCGTATAATAGCCTCACGCCTGCTCAGCAGAAAATCATCACCGACTTAGGCGAAAGATACCGATCTGGGAGAGTGAAACCGCAGTCATGGACGAGGACACCCATGGCCTCAAAAAGCTGGAAGAAATTTCGAATTCTCTTCGCAGCCATGAAGAAGTTTGACGGAGATCACGGATTCTTCTTTTCCGCAGGCATCACTTTCAACCTCCTCATCTGCCTGGTCCCTTTGATGCTCTTATTGTTAGGGTTGCTGGGCACCTATCTCTACAGCGACCGGGAAGTCTTGAGCCAGATTCGGCGCTACCTGGAAAATGCCGTGCCTTCCCTGGATCCGAGGATCATGCGGAACCTATTGAGGATCGTTCGAGACCGCAAGATCGTCGGCATATTGGGCATCGGAGGGTTGATCTGGACCTCGACCTGGTTTTTCAGTTCGTTAAGGACAGCTTTCGACCTGATCTTTCAGGCCAAGGGCGATCGAAGCATCCTGGGGGGAAAGGCGGTCGATCTTTTTATGATCCTCCTGGCGGGCGCATTTTTACTGGTGAGTATGGTTCTCACATCCGGAATCACCTTCATTCGAAGGTTTCCTTTGGGTCATTTTCAGGCGATCGGACCCATCCTTGGATTCATTTTGAAGTATATCATCCCCTTCTTCTTCACGTTTTGGATGTGTTTTCTGATTTACAAGATCGTTCCCAATAAGAAGATCCGCTTTATAACCGCTCTCCAGGCAGCCATCTTCACCAGCCTGCTCTGGGAGCTGGCAAAGCAGCTCTTCGGGTGGTATGTCCTGCATTTGGGACGATTCTCCATGGTCTATGGGTCTTTAGGAACCCTGGCCATTTTTTTCATCTGGGCTTATTACTCCTCGGTCATTCTCCTCTTAGGGGGAGAGGTCGCTTTTCTCCTGCAGAAAAGAAGGGATGGAATCAATGGATAAGTCAAGGCGACGGAAGACGAAGATCGTTTGCACGATCGGGCCGGCGAGCGGCTCTCCTCGGGTCATCGAAGAGTTGATTCTGGCCGGGATGAATGTGGCACGGCTCAACTTTTCCCACGGGAGCCACGATGATCATTTGAAAAAGATTGTCGCCATCCGTGAAATTTCAGGGAGATTGAGGCAGCCCGTCACCATTCTGCAGGATCTTGAAGGGCCTCGGATCCGGATAGGAAAAGTGAGGGAAGGCGGGATTGAGTTAAAAAGGGGGCAGAGATTTCTTCTGACCAACCGGCAAAGGGTCGGAGATGAGAGAGGGGTTTCCATCAGCTATCCTCATCTTCCGAGAGAGGTAAGACCCGGGGACAGAATTCTCCTGGCGGATGGAACGATTGAACTCCGGGTTTCGAGAACCGGAGACCAGGACATCGACTGCCGGGTGATCATGGGAGGAGGCTTGACCTCCCATAAGGGATTAAATTTTCCAACCCGGACCATTTTAGCGAAGGCCTTTACAAAGAAAGACCGTCAAGATCTTCTTTTTGGTATCCAGAATGGAGTGGACCTGATCGGCCTTTCCTTCGTAAAGGAGGCCAGTGATATTGAAGCGGTCAAGAAGGTTTTGAGAAGGAAGTCCGCCCCTATTGGCGTGATTGCCAAGATCGAAAGAAGAGAAGCCCTGGACAAGATCGATGAGATCCTCCTGGCCTCTGACGGGATCATGGTTGCCCGGGGCGATTTAGGGGTGGAGACCCCGATCGAGAAGATCCCCACGGTTCAAAAGATGCTGATCCGGAAGGCTAATGCCCTGGGAAAGCCCGTGATCACCGCCACCCAGATGCTTCGATCCATGGTCGACCACAATCTTCCCACCCGGGCAGAAGTGACCGATGTCGTCAATGCAATCTATGATGGGACGGATGCGATCATGCTCTCTGAGGAAACGGCCATCGGTCGACATCCGATTGAGGCCGTTGAGATGATGGGAAAGATTGCCCAGACGGCGGAGGGGGAGTTTCCATTCAGTCGGTTTTTGAGCCGAGAGTTTGAAGAGGTCAGGGATCTTCCTCAGGCCCTGAGCAATGCCGCCTCTTTCTTGGCCGAACAGGTTGGAGCAGTGGTGATCGTCACCCCCACGGAGTCGGGAAGTACAACCCGTTGGGTATCGAGACTTCGGCCCCGACAGCCCATTTTTGCTTTAAGTCGTAATTTGTCCACGGTCAGAAATCTCAATCTCTGTTGGGGGGTTTATCCTTTTCTCGTCCCGGAGTGGAAGGATACGGACGATATGCTGGAGAAGTCGAGAACGATTCCAAAGGAGTTGGGGATCGCCCGATCGGGCGATAAGATCATCGTCATCGCGGGGATTCCTATCAGCGTCCCCGGGACCACCAATCTGATCAAGGTCGAGATCGTGAAGTGATTTCGATGAGCTCTGCCGACATGAAGACGCTGATCCAATGACAGACTCATAAGTTTCGGCGACCCAAAGGAGGTGGAAAATGCTTGACCTTCTTTTTCTCTCACGAATCCAGTTTGCAGTGACCACAATGTTCCACATCCTGTTTCCGGTGCTCACCATCGGACTCTCTTTCTACCTGGTGTTGATTGAGCTTCTGTGGCTGCAATCGAGGCGTGAGATCTATTATCGTCTTTTTCGGTTCTGGGCAAAGATCCTGGCCATCAATTTCGGGATCGGCGTGGTATCGGGCATCGTTCTCGAATTTGAATTCGGAACGAACTTCGCCCGTTTTTCCCAGGCCGTTGCCAACATCTTTTCGCCCCTTCTCGCCTTTGAGATCATGACGGCCTTCTTCCTCGAAGCCGGGTTCCTCGGCATCCTGCTCTTCGGTTGGGAGAAGGTGCCTCGGGCCATCCATTTCATGGCCACCTGCCTTGTCGCCATTGGAACCGTCATCTCGGCATTCTGGATCCTGGCAGCAAACTCATGGATGCAAACCCCTGCCGGCTACGAGCTCGTGAACGGAAAATTCATGGTGACCGATTTCACAGCGGCGATCCTCAATCCTTCCGCTCTCATCCGCTTTGGTCATATGACGATCGCTGCTTTCGAAACAGCAGCCTTCCTCGTGGCCGGGATCAGCGGATACTATCTCCTGAAAGGGAGAGACGCGCTCTTCTTCCGCCGGTCCATGGGAATAGCCCTGCTGATGGCCGCCTTGTTCGCTCCTCTCCAGCTCTTCCTGGGCGATGTGAGCGGCCGCGAGGTCTTTCACCACCAACCGGCCAAATTCGCAGCCATGGAAGCGCATTGGGAAACCAATGCCGACGGAGGCGCGCCTTTTGTGATCGTGGCCTTTCCGGACATGGAGAAGGAACGGAACGTCGTTTCTCTATCCATTCCCAATGTTCTGAGCCTGCTCGCCACCCAGTCCTTCGAGGGCCGTGTGCGGGGTTTAAAAGAATTTCCTCCCAAGGACCGGCCGAACGTTTTCATTCTATTCTGGAGCTTCAGGATCATGGTCGCCATCGGCTTCGCGTTCCTCCTTCTCATGGTTTGGGCCCTTATCCTCTGGCTGCGGGGAAGGCTCTACGAAGACCGGCCATTTCTCTGGACCCTCTTCATCCTTCACCCTCTTGGATTTATTGCTACGGAATTAGGATGGATTTCGAATGAAGTCGGACGCCAGCCCTGGCTGGTTTACAATCTGATGCGGACCGGGGAAGGTCTTTCTCCAATCCCCGCGGGAAATGTCCTCTGGTCACTCACCCTCTTCATCACCATCTTCGCGGTTGTCCTGTTGAGTTATTTTTATTACATCCTAAAGACATTGCGCCGAGGACCGGACCTTTCGAGCCCCATTCCGCCTATTCAACGACCGGCGGGGATGAAGCCTCTGGGAGGAATGGATTCTTCCCTGAAAGAACTCTTGATGGAGGAGTAGATCATGGATCTCATAACCGTCTGGGCCTGTCTTCTGGCCTTTGCCATTTTTCTCTATGTCGTCCTTGACGGCTTCAGCCTGGGGGTTGGTCTTTTCTTTCCGGCTAGCCAGAGCGAAGAGGAGAAAGACCTACTCATGGCCACCATTTCTCCGGTCTGGGATGCGAATCAGACCTGGCTCGTCTTTGGCGGAGGCGCAGTCTTTGCCGCCTTTCCGGTTGTTTACGGTGTCCTTTTTAGCGCCATGTATTTTCCTCTCCTCACCTTTTTAGCGGGGCTGATCTTTCGAGGGGTCACCTTTGAATTCAGGGCCAATGCGACCCGGAAGGGGCCGTGGAGCAAAGCCTTTTTTCTTGGCAGCCTCGTTGCTGTCATGGCTCAGGGATTGACCCTTGGAGGAATTATTTCCGGGATAAAGGTGCGGGGAGGCCTTTTTGCAGGAGGTCCCTTTGACTGGCTCAATCCTTTCTCGGTGGCAGTGGGGATTGCTCTGGTCACAGGCTATGTCCTTTTGGGCTCGACCTACCTCGTTATCAAGACCACAGGACTCGTCCAAGACCGGGCCTACCGACATGCGTTTTGGTCGGCATGGGTTGTTCTTGGGTTCCAGGCGTTGGTCACGGTCTGGACCCCGGTCCATTACCCTTCCGTTCTTCGGAATTGGTTTAACCCTCCTCTAATCTATTTTATCTGGGCCTTTCCTCTCATGGGGCTGTTTGCCTTTTCTCTCTTGATCAGAAGCATCAAGAAGCGGCGCGAGCTCCTGCCCTTCATCTGTGCTGTCGGTCTCTTTCTTTGCGGATACCTCGGCCTTGCCGCCTCCCTTTACCCCTACGCGATCCCGCCCAGTATCACCTTTCAAGAGGCCGGGGCACAGAGGGAGACTTTGAATTTTACGCTTTGGGGAGCCGCCATCGTTTTGCCGGTGGTCCTGGGATACACGGCTTACAGCTACTGCGTATTTCGTGGCAAAGTTCGGAGGGAGGAGTATCACTATTAGCTGCTTAACCCGGTCTGCGCAAGAAACCAATGGAATGAATTCAGAAAAACTGCACAAATTTGTCCCTTCTTGCCATAGATTGTCTCGTTTTTCCCTGATTTTTCATAAGATCAATTTTTTGATTTCCAACTTATTGAAAATATAGAAGAAAATTGTGGTTATCTTTGGTATTTTTTTTGCTTCATTTAAGACGATATATTGAATCGATTCCAGAATATAAAAGGAGGTCTAATATGAACAGAAGAAGTATTCCTATTTTGGTCCTTATCCTTTGCGTTGGCCTTGTCCTCATAGGATGTCCGAAGAAAACGGCGATGAAAGAAGACCTGCAATTGGCAGCTGAGAAAGAGCAAGCGGCGAAGCTCGAAGCCGAACGGGTAGCTAAGGAGGCTCAAGAGAAAGAGCTGGCAAGAATAAAGGAGGAAGAAGCCAGGAAGACGCGAGAGTTCGAAAAGAGCCTTGTTGCGAAGAAGGAACCTGGGATTGAAGGAGAGGTCTACGAAAGCAAACTGCTCAAAGACATTCATTTTGACTACGATCAATATGACATTCGTCCGGGGGACGCGGACACCCTGAAAGAGAGCGGAACCCTGCTGAAGAGGTTTCCCAATGTGAAGATCCAGATCGAAGGCCATTGCGATGAAAGGGGAACGAACGATTATAACCTCGCCCTTGGACAGAGAAGGTCCAATAGCACGAGGAATTATCTTATCTCTCTCGGAATCTCTCCGGACCGTATCTCCATCATCAGTTACGGAGAAGAGAAGCCGCTGGACGCGCGCTCCCTCGAGGAAGCCTGGGCAAAGAATCGCAGAGCCCATACAGTGATCTTATCCAAGTAATGAGGAAAAGCAACCGAGCAGGAACCATTCATCGGGTCAAGAATTCTCTCAGCGCTTCTCTTAATTGGTGGGCCGAAACAAAGCGAATCCCTTCCATGCCAAGGGAGACCGCTGCTTCGACATGTCTCTTCATGTCGTCGATGAAGAGAATCCTTTGGGGCTCGACCGAGGCCCACTCCATGGCCTTTTGAAAGATTTCAAGGGCCGGCTTCTTGAACCCAACCTCATAGGATAGGATCCATTTGTCGAAAATGTTGACGATGGGATACTTGCCAGGAATGTAGTCCATATGCAGGGAGTTGGTGTTGGATAACAGGCCGAGCTTTTTCTTCTTCCTTAGGGAGCGAACGACTTTCGAGACCTCCCGATCCTCCCAAAAGATCTCATTCCAGATGGGAGTGAACCCTTCAAAGGAAAGAGTGAGGTGAAGGTGCTCCCTTAAGGATTCAAAAAATTGGGCGGAGGATACCTTTCCCACTTCGTAACCATTGACCGCCCCTTTTTCAAAATCGAAGAGATAGGAAAATATCTTGTCAGGATCTTGAAATTCTTCTCTTTGGGAAAATCGAGACAGCTTCTCTGCAATCTGATAATGATTGAAAGGGAGGATCACGTTGCCCAGATCAAAGAGGATGACTTCAATGGAGGCCTGACTCATATTTTTGCCCCTTCCCCCCACCCGATGCCCTCGGAGGCTGTGTCGTAATGGCAAACGAAGAGGGAGAGGCAGTCAGGTTCCAAAATTTTAGAATGCGGATCTTTTAGGTTGTGGGAAAACGTCGCTTGTATAAGATCGAATATCTTCATAGGCTTGGCAGGTCAGGATCCGAATGGTCAAAGGTTACCGCTCTAAAATTTTTTCCACCCGACCCCCTCTCCCCTTTTTGAGAAAATAGGTTCTTTCATATTACGACACGGTCTCTCGGGGGAGACGGGAACGGTGAGGGGCGAAATACTCTGCGATGGCACGGGCCAAACCAGGGATCGTATACTGTTTGGGCTGAATCTTAACCTCCATTCCCCATCTCTCTGCGGTTTGTGCCGTCACCGGTCCAATGCAGGCGATGACCCTGCCTCTTAAGATTCCCTCCATATCCTCTTTCTTGAGGAGCTCGGCGAAGTGATTGACTGTGGACGAAGAAGTAAAAGTGATCACATCAACGGTTTCATCCGCCAGAAGGTGCGCAAGTTTCCTCATCCCTCCTCTCGGTTTGACCGTCCGGTAGGCCTCAACTACATCGACCTCTGCCCCCAGTCTCTCTAAGCCCTTCGGCAAGACGTCCCTGGCCTGCTTCACGCGGGCCAGCAAGATTCTCTTTCCCTGAAGCGACATCTTGCCGAATCCATCCACGATCGCCTCTGCAACAAACTTCTTTGGGACATAGTCCACAGGGATTCCCTTCTTCTTGAGCTCCTTGGCCGTGGCCGGTCCGATCGCACATACCTTCAGAGAAGCCGGAAAGCGGAGGGAAGGGTACCTTTCTTTCATTCTTTGGAGGAGAAACCTGACTCCGTTCGCACTGGTCAAGATGATCCAGTCATAAGACTGCAACTGATCGATCGCCCTGTCCAGCTCTTCCCAACGGAGAGGGGGGAGGATCTCAATGGTTGGAAATTCTTTCGTGTCGGCTCCCAACTTTTTAAGCCGGGCGGCGAATTCATCGGACTGATCACGGGCCCGGGTGATCAGAATTCTCTTTCCAAGAAGCGGCTTCTTATCCATTGTTCTGTTCTTCTATGGAGACGACAGGAGCTGACCTTTTGTAGATCTCCTCCAAGATCTCTCCAGCCCCTCTTTCAAGAAGGATGTCTGCCAGCCTGATCCCGAGGGGTTCTGCCTCCTCCTGGGGGCCCTGCAAGAAGTGGCGGATCAGCCTCTTTCCATCGATTGTCGCCACCATCCCGTCGATTCTGAGGAGTGAGTCGATGGTTTGACTAAAGGCTGCCACAGGGACCTGACATCCTCCCCCCAATTTCCTGAGGAATGCCCTTTCGGCTGAAACGGCAACGGACGAAGGGAGATCGTTGAGGAAACGGGTCCGTTCTTCCACTTCCTCATCCTGGGTTCTCGTCTCAATTCCCAGCGCGCCCTGTCCGATGGCCGGGAGGGAGATCTCCTGAGATAGGGTTTCGGTAATCCTTTCCTGAAGCCCCAATCTCCTCACTCCTGCAGAGGCGAGAATAATCCCATCCAAGTTCATCGTCTTTAGCTTTTTCAACCGGGTATCTAAATTTCCACGGAGAGGGACGATCTCAAAATCATCCCTGAAATGGAGGATCTGGGCCTGACGCCTCAGACTGCTCGTGCCGATCCTGGCCCCTTGGGATAGATTCCTTAGGAGGATTCCGTCCCTGGAGATCAGGACATCCCGCGGATCCTCCCTCTTCGTTATGGCAGAAAGGTGAAGCCCATCGGGCAAATCAGTAGGAACATCTTTGATGCTGTGGACGGCCAGGTCGATTCTTTTTTGCATCAAGGCCTCTTCAATCTCTTTGACAAAGAGGCCCTTCCCGCCAATCTTTGCCAGAGGTGCATCCTGTATTTTATCCCCGGTCGTCTTGATCTTGATCAATGTCACCTCGAGCCGGGGATTGGCCTCCACCAACTGCGCTCTCACCCAATTCGCCTGATAAAGGGCGAGCTGGCTGCCTCGGGTTCCGATTCTGAGTTCACTGCGCATCTTCGGGTATTGGATCCTCCTTGATCTTCTCTTCTTCGAATCGATCTGATAATCTTCCAGGAGATGGTTCCGGTAGTCCAAAAAGGGCATGGAGGGAATCCAGATAAAGGTCGGACAGGGCCTCCTCATCGGTCCGTTTGAGAAGGGTGATGGGCGTATGGAGAATCTTGCTGATGATCGAAGAGGTCATGGCCTCCAGGGATTCTTTTTCCTTTTCAGACAGACCGGGGTGGAGGGAAAGGGTTTTATTGAGCTCCTTCCTCCTGATCTCTTCGAACTTATTCTTCAGGGCGACGATCGTTGGAGTCACATCGAGAGACCGATACCAACTGACGAATTTGCCTACCTCGTCCTGGACGATCCTCTCTGCTTTCTCGGCCTCCTTCTCGCGGTCCTTGATATTCTCGTTGGCCACTTTTTGAAGGTCGTCGATATTGTAAAGGTAGACGTTCTCGATATCGCCGACATCCGGTTCAACATCGCGAGGATCGGCGATATCGATGAAGAAGATGGGTTTCTGTTTCCGGTCCTTCATCACCTTCGTGATCTGGTCGTGCACGATCAGATACTTGGGGGAATTCGTCGCGCTGATCACGATGTCGGTCCTCTTCAGGCCCAGCCCCATCTCATCGAAGGGGATCACCTCTCCCCCGAACTTCTGGGCCAATGCCGCGGCCCGTTCATGGGTGCGGTTCGTCAACAGGATCTTTTCGATTCCAGCAGAAATGAGATGTTGAGCCGCCAGTTCGCACATCTCGCCCGCCCCAATCAGAAGGACGCATTTTTTTTCAAGAGTGCCAAAGATTTTTTCAGCGAGCTCGACCGCCACAGAGCTGACGGACACGGCACTCACGGCAATCTTCGTTTCGGTTCTCACCCGCTTTGCCACATGGAAGGCCCGGTGAAGGAGACGGTGCAGGATCAGGCCCGAGGTATTGGACTGTTGGGCCCGGTCATAAGCGTCCTTGATCTGGCCCAGAATTTGAGGTTCGCCGACGACCATGGAATCGAGACTGGAGGCGACCCGGAAGATGTGCCTCACCGCCTCTTCTCCTGCGTGATGATAGAGACTCTTTTCGAATTCCTTCAACGGGATGCCATGGTATTGGGAGAGGAAGTTCTTCAGATCATGAACGGCTTTTTCTGTTTCACGGGTCGCCGCAAAAACCTCGACGCGGTTGCACGTGGAGAGGATCATGTTTTCCTTCAGAGAGGGAAGGCCGGACACCTCTGCGAGGGCGCCTTCCAGTCTATCTTCCGGGAAGGCGAGGCATTCGCGAATCGCAATAGGTGCAGTCTTATGATTCAATCCGATGACGATGAGATCCATGAAATTACCAGTTGGAATAAGTATGAAGTCCGGAGAGAAGGAGATTGACCCCCAGAAACGTGAATAGAACAGCGAAGAATCCTACGATCGCCATAATGGCTGCCTTCCGGCCTCTCCATCCCACGGTCAAACGCTGGTGAAGCAGCGCCGCATAGAAAAGCCAAGTGATCAATGACCAGGTCTCTTTGGGATCCCAATTCCAATATCGCCCCCAGGCATAATTTGCCCACACCGCGCCCGTGATGATCCCCAGAGTCAAGAGTGGAAACCCGAACTTCAGGGATTGGTAATTCAGATCATCAAGAACCTTCAGGGGGGGGAGCCTCTTGGTGATGGCTCCCATCTTTTTCGATTTGAGCTGGTTCTCCTGGATGAGATACATCACCCCGCAACAGAAGGTGAGGGTGAAGACCGCGTTACCCAAGAAGGCAAAGATCACATGAAAGGGATGCCAGAAACTCTTTAACACCGGGGCCAAGGGAAGGATCTCCTTGGGAAGAGCGAAGGCAAAGAACATGAGGATCAGGGCAATCGGGGAGAGGAAGGAACCCAGAACCCTCACCTTATATTTCAGATGGGCGATCAGGAGAACTCCGATAATCATCCATGCAAAGAAGGAAAGAGATTCATGGAGATTGGTGACAGGGGTGTAGCCTGCTTCCGCATACCTCGTCAAAAGGGCGAGGGTATGGGAAGCAAAACCGACGGAGATAACCGTCAGAGCCCATTTTGAGAGCGATTCCTTGAGGAAAACGATATACCCTAAATAGATAAATGTGCCTAACAGGTAGAAGATCGAGGCAAATTTAAAAAAATAGATATTCATATCGTTAGAGGTTGATTGATAGAAAATATATTTATTTTAACAAGGTTCGGAGCCTACCGTCAAATGGTAATCCGATGAGCGGCGGGCAATCGGGTGGGGAGACCGGGCAGACCTATTGCTTTTTCTTATAATTCTTTTAAACTATTGCATGAAATCTCCTCCTCACTCGTTATTCAGCTGCATCATCTTGCTTACTTATGAGCCGGTTCATAGACCCTAAGAGAATTTCTAAACTGCCTTCCGAAGCCCAGGAGCGAAAGGGAAGCGAGGCGTTCAGCTCCCTGAGAAACCGAAATTTTCGCCTTCTCTGGATAGGGGGTGTCATCTCCCATATCGGAGATGACATGCAGTTGGTCGCTGTGAGTTGGTTGGTCCTCATCTTAACCAAATCTCCCTTTCTTATGGGCCTGACAAACCTCCTGCAGGGTTTACCCCGCCTATTGTTCAGCCTCGTGGGTGGAGTGGTGGCAGATCGGGTTAATCGGCATAAACTCTTAACCCTTTTTCAGGGGATTGAGATGCTTCTTGCTTTCTTCTTTTCCTATCTGGTGATCAGCGGGAAGATTCAGCTCTGGCATATTCTCATGTTGGTTCCCATTTTTGGTTTTTTAAAGTCGATTTATCAGCTTTGCCGGCAGGCTTACGTCTTTGACTTGGTCGGAAGGGACGAGTTAATGAATGCCTTAGCCCTTCATTCAAGCGGAATGAATCTTGCGAAAATTATCGGCCCATCCCTTGCGGGGATCTTAATAGGAATCTGGGGGGTGGGGTGGTGCCTTTTCATCAATGGGCTCAGTTTTGTCGCGATTCTCCTCTCTTTTTTTATGATGCACCCTCCTGCATACTTTAAGAAAGGGCTCTATGCTTCAGGTGTCCTTCAAGATCTGGGGGAGGCGTTGGTGTACTTGAAGAGAAATAAGACGATTCTCCTGTTGATCGCTGCTTCCTTTTCAACCATCGTCTTTGGTTTACACGCCCAGGTCATCCTTCCCCTTTTTGCCCAAGATATCCTTAAAGTGGGAGCCTCTGGATTTGGGTTTCTTGTCGGAGCGACAGGGGTTGGGGCGGTGGTGGGAGGGGTGATCCTGGCAGGGCTGGGTGATTTCAGGGCCAAGGGTCATTTCTTCCTTCTGTCTTCCTTGGCTTACGGTTTTCTTTTGGTTCTTTTTCCCTTTTCTTCTTGGTTTTTCCTCTCCCTCTTTATTCTTTTTTTGGCCGGAATGGCGGAAATGATTGCAAAGACGATTAATCAGACCCTGGTGCAACTCCTATCGCCTGATGAATTCAGGGGGAGAATCTTAGGGGTATATATGTTAGACCGGGGGATGAAGCCTCTGGGAGGATTTCTGATGGGAGCAGGAGCCAGTTTCTGGGGTGCGCCTTTGACGATGATTTTAGGAGGAGGGGTCTGTGTGCTCACCTTCTTGACTTTGCTATTGAGAGCATCCAAGATCAGAGAACTCTGAAGGAGAGTCTTTCCGGAAAAGACGATAGAGAGGAGCCTGTGAGATGGTTCGAAAATCATGTATGATCATTCCAGTTCTCTTGCTTCTGGGGTATCTTCTTTGCGGCTGTCCAAAGAAGATACCCGAGCCTGTCTTCATTGAAAGACCACCTTCAAAAAACCCGATCGCCACACTTCTGGATGCCTTTTCTCCCGTGGAGTCTTTACGGGCAAAGGCCTCGATTCGAATCGACACGGTGAGAAATGGCCAGGCGGTTCATTTTCCTTCGCTCAACGGGGTGCTCCTTTATGAGAAACCGGATCGATTGAGAGTCCTGGGTTATCATCCATTAGGAATGGGGCTCTTTGATGCCCTTTATCGGAATGGAGAATTTTATATTCTTATTCCAGCTCAAAAAAGAGCCTATACGGGAGAGGTCTCACAATTTGAGGACTTGATCGAGAAGGCAGGTCCCATCCTCATTTCAACCGAAAAGGTCGAGGCCAGCCAGATTCCCAGCTGGATTCGGATCGACGTGGTGGAGAAGGAGACCCAGATTGACCTGAGGTTGAAGGAGATCTCCACAAATTCCAGACTTCCGGAAGACTCCTTTCAGTGGGACGTCCCAGAGGGAGTAGGGGTTGAGCCACTGATCAACCTTTTAAAAAAGAGACTGAGATGAGAGCGCTGAAGTGCCCGGCACCGACGCGCCGAGAGGCAAAGGCAAAGGTCCTTGGCGGTCAGCGCGTTATCTGAGCAAGTCCATCTCAAACAGGAGGGAGACCATGACCTTAGCAATCATTCTGATCGTTCTTGCAGTCCTTATCACTACGGCCATCGCTATTTATAACAAGCTGGTTCGATTGAGGAATACGGTGAAGTCTTCGTGGTCGGACATCGATGTTCAGTGTAAGAAGCGATACGACTTAGTGCCCAATCTTGTGGAAACGGTAAAAGGTTATGCCTCCCATGAAAAGACGGTTTTTGAGAGGGTGACTCAGGCGAGGGCCATGGCGTTCCAGGCTACGACGCCACAAGAGATGGCAAAGGCTGAGAATATGTTAAGAGACACCCTGAAGAGCCTCTTTGCGGTGGCAGAGGCTTACCCTGAGTTGAAGGCCAATGCCAATTTCACCCAGCTTCAATCCCAGTTGCAGGAGTTAGAGAATAACATTGAATATGCACGGAGATACTATAATGCCGTCGTCCGCGATTATAACACCCTGATCGAATCATTCCCGTCAAACCTGATTGCGTCCCAATTTCATTTTAAGCAAGAAGACCTGTTCCAGCTTGAGTCGCCCGATGTGGAAAGAAAACCCGTGGAAGTGAGCTTCTAAGAAGGTGAAAGGTGAAAGGGAAGAAGATAGATTCCTAAGAGACTTATCACGGATAGAGGAAATCGATGAAAAGCTATACAAAATTATTTAAGCTAACGATATTTTTTATCCTCATTCTCATCCTTTTTGTCTCACCTGCTTTTGCGCAATATTTTACCATCAACCAATTCCACTCGGATATCACCATCCATCCCGATTCGTCTTTTATCGTGAAGGAGACGGTTGATGTCCGTTTCGACCGAGCCAGACACGGGATCTATCGCGAGATCCCATTCCGGTACAGAGATGATTTCGGCAAAACGATTGAGACGCCTACGGAGGTACTCTCTGTCACGGATGGGTCTGGAAAAGCATGGAAGTTTCAGGTGAGAAAGACACGCTCCGTGATCAACATCCGGATGGGGGATGCAAAACAGTATGTGAGTGGCAAGCAGACTTATGTCATCACCTACCGCGTTGAAAATGCGGTCCTCTTTTTCAAGGATCATGATGAACTCTACTGGAATGTCACGGGGAATGAATGGAGAGCCCCCATCCAGGGGGCATCGGCAGACGTGACGCTCGCCGTGAAAGAGAAGAGTAAAGACTTGTGGGCGGCCGGCTACACGGGCCGTTACGGTTCGAAGGAATCGGAATGTGTCTATGAGACCTATGATAATGGGGGGAAGTTTTTTTCGAAGAAGACCCTAAACCCGGGAGAGGGGTTCACGATTGCTTTTGGATGGGATAAGGGGCTTGTTTCTCCCCCCTCCTCCTGGAAGAGGTTTTTGTGGGCCACCGGTATTAAAGAGAACTGGGTCTTTCTGTTGCCCTTGGCCTCCTTCATCTTCATGCTGAATCACTGGTATCGGAGGGGGAGAGATCCCCGAGTGAGAGAGTCGATCAGGGTGATGTACGAACCCCCCAAGTTTGACAACCAGCCCCTCACCCCTGCCGAGGTGGGAACCCTGCTGGATGAAAGGTTGGATTCAAGAGATATCATCTCGACGATTGTCGGTTTAGCGGTCAAAGGATATCTCCAGATTGAAGAGACCAAAAGGGATGGCTTGATTTTTGACAGTAAGGACTACTATCTCAAGCGGTTAAAAGGGCCCGACGGAAATCTCGGTCCCGTTGAGAAGAAATTGATGGAAACCCTTTTTGCCACGGGCCTGCCCGGAACGCATGTGTCAGACCTGAAAAACAGATACTATGTGGAGCTGGAAGGGGTGAAGAAGGTGCTCTACGAAGAACTGGTTCGCAAGAAGTATTTTCTGCGGAGTCCCCAGAAGACCAAGAATTCTTATGCTCGGACAGGATTTCTTGTCATGATTCTCGCCTTCTTTGTTTTTCTATTCCTGATCCCTGGTGCCGTGGCCAAAAACATCCTTGCGGGGATCTTTACAGGTCTTCCGGTCGTTGTTTTTGCCGGTTTTATGCCTGCAAAGACGAGGGCAGGGGCCTCTGTCTACATGGATATTTTGGGCTTCCAGGAATTTATGGATCGAGCAGAGAAAGATAGGCTCGAGCGAATGAAGGATAAAGACCTCTTCTCAAGGTTTTTACCCTATGCGATCGCCCTCGGCGTCGCAGATCATTGGGCGAAGGCCTTCGAAGGAATTTACCAGGAGCCGCCGAACTGGTATGCCTCTCCTGGAGGGTTCGGAACGTTCAGACCTTACGATTTTTCTCACTCCATCGATTCCGTCACATCCGCCCTTGGTTCTGCTATGTTCTCCGCACCGAGAGGAAGTGGTCTTGGAGGCGGCGGAGGGGGCGGAGGCGGTGGTTCTTCGGGAGGTGGATTCGGGGGGGGCGGCGGTGGAAGCTGGTAAGAAGGAAAGAGT
Organism: Thermodesulfobacteriota bacterium; assembly: GCA_041947025.1. Taxonomy (GTDB): domain Bacteria; phylum Desulfobacterota; class BSN033; order BSN033; family UBA1163; genus CAVTZZ01. Next base: position 50,267 of record JBHGBJ010000019.1, read on the forward strand.
GGACTGCCTCTTTATCCATGTCCCCAAGTTGAGAAATACCTATCGGCCTTTTGATCAGTTTATCTGGATCAACTTCCTGCCCATGGGGCTCCTCGGATTGGCCGACCTCCTTCAACGTCATGGCATTTCCACTCAGGTCGTCCATATGGGGGTCGAATGGATTGAAGATCATCATTTCTCAATCATCGATCATATCAGAGAAAAGAAACCTCGGGTCATCGCCTTCGACCTTCACTGGCACCATCAGAGTTTCGACGTGCTGGATACGGTCAAGAAGGTAAAAGCCGACTTTCCCCATGCCTATGTCCTGCTGGGCGGGTTCACCGCCAGCTTTTTCCACGAAGAGATCATGAAGAACTTTGATGGGGTAGATGGAATCCTACGGGGTGAAGCGGAGATTCCCATGCTGGAACTGGTCAAGGGGCTTCTTCAAGGAAAAGAAGACTTTTTCTCTGTGCCGAACCTCACCTGGAGGATGAAGGGGAGGGTTCTTGTCAATCCTCTTTCGTACATCGCATCGGCGAAAGACCTGAGCAGCTTTTCCTTTACCAACCTTCCGTTGCTAAAAAATTACTCCACTTATATCCGGTATGTGGGGCAATCCTTTTATGTCAAGGGAATCTCAAAGGAGAGGAATTTCTGGCTGTATTCGCCAAAGTCACCCGTCTACCATCTGACCGTGGGCAGAGGCTGTCCTGTTCAATGCACCTGGTGCAGTGGAAATATTCCCTGTCAGGAGACGGTCACCGGTCGAAAAGAAGTGATCTTCAGAGGAATCGAGGAGGTCATCGGGTCCATCCGGGAAGCGATCTCTTACGGGTATGAAACCTTTCACATCTGTTTCGACCCTTATCCCCAGGAGGCCGAATATTTTCTCAAACTCTTCTCTCATATCCGGCGAGAAAGGATTCGGATGGAGTGCCGCTTCGAATCCTTCGGGCTCCCGACGGGCCAGTTGATTCGCTCCTTTAAGGAAACCTTTCCTGGGTCGAAATCTCTTATCGTCCTTTCACCGGACGTCGGCTCCGACAAGTTGAGAAGCATTCATAAGGGGAATGCCTATACCAATCAGGCCCTGATGCAGTGCCTGGACGATTTGGAGAGGCGCGGGGTTTTCTGCGACATCTTCTTCACCCTTGGCGTTCCGTTTGAAAGGGAGGAAGATATTGAGGAGACGATCCGGCTTCAGAGACGGATCCGAAGGCGGTATTCCCATGTGAAAGGGGTCCGCACGTTTGCCATCGGAATGGAGCCAGGCTCTCCCTGGCACCTTGTGCCCGAGGAATTCGGTGTGAAGACCACCCTTAGAAATTTTATGGATTTTTACGATTACCACTCAGAAAGGGAAGAGACCTTTTCTTCCCTGGGATATTGGATTCCAGATTACTTTCGAGGGATAGAGGATGAGGCGGGTTTTGAAGAGAGACTGCAAAGGCTCAAATGCCGTTCTTTTTGCTTCATCCGCCCCGATGCCTGCAAATCGTCCACTCCGTTCTGGGGGAGAAGGTTTTGTGATCTATCGAGGCTATTTTGGAATGGAAAAAGATTGCTCAAGCCCTCTCATTAGCAGACCGTGGCCTTCATCAAAAGCATTCGGCTGGTCCGCGGCCTTTGGAGAAGGGGCCTAAACTTTTTCAAGTTTTGCAGTCACAACGTGTTTAAAGGCTGCCACCACTTCCGGGTCGAACTGTTTCCCGGAATTCTTTACGATCTCTTCCAGTGCCTCCCAGGGCGGCATGCCCTTTCGATAAGGCCGGTCGGTGACCATTGCATCGAAAGAGTCCGCGACGGCAAGAATCCGGGAAGCGAGGGGGATCTTTCCTGTGTCTTTCTCACTTTCGTCCAAGGTTTCGACGAAATACTTATGGTGGGCGACAATGATAGGGACTACCTCCTTGAGCACGGAGCCGACCGAGGAGAGGATATAGGCACCTTTCACGGCGTGGGCGTCGATTAATTCCCGTTCCTCCGTGGTCAATTGAGCCGCTTTGCGCAGGATCTCGCCGCTGATATCGATCTTGCCGATATCGTGAAGCAGCCCAGCGACCCGAATATTTTCGATCTCATGTTGTGGGAAATTCATGACCACTGCCGTTTCCATCGCCAGTTCCGATACCCGAACGGAATGGCCTTTTGTGTAAGGATCGGTTGATTCGAGGTATTTGGAAAGGATTTCTAAAATCCCAATGTATGCGTTCTTCAGGTCCTGCAATCGGCGTTCATTCTCTTCATAGAGAGATCCAACGGTAACGCTTGCCAGAATGAGGAATCCTCCCCAGGATGAAAGCTTTGCGACACTATGCCAAATTATGTTTTCACCCAGAAAACGATTCGGGAAAACTAAGACGAAAATCAATACGGCCAGAACGGAAAAGACTGCTGTAAGGACCCCTGTTCTTCGTCCGAGAAAGTAGCCCGCAACCAGGACGGGAAGATAATAGAAGTTGAGAACAATGGATTCTTCTTCGATGAGATAAGTCCCCAAGAAAGCAGCGATCAGTATGATCGCAACAAGCAGATGCTCAAAGTGTCTTATGACGAAATGTTTGAGATGGTCCATAATCCTCCCCTCCATGTTCTCTGCTCAAAAGAGATGACTCCTTCATAGATACAATTCTCGGTTCTGTCAAGGAATTTCAGACCTAGTTCCGGGGCAATAGATCATAAGAGACTTTTCTTAAATCAATAATGATATCGCACCGGTTTCAAGTTGATTCATAGCTGCATTTTTTATACCAGACTAACAAATATTGTCAACTTATTGAGATCTAAAATGAATCATTCCTCAAATTCCGTCATGGTTACTGAGAAAATGACATTTTCGTATCTCAACTGGAAACATTCTTACCATCCCCGGCAGCCCTGATCGATCTGGAAATGGATTTATCTGAAATCAAGTAAGAACCCTCTCTCTCCTTTCGGGCCTTGCTCTAAATTTTTTCTCAGAGAGGAGATCATGAGCTGGAGGAGACGATCTTGAAGAAAGAGGGCTTGAGCCTCCTGAAACTTCAGCAAGGCATCCTCCAAACAGTCCGCTTCCAAGAGATCGACTCCCTCAGACAGGATCGGTTTGGTTCGTTCCTTAAGATCTCGCAATTCCTGCGGGTCGCGGTCAAACACCTCTGCTACGGCCACCGGTTCCGAATACCCTCTGACCAACACCTTGCCAATCTTCCTCAATCGGTAATCGTGCTCCTTTGGAAGCTGTTGGACCACTTCCTCCGAAATGATCATATCCACATCCAGAGGCCGCGTCACCTCCTCGAGCCGTTTGGCGAGGTTGACAGTGAGGCCGAGGACCGTCGAATCCATCCGATCGGAGGAGCCAATGGTTCCCAGGATCACTGGACCTCTATGAACGCCAATGCCGACCTTTACAATTTGGTCGGAGCTCAGATTTCTTTCGGCATTAAATGATTTCACTGCGGAAAGTACGTCTAATCCACAAGACACGGCCCGCTCGGCAGAACGAGGCTCCTCAAAGATACATAAAACCGCGTCGCCAAGGAATTTGTCAATCACTCCTTGCCGGCCATTGACGGCCGAGGTAATTCTTTCAAAAAGCTGATTCACAAAGGCCACGAGTTGACTCGGGTTGAGCCGCTGGGATAAAGGAGTAAACCCGCGGATGTCACAACAGAGGATGGTTACACATTGCTGATCGGCCTCGCCCAAACGGATCGCCCCTAATCCCTCGGCGGCAATGCGGCGGAGATAAGCTGGAGGGACAAACCGTTCAAAGACATCCCGGGCTTCACGAACCGCCTGCTCCAAGGAGCGAAAATGAAGTGCCACAGCAATGGTTAAGAGGATGGAGAGCCAAAAGGAGGTAAACCACAGCACCTGATCTCTTGAAAACAGGGTCATCCCTGTGGATCGTATGGCGTCGTGAAGCCCTCCCATGAACCAAAAGAAGAGTCCGATGGCGACGGGGAGGAGGTACCCAGGTCGCGGTGCTTTGGAACGGATGAGTCTGATGATGATCAGGAAGAAGTAGAAAAGACAGACCACTAGGCAGAAAGAATGAATCAATGGCCTCAGGAGCTTTGACTGAGGTCGCAAAATATCCACAGCAACCTGGTGGGCCTCCAAGGGAAGCCCCAAAAACCAAGGCCCTTTCCCAAGAAGAGCCAAGGCAGAGAGGCAGAGGCTGATTCCGGTCACGACCCAAGGAAGCCGGCGAGGTCTCTCGTTGAAAAGGGCCAAGGTGAACCAGACCCAGCTCGCTGGCAAAAGGGCTAAAGAAGCCAGGTCAATCCTGTACCCCAAGAGAATGGATCCGGGGGATTTCTGAAGTCCATAAACGACCCAACCCAAGAAGAGGAAGGCTGAAAAAAGATAGAAGAGGAAGAGGCTGCGGAGCGGTCGGTAATGGCGGTAAAGAGCCAGGGTTACCAGGCATAGAAGCGTCATGACGGCGTTTGTCGCAAAGCCGAAGAAGGGCCCCACACTGTAATGGGAAAGAGACTGAGGCAGCATGAAAGCTCCCCGCATTTCCCCTCTCTTCAAGGAGGGAGAGGGTTGGGGTGAAAGGGACATTTATTTCATTAAGGATATATAGTGAAGAAACACCTGATTGATGGAAAGTTTACTAAATTGGCATAAAGGAATCAAATGAAAATTTGACGATGCGGGCGACCTTGGAGATTTTCAAGAAGACCTTAAAGAGACCGAGGCCTTTCTTTTTGATCTTGACAACTCTTGGCATTATGCTACCCTCATTTGATAGGATAATACAGTAACACGGGAGATGGAAATGGAATCGGGCGATCTGAAAAAGAATGCGATGACTGTCCTTGAAAAGCGCTACCTCCAAAAGGACCTTCAAGGCAATGTCATCGAGACGCCCGAAGAGCTGTTCAGGCGTGTGGCGAGGAATATCGCTCGGGCGGACGAGCTTTATCGTCCCCGGGTTGACCGGACGTCCGTTGAAGAGGAGTTCTATTCCTTGATGGCTTCGGGAGACTTTCTTCCCAACTCACCCACCCTGATGAACGCAGGCAGAGAGCTTCAACAACTTTCTGCCTGCTTTGTCCTCCCTGTCGGAGATTCGATGGAAGAGATTTTCGATGCCGTCAAGCAGATGGCCTTGATTCAGAAGAGCGGCGGCGGAACGGGTTTCTCCTTTTCGAGACTCAGGCCGAAGAACGATGTGGTGGGTTCCACCCAAGGAATCTCCAGTGGCCCTGTCTCCTTTATGAGAGTTTTCGACACGGCGACAGAGACGGTGAAGCAGGGGGGGACCCGGAGAGGGGCCAATATGGGGATCCTTCGCGTGGACCACCCCGATATCCTCGATTTCATCCAGTGCAAAGAGGGGGATCACTCTTTCAACAACTTTAATATTTCGGTGGCCGCCACCGATGAATTCATGGAGGCCGTCGAGGCGGGCAGAGACTATTGCCTCCGGAACCCGAGGACGAAGGGGATTGTCCGGTCGATCGATGCCTGCCAGGTCTTTGAAAAGATCGTCTATTATGCCTGGAAGAATGGAGACCCGGGAATCATTTTCATCGACCGGATCAATCAGGACAACCCTACTCCTCATTTGGGTGAGATTGAAAGCACCAACCCTTGCGGGGAGCAGCCGCTCCTTCCCTATGAGTCCTGCAATCTCGGCTCCATCAATCTTTCCAATATGGTTAAGGACGGGACGATCGATTGGGAGAAGCTGGGCGCGGTGACCGAGAAGGCGGTTCATTTCCTGGATAATGTCATCGATATGAATCGCTATACCCTTCCGCAGATTGAGGCGATGACAAAGGCGAATCGGAAGATCGGATTGGGAGTCATGGGGTTTGCCGACCTTTTGATTCAATTAGGAATTCCCTACAACGGTCCGCAGGCTCAGGAGATCGGCGAAAAGGTGATGAGCTTCGTCGAGGAGAGGGGAAGGCGGGCCTCCAGGGAGTTGGGTCTCGCCAGAGGTTCTTTTCCCAATTTCGAAGGAAGTATTCTGAAAAGCCGTTGGGACGCGATGAGGAATGCCACGGTCACCACCATCGCGCCCACAGGGACAATCTCCATCATTGCAGGGGCCTCATCCGGGATCGAACCGATCTTCGCATTGGTGTTCGTCCGGCATGTCCTGGACGGAAAGAATCTCTTGGAAGTCAATCCGTTCTTTGAGGCCCTGGCCAAGCGCGAGGGATTCTATTCCGAGGATCTGATGAGAAGGATCGCCGAAGACGGCAATATCCAGAACCTTCGGGAAGTGGCCGAGAAGATCCAAAAACTCTTTGTCACGGCCCATGACATTTCTCCTGAAGATCATATTCGGATGCAGGCTGCTTTCCAAAAGCATACGGACAATGCCGTTTCAAAGACCGTCAATTTTCCTTACGAAGCCACGATCGATGATGTCGGAAAGGTCTATCGTCTCGCCTATGAATTGGGTTGCAAGGGCGTGACCATTTACCGGGACAGGAGCCGAACAAAGCAAGTTCTTTATAAAGGGGTGATCTCTCCGAAGCAGAAAGGCTCGATCGATGAGGATCATTTGACCGAGGCCGACAAGAAGCCGAGGGCCCGGCAGGATGTGATTCATGGATCCACCCGGAAGATTCGAACCGGTTGCGGTAACCTCTATGTGACGGTCAATGAGGATGAGGACGGGAATCTTTTTGAAATCTTCAATCAGATTGGAAAAGCGGGCGGCTGTGCGGCCTCCCAATCCGAGGCGATCGGCCGTCTCGTCTCCCTGGCATTCCGGTCGGGAATCGAGCCGGAGGATGTCGTTCGACAGTTGAAAGGGATCAGTTGCCATGTGCCGGTCTGGCATCAGGAGGGAAAGATCCTCTCGTGCTCCGATGCCATCGCCAAGGCCATCGCCTGGCATCTCCAGGACAAGGAGAAGGTTCCTGCTGAGTTGAGTGCCGAAGTCGAAGATTGCGGTAATGGAGAGGAAAGGCTGATGGTGCCGGTCAAACGGATCTCCTTAAACGAATCCATCCCGGTCCTGTTGAGAGGGGCATGTCCTGAATGTGGAAGCGGCCTTCTCTTTGAGGAGGGCTGCGTAAAGTGCCTTTGCGGTTATTCGGACTGCGGGTGAGTTCCAATTAGCAATGATGAGTTAAGAGTGAATGAAGATTAGGGTCTTTCTTCTCATCGGAATGCTTTTATTCTTGGGATCCATCGCCCACGGCGAGGGGCAGGGCCAAAATCCGGGGCCGAGGCCCGGGAAATCCTTCTCCTATATTGCAAGAAAGATCGGTGTCCCGATTCTCAAGGCCACCATAGGGATTGAAAATGAACCCCAGGAACAGGGAAGATCTCTTTATCGAGTTTATGCAAAAGTGGAGTCCCTTGACTATTTAAGGTTTTTATTTCGCATGAATAACCGCTTCACTTCCATCGCACAAGGAGAAATGTGCTCTCCGGTGCGATATGTGAAAGAGATCGACCAAGAAGGTCTTCTCGTTAAGAATAAGAATTATGTCCAGACGCTCACCTTTGATCATGCTGAGCGAAAGGTGGTGGTAGAAAGGAAAGGGGAAAACGGAAGAGAAGAAATTTCGCTTCCTCCGGAGACCTATGACCCCCTCTCCATGTTTGCAAGATATTATTTGAGAGAGGAATTTCATCCCGGGAAGGACATCCGGATATCCCTTTTTGACGGGGTGAAGCTGCGTCAGATGGTTTTTCAGGCAAAGGAGGAAAAAGTGGACTCAAAGATGTATGGAGAGGTGGAAACGATTCGTCTGGAGTCGACTACCCCTTTTTCCACCTTTGGGGATAAAGAGGGAATAATTCGTATCTGGTTTTTGAACAATAAGGAGAAGATCCCGATCTTGATCGAGCTCGACCTTCCGGTCGGAAACGTCAAATTCGAACTGGAAGAAGCAAAAGAGAGTTAAGAATTGTTTATTTCTTTGCGAAAATAGAGTGGACTTCACCTACAACCTTGCCAACAGACTGACAGAGATAAAAGACAGCCTCGATAATAAGATCCAGTACCAATATGATGTGGAAGGAAACCGGACGAGCGAAGACATAAAAGACCCGCAGGGGACTCTGAAAAAGGAGCTCGATTTCACTTATGACGCTTACAACCGCCTGAAGAAAATCATCAATCCGGATGCCACTCAAACCTATACCGAATACTCATACGATACGAGAGGAAA
>JBHGBJ010000002.1:0-261269 GCA_041947025.1 Thermodesulfobacteriota bacterium
GATTGGAGGCGGTCTACACACTCGTAAGCAGCCAGGATGACTGGGATAGATATGAAGGGCTACAGTGGTATGCCGCGGAAACCTGGGCGAGTGATCATCGGGATGATCCCGATGTGGAGACCGTGCTGAAGCGAGTGCGTGATAGCAAGACAGCGTATCTGAGGTGGGGACGAGAAACATTGGGGTGGGCGATTTATGTGTTCAAGAAAGGGGGGTATGGCACATTGCCAGTGGGCTAAATCGTCTTACGGGACATGCCCATGATGAGCCAGATAAGAAAAGAGGTATCACTGCCTATAAAATAGACAATGAAGATATGCACAAGATTGAAGAAGCCATCAAAATACAATTGGATATTTGTTGATGACCGGACGGGCTAACCCCTGCTTCCACCTGACGCCCTCCCTTGCATCCTCGGGTCTTTCGATTTTTATTTAGCCTTTTGGATTTTTATAGACAAAAGAAAGAGTAAGGCGCTGCTTCCTTTGATCATCGCCATCAGGAAGCAGGTATTCCGCAGTCCCAAAATGGGTAGAAACAGAACACCTCCCAATAATCCTCCGAAGAAGCCCCCGAAGAGATCTGCTCCGTAGAGCAATCCTGCCGTTTGGCCGAGAGTCCCTTCTTTTTTACGAAACCCCATATGCATCTTGGCCGCCAGAGGAAACTGAAGGCCGAGAAGCATTCCGGCGAGGAAGGATACGATCAGAATCACTCCGTACAGAATCAGATAAACGACCCTGTTTGAAAGGTGATGAGATGGGGCAAGGAATAGAAGGGGAAAATGGATGGAAAAGAGGATGATCGCGCCTTCGGTTTTTAGAAAGAAGTGAGACTCCTTCTTAATCCGATCAAGGCGTTTCGTCATCCAGAAACTGCCCGAGGCAATCCCGAACATAAAGATCGCTATGAGAAGGCCGATCTGATGATAGAGATAGCCGTAAAGCGTTTGAAAGGTAAAGAGGATGGCCAAACTGAAGATCATCCCTGTAAGACCGGAAGTGAAGATGGAGTAAGTGAGAGACTGTCTGGAAAAGTGGGGTATTCTGATCATGAGGGCACCAAGGACTATCGTGACGATCCCGATGCAGAAGCTGATGAGGACGAAGTCCAATCCTTCAAACCATCTGAAAATGAGGGTGAGATAGGGTGAGAAGAGAGAATTCCAGTGGGAGAGTGCAAAGAAAACGCCCGAGGGAAGAAAATCGGAATTGACCCGGATTTTTCTCCCTTTCAGCGATTCCCGGAACCATTGAAGCCACTTCGCATCAAGGCGGTATTCGATATAGGGTTTCGTGATGAGGGCCGTTTTGATCCTTCGTCTCTCAAGACGGCCATTGATTTCCTGAGGAGTAACCTGATCCAGTCCTCGTGAGTCGGAAGCTAAATAGAGATTGGTCTCGCCGGGGATGATTCTCACATGTTGATAAACACTTTCTAACGTGTCAAGAATCGTTCCATTCAGATCCCTCAATTCCGGGCTGACATAAGTGAGAGATCCGGGGAGATTCAACACCAGGATGCTATTGGGATTCATCTTCAGCTTGATCGCGGAGAAGAATTCGGCGGTAAATAACCGGTTGGTCTGTAGAGCCTGAGGGGCGGAAAGACCGATGAAAACGATATCGAACCGGTCTTGCGTCCTTTGAACGAAAAGCCGACCGTCGGTATAGCGGACTCGCACTCTCTTATCCGAGAACTCAGACTGGGTTAAGGGCGTCGGGAATTTCTGGACCAGTTCGATGAGGAGGGGGTCCAGTTCAACATAGTCCAGCCGGGTTACCGGATATTTCAGGATTTCGTGAATCTTTCCTCCTGCTCCTCCACCCAGAATGAGCACCGATTCGGGCGCTTCATGAAAGAGCATCGGGAAATGGACAAAATTCTCGATCCATGCGGTGTCCGGTATCGGAGTCGTGATGGCCGGAACTCCGTCGGTAAAAAAGGTGTATTGTTCTCCCCTTTTCGTCACGGTGACGTTTCCGTAGACAGAGTTTTCATGATGAATGACGTCCAAATCTTTCCACTGAGCCTGGATCGATAAGGAATGGATTTCCTTCGCCACAGGAGTGAAAAGAAAATAGATGAAAAGAAGTGTGAGAAAGATGGAAAGGGCACGGAGTATATTTCGGAAGTTAAAGGAGGGAGACCGAGGGGCTGGCGAGAGAAGGAATACGGATATCGATGCCATGATCACAGAGATCGTGAAGGCGATCTCAAAAGGATTGAGATGCTGGATCAGAAGGAAAGTCATGAGCAGGCCGCCGATGATGGATCCGAATGTTTCAATGAGATAGACCTTCCCGATGGAAGATGCTTCCTCGCCGGTGTATTGAGAATAGAGCTTGCAGCCATAGGTGAAGAGGGCACCGTAAGGAAGGGAAACCGGAAGAAGGATCGCTAAGGATGTATAAAAGACAGGGAGAAACCCAAGCGTTTCCCCGGGCGTGGTGAGAAGGATATTCTTAAATACCCTGCAAAGGAAGACCGCAAAAGGAAATGCCGCAGAAAAGAGCAATTGGAAGGCGACAAAGACCTCGGTCCTTCTTTCCACCTTCTCGACGGTTTGGCCGATAAGGAGAGAACCGGTTGCCACCAGGATCAGCCAGTTGGCGAGGATCACGCCGAGGGTCAGCTCGTTGCCAAGAAAGGAGATGAGGAGCTCCCTTAACAGGACGATCTGAGCGGTCATCCCGCCTGATCCCATTACGAGGAGAGAGATTTTCAGGGATAGGGGATTCATGAGCGAGTAGCTGAAGGCTGAAAGGTCAAAGCTCAAAGCTCAAAGGTCAAAGCTCAAAGCTCAAAGGTCAAAGCTCAAAGAAAACCTTTTTCGAATGCCAGCGAAGAGGTGGTGAATAGATCGCCCTGCGTCCGAGTCCTTCTTCAATCCGGATCAATTGATTGTATTTGGCAACCCGATCCGTCCTCGAAGGAGCGCCTGTCTTAATCTGACCGGCATTGGTAGCCACTGCAAGATCGGCGATGGTCGCATCTTCTGTCTCTCCTGAGCGATGGGAGATGACGGTCTTATAACCTGCTTTCTTGGCCATCTTGATCACCTGAAGAGTTTCCGTTAATGTGCCGATCTGATTGGGCTTGATCAGAATGGCATTGGCCACGCCTTCCCGGATGCCCCTGGAGAGGCGCCTCGGGTTCGTAACGAAGAGGTCGTCTCCAACCAATTGGACTTTTTTCCCCAACCTTTGGGTCATCATTTTCCATCCCTTCCAGTCATCCTCGGCCAGGCCGTCTTCAATGGAAAGGATAGGAAACTTCTTGATCAAAGCTTCGTAGTAATCGATCATTTGAGCGGAAGTTCTCTTGGGCTGCTTTTCAGCTTTCAGAAAATAGAACCGGTTGCGGTAAAATTCGCTCGCCGCTGCATCAATACCAAGCCCCACGTCCTTTCCGGGGCGATAGCCTGATTTCTTGATGGCCTCAAGGATCAGCGAGAAGGCTTCCTCATTCGAGTGAAGGTTCGGTGCGAATCCTCCCTCATCGCCGACAGACGTTTGGTAACCTCTTTCTTTGAGGACGGATTTAAGCGTATGAAAGACCTCGGCGCCCATTCGGAGCGCTTCCCGAAAACATTTTGCTCCAACGGGCAGAATCATGCATTCCTGCAAATCCAGGTTATTGTCGGCGTGAGCCCCGCCATTGAGGATGTTCATTTGGGGAAGGGGAAGGTGTTTTGCCGAAAGGCCTCCCATCGAGCGGAATAATGGAATGCCCAGGTCATTGGCGGCTGCCTTTGAACAGGCCAAGGAAACTCCCAGAATCGCATTGGCCCCGAGCCGGGTCTTGTTGGGGGTTCCATCCCAGCGAAGCATGGCGGTGTCAATCCCTTTTTGGTCGAGGACCTCCATTCCCACGAGCCTCGGTGCGATCACCCGATGAATGTGCTCAACCGCTTTCTGAACTCCCTTGCCGAGGTAGCGTTTGGGATCCTTGTCCCTTAATTCAAGGGCCTCATAAGTTCCGGTAGAGGCTCCGGAGGGAACAGATGCCCTGCCTGTGATGCCGCTTTCCAGAAGGACATCGACTTCGACCGTAGGGTTCCCCCGGGAATCAAGTATCTCTCTTCCAATGACTTCAATGATCGTTGACATGGGACTCCCCCTCGCTAATAATCCCTTTTGTCCCCCCTTCATACCCTCCCTCTTTTTCCCTCTTAAATTAAGGGGGAGATGAAGGGAGGAGCGGGCTTGACACGGTTCAATGTTTTTTTCCGTTCAGAATTTGAGCACCCCAGTAGATGTAATGAGCTCCTGAAATGATGGTGAACAGGGCTGTTCCGTAGATGGCGACGACAGAGAGCCGTTCGAACAGAAGAGAATAATCAATCATGAAAACAAGAAGGATCGTAGAGATCTGAAAAAAGGTGGTCACTTTGCTGACCAGGCTCGGCCGGATCATCGGGTGATAGTTCAAGAGGAACAGTACGAATAAGCCGAGGAGGATGATCACATCCCGTGTGACGACGACCACCGCTAACCAGCTGGGAAGGATTTCGATGATGGCGAGGGTGACATAGGCGGAAATGAGAAGGAGTTTGTCGGCAATTGGATCGAGATAGGCTCCTAATTCGGTTCGCTGGTGAGTGATCCTCGCAACGAATCCATCGATTCCATCCGTGATTCCGGCAACCGCAAAGGTGATCAAGGCCCACCCGAAGAGTTTATTGATGATGAAGATGACGAAGAGCGGAATCAAGAGGACTCTGAAGAGGGTCAGAAGATTAGGAAGATTCATTATTCGTCCCAATTGCGGAATGCGGAATTCGGAGTGCGGAATTTAGATCCAGAATCGGAGATTGAACATCCCGAAATCCGAAATAGGTTACTCGTAACTATTTCCACCGTCAGATTTGTAAAGGTCTTTAAAAGCTGTGAACTTATCCAAAAAGGCCAGTTTGATCGTGCCGATGGGCCCGTTGCGTTGCTTCCCGATGATTACCTCGGCGATGCCCTTATTCGGATTGTCCTCCGAGCGGTTATAGACTTCGTCCCGGTAGATGAAAAGGATCAGATCGGCATCCTGCTCGATTGCCCCGGATTCGCGGAGATCGGAGAGCTGAGGCCTGTTGCCGGTTCGTTCCTCAGTCTTTCGGCTGAGCTGGGAGACCGCGATGACGGGGATATTGAGCTCCTTGGCCAGGGCCTTCAGGGATCGGGAAATCTCCGAAATCTCCTGTTGCCGGCTCTCCACCCTCGTCCTCCCTTTCATCAGCTGGAGATAGTCGATGATCACCATGCCCAGACCATGTTCGGCCTTGAGACGCCGGGCCTTGGCTCTCAATTCGAGGACCGAGGCAGCGGCCGTATCGTCGATGAAAATGGGTGCATCGGACAGATTTCCCGCTGCAAGGGTCAACTTGGGCCAGTCGCTTTCCATGAGGAAGCCTGTCCTGAGCCGGGTGCCCTCCACCTGGGCTTCTGAACAGAGCATGCGTATGACCAGCTGTTCCTTTGACATCTCCAATGAGAAGATGGCCACAGGAATCCTTTTCTCGATCGCGGCATACTGTGTGAGGTTAAGGCAGAAAGCGGTCTTGCCCATGCTCGGCCTTCCCGCAACGATGATCAGATCCGAGGGGTGAAAGCCCGCCGTCAATCGATCGAGCTCTTTAAACCCCGAAGGAACTCCTGTCACAAGCTCTTTCTTCTCAAAGAGCTTCTCCAGGGTCTTGAAACTCTCCTTTACAATATCCCGGATGGGGTAAAAGGAAGGTTTCACCCTTCTTTCAGAGATCTCAAAGATCGCCCGCTCCGCCTCGTCCAAAAACCCTTCCACATCCCCCCGGTCCTGATAACTCTGGGTGATGATTTCGGTTGAGGTCTGAATCAACTTCCGAAGGACGGCCTTTTCCTTGACGATCCTGGCGTAGTATTCGATATTCGCAGCCGTGGGCACGGAATCGATCAGGGAAGCGAGGTACGAGGCCCCTCCGATGGAATCGAGTTGGCCGTCCTTTCGAAGCTCATTAGTCAGCGTGATCAGATCGGCAGGTTCATCCCGTTCCGAGAGGTTGATCAAGGCATTCAGGATCCTGCGGTGGGCCTCTCGATAAAAGTCATCGAGGGTGAGGATTTCCATCACCTTGTTCATCGCCTCATTTTCAATGAGGATCCCTCCCAGGACCGATTGCTCTGCCTCAATATTTTGAGGAGGAAGCTTATGGGAGGAGAGATCGACTTCGTTCATTCCATATCACCACGTTAGAAAACCTCGTCATTGATGGCCGGGGGTTGCGTTCCTTACTCCTGCTCCTGAGCGACCCAGACCTTGAGCTGGGCGGTGACCTCCGGATGGAGTTTGATCGGTACGGTGAACATCCCCAGATTCTTGATGGGTTCTTCCAAAAGGATCTTCTTACGATCCACATCGATGCCATTCGCCTTCAAATAGGCCTCAATCTCCATGGAGGTGACAGAGCCAAACAGTTTTCCGCTCTCTCCAACCGGTTTGGTGAAGCTGCACGAGAGTTTTTCAATCTGTTCGGCCATCTTCTCCACTTCCTTTTTCACCTTTCCCAACCGTTGCTGAACCTGGCGCTTTTGGTGCTCCAGAATCTTGACGTTCTTCTCCGTCGCAAGGGTGGCTTTTTTCTGGGGAATGAGGTAGTTTCTTCCGTACCCTTCAGAGACTTTTACCGTATCTCCGGCCTTACCAAGGGACGGGACATCTTCCAATAAAATGACATGCATGGGTTCCTCCTTGCCTCCCGACAGCGCCGGGAGAAATCCTGAACTCAAAACCCCTGCCTTCGCCGAAGCGGCTTCGCGCAGGCAGGCCAAACTCTAAACAAACTTAAATGTCCAAGACACCAAACTCGAAATCATAGAATCGAATCTTTTGAGTTTTATACTTCGAGTTTGTATAGGATTTAGAGTTTCGTGTTTAGGGCTTTAGCCGTTTCAGATTCAGTGCTTCGAACTTACAACTACTTGGCCGCCGCAGTAAAAGGCAGAATGGCAATCGTGCGTGCCCTCTTGATGGCGACCGTCACTTCTCTCTGGTGTTTGGCGCAGTTCCCGGAGATCCTTCGAGGAATGATCTTTCCCCTCTCGGTTACGAAGTATCGGAGAATCCTCGGGTTCTTATAGTCAATATCCAATTTTTTATCGGTGCAGAATCGACAGACCTTTCGCCTCACAAAAGGCTTTTTCTTCCTGTCGGGTCCTGGCGCGTCAGCAGGTCTCTTCATCCTTTTCTCCTCTCTTTCGGATCCATTTCCGCTGTTGCCTGCTTGACCTGTGCCAGACCGGTTCGGGGCAGGCCGCAGGCAGGACAGATATCTGTTTGTTCAATTTCCTCAACTCTTCGGAGGTCCGTAGCAACCACTTCCGTGCGTGTTCGTCTTATTCCCTCCGGTGTTTTCCAGTGGCGCTGGTTGAGATGGCCCACAACCAGAACGTGCTGGCCGTTCTGGAGAAGGTCGAGTTTGAATTCAGCCAGTTCTCCCAACGCCACCACATCGATCAGACTCCTCGCTTTCCTGTGGTTCAAGCCGGCCCTTCTGCTGGTCGGAGGCTGTTCTTTTCTAGGTGGTTCTGTTACTTCTCGTCGAGTCGAGTCGAAGCCGTCCAACTCCAGGGGAAATTGAAGGGCGGGTGATCCATCAGGACGATAATGACGTTGGGGCAAAGTGGCCACCTTTCCTGTGAGGATCACTCGATTATAAGAGGGCATGCCTTCACCCCTGTTTGTCCGTCCCGGTGGCGGCCGGAGGCGGGGCAGTGGCGCCTGCCTCCGATTCTTCACCCATGGGTTCCTCTGGGATAGAAGTCTCTGAAGAAGGGGCCCCGCTTGGTTCCAACCGAACAGATTGAAACTTGATGACAGCATCCATAACCCGGAAATTTCTCTCCAATTCGGCGACTAAAGTGGGCGATCCGGAAAAATGGATCAGAATATAATGGCCTTTCGATTTCTTCTTGACCTGATAGGCGAGTTTTCTTTTTCCCCAATCCTCGATCTTGAGGATTTCTCCTTTATTCTGGGTGACAATTCCCTTGGCCTTTTCGATGGCGGATTGTGCCTGTGCTTCTTCGAGATCGGGGTCAAGAATCAGAATCGTTTCATAGGGTCTCATGTTTCACCTCCTCGTGGATTATAGCCCTAAAACAGAGTTTAGAGCAAGGGGCCTTCCAATTGCTGATTGTGGATTTCGGAATGCGGAATTTGCAAAGGAATTTATACTCCGCAATCCCTGCCTGCGGTCGGCAGGCGCATTCTGCAATCCGAACTTGTGTTAGTCGGTTTTCATCACGTCGGGCTTTACGACTCCTGCAATATTTCCCCGATTCATCTTCACTCTGACCTTGTCGGAGATTTCAACCGTGATGATGTTGTCTTTAATACCGGTAATCTTACCGTAGATTCCGCCGCTGGTTAAGACGTACTCTCCTGACTTGAGGTTTGCCAATAAGTTCCGATGCTCCTTGGCGCGTTTCTGCTGGGGTCGAATCAGCAGAAAGTAGAAGATCACAAAAATCAAGATAATGGGGAGGAAACTCATCAGCGAAGATCCTTGTCCTGCACCTCCTCCGGGTGCACCCATTGCATAAGCCAGCTCTGTTCCCATAAATCCTCCTTTTTATTTAAACTCCTGCCTGCCGACAGGCAGGGATTCGAATACGATTACACGGACTTGAGATAGATTACGCGTTCTGTGCCATGCTTTCTCCCAGATCTTGATGAGTGTATGAGACGCGACTGTTATAAAAGTCCATGAGCCGTCCCTCTCGGATCACTTCTTGGACGTCCCTCATCATATTCATATAATAATAAAGATTATGTATGGTATTCAACCTTGAAGATAAGATTTCGTTGGCCAGATAGAGGTGCCGAAGATAAGCCCTGGAATAGTGGCGACAGGTGTAACAACCGCAGGCTTGGTCGATCGGTCTTTCGTCCTCCGTATACTGAGCCTGTTTGATCGATATCTTTCCCTGAGAGGTGAAGAGCATTCCGTTTCGGGCATTCCTTGTGGGAAGGACGCAATCGAAGATGTCGATCCCGAAGATCACCGCGTCGAGGATGTCTTGCGGCATTCCGACACCCATTAAGTATCTGGGATGATCTTCAGGGAGAATGGGAGTGGTCCATTCGAGGACGCTTCGCATCAGAGATTTGGGCTCGCCCACGCTGAGACCGCCAATCGCATATCCCTGGAAGCCCATCTTCACCAGGGTTTGCGCACTCTCCTGCCTTAAGTCCTGATACATGCCTCCCTGCACAATGGCGAAGAGGGCTGGGCCTTTTCCGCCCTCATATTCCCCCTTATGTTCCAATGATCTCTTCGCCCAGCGGATCGTCAGCGAGGCGGAAGCCTTTGTATCCTCATAAGACGAAGGGTAGGGTGTACACTCATCCAATACCATAGCAATGTCAGAACCGAGGGTCCCTTGAATCTCCACAACCCTTTCAGGGGTGAGGCCGTGAGAAGATCCATCGATATGAGATTGAAAGGTTACTCCATTTTCTGAGATCTTTCGGAGCTTTGCCAGGCTGAAGATCTGGTATCCTCCGCTGTCCGTCAAAATCGGCCGGTCCCAATGAATGAAGGTGTGGAGCCCTCCCAGTCTTCCAATGGTTTCATGCCCTGGTCTGAGATAAAGGTGGTAGGTGTTTCCCAATATCGCCTCAACGCCTACCTCTTTCAAATCCTCCGGAGTAAGGGATTTGACAGTGCCCTGAGTCCCTACCGGAAGGAAGGCAGGGGTCGTGAAAGAGCCGTGGTCTGTATCAATCCTTCCCAGCCTCGCCTTCGAAGAGGTGTCTCTTTTTAGAATTTCAAATTGAAAAGCCATTTTTTAATAATTCATGTGAAGCTCCCCGCCCCTGCCTACCGCAGGCAGGCAAGGCGGAGCTTGCGGGGCACTTGCCGGTCAAATTTCAAAGTCCAAATTTCAAATCCCAAATCTCCCCATCCCCCTTTACTAAAGGACGGGCGAAAGGGGATACTGTTCTCATAGAATGAGCATGGCATCGCCATAGCTGTAGAACCGATATCCCCGGTCGATGGCCTCTCCGTAAGCCTTCATCAGCAACTCTTTTCCTGCGAAGGCCGATACCAACATGACCAGTGTAGACTTCGGAAGATGGAAATTGGTGATCAGCCCATCGATCACCCGAAAATGATAGGGAGGATAGATAAAAAGGGAAGAGAGGTTTTTCCCGGATTTGACTTGTCCGTCCGGGCCGGAGAAGGATTCGAGGGCTTTGGTCGCAGTGGTCCCCACAGCGATGACCCTCCCCTTTCTCTTTTTCGTCTCCTCAATTCTTGTCGCCGTTTCCTCCGGGATTTCTATCCATTCTGCCTCCATCGAGTGGTCCTCGACATTCTTAACCTTTACCGCCGCAAAAGTTCCTATCCCGATATGGAGGGTCGTCAGTAGGGTGCTGACCCCTCGGCCTCTAAGCGATTCAAGGAGGGATGGGGTGAAATGGAGGCCTGCGGTGGGGGCGGCAATCGAGCCGTCTCTCTCTGCGAAGACGGTCTGATACCGTTCCCTGTCCAGGGGCTCATCCTTTCTCTTGATGTAAGGGGGGAGTGGCACATGGCCGATCCGACGTAGAATCTCGATGATTTCTCCTTGACTGGAGAAGCGGATCTTCCCCTTTCCGTCCTTCACCTCTTTCACTTCTCCGGAAAGGCCCTCTCCGAATTGAATTCGGGATCCTTCTTTCAGCTTTCTCGCTCTTTTGATCAGAACCTCCCATGCTTCCTTCTCTCCGTTCCATGAAGGGATGAGAAGGATCTCGCACGTTCCTCCGGTCTCCTTTTTTCCGATCAAACGAGCCGGTAAAACCCGTGTGTTATTCATGACGAGGAGGTCCCCGGGATGAAGATAATCCGGAATATCCTTAAACTCCCGATGTTCAATTGTCTCACGGGATCGATGCAGCACCATTAAGCGGGACTCTCCCCTTTGGGCGGGTGGGTATTGTGCAATTAAGGAAGAAGGAAGGGAATAATCGAATTCTTCGACTCTCATCTTTCATCGACCCGATTGAAATAAATCAATATAAATTAACAGAGTTCACCCGATTCCGCAAGGAAGAAATTTGGCAGGGGGAAGATAATCGCTCCGCCGTGGGTACGGATTTCGAGGCTTCAGCCCTGATTGATCAGCCCTAAAGGGCTCAGTTACAAACGTTGGCACTTCAGGCAACCTGTAACTCGGGAGATGACCCCGGAGCGGTGCCGAAGGGTTGACATTTTACGTTTCATCCATTAATCTAAAATTACTTTAACCTTAAAGAGATTTCTGAAAAGCCGAAAAATCTCAAAAAGGTATACTGGTTTTTTCCCAGGTCTTTTTGGAAGAGAGAATCAATGAAGAAGTCCTCCTATAAGAACGCAGGGGTCGATATTGAAAAAGGCGATGCCTTTGTTCAAGCCATCAAACCGATGGTGGAATCGACCTTTCGACCGGAAGTGTTGACAAAGATCGGGGGTTTTGCAGGTTGTGTTTCGTTGAACCTGGAACGTTATAAGAGGCCGATTTTGGTCTCATCGACGGATGGCGTTGGAACGAAATTGAAGATCGCATTCATGATGGACCGCCATGATACGGTCGGGATCGATTTGGTGGCCATGTGTGTCAATGATATTGTCGTCAGCGGAGCGAAACCGCTCTTTCTTTTGGATTATTTTGCCACTTCTCGACTGAATCCGGAGAAAGCCATGAAAGTGGTGAGCGGGATCGTGAAAGGATGTGCCGAAGCGGAATGTTCTCTCATCGGCGGCGAAACGGCAGAAATGCCAGGGTTTTATAAAGAAGGGGAGTATGATCTGGCCGGGTTTGCCGTAGGGATTGTGGAGGATGCTCAATTGATTGACGGGTCCACGGTGACCGTGGGTGATAAATTGATCGGCATTGCCTCGAGTGGACTCCATAGCAATGGTTACTCCTTAGTGAGGAAGGTGCTTCTCGATCACCATAAGATGAACCTGGGGGAGAGGGTTGAGGAGATCGGAGAGGTACTGGGCGAAGAGCTTCTGCGGCCCACGAAGATCTATGTCAAGACGGTTCTAAACCTCACTCGAAGTTTCAACATCGGAGGGATTGCCCATATCACCGGCGGGGGCATCACAGGTAATCTCCCGAGAATCATTTCGAAGGGTTGTAAGGCGATCATCCACAAAGGGTCCTGGGAGATTCCTCCCATTTTTGTTTTCTTGAAAGAGAAGGGGAATATCTCCGAAGACGAGATGCTTCGAACCTTCAATAATGGGATTGGGATGATTCTGATCATTAAGGCGAAAGAAAATGAGGAGATCCTGGGAAGGCTCAACTCCATGGGCGAAAGGGCCTTCGCCATCGGAGAGATTGTCAAAGCGGAGAAGGAGGAAGAGCCTATCGAGTTTGTCTGATCTTCTTCTCATTCACTCCCACCCAATCCTTTTGATCTTTCCTCATGATGACTTCTAAACTCTACAGACTGAATCACTTTTGCACGGCGGTGAGGCCTGGGTGAAACGACTGGACGACGGGTATGATGTGATCATATTGGGTTCTGGCCTTGGAGGTTTGGTTGCCGGAGCCTATTTATCAAAAGGACACCACTCCGTCCTGCTTCTGAAAGAGGGTCAATACGACTCCTTATACAAGGAAAAGGGGTATCGTTTTACACCCTTTTCAAACTTTTCAGAGAAGCATATCAAGGGGGACCTTTTGAAGAGGATTTCCAGGGATCTGGATCTTTCTTTAGCCATGAGCGATCGTCAGGGGACCCGGCGGGAAGAAGGGGGGTTGAAAAAACCGGGAGAGAAGGCCGCCTTTCAGGTGATCCTTCCCCGGAGCAGGATCGACCTTTTTTGCCGGAGATCGATGCTTCAGGTGGAGTTGGAAAGGGAGTTTCCGAAAGAGGTTGATCAGATCAAAAGTTTTTATACCGAAATGGAGGAACTTCAGCCTCTTTTAAAGACGGAAAAGGCGAAGGAAGGGGCACGGTCGGTCTTTCCCCTTCGATCTCGGTCCCTGATGAGGAAGTGGTGGCCTTTCGACCCTCTCCCGAAAGGAAGAATCGATCAGAGGCTCGCTCCTTTTTCGAAAGAGTTTAGGGAATTCATTAAGATGCAACTGATCTCCTGGGGAAATCTTTTTTCAGACCGAGTCCCGTTGTCATTGGCGCATTATCTCTTATTTTGCGATGGAGCAGACACAGGGAAACCCGAAGTCGATTTTGAAGTCTTGAGAGGGAAGGTCCGGGAAAAATTTCTTCAATCCGGTGGAGAGATTGAAGAGATTGAAAAAGTGGACAGGGTGGAGAAGAGATGGAGGAGGGGGATCACTGTCTCACTGAAGGAAGACGCAAGAGCTTTTCGATCCAGATTCCTTATTTTTAATTCTCCTCTTCACCGGCTTTCAACCTTATTGGGAAATAAGCAAAGGCTGCTTTCCAGGTGGGGAGAGAAGATTCCATTCCGATATGTGGTCGTCCCTCTGTTCTTGGGAGTCCGTGAGAGAGTGATCCCCGTCGGTATGAGGGAACTCCTTGTCTCCATCTCGGATCTGAACAGACCGTATGAGGGAGGAAACGTTCTCTTTCTCAGTCTGAGCCAGAAGGGAGATGAGACAGAAGCCCCTGAAGGAAGACGAGCCCTCACCGTTGAAAGCCTGATGGCTCCTGAAGACTGGGGTTCAGATTCACTCCCCGAACATCAAAAAGGGGTGATGGAACATTTATACCGCCTCATCCCATTTCTTGAAGAACATATCGATTTTATGGATTGGGATTGGGCGAGGAGACAATATCCCTCCTGGACTTATCCCCATTTCTTTTACGAGGCCCCTTCCGATTTCCGATGGCGGGAAGGTGTGGTCCCTCTCCAAATATCAAAAGATTTTTTCTTCGTTGGAAAAGAGAACTTTCCTTACTTAGGCATGGAAGGAGAAGTCCTCGGTGGGTTGATGATCGCCCAGCATATCTTGAAGAGATATTCCTAAAGACTCCATTCCATCAAGAGAGGGAAGAAGATGATCAAATTGGAAGCCAGGACAAAGCTGCCACCCAAAGAGCTCTTTGAGCGGATGAAACGCTTTTTCGGAAAAGGAGGCGTGGGGCTCGAAATGACGGACGAGACGCCTGAGTGCCTCTATTTTGAAGGTGGAGGAGGTTATGTGAATGCCACCGTATGTGAGGAAAAGGGCCAGACGTGTCTGGATCTCTTAACCCAGGAGTGGGAGTATCAGGTCAAAAAGTTTGTATCGGAGCTCCCTTAGAAAATAGAAACGAACATCACGAATGACAGCGAATGAGACGAATGGATCGAAAAGGAAACAGATCAGCGCATCAGAGGATCAGTGGGAAGGGAAGCCGGCAAAAAAGCATATCATGTCATCAGCATATCAGTAGCCAGATGATCAGATATCAGGGAATCAGGTTTTGATCTGATGTCCTGGCCGCTGCTATTCTTCCCACTGGCCTTCTGGTATCCTGATACACTTGTGTCCCTGATGATCTGCCGACTGATAGGCTGGTCTCCTGACACACGCCTTTTTGATTCGTAAAATTGTTGTCAGTCCTTACAGACAGATAAGAAGGGATATCTGGTAGAGAATAATTAGGAAGTAGATAAAGCCGAGGATCAGGATGATCGTTCTTGCCGGTTTGAAATTAATGTGGAGGCATAAGATGACCAAAGCAACGGCGAGGACAGCAAATTTCCAAATCCAAAACCTCTCCCCGCTCATCTCCATGATGAAGCGGACCATAGGATTCAACTTCCATCCCTTTCGATAAACGATCGTATTGGCGAGGAAGACATCAACAATATTCAGGCATAGCACCGTGAAGAAAAGCAGGAAGACTCTTGAGCTGTAGCGGTCCGTATACCCGCCTTTCTGTCGATCCGATTCTCTTTGGAACCCTCGCCTTCGACCGAAAAAAGTGTAGCGGCTCAACATCGGTGTCGGCTTCTTTCTGCGATCCGGAAGAGTCCGCCTGTCAGTTTCGGGCAATGTAGAACACGGTATAACTCTCATGACGGATTTAGAAGCAACTTTTTTGCCAAATCGACTTGAGTGGGCATGATTGATATAAGCCATTGAAACTTCATAGTAATTTTAATAGAGAAGCCGATCGGTTCGCGATAGAATCGTTTCTCATTTCTCATAGCGTGGACAAAAATGTCCATTCAATGGCGGGCAATGGTGAGCTGGAATAGATGCTTGAGAAGGAAACGAATAAGACGAAGAAGAATTGGATTTGCCGTTCTTATGAATCGAACGTATAATTCTTGAAAGAATTTCAAAAGATCGAAAAATCGTTTTTGAGATCTTTTATGAAGGTCAAGGGACACTGGATCGTCGGAAGTTTGTTTATCCTCCTTTTCGCTTTTTTGCTTATCCTTCGGCTTGGCGTTTTGGAGGAGGGCGCCGAGCAGAAGGCCGGTCGCATTTTGACTGGGCAGATCGGAGCAGATCAAGAGACCTGGATGAATATTTCTCAACAGGGGCAGAAGATCGGTTATGCGCACCGGCAGTTCTATAAGACAGGTGAAGGTTACAGGATCTTTGAATCGGTCTTCATGCGGGTTAATATCATGGGTATGCTTCAGGAGATCCGATTCAAGACAGAAGGAAATTTTCATCCCGATTTGACCCTCTCTTCTTTCGATTTTGAATTGCAATCAAGCCTTTTCCGTTTCAAGGCCCGGGGGGTCCTTCAAGGCAAGGTCCTCACGCTTTTTACGGATCAGGCGGGTTCTGAGCAGAAGGTCGATCTCACTCTTGAGAAAGAATCCTATCTTTCGGTGGGTTTGCTCAAGGCGATCCGTTATGAAGACCTCATCCCGGGGGATAGCAGAACCTTCCATGTTTTTGACCCGGCCACAATGGCCCAAAGGCCTGTCAAGGTTGACGTGCTGGTCGAAGAGACCATTCCGATCCTGGGAGGTCCGAAGAAAGCGAAAAAGGTATCGGTCCATTTCATGGGAGTCCCTCAGTTTGCCTGGATTGGAGAAGACGGGACGGTTCTAAAAGAAGAGGGATCTCTGGGGATCGGACTTGAGCGGGTCTCGCGGGAGGCAGCCTTGGATAAGGTGACCCTTTCCAAGGGAGCGGACCTTGCAGAGGTTGCCTCCATTCCTGCGGGTAAGATCCTCCCTGAGGCCACAGGACTTCGGGAATTGAAGATTCAAATAGACGGGATCGGGCAGGTCGAAAAGACCCGGCCACCGGGAGAGGTCTTCTTAAGGGGAGGCCGGCAGTCATTCGAAAACAATAGGCTGACCATTCGCAAGGAACCGGCTTCAAGTCTTTTATCCTTCATGAAGGGAAAGATGGTTTTTGAGGATGGGAAGACCCATCTGGAGGCAACCCCCTTTATTCAATCGGACCATCCCGAGATTCAAATCAAAGCAAGAGAGATCGTTTCAGTGAACGATCCGCTCCTTGTCAAAGCCAAGAAGTTGGTCACATGGGTCAACAAGAACATTCAAAAAAGACCTGTCCTTTCGGTGCCCAATGCCCTTGAGACACTTCATCATCGAATGGGTGATTGTAATGAGCATGCAGTCCTTCTGGCAGCGCTGGCGAGGGCTTCGGGCATTCCGGCACAGGTCGAGGCAGGGATTGTCTACCAGAAGGGACAATTCTATTACCATGCGTGGAATGTCTTCTATCTTGGCACATGGATCACAGCCGATGCCGTCATGGATCAGTTGCCTGCCGATGTGACCCATATCCGCTTTGTGCGGGGAATGGAGCGGCAGGTCGATCTGGTTCAAATGATCGGGAAGGTCAAGTTGGAGATCCTTTCTTATGAGTAGTTACCAAATTATCAGTTATTGAGTTATTCAGTCATTGGTCATTCACTTATTGAATAACCCAGTAACTGAATGACTGAGTAACTGGTAGAGTTATTCTGTGGGCGGTGAAAGATGATCGAACTCAAGAATCTGACAAAGCGCTTTGGAGACATTGTGGCCGTAAACCAACTCAATCTCTCGGTTTCGGAAGGAGAGATATACGGATTCATCGGCCCCAACGGTGCCGGCAAAACCACCACCCTCCGGATGATGGGCGGTATCCTTGCGCCCTCTGAAGGCTTCGTCACGATCGACGGAATCAACATGGCCGACCGACCGGAAGACGCAAAGAGAAAAATTGGTTTCATACCGGACAGCCCCTTCTTGTATGAGAAGCTGACAGGAATGGAGTTCTTGAAATTCACGGCCGACCTCTACGACATCGAAGACCGCCTCTTTGATCAGGGAGCAGAAAAGATCTTAAGACAGTTTTCTCTTCATCACTGGGCGGATGAGCTGATCGAGTCCTATTCCCACGGCATGAAACAACGACTGATCATATGCGCGGCTGTGCTTCATGATCCAAAGGTGATCATTGTCGATGAGCCCATGGTCGGACTCGATCCCGCGGGAATCCGCATGGTCAAGGACCTTCTGCGGGAACTTGCGAAGGCGGGGAAGACCGTATTCATGTCGACTCACACCCTGGCCGTGGCAGAGGATGTTTGTGACCGCCTTGGCGTCATCCACAAAGGATCCTTAATCGCGGCCGGAACGATTGAAGAGCTGAGGCGGAAGGCCCAGGTCCGGGAGGGAGATCTCGAAGAGGTCTTCCTGATTCTCACGGAAGGAGAATCTGTCCCGTGAGAGAGATCCTGGTCCTCTTGAGACCCCGTTTCTTCTTTTTCAAAAACCGGAGGATCTCCCATAGTCTGAGAGGCCGAAAACTGAGATTATTCCTTTTCGGCGGGATCGGTCTCGCTTTCTGGGGAGGGAGTTTTTCTATCTTTTACAGGGTCCTGGCCTATTTTCATCATCTGGAGGAATTCGGTGATATCCTTGCCTTCAAGCTTCTTTCCATGGCGATCATCACCTTTTTTTCAATCCTGATCTTCAGCGGAATCCTGACCACCCTTTCCAAACTCTATCTGAGCAGAGACCTGTCTCTTGTCCACTCCATGCCTGTTTCAAGGGAGAAGATTTTTCTCAGCCGTTGGATTGAGAGCACCTTCGATAGTTCCTGGATGGTCTTGATCTACAGCCTCCCCTTCTTCCTCCCTTATGGCATCGTCTACCAGGGAGGTCCCTTCTTCTATGCCATGCTGGGGATCAACCTTCTTCCCTTCTGCCTGATCGCATCCAGCCTGAGTGCTCTTCTGGTGATGGTGGTTGCGATGTTACTACCCGCGGGCCGGATTCGAACGGTCTTCATCTTCTTGGGGCTCTTCTTATTTCTCCTTCTCCTCGTTTCTTTTCGTCTGATGAGACCGGAGAGGTTTGCCCGTCCGGAGTCATTTATGACGTTCATGGTCTATCTCAAGA
Source organism: Thermodesulfobacteriota bacterium (assembly GCA_041947025.1). Taxonomy (GTDB): domain Bacteria; phylum Desulfobacterota; class BSN033; order BSN033; family UBA1163; genus CAVTZZ01. Next base: position 18,311 of record JBHGBJ010000002.1, read on the forward strand.
ACTTGGAGACCTCTCATTCGCCCGTGCTTCCAACCACCTGGTTTTTTGACAGCCAACGGGCTTGCTTTTCAGGCAGCCTGAAAGAGGTCTTATTCAATTCAGCCCTTTCCTGGAGCTGTGCCGTCACAATGATCTTCATCACGACCTGGGTTTCGGGAGCGGTCTATTTTAAAGGCCTATCGAAGGCACAAACCGTGCCCCGTAGATTTTTTTCGTCTCTGAGATTCAAAAGAAATAGGATTGAATTCTTCCTGAAGTTTCTTTCCGGACCTGTTCGGGCTTTCGCCGTCAAAGAGATTAAGATCTTTCTCCGCGATCAGACCCAGTGGTCCCAGGTCTTTCTGATCGTAGGCCTGATCGTGATCTATCTTTACAATTTTTCCGTTCTCCCCCTGGAAAAGGGAGCGATCAAGACGGAGTATCTCCAGAACCTGGTCTCTTTCTTGAATATGGGGCTGGCGGCTTTTGTTCTGAGCGCGGTGTCGGCCCGATTTGTCTTTCCCGCGGTGAGCATTGAGGGCAATGCCTTCTGGATCGTGAAATCCTCTCCCGTATCGATTCGGACTTACCTCTGGATCAAATTTCTTGTCTACGTTCTTCCTCTCCTTCTTCTGTCCGAATTATTGATCGTCGTGACCAATCTCCTCCTTCATGTGACCCCTTTCATGATGGCCATTTCTATCGTCACTATTTTCTTTATGGTTCCCGGTATTATTTCAATGGGAATCGGTCTGGGAGCAATCTACCCGGACTTTCAATCTGAAAACCCGGCGCAGTCTGTGACCAGCCTGGGTGGTCTCCTCTATATGACCTTGTGCATCGGGTTTATCGCTTCTGTCATCGTTCTTGAAGCGGGTCCTGTCTATCATGTATTCATGGCAGGGATCCGCGGGAGCAACCTCAAAGGGTTCCAATGGTTATGGCTCATAGGCTCCTTCTCGTTTGTTCTGGTGCTTTGTATGTTGGCCGTCGTAGTCCCCATACGATTAGGGGAACGGAAAATCTCCCGGTATGAATTGGGCCATTAGGAGATTCACGCCTCATTATTCTTCTTGAAGCGAAAAACCTTAAGATTCGAGCGATTAGGAATGCCCAGTTATTAGGCAGAGTCGGGGAACCAGCATCCTTCAAGAGCCAGAAAACGGAATTCCACAACAAATCAACACCCTTTGTGGATTGAGGTCGAACATCTTATTGATATGAAAATATTTTTCAAAGAAATCTTGATTTGGAAAACTAGAGACGAAGGAGGATGAATAGCTGATAAAGAATGGTCAGAAGATAGATCAGACAGAGCCCGACAATCACCTGTTTAACAGGCCTAAATTTGCTGTGAAGGCATAAGAGGGTTAAACAAAGAGAGACAATTGCAAATTTCCAGATCCAGAATCTATCTCCATGGAGATTCATCACAGACCGGACAATGGGATTAAGTTCCCATCCTTCTTGATCCAAGATCATCATGGTAAAGACCACATCAAGGATATTCAGGCCGATGATCAAAATCAGGAAGAAGAATAATTTGGAACTGTAACGGTCTACATATCCGCCTTTCCCTCGATCCGATCTCCTTCTGAATCCTCGCCTCCGGCCAAAAAAGGTATGCCAACTCAGGGCAGGAGTCGATTGTTTCCTGCGGTCTTGAGGGTTTCGTTGATCGATTTCGGTCAAGGGAACGTACCTTTACCCCGTTAGATCATCCCGCCATCCATGGGGAAGATTTTGGGAGAGTCTTGATTCCCTTATCCCTGCCTATTTCAGGCAGGGAGGGCGAGGCTAAATCCCCGTCCTTTCTAACGGGGTAAACATAGACTAAGAGTGTCGAGATGGGTGGGAGGGTGGTTCTTCTTCGTCGTTTTCCCCTTCAAAGCGATTATAATTCCAACTCATGGTCGAGTCGTATCGACCGGGATCCTTCGGGTTCCCATCACTCTGGAGGGATAATCCCTTCTTCATTTCTTCTGCCCATTGTTCGAAGGTCATCGGGCCCCTCCTTTCTCCGGCAAGAGCCTCTGAATATCCGGCACTGAATCGTTAACCAAATGAAAGCAATTTCTTTGCCAATCCAATTTGAGCGTCTTGACTGAGGAAGAATAATTTGTTGAAATCTATAATGATTCTTTAACATTACCCAAGATGTTCTTTTAATGCCAGCTATCATAAGAAGACTTAGACCGGCACATCCGTCACAATTATTGTCCCTTGCTCCCTTTATTGTCACCCAATTGCCGTTTTTCGGTTTGGTCTCCCGTCCGCCCCCGACGGGTACACGGGGTTTACGCGTGGGGGAAGGCGGAAAGGAGATTCGGCAAGATGGAAACCCGTGCCCCCTTGGCGGATGCATCGCAGTAGCCCTCTTTTGGCGAAGGCGGACTGTAAATGGTACCACGGGCTCTGCCCGTGGTACCATTGAAGAGTCGAGGAGATGGAGGCTGCCAAATCAGAAAATAGCTTGACATTAAACGGGATTAAAGCTAATAGTGAAGCGCAATCGGTTGCAAGAGACTTACAGTTCTCCATTCAAGAAAGGAGGAAAGAAATATGAGAAAGCAGAGGGTATGTTTGTTTTTTCTTTTTCTTCTTTTTTCTTCGTTAATCGGGACTTCCAACCTTCTTGCGGCACCGTACTATCAGGGTAAGGTCATTACACTTATTGTTGGTTTTTCGGCAGGAGGGGGCTACGACCGAATGTTTAGGCTTGTGGCGAGACATCTGCCAAACCACATTCCCGGGAAACCGACTGTTATTGTTGACAACATGCCCGGAGGTGACAGCATTACCGCTACCAACCATCTTTACAATGTGGCCAAGCCAGACGGCCTGACCATCGGGGGAGTGAGCAAGACTCTCCCCTTTGTGCAACTATTGAAGGTGGGAGGGATGAAGTTTGATTTAACCAAATTCGCCTGGTTGTGTTCAGCCTCTGTGGATTCATCGTTATTCTATATCCGGAACGACCTGCCTTACAAAAGCATGCAGGATCTTCAGAAGGCAGAAAAGACGATATTTGTTGCAGGTCAGGGTCCTACCGCCTTCGGTACGCAATATTCCCTTATGCTCATGAACTTCTTGAAACTCAATGCGAAGCTGGTCGATTATGGTGGAACACCGGAAACCATCTTGGCGCTCGAGCGGAAAGAGACAGATGCCGCCGTTTTTGCTTACAATTCAGGTAAACCCTATGTCGACAGGGGCTTGGTGCGTCCTCTTCTCCGTACCAGTGTTTCTCAAAAAGGCATTGAGCATATTCCCGTGGATGTTGACCTTGTAAGTGAAAAGATGGGAAAGACTGTGGTGTCAATGCTTGCCTCAGTCAACAGGATGGGAAAACCGCTTATCGCGCCTCCAGGGACGCCAGCGGAAGTGGTGAAGACTTTAAGGGATGCTTTTGCTAAAACGATTAATGACCCCGGTTTCCTGGCGGATGCCGAAAAGAGCAAGATGGATGTTGAATACGTACGGCCTGAGGATTGCTTAAAGGCTCTTCAATACGTGTTCAACCAACCCGCTGACGTGGTCAAGGAATTCGGCAAGTTCGTAAAGTTTTGAGAAATGATTTCTCCGTTTGTATAAGTTTTTCGGAGTCAAGGATGTTCAACTCTTTTATCGATGGATTATTGCTGATCTTCCAGTTGAAGCCATTTGTTTTTATGCTGGTCGGAGCCGCCATTGGCTTCTGGGTGGGAATCCTTCCGGGGTTAGGGGGAGGCACGACCTTAGCCCTGATGCTTCCATTCGTTTATAAAATGACCCCGGCTGAGGCTTTCCCGTTTCTGTTGGGGATGCACTCCGTCTGTGCGACGACAGGAGACATTACCTCTATCCTTTTTGGGATTCCGGGAGAATCGGTGGCAGTAGCCCTGATTGTGGATGGATTCCCCATGGCCAAGAAAGGGGAGGCTGGCCGGGCATTGGGCGCGGCCCTGATGAGCTCTCTTGTCGGGGCATTGATCGGGGCGGCTGCCCTGACCCTTGCCATACCCGTGGTTCGTCCTCTGGTATTGGCCTTCGGTTCTCCTGAAATGTTTATGGTGATCATCATTGGGCTGACCTGCATTTCTTCCTTGAGCGGGCAAGGGAAAAGGGGCTCCCTTCTGGGTTTGATGGCCGGGGGATTTGGCTTTATGTGTTCTCTGGTCGGCCAGGATCCTTATGCGGGGATTCATCGTTATACGTTTGGACTGGTCTACCTTTGGGGCGGGATACCTCTGGTTCCTGTGATGATAGGAATTTACGCGATTCCTGAGATTATTGAGCTGATCGTTCGAGGAACAGCAATTGCCGGTGAGGCTCCTGCTGAGAATCTTGGAAGGGGGGTTATGGAAGGGGTGAGGGATACCTTTCGCCACTTCTGGCTCACGGTGCGCTGCAGCATCGTCGGTGCTCTGGTTGGGATGCTTCCCGGCATTGGTGGAGGAGTTGCCCAATGGATTGCCTATGCTCAGGCCACTCATAGTGCGGGGAGCCGGGAGGAACGAACTGGATTTGGTCATGGAGATATCAGAGGAGTCCTGGGTCCAGGTGCAGCCAATAACTCCAAGGAGGGAGGGGCGCTGATTCCTACTGTGGCCTTTGGCATCCCTGCAGGGCCGGGTATGGCTATTCTTCTGGGAGCTTTTCTCATTATGGGAATCGTTCCAGGGCCCGATATGCTGACAAAACATTTGACTTTGACGTTCTCGATGGTCTGGACGATCGTCGTCGCCAATATTATTGTGGTGACGATATGCCTTCTTTTTATCAACCGTATTGCAAGGCTGACAAGAGTTCGCGGAAACCTGATCGTACCTTTTCTCTTCTTTCTCTGCTTTATTGGGGCCTTTACAACAAATAATAATATGAATGACCTTATCGTATTGCTGATTTTTGGCGGTATCGGGGTCTTAATGGCAAGATTTGGCTGGCCCCGTCCGCCCTTCGCCCTGGGATATATTCTTGGCCGCATTGCCGAATTTTACCTCTCGGTCTCCGTATCGCGATACGGAGGGTCCTGGCTGCTTCGTAAAGGGACGATCCTCCTCTTTCTTATTGCTGTGGGAGTTGCCTTCTACCCGTTTCTCAAGGAGAGAATATTGAGAACGAAGGAAGCCGGCACATGAGATATGGCGGCAAAATGATGATGAGCCTTGGTTTGATAGGGGTTGCAGCGTGGGTGGTCGTCACAGCCCTGAAATGGCCGCTCAGAACGGCGGTATTTCCCGTCACCATAGGCATCTTGGTTTTCTTCATAACGATCGGAGAGCTATTCCTCGGATTGTTTGAAGGGGAGGAGGCGACCGAGAAGAAACCAGGGGGAGAAAAGGTCTCTTTAGAAAGGGTGGATCAGCCATTGCCGACCCGCAAGATGCTCTGGGCCTCCGCATGGGCAATGGGTTTCTTCTTGCTGATTCTCCTGATTGGGTTTCCCATTTCAATTCCACTCTTCACCTTCCTCTACCTAAGACTCCATGGTAAGGAAAGATGGGGGATTTCACTGGGACTATCTGCTTCAGCTTTTGGATGTTTCTATGGTCTCTTTGTATGGTTGCTGCACATTCCGTTTCCGGACGGATGGTTGCAGAGAGGATTACGAGTCCTTGGGATTGTCTAACAGGGGTGCAGAGATCGGCGGGAGAGCGTATCGTATACCAGTGCAAGGGCATCCTGCTATGGGACAGCGAAGTTTCGACATAGGAAGGAGATAAGTTTGAAGGAGGAGCACAGATTATGGAGAAAATATTTATCCCTTATCAAGAACGTGCGGAAAAAGTGAGATGGCCCAATCAAGCGCGGGTTGTGATTCCCATCAATTTTGCCCTGGAGTTTTGGGGGCCAGACGAGCTGATGAAAAACCCGCCACCGGGTGCGGTCTGGGCTACGCCGAAAAAACCGAAGAATGATCTGTCGGTCAGCACCTCGGTTGAATACAGCTTCAGGGTCGGGTTTGAGCGCCTCTTTGACATGTTCAAAAGGCATAACATGAAATTCAACCTCGTCGTCAGCGGCATGGCGGCCGAGCGGTATCCGGACATCGTGAAGAGGGCCTCTCAAGAGGGCCACGAAATCGTGGCCCATTCCTATGACCAAGGCATCTATATGTCCGATATGACGAGAGCGGAGCAAAAGGCAGCGATCAAGAAATCGATCTCCATTTTGGAGAAGATCACCGGGATCCGTCCCGTGGGCTGGCTTTCTCCGGGTATTCACTGCAACAAGGATACGGTCGAACTGGTCATGGATGCCGGATTCCTCTGGCACGCGGATCTTCAGGATGACGAGCTTCCTTACCTCGTCAAACATAAGGGAAAGGTCTTGGTCGAAGTACCGTATCGTCTGAGGGGCTTCAGCGATCATCGACTTTATTATGTGGACAGAGTGGGGCCCCATATGGCTTTCGACTATTTGAAAGCGGGCTTTGATGCGCATTATGCTCTCGGAGAAAGGATCCCCACGCTCTTTGCTTTGGGAGGAATCCATGCCATTGTTTCGGGAAGGCCCGAAGCATGTTATGTGTGGGAAAGGTTGATCGAGTATATTAAGAATGGGCATCATGTCTGGTTTGCCTACCGAGGGGAGATTGCCCGGTGGTGGCTTGAGAATATTCAACCTCAAGGTCGATAAAGGATAAAGTGTCTTTGAGAGCTTGACAAAGAATCCGACCTCTGTGATATAGAATGAGGGGTGGGGCAAGAGTTCAATGGGTGATCTTTCCGGCCAGCAGATAGGCGACGTGTTGGAAAAGAGCAGCGTGCCCAAACAGACCGTCTCAATGGGCGATATGATAGCGCTCATCGTGGGGGTCGTGATCGGGACCGGTATCTTCAAGACCCCTTCTCTGATTGCGGCCAATACCGGAAGGGAAGATGTCTTTTTTCTCGCCTGGCTGGCAGGTGGCGTCATCTCGTTGATGGGCGCATTGTGCTATGCAGAACTCGCAACGGCTTATCCCCATACCGGCGGCGACTACCATTACCTGACCCGTGCCTTCGGCAGAAAGGTGGGGTTCCTTTTTGTATGGTCACGAATGACGGTCATTCAACCCGGTTCCATTGCCATGCTCGCCTTCGTCTTCGGTGACTACCTCTCGGAAATTGTGCCCTTAGGCCACTATGCCTATTCCTTTTATGCCGCTCTTTCTGTTGTGGTCCTGACGGCGATGAACCTGATCGGTGCTCAGAAGAGTAAATGGACCCAAAATCTGTTGACCTCCTTAAAAGTGGTCGGATTGTTTTCTGTCGTGATCGTGGGGATCGTTGCTTCTCCTTCCCCGGCCCCGAAAGTACCCGTCGACCCTCAGTCTCAGACTTCTTTCGGACTGGCAATGGTTTTCGTACTGTTGACTTTTGGAGGATGGAATGAGGCCGCTTATATTTCGGCGGAGTTGCAGGAAGTCCGGCGCAACATGGTTCGGGCGCTGCTCTGGGGGCTCGGGATCATTACAACCGTTTATCTCCTCATGAACTTTGCATACCTGAGGGGACTGGGGTTGAAGGAGATGGGCCAATCCGAGGTGGTGGCAGCCGATTTTATGAGACGGATTCTTGGCCAGGGAGGGGTTCAATTTATCAGTCTCCTGATCATCGTTTCAGTGCTGGGGGCGATCAACGCGTCCATCTTCACGGGCGGCCGAACCAATTACACACTGGGTCAAGATTTTCCCCTCTTCGGTTTCCTCGGAAGGTGGCATGGTCGCTCCAATACCCCTAAGAATGCATTGCTCTTTCAGGGAGCGATTGCCACAGTCCTGGTTTTGTTCGGCACCCTGGCCCATAAAGGGTTTGTCACCATGGTGGAGTACACGGCCCCTATTTTTTGGTGTTTCTTCCTGCTGGCGGGTTTATCCCTCTTTGTGTTGCGCGTTAAAGAACCGCAGGTGTTCCGTCCCTTTCGGGTTCCACTCTATCCTCTTGTTCCGATTCTCTTTTGCATGACCTGCGGTTACATGCTCCAATCGAGCGTGGCTTATACGGGTATCGGAGCCCTTGTGGGTTTAGCCGTATTGCTGGCAGGAGGTCTGCTTTTGCTGGCGACGCGGCTCGGCCGTGGAAGAGGCAAAGGAAACAACCAGGAGTGTGGAACGATGCCAGCGAGTTTGGTTAAAGGAGGCAGGAATGGTTAAGTTCCGACACACCTTATGGCCCGTCGTACTGCTCGTGGCTGTATTGGGTCTTTGCATAACAGGGTACGGACAAGAGCGTGAACCCGACGTCATTTTTGTACCCACGCCCGAGGAGGTCGTCATGGAAATGCTCCATACAGCCAGGGTGACAGGAAACGATACTGTTTATGACCTCGGCTGCGGAGACGGCCGTATCGTGATCACAGCCGCAAAGCTGTTCGGTGCTCGTGGTGTGGGCGTGGACATCGACCCTTTTCGTATCAAGGAGAGCAATGAGAATGCCCGGAGAATAGGAGTGGCTGACCGCGTGAATTTTGTGGAACAGGATCTCTTCAAGACCGACATCAGCGAGGCCACCGTCGTCTTCCTCTACTTGCTGACCGAACTGAACTTGCAGCTTCGGCCCAAGCTCTTTAAAGAGCTGAAGCCGGGTACCCGCATCGTCTCCCATGAATTTGATATGGGGGACTGGAAGCCCGACAGGACAGGGGTGGTCGAAAATGTCAAGCTTCTGTACAGTCCGAATTACCCGACAGAAAAGGATGTGAATTTTTACTATTGGGTCATTCCGGCCAATGTTGCGGGCATGTGGCGCTGGGAATTGGCCACGGGAACCGTCAAACAAGAGTACACGCTCCGTCTTGTTCAGAAATTCCAAGAGGTAAGCGGTGCGGTGACCGTGAAGGGACGGGAGATCCCCATTCGAGATGCCCGGTTAGTGGGAGACGAGTTGAGCTTTTCTCTGAAAGAGAGCACGGGGAAGGAGAGTCCCGTGATGCGGTTCTACGGGCACGTCAACGGAGACCGCATCGAGGGTCTTGTGGAGGTCGGCCCCTATGAGAAGATCTACAATTGGGCCGCAAAACGGAACCCTTGATCTGAAAAGAACCTGATTATTCGGAATTGAAATTCTTTTGTAGGGAACGCATATATGACTGCTCGTTCGGTACACGGGCGTTCCCTACTTCCTTTCATTAAAACGTGACGTACTTGCCGAATTCCTTCAGAATATCCTCCGGCTGATTGAGAAGATAGTTTACGACTTTCAGGCAATCATCCGCAGGGTTGTACTCAACCTCCATCTGAAGTTTCTTAGCATCCTCTTGGAATTGAGGGTCCTTGGTCAGCTTGGCAAAGGCATCTCTTAAGATGCTCATCACATTCGCAGGTGTTCCCGGAGGGCACATAAAGGGTCTGGCAATTCCGTCCACCGAGGAAAGCATCCTCATGATCGTCTTGCCCTTCGGATCCGTGGTCAGATCCTCATTCACCGGCAGACGATCGATCTCGGGCAGAGATGCCCGGCCACGGATCAAAGGGAGGAACACGCCCTTGTCGATATATCTCTTTTCCGAACTATAAGAGCCGGCCCGGGAATCGGCCTCCTTTCGCTCAATCGCCAATCTGCTTTCAGATCCCGAGGGATAGACGACCAATTTTAAGTTCAGTCCGACAAACTCTTTGAGAAGGATAGGAAATTGGTGGCCACTCGTCCCCAAACCCTCGGTCGCTACGGCAATGGGATGTTTCGCCTTACGGAGGTCATCGACGCTCTTATAGGGGAGATCGGAACGGACGAGAAAAACCGTCGGTTCGGTCGTGACGGACCCGATCCAGGAATACTTTCTCATATCGAACCGGACCCCCTCGACTTTTGTGATTTGGGCGAAAGGGAGCCCGCGGTTGTAAGTGCCGATCGTCAGGCCATCCGGCTTAGCCAGGTTGTAGATATAATTGGCTGCAATCATATGTCCGGCCCCTGGCATGTTCTCAATAATGATGGTGGGACTACCGGGGATATGTTTCCCGAGGTTCTTTGCAACGATCCGGGCCGTGTTATCATAGCCCCCTCCCGGGTTTGTTCCGACGACGATCGTGATCCTTTTTCCCTCGAAGTACGGGGCTGACAAGAGTTCTTCAGGAGAGAGAAACACGGTCAGAACGAAGAAGCCGGCAAACAAGCAAAACATTTTTCTTTTCATGTCTTACCTCCTTTTTTGAGGAATCTCCCGTTTGTGGAAAGGCGGGATTGGATTAGTTATATACCAATCCTATGCGACGGATCAAGCATTATTTGTTCCTCAAAATTTCGAGAAAGACTTGACAAAAAGATGCATTTTTTGTAGCTTCATTCGGTGCGAAAGAAGGGCGGATCGAAACGGATACACTTAAGAGAAAGGAGGAAGTGTTATGATTCAGCTATCCGATTTAATTGAAGGCGCAAGGAATTGTGTGGACAATTTGGCCAAGGTAAAGCCCGGGGAAGAGGTGTTGATCCTTGCAGATACCACGGTGGATCTGGATGTGATTCAGGCATACCGAATTGCAGCAGAAATCGCGGGCGGGAGCGTGAGTGTGCTCACTTTGAAATCAAAGATTGCCGGGGCGGGCCCCAACCGGATCCTCGAAGAAGGATATTTCGTGGCTTGGCCCAAGATGGCCTGGCATGCGATGGTTGCTTCCGACGTCTGTCTGAACCTCTCTAATTATATTGAGGTCCATAGTCTTTTCGGAGCCGCACAAACCCAGTGGGTGGAGAAATTCATGGACCTGAAAAACAAATACGGTACCCGGCTGGTCAGGGTTCAGATTAGCGTTAAAGAGACTCTGGCCTCGGCTTATGCCAGATTTCCCGAGCCCCTCCTTCAGTTCATTGGTGCCGCGGCTCATCAGCAGGTGCTGGATGCTGCCGGCGGTGATCCTTCAAAGGCCGATGTTAAACTGGTCGATCCGGAGGGCACGGATCTCTCCTTCAAAGGGTTTGGTTTTGTTGTCGGTTGGAGGTTCGGAGGAGAAAAAGAAAAAACGACGCCCTGGCAAGATTTTGGAAGCTATAATGTGGGGCTTCAGCCCGCCGAGCCCGAGCCGAATGCAAATGGCGTGATCGTTTCTTCGGCTCTCCACACGGGGCCGATTCCACGAATGAAGATTACGGTCGAGGACGGCAGAGGAGTGGATATCGAAGGGGGAGGAACGATCGGACCGAAGTGGCTTAAGGATTGGGAGAGGTATAAACACGTCATGTCCAAGGGACGTGCCTTTTCAGCCCATAAGAAACCGGGTATCCATTGGCTTGAAGAGTGTATGTATGCCACCCATCCCAAAGCCTTTCGCGTTGGAAGGACTTATATGTACAGCGGAACAGAAGCTGACCACAGCTGGTTTACCGGTTCAAGGCGCTCCGGGACATTGCATATGGCCTTCGGCGGCGGCATCGGAAAGGAATACAGACACCGGGATCTGGAGATCTTTTGCCCAACCCTGACCATTGACAAGACAACGATTATCCAAAAAGGACATTTGACGATTTTGGATGACCCGAAGGTCAGGAAAGAGGCAAAAAAGTATGGTGATCCGGACGAGCTGCTTACCGAAGATTGGGTTCCGGAAATGCCCGAAATGGGATCTTTCTGAGAATAGAAACCAGACGGAGGAAGAGCATGAGTCGATCACGTTTCGTTCGTCAGTCGTTCTTAATCTTATGCTCGGTCATCATCGTTTCCTTTGCGAACATATCGCTTTCGAGCGAATATGAGCCCTATGTCGGCCAGGAGGGCAAGGATGTGATATGGGTGCCGACCTGCCAGGTATTGGTGGACCAAATGCTCAATATGGCGAAGGTTACGTCGGAAGACTACCTGATAGACCTTGGCTCAGGAGACGGTCGCCTTGTGATCACTGCCGCCAAGCGCGGGGCTCGGGCCCTGGGGATCGAATACAATCCTGACATGGTTGATTTATCGAGGCAAAATGCAGCCAAGGAAGGCGTCAGCGATAAGGCCCAATTCGTTCAGGCAGATATCTTTGCAAGTGATTTTTCCCAGGCAACGGTCATCACCATGTTCCTATTGGAGAGCATCAACCGGAAGCTTCGGCCGAAGATCCTCGATCTCAAACCCGGTACCCGTATCGTATCCAATACGTTTACGATGGGTGAATGGAAAGCCGATCAGACCTTCGATGTGGATGACCCGAGAAATTGCAGTAACTATTCGACGGCCTATCTCTGGATCGTTCCGGCGAAGGTGGAGGGGGTGTGGAGCCTTCCTCAAGGCAGCCTTGCGCTGAACCAGACCTTTCAGACATTCTCCGGAACGCTCAAGTCCGGTGTCAATCTCTTGGCGGTTACCGACGGAAAGCTGAATGGCGATCTGATTCGCTTCAGTGTCGGCAATGACCGATACAACGGCCGCGTGAGCGGAAACACCATGGAAGGGACCTATGAGTCCGGCAGGAGAACGATTCCATGGAGAGCTACCAAGTTGGGTAAAGGATCGTAGGCTCAATCAGAGAAGCAGGATATCAACAACGCGGAGAAACGGTGGCGTCCCGAAGGGGCAGTCCCTCAGGGACGCGGCCACGCGGTGATCTTTCTCCGTGTCTCCGGGTCACCCCATCACCGTGTCAAAAGGAGTTGAGCAACGCTTTGACCTTTTCCATTGCCGGAGCAGGAGGAGCGATTCGTTCGTATTTTTCACTTCCTTTAAGGGGTTTTGTGGCATCCAGACCCCATTTGGACGTCAGACCGCCCTCGGCAGAGGGATCGAGAAGCAGGCCATGCACTCCTTCGACGGTGAATAAGTCCTTATCGACTTGAAAACGGGTGAATACGGCCCACTCCACCTCGTAGGGGTCCTGTATGTCGATGTCCGTGTCTACGACAATGATCCCTTTGGCTCTGGGGAAGAGCGAGAACAGGTCCTTCATCATCTTTCGTCCATCGTCCTCCGCATTTTTTTCTATTTGTACGACAGCGATCTCCCCAACAGAGCCCCAGAGGCGGACCTTTTTCACGGCGGGAAGAGACCGCCGGATCTGATCGAGTTGGGTTGCTTCCCAGACCAGATTTGTGATAATCCCGTTCTCCTTGTTGAAAGGCATCAAAGCGTGGTAAAGGGGCTTGCGCCTGTGATAAATACAATGGATGCAGGCCACAGGATTTTTTACCGCCAAGTAGGCTCCTCCGGATTCCCCAAAAGGGCCTTCAGTCTCTCGCACACCCGGAAGGATCTGTCCCTCCATCACAAACTCTGCGTGGCGGGGAACCTCGATATCAACGGTCTGGCCTTTAACCAGTTCCACAGGCTTTCCCCTCAGGCCTCCGGCCAGATCGAACTTATCGATTCCTTGGGGAGCATAAGTGATCGAAGCCAAAAAGGTGAGAGGATCCATTCCGATAATGACCGCGATATCCAATGGTTTATTCTGGGCCTCCGAAAGGCTTAAGAAGCGGGAAAGAGGCGGATTGGCAAGGAAGATGCCAAGCTTATTCTTCCCTTTGACCTGAATCCGGTGAATACCCATGCCCCGGATGCCTGTCTGCGGGTCCCTGGCAATGGTGACGGCGGAGCTGAAATAAGGACCGGCATCTTTTTCATGGTGCGTTAGAACCGGCATGACCTTCAAGATATCGATATCTTCCTTGAGCATCACCTCCTGAACCGGCCCGGACTTTTCTATCCTTGGTTTGATACGGGCCTGGCTCCTTCTTAAATATTCCTCCGAAACCTTCTCGGAATCGATTCGCAAAGACTGGCCGCCTCTTAGACCCAGGGCTGCCGCAATCGCCCTGTAGCTTTGAAAGAGGTTGCCTACGATGGGAATGGGATAACCGTTGATCCGGTTAAAGAGGATCGCCTTATCGTTCCTTCGATCCAGATACTGCAAGGCGGCAGCCACTTCGAAGGAAGGAGAGAGTTCGGCATCAATCTGAACAACCTCTCCCGCATCGTCTAAGGCGGAGACAAAAGACCTCAAATCGTCATAAGGTGGTTTCATGGAGACCTCCGATTTAGTGTAACTCCCCTTCCCCCTCTTAATTTAAGAGGGGGTGGCGGAGCCGGGGGCGTTAAGACTTACCCCGAAACCAATCTAAATCAGATTGAAGAGTTTGTAAAGAGAGTTATAATACTGAAAGACAGAGCAAGCAGAGCCCTTTATGGCGACTCAAATCCTTGGAAAAATCCTAAAGCGTGACTTTATCATCGCTTTCCTTGCACAGCTTGGCATCATATCCGTTTTCTATCTCCTGATTCCCACCCTCCCCATCTATCTTTCGAAATCAGGGGCTGACGAAGTGGAGATCGGCGTTCTGATTGGAGTCTTCATGCTTTCCTCGGTGGCCCTCAGACCTTTTGTCGGGAAGGCCCTTCTGAAGACTGCGGAAAAAAGCTTTATGGTTGCTGGCGCCCTCCTGTTTGCGTTCACATCCGTGGCCTACATGGTCGCTCTTCCTTTCTGGCCCTTTTTGATCGTGAGACTCTTCCAAGGAATCGGGTTTGCCTTCTTCCACACCGCCTCCATGACATTGATTGCCAATATCAGCCCGGAGGCCCACCGGGGGCAAAGCTTCAGCCACTTCAGTCTTGCCTCCAACATGTCCGGGGCCTTGGCTCCGCCCGTGGGCATATTCCTGATCAACCGCTTCGGATTCACCGTCCTCTTCCTCGTCTGCGCAGGCCTCTCGTTATGGTCGCTGTTCATGGCTCGTCAACTGGAAAGGAGGCCCATGGCTCCTTTGGAGAACTCCTCCGCTGAGAACGTTTTCTTCCTCCACCGGAAAGCTTTTCCTGCGTCCATCATTCACTCCTTCGCCTTCTTCATCTGGGGAGCCTTAACGCCCTTCTTTCCCCTTTATGCAATCGATCATGGGGTGACCAATCCCGGAATCTTCTACACGACGATTGCCCTGATGCTCATTTTGGGCCGTTCTCTCGGCGGAAGGGTATTCGATCTCTACAGCAAGGAAAGAATCATTTTGCCTTGCCTTGCCACATGTATCCTTTCCACGAGCATCCTTGCTTTTGCAACGACGTTGCCCATGTTCATCCTTGTTGCGGTAATCTGAGGGGCGGGGTTCACTTTTCTTACCCCTTCTCTTGTGGCCTACATCCTTGATCGTGTGGGGTCGGCTTCGGGTCCGGCAATGGGAACGTTTACGGCGCTTTCGGATCTGGGATTGACCTTGGGGCCGGTGGCCATGGGCATTGTGATTCATTCGACCAGCTATCGAATCATGTTCCTGTGCCTGGCCATGACGGGCGTCGCCAATCTTCTCTGTTTCTTTTTCGTCCTTCGAAAAAAAGGATTCCGGTGATCGGGTCGTCTGCAATTTTTCGCCTGCGACACTTTATTTCTTGACATAGGATTTTCTTTCTCGTATATTCAATTCCCTTAATACCTGTTTTTTGGCGAAAGCACAGGAAGGAGCCGAACCTTGGCAAAGAAGATCCTTGACAATCTGGTAGAATACATGCTGGCTTCGAAAGAGGCGAAGATTCCGGAGGAGGTACTCCAAAGAGGCAAGAGCCACATTTTGGATTCACTCGCAGCAGTCGTTTCGGGTTCCCGGCTGAAGGCGGGTCGTCTCGGCATCCAATACGCACGTGAACAAGGAGTGAAAGGAGAATGCGGCGTGCTGGGTTCGGATATGCGAACGACTCCAATCACCGCTGCATTTGCAAACGGCCTGTCGGCTCATGCGGACGAGACCGACGATTCGAACAGCCAGCTTCATCCCGGCTGCGCCATCGTGCCCGCAGCATGGGCGGCGGGTGAATGGCAAAACAGAAATGGCGAGGCTTTACTCAGGGCGGTGATCCTGGGTTACGACGTGGCCATGGGGTTTCATAAGGCCTTCGAGATCCGATCGACCAGCTTTGGCGCCACCTTCGGAGCTGCGGCTGCCGCCGGTACTCTTGCCCAATTGGATTCAAGACAACTCTGTTATCTGATCTCCTACGCAGGCCAGCAGGCATCGGGGTCGAGGGCCTGGGTGGGTGATGACGAGCATGTTGAAAAGGCATTCGACTTCGGAGGGATGCCTGCACGAAACGGTGTGACACCCGCACTGCTGGTCAAATCCGGCTTCACCGGCAATCGGGATCTCCTTGAGGGTGACAGAAACATCGTCAGGGATTATGTGCCCTGCGATCCCCAGAAGCTTCTGGCCGGGCTGGGCCAGCAATACACCATCACCCGCTGCTTGATTAAGAAATACCCTGTCGGTTCTCCCATGATGGAGGCTGTTGACGCGATGCTCCGGATCGTTACGGAGCATAAGGTTAAACCTCAGGATGTGGTCAAGGTGATCGCAAGAATTCCCGGAAGCGCACGGACCGTCAACAATCGTGAAATGCCCGACGTCAACGTCCAGTATATACTGTCTGCCATCCTGTTAGACGGAAAACTGACGTTCGAAGCTGCCCACGACTATGAGCGCTTTCAGGACAAGAAGCTTCGCGAGATGAAAGAGAAGGTTCAACTGATTGTGGATGAGGAGCTGCAGCAACGGACGGGCAAGCGTTATCAGGCCCTTCTTGAGGTCACACTGAAAGACGGCAGGACGGTTCAGGAGCATGTGATCGACTGTCGCGGCAGGCCGGATAATCCCATGAACCCGGAAGAGGTTGGAAAAAAGGCGGCCTGGTTGATGGAGCCTGTGATCGGCGTTAAACATACACAAAAGATCATGGAATCGATCGGCAAGCTTGAGTCGGTTTCGAGCATTCGGAACCTGACCGACCTGTTGATGCTGGCGTAGGAGAAGCGCCACCGGCAGCAGGCGTTCCCTGCGGGATTCGGTGTTCAGGGCTATAAGAACCCGGGAAATCCCCGGGGAAAAAATCTTAAAAAAAACATTTGACAGCTTTTTTCATATCTGCTATGTTCAATGCCGGAAAAGACGGGGTGAACCATTTTTAGGGAATCTATTATACACTATCGAAAGGAGGGTCATATTATGAGGAAAAGTAGTTTGGGATGTACAATGGCGGTTTTATTGGTGGGCCTTTTGCTTGCGGGTTGTGCAGGTCCGGGCAAAGAGGTCAAGACGGCAGGGGAGATGAATGTGATCGTGGCGACTCCTGTGGTAGAACTTAGCAAGACCGCGAAAGCCCAGTTCTACGGTACGGGTTTTGCGCCCAAACAGGAGCTTCAGTTCCTGTTTAAGGATTCCGGCGGAGTTCAGAGCATCATTAATAGTGCGCTCACGCCTGAACCGGTTCCAAATGCGGATGGGGTATGGGTTACCCAGTGGAACTGCGGCGATTACATAAGCCTGATTAAGCCGGGTATTGTGATGATCACCGTCACAGACAAAGAATATAAAACGTTGGCTCAGTTTCCTGTTTCCTTTGTTGCTGCACCAAAGAAGGAAAAGAAGGACGAAAAGAAAGACGAAAAGAAGAAATAATTCTTCTCTATTCAGTTGAGATCGGGGTCAGGGTCTGAATCTTCGCCTGACCCCGAAATGTTCAAACAGGTTGACGAAGAAACCAATCAAACTCTCTGCATGAAAGTGAGTTTCCGTGGTTTTTTGTCTACTGCAGGGCCTTCGCTATAATAATAATGTGCTACGGGGCAGGTAACCGCTCCTTGCTATGACACTTTCCTGATGGCCTTCGAACCCAAAGAGATAACACCCCGTATCTACCAAGGCGGTTGGCCACTGACTCAAGATATCCCCGAGTTCGTCAAACTCGGAATGACCGACATCCTCAACCTCGATCTGCCCTATACGGATCCACTCCCTTTCGTCCAGGCTAACCTCATGTTGCATAACGTCCAGATACTGGACGGGTGTCTCATGACCCCGCAGCTTGTACGGGAAGTGATGGAGGTTATTGATCGTATTCTTTCCTCCCCGAACCACAAAATCTACATTCACTGCAACGCGGGGGTCAGCCGGTCTCCAACAATCAGCTGGCTTTATCTCATACACACGGGCCTCTCGCCTGAAGAGGCGACATCAAGAGTCAAGCCCAATCCTGTATTATATGACCGTTACATCGTTCAAATGCTGATCGCCAATCGGGAGGGCTGAAGGAGAGATATTTCCATACGCCTTGAAAGACCGATCTAATCCCCCTTCATCCCCCTTTGTCAAAAGGGGGAGATTTCTTTCTTCCCCCAATGGCAAGCCTTGCATGCCGGCAGGGGATGCGGGGAGAGATCTTACGAGGGGGTTTGACACATATAGAGAGTGATACAGGGATGGACATCTGCCGAAGGTAGTTATAGTTATGCCAATAGACGGCCATCAAATGATTTTAGGAGGTTACACATGAGTCGGGAGAAGAAGAGCAGAGATCGGAGCAAGGGCCCTCATTCGGAGACTGGACCGGGTCCGGACAAGAGGTTTCCTTACTGGCCCTTTGAGGAAATTCGGGTTCCCTACCGGGAGAGGCCGGCAAGAATAAGATGGCCCAATAACGGTCCGTTATGCGTGTATACGTACGTTACTGCGGAATGGAAAAGCCCCCAGTGGGCCACCGATTCAAAGGCCAAGTTCAAACGGGACCTCCGGGAAGAGTCCAACTCCGGACAGTATGAGTTAGCGGTGGGCATCTGGCGTGCCATAAGGCTTCTGGATCGCTTTGACCTCAAGGTTTCCGTCTTTGCCCATACAGGAATGGTCGATCGGTACCCGGATTTATTTCGTGAACTTCACAGCAAGGGCCATGAGGTCATCACGCGGACTTACAACGGCCAGCCGACAACCACTCTCACCCCTCGCGGGGAGAGAATCGAAATCCGGAGATGCACCTCGATTGTTGAAAAGGTGATCGGAGCCCGGCCTCGGGGATTCAATAATCCCGGAGGAAAATGCACGGATCAAACTCCCCATATCCTGGGCGAAGAGGGTTATCTCTGGATGGGGGGCCTGAAGGGGGACGATCTTCCCTACGGGATCAAGACGAAGTGTGGGAAGAAGATCATTGTCGTCGGCAGTCGACACAGTCACACGAACGACAATGCCATCTTCTACGGCCGGGGAGCAAGAAGCGCCAGGGAGGCTTTTGAATATTTCAAGGATCTCTTTGATTCGTACTATGATCTGGGCAAGAGGGAGTTCCCCGGCGCCATGAACTACGGAATTCATCCCTACCTGTCCTGCGTGCCGGAGCGCTTCAGTTTTCAGGAACGGGCTCTTGACTACATGCTCCAGTTCAAGGATGTCTGGTTCGCGCGGTGCGTCGATCTCGCAGAATACTGGGCGGACCACTATCTGAAAGACTGAATCAGAAGAGATGATACGAGAGTGCGGAAAAGGGGATTTCAACAGGATCCTTGAGATCATCAACGATGGCGCTCTGGCTTATAAGGGAGTGATCCCGGAAGATCGTTGGCATGAGCCCTATATGGCCTTAGAAGAGTTGAAAAAGGAAGTGGAGGATGGAGTTCTTTTCTGGGGTCTGGTAGAGGATGGATTGATTCTGGGTGTCATGGGAACTCAGGACAGGGGGGACGTTACGCTTATTCGCCATGCCTACGTCTCGACCCGGGCTCAAAAAATGGGGATCGGAACAAAGCTGCTCAAGCATCTGGAGTCCCTGACGGGAAAACCCATCCTGATCGGTACCTGGGCTGCTGCCTCATGGGCGATCGTATTTTACGAGAAGAACGGATATCGCCGTGTGACCGAAGAAGAGAAGAATCGCCTTCTCAGAACGTACTGGTCGATTCCCGGGCGACAGGTGGAAACGTCAGTGGTTTTGGCGAAACCCCAAAAGGCATAGGGCGGACGATGGAGTCGATGTTGCTTAAGTCCCTCTCGCAGGCAACCTCAGCGCTCCGGCTTCTGCGGAGCAGGAATCTGCAGCTCATCTACTCATCCTCTATCATGATGGTGATGGGGACAAGCCTGATTTATCCCATCGTGCCGGTTATCCTTCAATCCTTTGACGTCCCCAAAGCCCAGATCGGTCTCGTGCTTTCGGCCTTCTCATTTCCCGCCATCTTCATGGCTCCGGTGGCGGGGTTTGTCGCTGACCTGTGGGGACGGAAGTGGGTGATCGTGATGGGGCTTTTGCTTTACGGCATTGCTGGATTCGCGATCAGCCTCGTCCATCACTTCCCGTTGCTTCTTTTCCTGCGGGTGATTCAGGGAGTCGGCTTTAGCGGGGTCATGCCCCTTGTCGTGGTTTTCATCGGCGACAGCTATGAAAAAGAGCATGAGACCGCAGCGCAGGGCATGAAGATATTCATGGACCGCATCGCCATACTCTGCCTGCCGCCTTTAGCTGGCCTGTTGGGAGCCATTGCCTGGCAGATACCGTTTCTCCTGTATGGATTGACGATGCCACTGGCGTTTTGTGTGCTCCGGTGGCTTCCGGAGCCGAAGGTCACACGACACGGGAAACCTTCGGTGTACTTTAAAGATGTCCTTGCCAAGGCCTCTCAGCTTCGCTCTCTTGTGATATTCTCGATGAGTTCACTCAGATTCTTCTTGGAGTACGGTTTCTTCACCTATCTCCCTATTTTTGCCCTCTACTCGTTAGGAGTGAGTGTGGCCAAGGGGGGCTTCCTATTTACCCTCTATGCTGTTGGGGCGATGGTCACCGCGAGTCAAATGAGGCCCCTTGTTCTGCGCTGGGAAAGGACCATCCTCATGATCGTGTCCTTCTCCGTCGAAGGTCTCTGTCTGCTGACCATCCCTTTGGCCCGTAGCTTTTGGTGCCTGGGCGCATTCATGTTCTGTTTTGGACTGGCCGACGGCGTAATCTCTCCTGTTCAGAAAAGTCTGCTCACCCAAAGCGCCCCCGGAGGTCTGAGAGGCGGAGTGGTTTCCGTGGATCGGGTGTTACAGAGCGTCTGCAAGACCGTGTCGCCTCTGATTGCGGGCCTGATTCTGGCGGCCAGCAGTGTGGAGGCCGTGTTTCTCATCCTGGGCGCCATTGCCTTGTTGTGGGTGTTGTGCGTTCTCATGCTGCAGATGCGGGGCGATCTTCGTCCGGTTCGGGCAGACTGAACGGCCGATTCCATTGAAGGCCTGCGTTTTTTTCTTGAATCGCAGGTTCTTTTTTGGTTAGTATACTCAAGCTGACCCGTCGACTCTTTTCATATCGGACAAACGAGGTGCTCTTTATGAAAATCCGACTGACCGCTGCATTCTGCATCTTTTGTCTTGGCACATTTTTTCTGATGCAGGGACTGGGATCAGTCGTTTATGCCCAAGGGGGGGCTCTGGATAGTCTGACCCTCAAGCTGTTGGCAAGCCCGAAAGAACGGTGGGATTCGATTTTGTCGGCAAACAGGGGGACCCTGGACGCCGGAGCCCGGCCAAGATTGCTGGACCAAGCCCTGAGGCTGGCAGAGCAGACGAATGTCGGCGAGGCTCAGCTTTACGTCGAAGTGGCCGACGAAATCGATTATCATCTGGGGAATAAGAGGGATTATCGCGGGGTCGGACAGTACCTTTTGGGAGATTATTATTTAGAACACAAAAACTACGAGACGGCATTATCCCTGTCCGATAACATCTTGAGAAGAAACCCGGGGAGCCATTACGGCCACCTGCTCAAGGGACGGGTCAAATTGTATACGAACCTCAACAAAGAGGCGGTGGTGGAACTGAAGATTGCCGTCGAAGCGGACCGGAATTCCGAGGAGGCCCACTTTTCCCTCGGCCACGCCTATGTCAAAGAGAATAACGCTGCCAGTGCGTTGACCGAATTTGAAACTGTCCTGAAGATCAACCCGCAGAATGCTTATGCCAGGGATGCCGTGGCCTACCTCAAGGGAGAGGCCAAAACCAAGACGTCCGAGAGCAAGGAGGCCATGGCCCATTTCGACAAAGCCGAGGGATTTTTTTCGGCGGGAAAACACGTCGAGGCGATTGAGGAATACAAATTGGCCATCCAGGCAGACCCGAAATTCGGCAAGGCGTATGTTTACATGGGGGATTCCTACCTGCAACTCGGCCAGCGCGATGAAGCGATCAAGTGCTACCAAAAAGGGATCGAACTCGACCCGAAGGACAGACAGGCCCACCGTTTTCTCGGCGGCGTTTATGAGAAAATGTTCGATGAAACGAAAAACAAAGAATACCTTGATCTCGCGATCAATTGCTTTCAGAACGCCGTGAATGTCGATCCTTCATACCAGGGAGCCAGCAAGGACCTTGAGCGGGCCAAGCAGAAAAAGCTTAGGTTGAAATGATGTTTGTGAGCATTAACAAAGAATGAGACAAGAGAGTTAGGGGGAAGATGTGAGTGAGAGAGAGTCAACGACTTTTCCGGGCAATGGGACAGCCAAAAGCTCAGTCCTTCCACCCAGTATAATTCCGGTCGTCTTCTTGTCCGGATCGGACTATGAGATGGGTTTTCAGTACGGCCGGCAAGCAGCACAATACATTGAGATGCTCAAATATGCCTCCTGGGTTGAGGTCCTTCAAGAACAAGACCGAGAAGGGGTCCTGAACTCCCTGAGGCGGCTTCGCCATTATATTGACAACGATACGCCTGAAGCGATCGAACAGATAAGAGGAATCGTTGACGGGTGCAAAGCGACGGGCTTCGAGATTTCATTCGACGATGTCATGGTGATCAATTGCGTTCCTAAGAAGATGCCTCAACACGGGCCTTCGGGCGATAAGAAAGAGGAGCCTCCTTTGGAGGAGTGTTCTGTTTTTGCGGCCTGGGGGAGCGCGACGAAGGATGGACGATTGGTCTTCGGCGACAGCAAGGATTCGGTTTTTAACCACCAGGTGGTCATCGTGGCCTTTCCCGGAAAAGGGAATCACTACATGACCGGGGTGAGAGCGGGCGAGTTGTCCGAACATTTTGCCATGAGCAACAGAGGGCTCTTTATCGGCACGGGCAAGAATCCCTGCAAACGAGAGGTCGACCTGGGTTACGGGCTCCCCAAGCCGTTCTTCATCCAGCATATGCTTCGTTTTGCCCAAGACGCGACAGAGGCAAAGGATCTCTTCTTGTCGCGGGAATTCCCGAGCCCTACAAACTTTATCATTGCAGATGTGAAGGGCAGGGCTTACGTGGTTGAAAGGACGGCAGTCCTGAAGCCCGTCAGGAAACCGGGGGATCATGGTGAGATCGATTTCATTTATTCTACCAATACGGCCATGACCGATGAAATGAAGGCCGGTGTCAAGAGTAAAGAATATGTTGAGCATGCCGGCTGGAAAATACCGGGCAGCGCCATACCGCGGAGTCTGGAAATCTGGAATATGTGTCACAACTACCATGGCAAGATCGATGTGGAATTTGTGAAGATGATGTGGCGCTTCAACGGTGATCCCCATCCCTATTCTCTAAAGAAAGAGGAATTCAAGATCGAGCGTGACGAGAAGATCGGCCTTCGGGAGAATATGCGCGTTGCCGTCGGAGTTCCTGATGACGGAGATGAAGGATTCGTTCATGTCTGCACCGGCCCCGCAGGCCGCATTCTTCACCCTCCCACTCTTAGGCACCGGGATTGCTTCCAGGCGGGAGGGACTCATAGCTTTTATAGACTCACCCTTGCATCGGATCCGGAAAAAATCACGGCGGCGGCCAAGAATGATGCCCACGATGCCCTTGCCGGGGCCTACCATGAATTCATGATGCTGAAATATAGCGATCCCGGATACGATTTTTTGAATGGATTAAGTTCTCTGGCGACCGCCGAATATTATGAAGGCGTCCATGCCTACCAGAGGGGGGTCCTGTCGGAGGGCAATGAAGCTCTGCTCCGCTTTGCTCAGGCTGCCACCGCTTTTACACGCTCTCAGGCCCATGCCAGGCAGTTATATCATTCATTGGTCCCGCCGGCAACGAAACCGGAAGATCTCGGGCTCAAACCTTATAGCTCCGAATGAGGAGGTGCTATGGATTCTTTCGAAGACCATTGCTGGAAGGATGTGGTTAGCAAGGAAATCCTTGAGGTCTATCAGGCCTATCGAAGGGAGACTTACGTTGGAGGCCGGCCGGCCGTGTTAGCGATCGACCTTTATCGCCGGGCCTTTGAGGGGGGGCCCCTGCCGGTCCACGAGGTGGTGAAGAGGTTTCCAAGCTCCTGCGGGGTCCATGCCTCTGAGGCTGTGAAACCGATTCAGGAGCTGCTTGCCTTGGCGCGGTCGAAAAAGATTCCCGTTATTTATACGACGAATGAAATACGGAAGGAGGTCCACCCCGGCCGCATCCGGGCGACCAAGCGTAAAGAAACAGCCCGAGAGGGTGCGGATATGATTCTGGAAGAGTTTAAGCCCGACCCGGCGGATTTGATCATTTACAAGGAGAGGGCCAGTGCTTTCTTCGGGACTCCTCTGGTTGCCCACCTTGTGCAGCATGGCATAAACAGCCTGCTCGTCTGCGGGGAGACGACCAGCGGCTGCGTCCGGGCGAGCGTGGTGGATGCTTACTCCTACGGATTTCATACGGTGATTGTGGAGGAGTGCTGTTTTGATCGCAGTCTCCTTTCTCACAAAGTCAACCTCTTCGACCTCCACCACAAGTACGCAGATGTGATGCACCTCGAAGAGGTCAAGAGATCTCTGGAAGAAAGAAGGGAGGCTTGAATATACCCGGCTGATCCGCCGAGACAGGAGAAAGAAATTTGATCGAACAAAGGAAAGGATCCATGATGGAAAGCTTTCGAACGATTTGCAGTTTCTGCCATGCCACGTGCGGAATGATCGCCCAAGTGGAGGCCGGAAGGATCGTCAGGATCAAGGGAGACCCGGACAACCCTTCCAGCCGGGGATACCTTTGCAAGCGCGGGGCCGAAGGCAATATTCCTCTCGTCTACCATCCGGACCGGATCAAGGCGCCCCTGCTGAAAACAAAGAGAGGGTTTCAAGAAGTCTCCTGGGAAGAAGCCCTGGGTTTCGCCGCAGATAAACTCCTTTCCCTTCGCACCAAGCATGGGCCTAAGATTTTAGTTCGGGCATCCGGTGCCCCTTATACCTATGAGGGCCGGGATGTCTTCCAACAGCTCCTCGCAGTTTTTGGGTCCACGTTAAACACGGGTGTCGGGCACCTCTGCTCCCGGCCACGCCAATTAGGCACTTCTTCCGTGTTGGGAGATGTCGCAGAGCCCGACTACCCCAATACGAAGCTGGCTATTTTTTGGGGTGCCAATGTGACCGAGGCCAACCGCTACACCAGGCACTCATCAACCCCTAATTTTTCCAAGACCATTCCGATGATCAAGGCCGGGGGCGGAAAGGTCGTGCTCATCGATCCTGTCAGGTCTGAAACGGCTGATCTGGTTGACGAATGGGTGCCCTTGAGGCTTGGAACCGACCTGGCTCTTGCCCTGGCCATGATTCATGTGATCCTCGGAGAGGAACTTTACGACTGGGGATTTGTCCGGAATTATACGGCCGGCATTGAGGATTTGAAAAAGCATATCCTCCAGTACACGCCGGAGTGGGCAGCGGGAATCACAGGGCTCTCGTCCGAGAAGATCAAGGATTTTGCCAGGCAGTATGCAACCGTGAAGCCTGCGACCCTCTACGATGGAAACGGCCTGGATATGCATACTCAATGTGTGGATACCTGCCGGGCCCTTGGCATTCTGATCGGCCTGACAGGAAACCTGGATCGACCCGGTGCAAACGTCTTTATGCCCTGGAGCAAGCAGAACGTCCTGCCGACAGTCACTCTGCCGAAGGACTCCGGCGAGAAGAAGGCATATCCTCTTTTTATGGACTATCCCTTTCCGGTGGTCATCGATTCCATCCTTTCCGGCCGCGAAGATCGGCCGAGGGCGATGATCGTGACCAATTCGAATCCGGTTCTGGTGCTGGCCAATGAAAAAAAGACCCGTTCGGCTTTGCAGAACCTGGATCTCCTGGTGGTGCACGATCACTTCGTCACTGCCACGGCTGAGCTTGCCCATCTCATCCTTCCGGATGCCACGGGCCTCGAGCGTTACGGCTATCGGGCGTTTTCGAGCGGTCAGGGATGCTTTTTCGCCCTCCGGAGAAAGGTGATCGAGCCCCTCTACGAAACCCGGCCGGGTTTTGAGGCGGAATACGCCCTGGCCGAAAAGATGGGTCTGGAAAAGCATTATCCCTTCAGAAATAATGAGGAATGGATTGACTTTATGGTGAAGCCTTCCGGCATCTCCTTTGCCGATTTGAAGGAGCACGAAATCGTTTATACGACGCCGGCCGTTGCGTATGAGAAATTCAAGACTCAGAAGCTCCTGACGCCTTCGGGAAAAGTGGAATTTTTTTCAGAAAGGTTCCAAAAGGCGGGATACGATCCGATGCCCACTTTTCATGAGACAGAAAAGGATGAGGCTATCAAAGAAAAGTTTCCTTTGACGGGCACGAGCCGGAAGCCTGGAATCTATTCCCATACCAAACACCGGAACATCCCGGAGGTGAGCAAGGTTCAACCCGAGCCCTTCGTCTGGATGCATCCGGAAGATGCAAGAGAGAGAGGGATTGAAAACGGTTCATGGGTTGAAGTCGGCTCACTCCGGGGAAAAATCGAGTTGGAAGCCCGGATCGGTGAAGGGATTCCCATAGGGGCTCCAAAAGGAAGCGTGGTTCTCGATTTTGGCTGGGGAAATCCTTGGGACAAGAAGGCCAACATCAATGCCCTCACCGATGACCAGGACAGGGATCCCATCTCATCAGGGACCTCAAATCGTCTCTTTCCGTGCGAGGTGCGAAAGAAGCAAGGGCAAAATACGGGTCTGTAGGGAACGCATCGATGCGTTCCCTACTCAGGCAGGGTAGGGCCGACTCTTAGCCGCCCTCGGGCAGGGAGGCTGAGGGATCCCTGTTAGTTCATCATACCCGCCCTGTATCAGGTAGGGGGTAAACTCCGGCGGGTATCCAGAACGTACTGAGAAGAGGGGATTTCCTTATAAACAGATTTTGATTGCAGAATTTGCTTAATCTTTTGCCCCCTTTTTGATATAGTGAGGACAACCCGAGAGAAAAAAAAGAAGAAAGGAGAAAGAGTATGCGGACGAATAAGTATCTGGCGATTTTCTTGATCCTGTTTGCAACGGTCCAGCTTTTGCCCTTTTTCATGAGCAGCTCTTCCTTTGCTGCTACGGATTACCCCAGGAAGCCGATCAAGTTCATCTCCTCCTGGCCCGGAGGTGCTGGAGGAGACCAGGAGATCAGGAACTTTGCCCTCTATTTAAGAAAGTATTTGCCGGTGCCCATGGTCATCGAAAATGTGCCCGGAGCGGGAGGCAAGATCGGGATGACCAAGGCCGCCAAATCAGAGCCTGACGGTTATACCCTGATCTACATCACGCCGCCCCTTCAGATGACGAATGAGTACCTGTCCAAAACCGATTACGTCACCAAGGAGTTTGTCCCCGTCTACTCTTATTTCAAGAGGACCACTCTCCTGCTTGTTAATTCTGAGAGCAGCTGGAAGACGATCGAGGAGTTCGTAAAGGCGGCGAAGGAGAGACCCCTTGCCATCGGATTATCAGGCACTGGGAGTGCCACACATCTGAATGCCTTAGGGGTGATGAAGGCATGGGGTGTCAATTTCAACAATGTCTTTTATGAAACCGGAAGCCAGGCGATCACCCAGCTTGCGGGAAAGCATATCGACGTGGTCATCGGGATGGGCACGACGGTCCTTCCATTGGTGAGGGCAGGGAAGGTCAAGGCCCTTCTCAGATTTTCTGAGACCCCGGTGGAGGGTTACGAAAATGTTCCGGGTCCTTCGGACAAGGGATATAAAATATCCTATATCTATGGCCTTGGAGGCATCATCGCTCCTCCCAAGACTCCGGCCAATGTCATCAAGATTCTTGAACAGGCCTGCGACAAGACCTCAAGAGACCCCGAATTTCTCGATTGGGCGGCCAAGGGAAAATACGAGGTGATTCACTCGCCTTCTGAAGAATTCAGGAAGAGAATCCTGGAACAATACGCCATCATCGAAGACAGTATGCCGGCAATCCGAGCGCTGGAAAAGAAGTAAAGAAACTTTGGGCCTGGGGCCGCCTTTTGATGGGCGCCCCAGGAATTTGCAACAGGCGTGATACAAGGGTGTGAACCATGCGAAAAAGAATATTCTCATGGCTCGGAAGGGAATTTGTAGAGTTGTCCGGCGAAGCCAAACCGGCCGCCACGGCGACTGAACAGGCCCGGGAGCTTTTTCAGCGCTTCGATCAAGAGCTGCTGCAATCGGGTTTGCGCCTGGATCACACGGTACGGACCAGACTTTGGGCCCGGGACCGTGAAAGCCGGGACCGGGCCAGCCAGGAGCGCTTTAAGATACTGTCCGGCAAGGCGCGCTCGTCAAGTTCGAGCTACATCGCACCGGTCCATTTCGACTCGGACGCGAAAGTGGCGATTGATTTGATTGCCATGCGGCCCTCTGATTCCGGAGCCAGGAAGTTCTTGAAAGAGTATGATCCTCCGATGGTGCCCCTGCGCTATCTGATTTATGATTCAGTCGTTTTCCTTTCCGGGGTGACCGCGGTCCTTCCTGCCTTTGAGGACCAGTTGGACAGTATTCTGCCCCGCATCGAGGGTTCACTGAAGGATGCCGGAAGCTCGTGGGATAAAGTCGTCCGGGTCTCTTTTTATCTCCATCGAAGCCAGCCCTTGGAGAAACTGAAAGGATCGTTCAAGAAGCACGTCAAGGCAGAGATTCCCGAGATGGACTATTCCTTCGTGGATGGTTATTCGGCCGAGGGCAAGCTCTGCGAGATCGAAGTCACCGCCCGGGTGTGAGAGCCCTGGATCACATTCATTATTGTATTGATTTTCATATCAGGCTCCCTGCTTGTGGCTCCTTAAGATATCTCCATTACTAACGTCCCATGCCTGGAGGGCACCCTCGAACCATGAAAATAGTAAGTAGCCCCCGGCAGAGCCGGGGGGCTCCCTAAGTGATAATTATTTTATAGTTTCGAAGTTGTCTCCACGGCAGAAGGTCGTTCTGATTTGGTGCCATTGAGGCACGGGACATTAGTCACTCCATCTTCCAAATCGTAATTCCGTAATTCTTTTGTTGACCTTCAAATCCAGAATTGGCAGAATTTTATAGTGAAACCGGTAAGTGGGTTCTTCTCAAGGAAGAAGGGGTTAAGGTGGGTCAAGGACCAGGCGGTTGAAAACTCCCGGCCCATCTGTCGATGATCTCAAGGGAACCAAGGAAGCCCCCCGAAAGAGCGAAGAGCGCTTCCGCGCCCTCGTGACGGCCAGTTCAGATGCGCTGTATCGCATGAGCCCGGATTGGGCCGAAATGCGCCAACTCCATAGCAGGAGTTTTCTGGCAGACAATGAACATCCAAGCCGTACCCGGCTTCAGGAATACATTTACCCAGACGACCAGCCGCATGTAACCGCCGCCATCATGGACGCAGAAAAGAAAAGATCGAAGGATGCCCATCGGGCACTCGTGAATATGCTTGAGGATATTGAAAGCGAACGAGGCAAAGCGGAGCGTGCAAAAAGCCTCTTAGCGGTGGCCAATTCTCAGCTTGTTTCTGCCCAAGAGAGCGAGAGAAAGCGGATATCTTATGATCTCCATGACAATGTCTGGCAAATGCTTTCGGCGATCCGGTTTGAGATTGACCGCCTCTCTTCCGGTCAAGAGGATTGGGAAGCTTTACGTAACAAGTCGAAAGAAGTGACGGCAAGTATCCTCGGCACGGTGGGAAAGATCCGTTCCATGCAGGGAGATTTATGGCCGTATGTCCTCGCTGATATAGGGATCCTGGCCACCATAAACTGGTACTGTCGGGAATTCAAGAAGAATCATTCAGGCCCCACCATTAAACAAAAGAACCAGGTGACCGAAGATGAGATTCCCTCAGCCGCAAAGATCGTCATCTACAGAATCCTTCAGGAGGCATTGAGCAATGTAGTCAAACACAGTCAGGCCAGCCAGGTTATTGTTAGCCTGATGAAGAAGGAGAATGGGCTTGAATTTGCCGTTAAGAACAACGGCAGCGGTTTTGACTTAGGGGAAACCCTTGCCGAAAGGATGCGCTGGGCAGGCTTGGGGCTTTCGACCATAAGGGCACGTACGGAACTTTCCGGAGGCAGCTTTGAAATCGAGTCCGTTAAAGGACAGGGGACAATTGTTCGCGCATCGTGGCCCCTTTGATTGATGATTTATGATTGATGATTGCAAGATTGAAAACAACCAAAACAGATTGATGATTGGCGAAAAAGGATTGATGGTTGAAAACACAAACGGATCTATCGAAAGGCTTTGGAAGGTGCGGCCTCACTCGTAGATCAGGGTGAAGAGGCGGTTTGCGGATTCCGGATCGAGTTTCTTCAGGATCTTAAACTCCTCAAGAGCAGAGCCCTTGTCCCCAACCCTTAGGTAGACCATCCCCAAATTGAGGTGAGCAACGATCGAATCGGGCTTGAGCCGGATTGCCTGCTGGTAGGCTTCCCTCGCATTCTCATACTGGCCCATCTCGAAGTAAGAGGCCCCTAAGTTCAGATGAGAGTCCGCATGGTCGGGAGCAATCCGGATCCCCTGTTTGTAAGCTTCAACAGCCTCTCGGTAGGACCTCGTTGCCGAATAGTTGTTGCCCAGGTTGAAATAGGCCAGCGAAAAGTCGGGTTTAAGCTGGATGGCTCTCCTGCAGACTTCAATCGCTTCCTGATAGCGGCCGAGTTTGTGAAAAGTCCAGCCCAGGTTATTGTACGCTTCGACCAGATCGGACTTAAGAAGAATAGCCCTCAGGCAGGTGGCCAGAGCCTCTTCATAATGCTCTGCACGGTTGTAGGCGACACAGAGATTATTTAAGGTCACCGAGTCCTCGGGTTTGAGACGGATGGACTCCTGATAAGCATCGATCGCTTCCTTGTAGCGGCCGAGTTTGGTGAAGCAGTATCCCCTCTGGAAGTGAGCATCGGCGTGGTCCGGGTTCCTTCTCACTGTCTCCTCGAAGAGGGCAAGGGCCTGTCCGTAATCCTCGATCCAGAGGTGGCGGAGTCCCAGAAGATAGACTTCCCCGGCTTCGGAGCGCAGTTCCTCTTTCCTGCGGTCACCCCATTCGGCGATCGTTCTTGCTTTGTCCGGGACCATCTTTCGAATCCGTTCGGCAGGGATGGCAAAATTCAGGTTCTGGCCTGTCATCACAAAGAACGTGGCGACCCCGATCAGCTCACCCTTCATATTCATCACGGGGCTTCCGCTGGAGCCGGGAGAGATGGGTGCCGTAAGCTGAATGATCTTGCCGAATTGGGGAATTTCCCGAACCGCGGAGATGATGCCGTCGGAGACCGTTTCCGCGAGGCCGAGAGGAGATCCAATCACGAAAACCCGCTCCCCCACCTCGGGAATGGAAGCGCTCAAGGGCACGGGCCGGGTCTTTTTCCCCTGGAGGTCGGTCGTGAGCCGAACGAGATCCCCTTCCTTGTCATCGGCCAAGATCCCCTTGACCCTGTAAGTCTGGCCGCTTGTCGTCCGGATTTCAACCTGGCTGGCTCCTTCCAGAACGTGGCGGTTGGTGATGACATCGCCTTCCGGGTCGACAAAGAATCCCGTTCCCTGCCCGAGCCTATTTCCCTGGTGAGTATAGGTGATGACGGCCACGATCGAGGGTTCAATCCGTTTTATTAAGGCTGGTAGATCCTCCTGTGCCGATAGCGGAACCCCTGTCAGGATCCAGATCGTGCAGGCGGTCCCGAAGACCCAGCGAAGCTTTCTTCTCATCTTTCCTCCTTCTCTCTCAAGTATTCACAAACATATTATATCACAAAGAAAGAGGAAGAGAGAGAGATTTCCTGAAGAACCTGCGGGAGGAGCGTATTCTTCTCTTTGGACAAGGCTAAAAAAGCATTTCTATGATCTTCGGATACTTTTTGAAGCCTTCTACGATATAATAGATCCTTGCCTTATATTCTTCTTCGGGCACGATATCAACCGGCGTATCCGCCTTTTTGCTCCATTCGAGCGTTCGCTTGTCCTGAAGGGCCTTTTGGAGTGCGTCTTTCAGTCCTTTTTGAATTTTCTCAGGTGTTCCAGGCGGGATGTATATCATCCGCACGGGGCGGTAGTTGGCCCATTCCTTGGGCATTCCAATTTCAGCATGGGTCGGGACATTCGGAGCCTCAGAGTAACGTTTGGTACTGTATATGAAGAGAGGCCTTACGTCACCATTTCGAACCTGATCCAGGTGCACACCCGATAAGGCGCCCATGGTGAGATCCGCATTGCCTGCGATGACCATCAACGCCGCGTCTACGGAGCCTTTGAGGCGAGCCGCCTTGTATTGAACCCCTCTCTTCTCAAGATCCATGATAAGGGGCAGAATCGAAAAATTTCCTGCGCCTGTAGCGATACGGACCTCCTTCCTCGCCTTCAACAGCTCTTCATAGGTCGTGTACGGTGCTTTGGCAGAAGAAAGGATTGCATAAGGAGGCACCTCGATACCCAGAAGTACCGGTATATCCTTGATGTCCCATGCATATAGCTTTTCAATGGCCAGTCCTATATGAGCACCGAGAGGGACGAGGCACAGGGTCCGGCCGTCTGGTTTGGACCGATGCAGCGCGTCAATGGCATTGGCTCCGTTGGCACCGGTCACGGCCTGGACGATGACCCGCTGTCCTAAATAGTCGGGAAGTACTTGAGCGATTTGCCGGGCCGTCAAATCATAGGCGCCTCCATACGTTTGGACAATGATCGTTATCGGGCCTTCCGGCCTCCACGGCTTCTCTGACTGGGCGAAACAGTTCGGTTGAAATAAGATGGATAGGCAGACGAGAAATAGGGAAAGCGAAAGGAATAAGGTGGCCCCACGTACAGATTTCAAAGTGTTATGCATGCTTCTTGTCTCCTTTCCTAATATAATGATGGACTTAGCGCCTATAGGTCTCTAAATGGATAGGAATTAATAGCAAATGGCAAATGGAATGTCAACAGACTCGCCATCGTGTTCGCCCGTCCGTTGGAAAGGTATGTCATCAATGATTATATTTACAAAAAGGAGCAGCGATGAAAAAGATCTTAATAGCCACTGATGGTTCAGAAGGGGCGTTGAAAGCAGCGGATTTTGTGGGTGAGCAGTTTGCGGGGATGGAGGATCTTCAGATCACGCTCTTCCATGTCTCCTCCGGAGTGCCGCCGGAGCTGTGGGACGATGGGCACATCCTGACCGAAGAGGAGAAGACTGAAAGAAAGGCCGTCCTTGATGAATGGTTTAGGAATCAGAAGCTCAAACTGGACCTTATCTTCCGGCCCGCGATGGAGAAACTGGTCTCGAGAGGGATAAGCCCCAATCAAATAGAAACGAGGCCAGTTTCCGAATCCGTGAAGAACACACCGGAATGCATCTTGGCGGAGGCGAAATCGGGCGGATATTCCACTCTGGTCGTGGGCAGGTGCGGCGCTTCTGCGACGGCCCATGCGCTTCTGGGAAGCACCGTCGGAAAAGTTATCGATCGCGGGAGAGGAATCGCGGTCTGCGTGGTGGAATAGCTTTCCCAGTCTCCCTCCGATGTTCCAGGGTGTCCGGGTAGTTGTACGATTTTAGCATTTTACCCTTGACATCCAAACTCAACTTTCATATCTTTAGCGCATCCTAAACAAACGTCGAGAAGAATTTTCGAAATAAGCACGCAAGAGCGGTCCATCAGGAAGAGAATGAGGAGTTAAAGAAATGATGGTCTACGTCGTCTTTCGTAAAGATTACCTGTATAAAAAAGGTGAGCTATTGGGCGTGCTGGTGGAGAGAAGAAAAGATATGAGGGGGAAGACCCCCATGGAATCGGGCTTGACATGGGCAAAGATGGCTTTTCGCCATCTCGTGAAGAATATAAAAGACATCTATGTTTTTCCCAAGGAGATGAAGGTTGCTAAAGATGAGAAGCTGCTGGTGGAAAAAGGAGTATTTACCAGAGAGGAGTATATCAATGTCTTAAAAAAGATACAGCAGGAGATGAATTGATGAGGGACACTCTTTAATAAGATGGCATTATTGGAAGGGTCAAGTGCCCCGGGAGGCCCTGCCCGTCGAATGGTCTTGGCAATCACGTTCCCCTTGCTCAGACGGATCGGTTTTCCTTTAATCTTTTTTTCAAATATGCAATCGGGTCTGGGGCATAATCTTTGAGGTAATCCCCTTCACAGTTTATCCCGGGCAAAGGGGGTACCCATTCCACGCTCAAAAGTTCATCAGGGTCTCCGAAGCGTACGGCAAGGGTCCTGATCTTTGGGTCATCCAGCGAGGTAAGGTGCCCTTTGTCTGTAATCTTAACCCAATGCCCACTGCCGCGTGTTTGTACCTCATAGGTTGTGAAATAGTTATGAACATGGATATGGGATCGGGGAAGCTCATGGGCAACGCTGAACTTTGTGAATTCCTCGCCATGTCTTCTGGAGCCAAAGCCGTGATGAAACACGCCCGCTCTGTTCCGCTCAGGGAGATTGGGGCTTCTCCAATAGGTACCAAACATATCGGAGCTTCGCCTGAAAGATTTTACCCCTGTGCAGAGTGCCGAGTCACAGAACCAGAAGAATCCTTTTCCGGGATAGCCTGGCCAACGGATTTCTTTATATCGATCCATCATCTCTCTAATGATGTCGCCATATCTGCCTCCCCCTGAGACCTCGACCAGCCTGGCCTCTTCAAAGTGAAGCCGGATCCTCGGATAAAATCCCATATGATTTGCCGTCCCAGCCAAGACACCGGTAAGATTATGAAAAACCGGAGGGATCTTTGAAGAGACGGGTACGACCGAAGCCTCTTGCGACGTTGCCTGAAGGGGGTCGAGGTAGAGATGGCCGGAAAGCCACGCACACATTTGCCACCTCAGGGCTTCCTCCTCAGAAAGAGAGTACTCGATGTATGTGCCTTCAGGATCGGTGATCCTCACCTTGGCCGCTTGACCAATCGCCTCAATCGCCGGCCTTTCAATTTCCCGCCAGAGCTCATCCGGGTAAATCCATGTCTTGGCCATGAATTCTTCAGCATTGTTAAATAACCAATTATTTCTGAACTTCCTGCCGTGTTCTCGCAGAACAAACTGGAGGAGTAATCGGCCCCCCAGCCCTACGAAGACTCCGGTGTATTCAGGATGCTTGTCGAGGTACTCCCGAAGAGGTTTTGCCGTTGCCTCGATATGGGGGAGCACATCCGTCCCGGGAGGGGCTTTGGCCATATTCTCTGCCTCTTTCCATCCGTCTTCGACGCTCAGCTTCGCCAGCGTCTTTCCCGTGAGTTTCTCTTCATAGATGAAATCAACTTTTTCGGCACCGGCTTCCTTCAGGGCCTGGGTGATTGCCTCTTTGACGTATTCATCCTGGTCGGGCAAAGTGACGATCAGGAGCCGATCTCCCTTCCGTACCGGGCCCATGGCCCCTCTGCCGTGCTCTTTTTTTACCATTTGTCTTGCACGAAGAAGACAATCTTCGGCACTCGTCGGTTTCTTGTAAGCCGGCGCAATCGGCTTTGGAAAATGATAGACCGTCATCGCTGAGATCTCCCTTCAGGGTATTTTTTTTCTCACTTCAAGACATCGAGTGTGTGGCCCAAAATAAAGTTGGCAAGACTTAGTGCGTCCGATAGCTTGTTCCGTTCCCTCAAAAGGGCTGTAGCGGAAGCCTTATACAACTCTCCCTGGGCATCCATCGCTTTCACATCAGCCACCTGCTGAAGCGAGGGAATGGGCCTGAACTTGGTTCCCCAGGGGTCCTGTCCGTATTTTCCTGCTTTCATCGCCAGAATGGGAATCAGAATCCGGCTGAGCTGCATCAGACATGCATTGATGCGCCTGAATTTATCTGCCATCCGGGGGTTTCTTCCATTCTTTTCAAAGGCGGAAAGAGTTTTCACAATCTTCTTATTGAGATCCTCTGCATTCTTTCTTAATTCTTCCGTCTGTGAGAGGACAGGACTTAAGTCCAAGACCGATGCATGGTCTTTTTGCAGATCCCTCAACCCTTTCGTGAACATATCCGCCACAGTGACAAATTCGAAGGGCAGGACCAAGCTATTGCAGAAACGCAGTATCGCAACGGTGTTCATCTTGAAAAACGGGGCCAGCAGTTCGACATCTAATTTGTCCTCGGTGTCTTCTGCGGTGTGGCTATACCAGACTCCCTCCACATCCATGGAGAAAGGCGGCTCTCCCGTTATGGAAGGGACCCCAATCCCCCAGAAGCTTTGATCTCCGCTCTTTGTCACCCGGGTGCTCTTCACGTCCAAGCCCAAGAGTTCTTTGGTCAGCATTTCATGAAACGTTCTGACCTCCTCCGTATTCTTGGGCTGGTAACCCGAGGAACCTTTTCTTCCAAGTCCATCATTGACCAGATAGGCGATCGCATGATCCCGAATGTCTCCCCAAAAATGATCCGCATACCAGGTCGATCCTGCATACGTTCCCTGTTCATGGCCGCTCCACCAGGCGAACCGGACGCCTCTTCTGAGAACTTTGCGATGCTTCGACAGAATTCTTGCGATCTCCAGCATCATCGAGTTTGCTGCGGCGTTGTCGGTCACACCCCTGAACCAACTGCAATAATGACCGCCCAGGATGACGTATTTCTCAGGTTCCTTCATGCCTTGAATAGCTCCGACAGGCACGCGGATCTTCCGGTAGCCACGGGGAGCATTGGCCTTGATCTTCGCGACGACAGGGCCCTTGCGGGCTAATTCCGCTAAATACTTGCCGTCTTCATTCCAAATGGTGATGACAGGGATCTTGGAGATCTTATCCATTGTGTCTGGAGTGGGATTTCCCCACGTGTAGCGGACCTGGCCGAGATTGATTGCCCTCGTTTTGCCCGGCGTGACCTGAATCTGCGCCACGGCCCCTTTTTGATGTGCGATGCTGACGGTCTCCGCCCGGCCGGACCGATAAGGCGGCGCAACCAGCAGGACAATCTTTCCACTCACGTCCACTCCTTGATAATCATCCTCCAAACCATTGCCTGATATCGGGATAATCTCAGCCTCAATTCCATCAGGAGGTGTTGGGGGGATGAAAGTCCGTGGCAAGCAAGGAATGGTTCTCAGAACGGGAGAGCGGACTTCGAACTCTCCATCACCGGGTTGACTGATGTAGGCATCGACTTCATGGATCACGGCCTCAACGCCATACTCCTCAAGCCTGTCCCTGATATATCGTGCCGCCTTCAACTCATCTTCGGTTCCTGCACGGCGGGTCAAGGTGACTAAATACTCGATATGGTTCTCCACGTTCCCGCGGGAATATTCCGCCAAAACTTCTTTCTCCAGTTTCTTCTCTTCCGCTGTTATCCGAAATAGACGTTTCTCCATCTTTTGCTCCCTCTGACTTTTCTATTTTATGATTGAAGTTCGACCGTTGTCCGGACATCCGTTTGCTTCCATAGAGGGTCCGGCCGTAGAGTGTTCCTCCGTTCTACTTGGCCACGATTCCCATCTCATCAAACATCTTCTTCGTGAAGGCGTATTCTTCTTTCGATTCCTTTCCCAGTTCCTCCGGCCCCGAAAAAATCAAGGAGGCGTCTATGCTGTCATAGATCTTGATAATCTCCTCACGGTTTTCGTTCACGACTTTTTTGAAGGCCTCATAGATCTTATTGATGTTCTCTTTCGGGGTCCCCTTCGGAGCCCAGAGCCAATAGATCGCAGAAGCGTACTTGAAAAAGGGATAACCGAGTTCCTTCGTGGTGGGCACGTCCGGATAGGACTTGTCACGTTCATCGGAAGGGATCGCAAGGGGACGGAGTTTCCCGGGACCCACCATGGCCTTTTGAGCGATCGTATAGGACATATCCACATGCCCTCCAAGGCCGGCGACCATGCAAGGTGCCGACCCGGATTGAGGAATATGCACAAGCTGAAGCCCTTCCAGTTTCTTCAGGTACTCCATGGAGATATGGTTGATGCTCATGGCTCCGTGGGTGCAATAGGTCAAGCTCTTCGTCTTGGCTGCCTGAATGAAATCCTTTAGGGTTCGGTAGGGACTCTCGTCCTTGACATAAAAAAGACCGCGGACCGTCGCGATATTACAGACCGGCGCGAAGTCATCCAGGGTGTAACCCACCCCCTTCTTGGTCAGGGGCCCGTGGATGAGACCTCCTTTGTTACCAAAGAGCAGCGTGTATCCGTCAGGCTTGGAATGAGCCACAAAGGCTGTCCCGATTACGCCTGCCGCCCCGGGTTTGTACGAAACGACAAGCGGTTGCCCCAGGATCTTCCCGACTCTTTCTTTAAAGGGCAAGAAAACAGTGTCGTTGCCTCCTCCGGGGGCCAAAGGTATCACCACGTCGATCAGCCGGGATGGAAAATTCGTTTGGGCCCTCCCGTAAGAAAAACCACCTGCAAGCAAGCCGAGGACAACACTAAAGATGATTGCCTTATTCTTATAACTCTTCATTTTATCCTCCTTTTCCAAAAAGATTGATTCTGATCCCGACTCCCAGAGACTGGGTCTCTTGATGCTCCTGTTCTAAAACTTATCGCTGAAAATCTGACGTTTGAAAAAAGGCAAAAGGGGAAGAAGAAATATCATACACCCCGCGATCATCAAGACGCAGGCAATGGGCCGACCGAAGAAGATGCGGAAGCTTCCTCGCGACATGAGGAGCGATTGGCGCAGGGCATTCTCCATGATGGAGGAAAGCACGAAGGCGAACGCAAAAGGAGCAACCTCGTACTTGAATTTTCGCACCAGGTAGCCGAAGAAGCCAAAGATAACCATAATGATCAATTCCCAAAAATTGTTGTTCACGCTGTAAACCCCGATACTGCAAAAGAGAAGGATGAGCGGGAATAGCACGCGGTAAGGCACGGAGAGTAAGCGGACCCAGACGCCGATCAACGGCAGGTTCAAAACCAGGAGCATGGCATTCCCGGCATACATACTGGCCACGACCCCCCAGAATAATTGAGGGTTATCCTGAATGAAGGTAGGTCCTGGCCGCAGCCCATGAACCATCAGTGCTCCCAATATGAGGGCCATCACCACGTTAGCCGGAAGGCCGAGGGAGACGAGAGGGACGAAGTGAGAAATGACGGCAGAGTTATTTGCAGCTTCAGGCCCCGCGACACCTTCGATGGCTCCCTTGCCAAACCGTTCGGGATGCCTGGTGATTCTCTTCTCCACAGCATAAGAAGCGAAGGAGGCTACGATCGCTCCGCCCCCTGGGAGCATCCCCAGGAAAAAGCCGATAACCGAGCCCCTTAAGATGGGACCGATGCTCTCCTTCCAATCTTGAAGGGTCGGTAGAAGTTTTCTAAACCTCGGCTGGATCACCGTGGTCTGTTTCGCACCCGCCTCCAAGTTCTCAAGGACCTCGGCAATTCCAAAGGTACCCATGACGACAGGAACAAGACCGATCCCGTCGGAGAGCGTCAGACTTCCGTAGGTAAATCGCGGATCGCCGGTGATGAAGTCCGTCCCGACCGTCCCTACGAAAACTCCCGCAGCCGCCATCATGACCGCCTTCAAGGTGGACCCGGAGGAGAGATAGATCAGCAGGGAAAAAGAGAGAAATATTAACGAGAAGTATTCAGGCGGACCGAATTGCAGGGCCACATGGGAAAGAAGGGTGGTGCCGATCATCAGACCGACAATCGCCAGGGTGCCGGCGATGAAGGATCCGAAGGCGGCGATCCCGAGAGCAGCCCCCGCTCTTCCTTGCAGGGCCATTTGGTGACCGTCCAGGCAGGTCACTATGGATGAAGACTCCCCCGGGATATTGACCAGAATAGAAGTGCTTGAGCCGCCGTACATCGCACCGTAGAGAACCCCAGCCATCATGATGATGCCGGATATGGGGCTCAGATAATAGGTGGCTGGAAGGAGAAGTGACATCGTGGCAGCCGGTCCAATCCCTGGGAGGACACCGATGAGCGTTCCGATCAAAGTTCCTAAGAAACAGTAGCCGAGGTTTGACCAGGTGAAGAAGACTGAAAAGCCGAGGGCCAAATTGTGCAGGACATCCATTCAGATCTCTCTCTAAAACCCAAGGATTCCCCGAGGAAATCGGATTGCCAGATAATATCCGAACAAAATGTAGCTTGAAACCGTCGTGATCACCGAGATTAAAACGCTTGCTTTCCACCCGATCTTCCCCAACCGGCAAATAAAAAACATCCAGGATAAGGTGACCAGCTTAAATCCCAGGAGGTCTAACAGAAAGGCGTAACCCGCCAAGGAAGCGAGCGTCAGAGCAAGTTTTCGCCATTGAATCTTGCCCATCCGGGTGGTTTCGGCCTCCCTTAAAGATGCCTTGAAGGAGCGGAAAAAGACGACGATTCCGAAGAAACCCAGGACAAGCCCACATCCCAATGGAATGAGTCCGGGGCCGGGAGCCGAGAGCTGGCCGGGCCCCAGCCGAAATGACTCGACGCAGATGGCAAGACCCGTTGCCACCCAAAAAAGGGCGCTGATACGGTCGGACCCGTTCACCCCTTTATCCCCGGTCACATCAGCCCTCTGGGAAGATGACATGATTCACCCTTCGACACTTACCCATGTCCTTAAACCGTCATTTTATGTGGAAAAAATTTGTTGTCAAATGAAAAGTTTTCATGCAATATTTTACTAATTTTCACTTGGTCCGTTCAGGATAGGGTTCCTATCAGCCGGCAAGGCATTTACGGGAGCGAGAGTGAAGCTCCCCGCCCCTGCCCCTGCTCGCAGGCGGCAGGCAGGGCGGGGCTTGCGGGGCACTTGCCGGTCAGAGTGTTGAACGGAGTCAAACAGGGGTATTCTTTGAACAGATGAGTCTGGAGGGGAGTGATCCTGTGGAAATTGGCGAGTTAAAAAGTTTTTGTGAAATTGTGAGGACCGGGAGTTACTCGAAAGCCTCAAAGAAGTTGTTCATCACGCCGTCTGCGGTGAGCCACCAGATTAAGAAATTGGAGAAGGAACTCAGAACGAGATTATTCCAGCGGCAAGGCAATCACATCGTGTTGACCGACGCCGGGAAAATCCTGTCAGAAGCTGCTGCGACATGTCTGAGTGACCTGGATCACTTCAGAAAAGTTTCTGAGGACTTTTCTGAATGCAGGACGGGTCACTTGAGCATTGCTGCGAGCAACGGGATCATGACGCGCAAGTTGCCAGACGTGTTAAGAAAGTTTAATAAAGAATTTCCACAGATCAAATTCAAATTGATCAGCCGGAGCCATTCCACGGAGCTGATGTCTCTCCTTTTAAATGACGAGGCCGACCTGGTGATCGGTCCTCGGTGGAACAAAACCCCTTCGAGTCGAGTGACCTTTCTCTTGTGGAGGTCTTTCGGCAGAATTCTGATTGCCGCCAAAGGCCACCCTCTGAGCAAGAAGAAGACCCTTCTACTGTCGGATATCGCTGCCCATCCGCTGATTTTGTTTGGACGGGGATCAGGGTCGAGAAAGGCCATTGAGGACGCCTTCTCCAAAGAAAAGCTGGACTATGAGGTGATCTTGGAGATCGACGTGCTCGAAAGTGCGAAAGAGTATGTGAAATCGGGATTCGGCGTATCCTTTCTCCATTCTTTTGGACTCACCCCGGAAGAGAGGAGGATATTCTGGTCTTTGGACGTCAGCCATTTCTTTGGAAAAGTGGACTATGGCGTCTACTACCGGAAAAACAGATACGTGACCGCTGCCATGGGCGAATTCATCAAATGTTTTGCTCCAGGGCTTGCTCTTCAGAAGAAAGGGGGCCGGGCGGATTGAATAGCCCAAATTCATTATATGTCAATCACTGACCATCCTTTATCCTTTCACTTCGCTGTCAAGAGGAGGAGTAGAGCCATGCCTCTGAGGAATAGGAGGCGATACCTGGTCATCCTTCTGCTCTTACTTTCAGCCTGTTCTCTCAAAAATAGTGGTTTCCGTGATTCGTCCCGAGACAACACTCTGGAGGAATTAAAGGAGACCATCCGGGGACTGGAAGCGGTGATCCCCAGGATCTATGCGCTTTCTCCAAGAGGGGAGATGGCTCTTCAGGCAGAGAAAGGAAGCGGAAATATCAAATGGGACGAGAAGGGTTTTGCCTTCTTCATCAGCAGGGACTATGTTCAACCAGAAAGAGACCCGATCAATGAACGGTGGATCGATTATCTTGAGAAGATGAGAAAGGGGCTTCAGGAGGTCTACAAAAATTCTTCTGCGGGGAAGATCGATTTTCCGGGAGAAGCGTATGTAGAATGGGACGAGAAGGGGACGACCCTCTTTACGCCAAGATAGGATGAATCCAGAAGAAGTGGAGGCAACGGTCTCCGGTATCTTATAATTCTTCTTATTTCGATAGAGGAAGGCGTTTTTCCGTCCCCATGGTCGGCGTTTGTTACAACAGGTACCATGATTCAGGCATACGATAGAACGAAGGATAAGCTCTTTTACGGCTGGGTCGTGGTCATCGCCTTTTTGATGATTAATGTCATCATCCAGGGCACGCGCCATTCTTTTGGTGTGTTCTTCAAGTCCTTGTCGGGCGAGTTCGGATTGAGTCGAACAGAAACCTCCGGGATCTATTCTATTTATTCGTCACTCTGTTGCCTGTTTTCATTTGTCAGCGGCTGGGGTGCTGACAGAATGAGTCTGAGGATGCTGATTGGCTTGATGGGTTTATTTACGGGTCTTAGC
Organism: Thermodesulfobacteriota bacterium; assembly: GCA_041947025.1. GTDB lineage: Bacteria > Desulfobacterota > BSN033 > BSN033 > UBA1163 > CAVTZZ01. The sequence goes on from JBHGBJ010000002.1 coordinate 60,663, forward strand.
CTTATCCTCACCAGCCAAGCCCAGTCGTTAGGGCAGCTATTCCTGCTTTACAGTTTTTTATTTGCGATGGGGACCAGTGGAGTATTTGTGGTCAGCACTTCGATCATTATCAGATGGTTCAATCGGAAGCGGGGACTTGCGATCGGCATTGCCACCTCCGGGCAAGGGCTTGGGACAGCCCTGTTGGCTCCACTGGCCGCTTACCTGATCGCAGTTTTCGACTGGCGAATGTCTTATATTGTCATGGGAATGATAGTTTTGCTATTTGTTATTCCCATGGCCATGCTATTGAGAAAAGAACCCGGTGAGATGGGACTCCTTCCCTACGGTGCGGAGTTAAGTGAAGACCAAATAGGAGGGTCCCATCGGAGAGGGGGAGGCCACCCGCCGGGCGGGTCTTCACTCCTGGATGCATTCAAGAGCAGGAATTTCTGGTGTTTGGGTTTTGTATGGCTGTTGTTTTCCATGTGTTTATATTTGGTCATGACCCATATTGTCCCCCATGGGACGGACTCGGGCATTCCAACCGTGAAAGCGGCAACCGTTCTCGGTGTGATCGGTGTGATGAGCATCCCGGGAAGATTGCTGGTGGGTAAAATTTCGGATCATTCGGACAGGAAGGCAGTCGCTATCATTTGTGAACTGTTTGTAACCGGAACAATGGTCTGGCTGATTTATTCGAAGAGCCTATGGATGTTTTATCTCTTTGCTCTGGTTTTTGGCTTTTTCTATGGAGGGTTGAGCACTTCTGTAACGGCCCTGATTGGCGATATCTTTGGGCAGCGGAGCATCGGGGTCATATTGGGTGCATTGGAAGTAGGCTGGTTTCTGGGGGCTTCTCTTGGCCCGCTTATGGGTGGGATCGTATACGATATGACGAAGAACTACTCGATGGCTTTCTCAATCAGTGTGCTTGCTTCGATGGTCGTTACCCTGCTTTTGGCTCTTACCAAGAGAGAAGTGAAGGTGGATTGATGAACTTGATTTCCTCAAGAGGACATATTGTGGCCAACCCCGATATTTGCGGAGGTTGTAGAACGTGTGAAGCGGTATGCTCACTCTACAAGGAGGGCGTTTCAAATCCGGAGATGGCAAGGATACAGGTGCTGAAAGATGAGCTGGGTGGATACGTCTGCGAAGCGATGGTCTGCGAGCAATGTGATCGACCCGGATGTCTGCCGGCGTGTCCCACCGGAGCACTGCACGTGGACGGCCTATCCGGGGCAAGAGTGATCGATGAGGAGGAGTGCATTGGCTGCAAATCATGCATCGAAGCTTGTCTATTTACTCCGCCACGGATACGATTCGATGCGGAGAAGAACAAAAGCTTTAAATGCGACCTTTGCAGTGGAGAACCCCGGTGTGTGAAGTTCTGCTCTACGGGGTCACTAACGTATGTGAGGAAGGATGTATAAGAAATGGCGGAATTTTATGGGTGGATTGGAAAGATCCTGAGGGTTGACCTGACCACAAGAAAGATATCAACCGTGCCCACTGGAAACTATGTGCCAAAGTTCATCGGCGGGCGGGGCGTGGGAGCAAAGATCATCTGGGATGAGGTGCCCCCTCATGTCGGAGCCTTTGACCCCGAGAACGGGCTTACATTCATGACGGGTCCTCTGGCAGGCACTCCCGCCCCTACCGGCGGGCGTACGATCGTCTCAGGTGTCGCACCGCTGGGATATCCGGAAGAGGTCTACTTACGGAGTGCCCTCGGCGGACACTGGGGGCCGGAGCTGAAGTTCGCCGGATACGACGGCATCATTATCCAGGGCAAGGCCGCAAAGCCAGCCTACTTATGGATTCACGACGGTGAGGTCGAAATCAGGGATGCAAAAGACCTATGGGGCCTGAACACCTATGCGACGCAACAGGATATCTGGAAAAGGCATGGCAAGAGCACCAAATCGTTAACCATCGGCCCGGCAGGAGAACACCTGGTTCGACTTGCGGTCATCCTGACAGACGATTCAAGCGCATCCGGCATTCCGGGGTATGGGGCTGTCATGGGCTCGAAGAACCTGAAGGCGATTGCAGTCAGGGGGACCGGAGGAGTACGGGTGGCGAAGCCCCAAGAGCTTTTGGACGCCCTTTATCATTTTCAGCGTCTTGTGACACGCAAGGAAGGAGAAGCAGAGCCGGCTGCCGGTCTCAGGGGGCAGACGTACAGGATAAATCGCTATGTAGGGTCCAAGCTACAGGAGCTGGAAGAGAAGGGCGCGATCAGGCGCGGCTTTAGCGGGTGTTTCGCATGTCCTGTCTGTTGTGGTCTGTCAATAAGATTTAAGGACGGATCTTATGTCGGCACCGGCAACATTCGATGCCACGAAATGACATCGGCGAAAGGGGAGCAAAGGTATTACAACGAAGAGAAACCCTTCGGCCCGCATGCGTACGCCACATGGAAACTGTATGACCTTTTGGGCATCTGCGGGCCTGCGAATAAGGGCGCCTGCGAATTCTACCTTCCCCTCTTTGGTCAAGGAGTCTTGAACAAGGAGAACATAGGGCTATCGGCCGACCAGATAGGGTCTGAAGAATTCTACAAAGAGTTTATTCATAAGATTGTCTATCGGGAGGGGATCGGAGACCTCCTGGCGGAGGGACCGGGCCGGGCCTGTAACCGCCTGGGAGGCGAGGCGATTCATCTTTATGAGCTTTTTGCCCTCCAGTCAGGCACACACGGCGGGCACGGAGCGTGGAAGGAAAATAGGTTAGGAGCCATACATAGAGTAACCTCAACGATCACCGGCCTGGACTCTCGCGGTCTTCAATCTCAATCCTACGAGCCAGGCAATGCCTTGCACCCGCTAAGAGTTCCCAAGGGTTCCAAGGAGTACAAAGAGACAATCAAAGCCATGAACAGAAAGCTATGGGGCTCAGAGAAAGCGAGTGACTTGACGACGTGGGAATACAAAGCCCTCCAGGCCCTGACGATTCAGAACTGGAAGATCATGACCGATAGCCTGGTAGCCTGCTCCTTTAACTTTCCCCTTGCGGTGAGCACCTATACGCCGGATCACATGGGTGATCTATCGATTGAGAGACGGCTCTACTCCTCCGTCACGGGAATGGATATAACCGAAGAAGAATGGATGCGAACCGCCGATAGAGTTTATATGCTGGAGAGAGCCCTGCTCACGAGGCACGGACATACAAGGAAGAATGACTGGTTCTTTGACTCCGTATTCGAAGCGAACAAGACGTGGTTGGATAAAGAAGGCCTCAGTGAATCACTGGACGACTATTACACGTTGAGAGGGATCGATGTTGCGACCGGCATACCCAGGAGATCAACCCTTGAGAGGTTAGACCTGAAGGACGTGGCCGACGACCTGGAAAAGAAGTACAGTATAAAGGTTCCAGCCTGATGAGAAATCACGGGGTGGAAAGAACGAGCCAAGATCCGATGGAAAAGGAGGAGAAAAAATGAAGATTGAAACAGCAAAAACCGGACGAATGGATCTGCACGATCTCATCGGCACGGCCATGGGACCTCTACCCGTTGCCTTTGTCTCCACGGTAGGTCCGGACGGAACCTACAATGCGGCGCCATTCAGTTTCTGTGCCCCTGTCTGTTCAAAGCCGGCCATCCTTTGCGTCTCAATTGGTCTGCGGGCAGGCCAGAAGAAGGATACGATCAGGAATATTGAAGATACTCTTGATTTTGTGGTCAACTGCGTTGACGAGTCCATATTCAAGCAGGTGATCCAGGCATCGTCGGACTATCCCTATGGCGTAGACGAAATCAAGACCACCGGGCTCACTGCCATCAAGGGTGAAATGGTCAAGTCTCCCCGCGTTCTTGAAGCAAAGGTTAGTCTGGAATGCAGGCTGGTGCAAAAGCTGGAATTTGTCGAGGAATACAAAGAAGGACCAGGGCTAAGGGCGATCGTCTTCGGCGAAGTGGTCCTGGCTCACATCAAGGAGGAGGTCTGTGCTCATGGCAAGATCGATCCTCGCCGCCTGAAGGCGATCGGTCGCGTGGGAACCAACCTCTATTCCAAAGCGGGAGAAATCTTCGAAGCCGCAAGGCCTTAGACAAGGGGGTGAGGATGTTGTTTGCGGGCGAAATCCCCGGCTACGAGGTGATTCCCGGCTGGGCAAAAATTCCCTCAGGCTGGGATCTAGTTGAGATTCCGGGTCTGGCCGTTGATTCGGAGGACCGGGTCTTTGCCTTGACAAGGGGCGAGCCGCCTGTCGTCGTTTTTGACAGGGACGGCCGCGCCCTCGACTCCTGGGGCAGGGGGCAATTCCGTCGTCCCCATGCAGCCTGTATCGGGCCCGACAACTGCCTATACTGTGTTGACGACCTCGGGAATGCCGTACGGAAATACACACTCGAAGGCAGGCTGCTGGGGACCATTGGCCCTGCCGGCACGCCGTCCGAGACCGGGTATGTAGCTGGCGACTTCCTTTCGGTGAAGCGCGGCGGTCCCCCTTACAACCTCCCGACCTCTATCGCGCTCTCCGGCAACGGTGAGATCTACGTCACCGACGGATACGGAAACAGCCGCGTCCACAAGTTCTCTCCGGAGGGAAAACGGCTTCTCTCCTGGGGTAAACCCGGGGTCGGACCGGGACAGTTTCACCTCCCTCACGGGATCAGCATCGATCAGCAGGGATATGTCTACGTGGGTGATCGCATGAACAGTCGAATCCAGGTCTTTACTCCCGATGGAAAGTATCTGGCTCAGTGGAACGACGTTTACCAGCCGAACGATATTTACATTGATTCAGAAGGACGTCTGTTCGTCGCCGAGATCGGCTACCAACCGGACCTTCCTATGCCGGGGCCCGTGCCCCTTCCAGGAGATGGCTTCTCCCGGATTACCTTGCGAGACTTGGAGGGAAGGATCCTTTCCAAGATTACAAACCCCGATCCCAGGGTACCAGGAGGGTTCCTTTCTGCCCACGCGGTCAGGACCGACTCTCGGGGAGATTTATATGTGGGAGAAGTTTCGGCCACACGGGCCAGGAATCAGGGGAAAGACCCCCGTGCTTTCAACATCCTGCAGAAATTCCGCCGCATGGGGGCCTGACACCTGCTCGATTTGGTTCTTTGATCTTGGAAGCGGATGTCCGGGCGCGTCTGCGGGAATATTCGCCTCTTTCGTCGTCAAGGGAGAAATTTTGGGATCCATTTTAAAATGAGAAACGACTCCAGGAAGATCCAATAAGCTTGACAAGTGTAATCATCAAATTATATATTTTGGCTTATCCAGCAGGGAATCGAGTTCCTGGAAATCGGTCAAATTTGAGTCTATTCACAGTCATAACGGAGGATGATTATGCCTAAACCGAAGCGAAAAAAAGAATCTGCGGGGGTTCTTCCAAACGACAGGATCGGCCCCTTGCCGAAGCGCGTCAAGAAAGCAGTGATCGAACGGTTTCTCAAGATTAACGATCTCAGCGGAACCGTTTCGGACATCCTGGATGATATGGGCATCGTCGGCTGCCTGGGCGCATCGATCCTTCGGCCCACCATTCCCAACACACGCATCGTGGGCCCAGCGATCACCGTTCGAAACGTCACGCAGAGAAAAGACACCCATGTCGTTGCCACGGAAAGGCGGAATTTCATGGCGGAGATCGAGGGAGTCAACCAGGCAGGGCCCGGCGACGTTCTCGTGATCCAGGGCCTGCGTGATATCTCCAATATGGGCGGCATCATTGCAACGATCTCGAAACGGCAGGGTCTGGCCGGCGCAGTGGTCGACGGTGGAATTCGCGATATCGGCCACTCGCGGTCCCTCGACTTCCCGATCTGGTCGAAGGACGTTTCGCCGATAACGGGCAAGTGGCGGGTCGTCACCGAGGAGATCAATGGCAAAGTCACGATCCACGGGATTTCCGTCCAGCCCGGCGATCTGGTGATTGCCGACGAGACAGGTGTTTGCTTCGTGCCTCAAAACCTTATTGAGGACGTTCTTCAGAAATGTGAGGCGATCCACGATAAGGAGGGAGAGTGGGTGGAAAATCTCGATAAAGGTTTGAGCATCCCGGCCATCGTAAAGAAGATCTACTCAAAGATCTGAAAGATCTAAATGAAAGGAGAATCTGAGATGGGAATCCTGAAGAAGAGTTTTTGTGTGATCATGGCGGGTCTTGCGCTCGGGACAATCCTTTTTGCGACGGTCCAGGAGAGCGATGCCCAGGGCAAGGATAAATATCCGACGCGACCGATCCAACTGATCATCCCGTACCCTCCAGGAGGGTCGGAGGCCCTGGGCCGCAAGATTGCGGCGACGATGGCCAAGAACATCGGGCAGAGTATCATCGTAGTCAATGTGCCTGGCGCGTCCACCCAGATCGCCAGCCGAAAGGTCAAGGAAGCTGCACCCGATGGCTATACCATCTATGTTTCCAGCCCGCCGGAGTTTGTCGCGGGCCCGGCCTTCTTCGAAAATCTGCCCTTCGATCCGCTGAAGGATTTTACGCCGATCACATACCACGCGCATACTCCTTATATATTGTTGGTCAGCACGAAGATACCGGTCAAAACCTACAATGAGTTCGTCGCCTATATGAAAAAAAATGAGGCGACGTTGAGATTCGGCTCTTACGGCGCTTTGTCCCAGTCAGACATCATTGCCAGACGATTCCAGAAGGTGACAGGCGTTAAATTCGGCATCATTCCCTATAGCGGAGGTTCTCCTTCCTTCAACGCACTTCTGGCAGGCGAGATCCACGCCCTGTTCGCCACGCCGATTCCAACCCGCGGGTTCATCTCGGCGGGGCAGATGCTTCCGCTGGCCGTCACCACAAGTGAGCGTTTGAAGTTGTTTCCGAATGCGCCGGCCCTTAAGGAATTGGGTATCGATATCGTCGATTCTGCCTCCTATGGGCTGGTTGGACCGGCTGGGCTGCCAAAGGGGATCGTCGATTTCTGGTACAGGGAATGGAGCAAAGCGATGAACGAGCCTGAGACACGAAAGTTCATCGAGGAGATGGGTGTCCAGATCGTCGCCAGCACCCCCGAGCAATTCAAGAAATGGCTGGAGGACAATACCAAGTTGTGGGCGGAGCTGGCTCAGACGCTGGGGATCGAGAAGCAGAAGTGAAATCGAGAGAAGAGGGTAGCCATTTCGATGCGGGGCGGTGCGGCATTTTGCGACCGCCCCGTTTCATGAGGATACGCTTCGTGCATCTCCGCACGATTCGGATGGCAGCGCGTTGGGTGATGGCCTTTCGATAAGGGAATGAAGACAATGATTCGAATCCGAGACTCAAAGAACTTTATGGCTGGCCTGCTCTTTGTCGGCTTAGCCATTGTTCTTGGTTGTGATGCGCTGTTACTCCCCCTTGGCACGATAAGCCGGATGGGTCCCGGATATTTTCCTCTGGCCCTTGCTGTAATACTGTGCGGACTGGGGTTGATGGTGATTTTGAACAGCCTTCGCTTTGAGGGGGGGAGCGTATCCCGTTTCGAATGGCGCGGGTTCATCCTCGTCACCGTCGCCATCATTGCCTTTGGCGCGACGATCAACCGGCTTGGCTTCATCCCGGCTGTGGTGATCTCCGTCGGTATGTGCATTTTAGCCAGCACGCGCTTTCGGCCGGTATCGGCGATCGGGCTGATCGCCTTTCTCCTGGCCTTCTGCTGGGCAGTCTTTGTCTGGGGTCTCGGTTTGCCCGTGCGCCTCTTCGGGTGGTAAATTGCCGGTCTAAAATCGGGGTCACTTCATGGAGTTGCTTCACAACCTGGCGCTCGGTTTTTCCGTCGCCTTAACATTTCAGAACGTCATCTATTGCCTGACAGGAGCATTGCTTGGAACGTTTATCGGCGTGCTGCCGGGGCTTGGGCCTGCTGCGACCGTGGCCCTGCTGATTCCCCTGACGTTAACGCTGCCTCCGGTTTCGTGTTTCATCATGCTCGCGGGCATCTATTATGGTGCCCAGTATGGCGGCTCGACGACGGCCATCCTTCTGAGAATTCCGGGCGAAACCTCTTCCGTCGTCACGGCGATCGACGGTTATGAAATGGCGAAACAAGGGCTCTCGGGAAAGGCCCTTGCCACAGCGGCTGTCGGTTCGTTCTTTGCAGGCACCATGACAGTCTTTCTTTTGGTCTTTTTTTCGCCACCCCTGGCCCGATTCGCACTGAAATTTGGAGCGCCCGAGTATTTTGCCGTCATGGTCATTGGCCTGATTGCGGCGGTGACGCTGGCTTCCGGGTCGGTCCTTAAGGCATTGGCCATGGTTGTTCTCGGCCTGTCGCTGGGTCTGGCAGGACAGGACACTTTTTATGGTCAGTACCGGCTCACCTTCGGATTGGCCTCACTGGCGGACGGTTTCGATTTCGTCGCTGTGACCATGGGAGTGTTTGGGGTGGCTGAGGTCATCCGCTACCTGGAGGAGAAATCTAGTTTGTCTATCGTTACCAGAAACGTAAAAGGGCTTTGGCTCACCAAGAACGATCTGAAAAAAATCGTCCTGCCCGTATTGCGTGGCACCGGAGTCGGGGCAATTCTTGGTGTTCTTCCGGGCGGGGGCGCAGCAGTGGCCTCCTTTGCTTCCTACTCCATCGAAAAGGGGGTTGCGTCGGATCCCTCGCGCTTCGGCAAGGGCGCCATCGAGGCCGTGGCAGGACCGGAGAGCGCAAACAACGCCGGAGCCCAGACCTCGTTCATTCCGATGCTATCGCTCGGAATCCCGGCCAATCCGGTCATGGCCCTGATGATCGCAGTGCTCATCATCCAGGGCATCACACCGGGTCCGCAAGTAATGATCAAACAGCCAATCTTGGTCTGGGGTCTCATCGCATCCATGTGGGTCGGCAACCTCATGCTGGTCGTCCTCAATTTGCCTCTGATCGGATTATGGACGCGGCTGCTGACGGTGCCGTATCATTTCTTGTTTCCCGCCATTGTTATCTTCGCCTGCATCGGCTCCTTCAACGTTAGCAACAACCCATTCGACGTCTACATGTTGGCCGTGTTTGGTGCGCTCGGGTATGTGTTCCTCAAGCTTGAATGTGAGGCGGCCCCTTTTTTGCTTGGTTTCGTCCTGGGGCCGATGATGGAAGATCATTTCCGCCGCTCTCTGCTGATTTCAAAAGGGAGTTTCATGATCTTCGTAACTCATCCGATCGCTGCGGGCCTGCTTCTGGTTGCTGCTTTGGCGCTGCTCGCCATGCTCGTCCCGACGATTCGAAAAGTGCGCAAAGAGGCTTTCAAAGAGGATTAAGCCATTGGCCGTGGAGGAATCATTTCCATCCGTTCGGGCAGGGTTTACTCCTTTTCTCCGGAGAAAGGATAGGGGCATGGTCACCTCCGAGTCCCTTCGATGAGTTCATCAAAAGGTCCTCCTCTTTTCCCTCAGTACACCACCTCGAACCCCGTGCAGTGGCGCTTAGCCCATTCGAGATAGTCCTCGGTGCACATGGGCTTAAAGATTTCCTGGACCGGCGGCATGCAGTTGATATAACGGGTCTTCGGACACTCGTATTTCGTGGGATCCGGTGGCTCGACGGTCGGGCTGATCGGCTGACCGTCCGGATCCAGAACCAGTGGCCGGGTTGGAACAATCGGGATCGTTGACCCGGGTTGTTTTTGCCCTTCGGCCGCCATCTGTGGCAGACGCTCCGAGGATTCCAAAGCGGGGGAGACCGAGGGAGCGGAGATGAGCAAAATCAGCAGGACCTTCAGCATCCTTCCGGCCAAATAGGTTCTTGACATAAGGGTCACTCTATTCTGTGTTTGTTGGTATTTTATTATCGCCTTGAAGGGATGTCAAATCAGAAGGTCTATGTTCTTTCCTTTGAAACTTTGAAACTTTTTCAGTTGACATCAACCTACGTTTTTCTTATCGTAAATTTTTCCTCGAGAGAGTCTTTGAGGGTGTGGTTGTTATCAACCGAGGAAGAGGTATGTTCTTTAAGTTTAGGCCTGTGATCGTAATATGTAATATCTCAGTCCTTATGCAAAAAAGATTTAAGCTAACCATGAGCGGATGGGCTGAAGATCCTCGCGGGAAGAGGTAAGATCAAATGAAATCCATAAAATATGTGTTCATTCTTTTCCTGTTATTGACAGGCTGCGCGTCTGTTCCCGTGCAGACAAAGAATCCCAGGAATCCGGAGCTGAGCCTGCCGGAAAGGGCGGTGATCGAGGGCATAAAGATAAAAAAGGGGCAGAGCTTTACTGATTGCGTCGAGGTCTCCCTTGAGGCGGTATTCGAATTTTATGGCACAAACATCAATCGGAAGGAGATTTCTGATCAGATTGAAAAAACCAAAGGAACCTACCTCCGGGATATGATCGCCTTTGTCAGAAAACGAGGGTTCGATATCTTTTGCTTCCTGGATGAGGAGGAGGAAAAGAGGTGGATAAAATTGTTTCTTTCCCAGAATATGCCTCTGATGGTAACCGTTGGATACCTGGGATATGGTCATATGGCGGTTTTGGTCGGCTACGACGACAATAAGAAAATATTTTATGTGGCTGACCCGGCGTGGCGTACCATCCAGGAATGGCGTTATCAGGAATTCAACGAATGGCATTATAAAGTGCAGGGTGGGAATGAAGTATTTCTTGTTTTTCCCGAATCAAAACAAATCGACGCGCTCTCCGGTGGCAAGCTCCCGAGGGAGCTAAAGAAATACTCGAACACCCTGGGAATTGCCAACCTGAGGAGACGCCGATATGACAGGGCCATTTCAGATTTCAACAAAGCCCTCGAAATAGAGCCGAACTCCAGGGCTGTTTACAATAACCGTGGAGTGGCCTACAGGAGCAAAGACCGATACGAAGAGGCGATTTCTGATTTTAACAAAGCGATTGAAATAAGCCCGACTTACGCCTTGGCCTATAACAACCTTGCGTGGCTTTTCGCGACGGCTAAGACCCCTCATTTTCGAGACGGCAAAAAGGCGATCGAATTGGCTCTGAAAGCTTGCGACCTGACCGGCTATGAGGCGAGGGACTACCTGGGTACGCTCGCCGCAGCATATGCGAGAGCGGGTGACTTTGAGAATGCAGTGCAGTGGCAAGAGAAAGCTATGGTGGATATCAAAGGTTCTCAGATGAAAGAGTCACAGGAAAGGCTTGAATTCTATAAAGAACGCAAACCCTGGCCCCCCGATTAGAAGGAATCGAAATGGTGCAAGGTTGGGCGGAATGGTGCCCGGCCCTGCTCCCTCAGATCTCCGTTACTTTCTTCAATCTGAGCTTCTTTCGCCTGGCCTGATCGAACACATAGTTTCCGACGGCCAGGTCCTCGTCGGCGATCCCGTTGGATTGGAAAAAGATCTGTTTAGGCCTCGGCTGCGGAACACCTTCGGCAACAATCTTCGCCAATGGGAAAATATCCTCCCAGCGAGCGACACCTGTTTGGCAGGCCTCGATGAGATCACCGCTGTCCGCTTTGGCGGCCGCGATATCATCGGTGACGATGAGATCCATGCGCTGAATGAGGTGGCTTGACACTTCATGTTTCGCTGTGGAATTGGCGCCCATGGAGGCGACCAGGACTTCATCTTTCAGACTCATGCCGGTGGCAACCGGCGTCGAGGAGTTGGTGGAGACCACGAGGATATCGGAGAGCGCTTCGACCTGATCGACGCTATCGACTTCTTTCCAGTCGCCCCTAACCACCTTGCTCATTCGTTTAATGAAATCCTTGCGATGCTTCGGCGTGCGGCCCCAAACGACCACTTGCTCGATGTCGCAGGTCCGAGCCACTGCCTCGACTTGAAACATGGCCTGCCATCCGGGTCCGATGATGCCCAGGACTTTGCTGTGGACCGGTGCCAGATACCTGGCGGCGACGCCAGTGGCAGCGCCAGTACGGAGACTACTCAAATAATCCATATTGATGATCGCCTGAGTGGCGCCGGTCCGCCCATTGTAAAGCATGACCGTATTCGATGGTCCACTGTATGCGCGCAGGCAGATCAAATCCATATCTTCGTGCCAGGCGGCCATCATGTTGAGCTGCTTCTTGCTGCCTCTGAGCCGGCGGCGCGGCACGCTGCGCATTTTCCCAGCAGCGCGATCACGAAACATCTTGTCAAGGGATTCGACGGCCCGGACCATGTCGATCAATTTTCGGGTCTGCGGTTCACTGATGATGACAGCCATAGGTGAATTTCCTCCCAAAAGTTCTATAACCTACGAGACACCAAAAGTAAATCTGTCATTTGTCAGGTGTGCTGGCCATAACGTCAGCTCTTGAGGGATAGTTCTCAAAAAGATAATTTTCACAACCTTTTTTTTCGATTGACCAATTCAGCATTTTCTGATATGTAAAATAATAATAAGACTGGCTCACCCGATAAACTTAAACCCTTAATGAGACGAGGGCGAAAGTGGCGAGTCTGTTGAAGGAAAAATGGCCGAGCTACCGATGAATTTCCGGTAGTTTCGGCTTTTTTTTTTGAACTGAAGGATCTCTTTCATATGGTCGTTATTATTAACTTTCACTCGAAATCATATTCCGTTTGCCTCATCGGCGCCTGTGGAGATCGAGATAGCTCTTCCGGGGTCGTTTATATTGCTTCAGAGGAGTCTTGACGAAATTAACAGTTAAACAGTTTTTTTAAAAGAAGGAGACTGTAACATGGAAACAAGAAAAGAATTCTTAGAGGCTGTGATGAAAATGGCTAATTTGAAGGATTTAGAAGAGGCGGATCACGCAGCTCAAGCTGTGATTTCTCTTACAAAACGAGTCATCGGAGACGAACTTTCACAGAAGATTGCAGAAGTCTCGCCACCTGATCTTCGTCAGGGTTGGGAGTCCATCAAGGCAGCCCAAGAAGATGATTTTCAGCGCGACGAACGCTTATTTGAGACAGGGGAGACGGATGAGGATTTGGAAAGAGAAAGGCAATGGAAGATAAGCTCTGAAAGAGTAAGTCGATAGGGGCGATGAAGCTTGCCAGGACCGCCAATTGCCAAACAACAAGACGGAGGGACCTGAGTGTCTTGCCGGTGTGCGCCTCGGAGTACTGTCCGTGACCGCATGAAACTTCAAATCCAGCAATGGAGAATGATTTAGAGGAGATACCCTCTGAGAAGGAGGAACTGGAATGAAGAGTGGATATGTTTATGAGCATGTCGTTACACCGCGGGATGCCACGACCTCGGGAATCGCATACGACGGGAGTTATATTGAATGGGCCTGTACAGCGAGAGAGCGCATGATGATTGACCACTTGGATATGATGGAGGTTTGGCCTCCTTCGTGTATCGTAGGCGAGACCTACCTTCGATACATAAGCCCAGCCTTTCTCAATGACCGGGTTGAGGTTCGTATCACCATGGGTAATCATAACGTTGAGAAAGGATATGCGAGACTTGATTTTCGATTCATGAACAAGGCCAGGGGTCAACTGGTGGCCGAGGGCTACCAGACGATCTTCTTCAATGACTCCCAAACGGGAAAGCGCATTCCTATTCCCAAAGACTTTATGAGACTTAAGACATCAAGCGAGGAGTAAGTCCCACATCTCTGAAAAGACTCTCCACGTGTTTACGGAACGCTTATTCCCTTTAGCTGCCCCACGGATTCCTACGGAGTTTTGAAACCTCAGGAAAGAGGGACGGTTCTATTTAATTTCAATGGAAATATTTAGAAAAGAGAACCGTCCCCATTAATTCCAAAAAACCTTATGATTTCGGGGCGGGAGGGAAAGGACCAAATCTCCTTAAGCTAAAAACCTATGGCAAGCGCATCGGATATGACATGTCGCTAACAAGCCAGCGGTGCATCTATCTTCCTACGGATCGGGACCTCTGCCCGGGAAGAATTTCTTCGTGCCAAAACTGTAAAACACGGAAAGACTGCCTCGACTCCGGCGGTATCACGTTTTGTGTAACCTTTAGCCTCGCAGGGGAATAGAGACTCAGGAGATTCACGCCTGGTTGGGATGCCAAGCTCGGTTATTCGGACTCCCAGGTTCCATCTTCTGCCCCTCTTTTCTATCCGGTCGATTCTCGCGTTCCAATCCAATGTTTCGGATTGAGAACATTCGATTAGATTCTTCAAGATGCCAAAAATACGGTCTTCTCTTAAAGACAATACAGTATTTACCGTATTTATTCTTAAACTCCGTTGAGCTATCCTCGATTAAAATTGAGACTCATCGGGATTCGCTGAGGAGGTCGTTAAAATGCTCAACACGGCGTGTAACGGGCGGACAGGGATTGGCCTTGCTTGTTGCATGGGAGGTTTGTGCTTTCTCTTATTGGTGGACAATGCACATTCGATTCCGAGCTTTGCCCGCCAAACCGGACAGGACTGCATCATGCGGCCTTTTCTTTAGGGAAACAGCCCCGTTTGTCCACTTGTCTTGGGTCCAGCCCACGGCGCAGTTCTTCATTATATTCTCCGCCCTTGCCATGGCGCTTCTTCACTTCGGACGATATCAGATTCTGGGAGGTGCCTGGGTTTTCTGGGCTGGTTGAACCGGTAATCACCAGAATCATCAGCGGTTTTATCTCATTGATTTTGATTGACATAAGCTTAGGTTTTTCGTATCGTTGGGTTGTCCTTAACGAGTTTTTCATGGTATGTTTGTTATCAACTGGAGAAGGGGGGCTACGTTCTCTAAGTTGAAACATATCAAACTTATCCTACCTCGCTCCTGACAGGGATTTCCTGTCGGGAGCTATCAAGCAATTTCAGTGATTCAGAAATATTCTTCTTCCTGATGGTAATCCAAATTAATATGAGCCGTTACTTGTCTATTGTGTGGGTTTCAGAAATGATGGACAGGGGCTTCAAGGGTGAGTGCGACCGTCGAATGTTGTAGAAACCCTACCGGGAAGGAGGTCTTGAAATGAAAGGGCAGAAGTTATTACAAATGCTGACCACATGCCTGATGTCAATTTCAGGTCTGTTTTGCTTCATGGCAACCATCTCAAGAGCAGCGTTACTACCGGCGGATATGATTCTCTATAATGGGCAGGTGATTACCGTTGATAAGGCCTTCAGCATCGCTCAAGCCGTTGCAATCCGGGATGGGAAGTTTGTTGCAGTTGGCAATAATGAAGAGGTAAGAGCCCTTGCAGGCCCGGACACAAAGATGATCGACCTTAAGGGCAGGGCCGTAACGCCTGGGATCATTGATCCCCACGTTCATCCTGAGGGCGTTGGAGGCAATCTGGTCGCAGATGTGCAGACCTATGACATGACCTCGCTGCAGCAGCTTCTTGAACGGATCGCAGCGGTTGCGGCAAAGAAGAAGCCCGGCGAGTGGATTACCACTGCAACAAACTGGGACAAGCCACAGGTGGGCGGGAAATATCCGACTCTTAAACAATTGGATGCCGTCACACCCAATAATCCCCTCCGGGTCGCCCGAGGGGGTCATTATGGGTGGGCCAACACTTTAGCGATGAAGTTGGCTGGCATCACCAAAGATACACCTAATCCGACAGGCGGGAAAATCGATAAAGACCCGAAAACAGGGGAGCCAACCGGTCTTTTATGGGAGCAGGCACAGAGGCTGGTGACCAAGTTGTACCCCCCGTCCGATTCGGTGGCCAATCTGAGAAAGGCAGTTCCTTTTTTTAACTCTATCGGGGTCACCGCCATTGGGAATGACGGCATCGCATTGGATGAGCTTGAGGCCTACCACAAGATTAAGAACTCAGGTGACCTGACGATGAGAGTCGTGGGCATGCTGCAGATTAATCCAGAAATGAAAAGAGATGAGATTTTTGGAATGATCAATGCGATTGCCTATTCTGGCCTGAAGGGTGGAGGACTGGGTGATGACACTTTCAAGCTGGTCGGCTTAAAAACGGTTAACGAAAGTAGGGAAGGCCTGAAGCCCCTATGGCCGAGGGAGCGCCTACAAGAAGTTGAGCTTGAAGCAGCCAAGAAAGAGGTGCGCTTCAGCGTCCATTGTGGCTGCGCTTTGCTCGAGGAAAATCTGGGGATTTTTCAGAGCGTCAACAAACAGTTCCCTATCACGCGTCTCAGGTGGGTTATGCTTCACTCCCATTTGCCATTCCCATCGATGATCCCAATCTACAAATCATTAGGGCTTGTTGTCCACCACGAGCCGGGCATGCACTTCCTTGGCAGGCCACCGGAGATATCCTTCGGAGAAAGACCCGGCTATACCCCCGATAGGCTTGTTCATCCCATATCAGAATGGCTTAAAGCCGGAGTCCCTTTCAGCCTGAGCACAGATGCCGGCGGTGGGGCTGTTGTGCTAAGCATCTGGGGATCGATTTTTGTGTCATGTAACAGAAATAGATGGCCCGGCTGGGGAGAGAAATTCAATGTCAGCAGAGAGGAGGCCCTTAGAGCAGCCACAATGGGGGGTGCATACAAGCTTGGCATGGAGGAAAAGATTGGCTCCATTGAGAAAGGCAAGTTTGCCGATCTGGCGGTTCTTTCAGGAAATCCGCTGACATGTCCAGACGACCAGATAAGGGATATAAATGCTGTAATGACCATCGTTGACGGCAAGATCGTCTATAGCAGGTAGTTTTGAGGGCCGCCGGACATCCTGGCCCCTGCTAAATGGAGGAGTTATCATGAGCAAAGGGAAGAAGTGGGTTATCATTGCAGCAGTCGTTTTCGTGGTGGTGGTCGCCCTGCTTTTGTTCGGGCTTTCCAAGATCGGACCGCTGATCAAGACGGCTGTCAATACCTACGGACCCCAGATCACCAAGACCGAGGTTCGATTGGGGGACGTGAGCGTGTCGATCTTTTCCGGGGAGGCCAAGCTCAAGGAATTCTTCCTGGGAAATCCGAAAGGCTTCGATGCCCCCCAGGCCATGAAGGTGGCCTCGATCTATGTGAACGTGGATGAAAAGTCGTTGACCAAAGACACCATCGTCATCGACAAGATCGAGGTTGCCGGGCCCGAGATCATCTACGAGAGGTCTGGAGGGACGGATAATTTCCAGACCATCTTGAACAATGTGACCAGAGCCACCGGTCAGACTACTACTGCCAAAAAGCCAACCAAAGGTGAGGGCGGCGAGAAGAAGCTTCTGATTCGAGACTTCATTCTCAAAGAGGGCAAGGTCAACCTGACGATGAAGGGTCTGGCTGGCAAAACGGTGACTGCCAGTCTACCTGACATTCATCTCAAGGACATCGGCAAGAGTCAGGGAGGGGCCTCACCGGCGGAGGCTTTCAAAGAGATTTTCGCAGCCTTGCATAAACAGATCACATCTCCTGCGGTGACCGATGCTCTCAAGAAGAGCCTGAAAGACTTTGGTTTGTCGCCGGAGGGGCTAAGTGGAGAAGCGGGGAAGGTCGTGGAGTCCGTGAGTGGCGAAGCCGGCAAGAAGCTCAAGGGCCTCTTCGGAAAATAAGGTGGGAGGAAATCCTATGCGGTTTCGGCATCAACTGGCGGCAGTTGCGAAACAGCGAGAAGATAGAGGTCAGACAGAATTATTTTTGAAATTCAATAATTCCATGGATTACGTGTTTTATCCATAGCTTGGTAATCGATTTGCTGAAGATCTTTAAATGTTTGGTCGGCAAGTGCCATGCTGCTCTCATCCTCCGGCAGGAAAAGACCGGTTCATTTGAAAACTGTGCAAAAAAATCTGCTTAACAGAGGGTTTGAATGAGGCACTTAATAAGCTAAAGAATCCTCCTATATGGCGGGTGAGAAAAGCGCGGGGATGAGGTTTAATCCCGCATAATTTTAACCACTTTTGATGGGGGAGAAGTGGTGAGAAGAGATTGACGAAGAGGCTGGAAATACAATCACCGTGAGCGCTACGGTCTCAGTACCCAAGAGCCAAGGGAAGTAGCCGAGAGATCAAAGCAGCCAGTTACTCAAAACACTCCACATGGCGAGGAGATTCTTAGGGGTTTACCGGAACATGATCCCTCAAGGCCCAGCCCCAGCCTGTGCCTGCCCGCCCGTGCCCACCGGCAGGCGGGGGTAGACACAGGTGCGGGGATCTTTACAACAGACCTCAAAGCCCGTTCTGAATATATCCCATCCAACCTAAAGAAAATTCACCCGATTGCGTTGTTGACACTCTTGATGATTGTTGGTTATATCGTTGGCGGATCCATACGATATCAGAAAAAGGGGAAAGAGATGGAAAAGGAGGATACTTATGTTTAGAAGAGCACGAATGCTAGATCTGATTGCGAAAACATGTATGGAGGTGAAGCCCGGGCAGAGGGTATTGATCGTCGCGGACGATCGCGCCCTATCTATTGAGATAGGGCGGCAATTAGCCCAGGCCTGCGATACTGAAGGCGCCGAGGTAGTGATGAACATCATGGCGCCACGTCAACACGTCGGCCAGGAACCGCCTGCCGCTGTTGCCGAGGCGATGCAGGTCTGCGATATCGTCGCGATATTGTGTGAAGGGCCCTCCATTGCGCACACCAATGCGGCGAAGGCTTCAAGGGAGAAGGGCATTAAGAATGTCTTGGCGGGGATCCGTTACGGAGAGGAGCACTTTAACAGAGAAATTTCGGTTGCCGATCTCAACCGGATTAAGGAGAGGTCCGAGCGTGTAGCAGAAATTGTGTCCCGAGCGAACGTAGCTCGAGTCACTTCGTCACTCGGGACCGACCTCAGGATGAGCCTTAAAGGGAGGAAGGGAATTCCTCTTCACCCGTTGAGCGGAGCGGCTATCACGACCGTTCCGGATTACGCCGAAGTAGCTGTTTCGCCGGTGGAGGGATCAACCGAGGGTGTGCTGGTGACCGAGGGCGGCGTACGTCGCTGGGACTTGCCACTGAAAGAGCCGCTCCGTTTGTCCGTTAAGGGTGGAAGGATAACCGAGGTTTCGGGTCCGGAAGATTATGTGGAAAGGTTTAAGAATCTGATAGCCATGGATCAAAATGCGTCCAACTGTGCCGCTGAATTGGGCATTGGGACAACCCATACGATGCCCAAAAAGCTGATTTCGTCCGGCGTTTTACTCGGCACCATTCACATCGCCGTAGGGCGAAATAACGATATCGGGGGTGAGACTTACAGCAAGATCCACAATGACCTGCTGATATACAAACCTACCGTATGGCTGGATGACCTGTGTCTTATCAAAGACGGCGAATTGAAGGTTTGAATGAAGGCATCCTTAACCGGAAAGGAGAAAGGAACGATGGCCGATGTGAGACTGGAAATTGAAATCGCTGCCCCGATCAGGAAGGTCTTCGATTTCGTCGCTGATGTGGAGACTCATCCCCTTTACGCTGAGTTTGTCGGCAGTGTTAAGATCACTTCAGCCAAGAAGCGGGGTATAGGAGTGACCTTCCAGCAGGTCCATAAGGAAACGGGAGCGGTCAGGGATTCAGAGATCATTGAGTTTGTCCAGAATGAAAGGGTGACCTGGGTTTCCCGGGGAGGCAGCGGCGAGACCCTGGTCAACTACTGGTTTAAAGAAACGCCGATGGGTACCAAGCTGATTCACGCTGCGAGCTCGTCGGCTTTCGATGACCCTGTGAGGAGAGACTCCGTTTACAAGGATAACGAAAAAGAACTGGCCAACCTGAAAAAGATGATGGAAGAAAGAGAGGGTTAAACGGTCTTTGGAGAAACTCCAAAGAAACTGAGGGTTCCTTCCTGGAGTCAGAAAAATTCAGACATGAGACAATCGGAAGAGTACGAACGGAATAAGCTGAAACAATTTGACCTTTTTGAGCTAATTTGATAAGAATTCCTATGTAGTTAAGATAGACGTTTTCTTGCTGTCAACCCTAATCGAGGAGCATAGATGGAAGAATCATAGACCCCAGTTCTCTAAAATAAGAAGTGAGGCTTTTGTTTAAATAGGATAAGGATCGTAAATGCCGTAAAGTCGAATAAAATAAACACTAATCATAATTACTTCCTACAGATCTCTCAAATTATGCGGAAAAACTTTTATGTCAGATAAAGCCCAAGATCTTGCATCGTCAATAAAGAATATTAAACCAACATTGAATCAGAATATTTTTACTTTTAATGAAAATGGCTCAATTTATTTGTATTATCCTCACACATTGACATTTATAAAATTAGATAAGGATATGTTTGCTATATTAAAGGATTGCAATGGGGTAAATACTATTGAGAAAATAATAGCTAATAATAAAGCAAACAGAGACAGTTATAGTATTTTTAAGAGTCTGTTCAAGAATGATATTATTATCGATAGAACGAAAGCTACTAAACAAAAACCAAAGAAAGAGAAGAAGATAGACTTTAGAAATAGATTAGCCATCTTCCCTACCACCGCATGCAATTTACGCTGTAAATATTGTTATGCAAACGGGGGCGACAACCCTCAATATATGCCCGACGAGATCTATCAAACTGCCATAGATTACTTCATTCGTAACCACACAGATAATTCAGGAGAGGTCCATCTTTCATTTCATGGTGGTGGTGAACCCACCATAAACCTTAGCCTTATCAAAAAAATATATGCGACCTTCTTAAGAAATTGCAAGAATAAGTCTTTAAAACCTAATGTAAGTATAACTTCAAATGGGGTTTTTAATTTGGGAGTAAGAAAATGGATTTTTGACAAAGAAATTGGCCTCAGTATCAGCATGGACGGCCTTGAAAATATACAAAACCTTAATCGCCCATACAGAGATGGAAAACCTACTTTTACGGAAGTGATGGGAAATATAACTTATTTTATTAAATCAGGGCGAGAGATGGGGATCCGGTGTACCGTTACCAGCAAATCTTTATCAGGTATGAAAGAAACGATAAAGTTTGCTAAAGCTAATGGAATCAGCAGCGTGCATCTTGAGCCCGTGTTTAACACGGTAAGAGGATTGAAAAATTCCATTACTTCCCCTCATCCCAAAGACTTTGTTGAGGAATTTCTAAATTGTTTCATGTTGGGACTATCACATGATATAGAAGTGACCTATTCAGGTTTAAGATGTTATGATGTGCCTCAAGAACGATTTTGTTCTGCTGCGGGACAAAACTTTGTCGTGACGACAAATGGCGACATATCCTGTTGCTATGAAGTGATGCACCCATCAGATCCTGCTTCAAAATTATTTTTTATTGGAAAGGTAGTCAACAATGATGTTGTATTATTTGAAGAGAATATTTCTTATTTGAAAAGTAGAGTTACAGATAATCTCCCACAGTGTTCAAACTGTTTTTTAAAATTTAGTTGTGCAGGGGATTGTTTGGTCAAAGTATTCAGGAATACTGGAGACATTTTTAGTGTAGATGACGATAGATGTTATATGGCAAGATCCATAAACAAAAAAATAATCATGTGGATAGCAGATGGTGTTATTGAGCCCAGAGATCAAAAATATAAGAGTTCAAGTTTTACCTGCTAAATAATGATGACAATACCAAGGAGGGTACCATGAAAAAAAGAAAAATCGCTTCTCCATCAATTAAGATTACGTCTCTTAAGAAAAGCGGCAAACTTAAAGGTTGCTCACCAATTTGTGCGTGCGATACGGATCCTTGCGCGTGTGATTGCCATTTCTGTCAGTGTGTCTCAAAAAAAGCAAAAATCAAGAGCAAATCTGAAAAAGGAAGTGTCATTAAGCACCACACTAAATTTCGAATTAAAAAATAATTGAAAAACTTTAGGATTGGGGCGGTCCTCAGGCTCTTGTAGGTGAGGTGACCACCCAAGAGAATCGGGACCTGGTTTACGGGATCTATTTTACCTTGGCTTACTCGGCAGGTTCTTTGCCACCCGTGATCCTGGGCTACCTCGCATTCTAAAGGGAGTTCTTTTCACTGAAGAGCGGTCTACGCCGCGGAGGTATTATCGATGGAAATTCTCGAAGGCATCAGGACGAGGCGGAGCATTCGTGCTTTTAAGCCCAAATCGATCGCCAAAAGTGTGATGAAAAAGATATTGCAGGCGGCGAGCAAAAGCCCCTCTTATACGAATACCCAGCCTTGGGAGGTGGTCGTAGTCAGTGGCGGGAAGAAAGCTGAACTGAGCCGGAAACTGCTGGAACTGGCAAAGGCAAAGGCGCCGGCGAGCCCCGATCTACCGAGGCCTAAGGGCTGGCCGCAGGCCCTGGAGGAGCGGTCGAGGGCGCATGGCGCCCGGAGGCTCGGCACACTCGGGATGGCGAGGGATGATGAGGAGGGAAGAGAAAAATTGTCTCTGATGAACTTTGAGTTCTACGGCGCGCCATGCGCCGTCTTCCTCTTCATGGATGGATCGCTGGGAGAGTGGTCGATCTTTGACATGGGGCTGTTTGCTCAGAACCTGATTCTGGCGGCCCACTCGCTTGGGGTGGAGAGCTGCCTGCAGGGCTCGGTGACGAACTACGCCCCGGAGATAAAAAAATTCCTCGGCATACCGGAGGGGAAAAGGCTGGTGATCGGCATATCGCTGGGCTACCCGGACAAAAAGGCCACATTAAATACGTATCGCAGCCTCAAGCAAAAACCGGATGAGTTTACGAAGTGGTACGAGTAGGAAATAGAGAGGGGAGAGCCCCCCTGACTTTGCCGTTACCCTGAGGGTCATGGGGTTTCATATTGAGTTGGTTCGGTTTGAAGGAGGTTTCTGTGGAGGGAAAGAAGGGCTGGTTTTCTGGGATAAGGGATACGAAAGAAGATCCCACATTGATCGCCGTAAGCCTCGGCCATGGGATCACCCATTGGTACCCGAGCACCTTATTCATCGTCCTTCCATATCTGGCCAAGGACTTGGGACTCAGCTACAGCCAGGTTGGGGTCCTGATGGGATGGAATTCTTTCACCACTTTCTTCGTGAACCTGCCCGGTGGCATCATTGTAGACATGGTTGGAAGAACGGGATTTATCCTTGGGCTATCGATGGCCCTCATAGGCATCCCTTATTTTTTCCTCGGGTTCAGCGCCAGCTATATGGTGGCTATGATCGTCATCACCTTTGTGGGGATTGGCGGCAACTTATGGCACCCGGCCGCTCTTTCCTTCCTCGCCAAACGCTACCCGGAGCGCAAGGGGCTCGCAATCGCCATTCATGCCATGGGAGCCAATTTAGGAGATACTCTGGCTCCCATATCCATCGGCGTTATCCTGAGCTTTCTGACGTGGAGAAACGTTCTCGTCCTCAATACCGTTCCCGGAGTCCTCATGGGATTCGTTTTGTGGAAAATCCTGGTGAAAGCAGGGACATTACGGGCCGGGGCCAAGGGGAGTGAGCTTTCCTTGAAAGAATATTGGGCTGCGGTGAAAGCGATGGCCATGAACAAGAGCATCCTTCTTCTCTGCTGTTTGTCAGGGATTCGTTACATGACCCAGTTCGGGCTCTTGACTTTCCTGCCGATTTACTTAGCCTATGAGCTCAAATACTCGCCGGCACTGGTCGGAACTTACATCACCGTTGTTCAGGCTGCCGGGATCTTTGGCTCCCCGGTTTCGGGAGTCATCTCAGATAAGAAAGGGAGACGGCCGGTATTGACCGCGGGACTTATTACCACAAGCCTCCTTTTGGTGGGCCTGGTCATCTTCAGGCTCAACTTCCTTTTCATCGGGGTCCTGGCATTCCTGGGTTTCTTCCTCTTCTCCCTAAGGCCTGTCATGTTTGCCTGGACAATGGACCTGGCTCCCAAGAATGTCAGCGGAACGGTGGTGAGCGCCCTCTTTGGCATCCAATCGCTTTTTTCCAGCTTTGCACCCGCAATTTGCGGGTTCGTTGCGGACCGCTTCGGGATCCTGTACTCTTTCTACTTTCTGGCTGCCACGATCTTTGCAGCGAACTTTCTGGTCTACCTGATTCCGGATAAGGCGGCCCGGGAGGAAGTGGCCTTGGCCTCGCAGGCTTAGAAAGATCCAGTCAAGCCTTTCGGAACCACGGGGAATAGAGACACACTCCTTTCACCGGGGGCGGCGGTCAGCGCCGAAAACACGTCGACGGATCGTTGTTCCTCCAACGGTCGCCCCGCCCGACGGAAAATTGACAAACGCCGCTAAAACATTTAAGTACAGAATGATTTATCGGACATGGTAATCCTTCTTTCCGACCAAAAGAGGGAAGACATTCCATTTCCGCCCGGCCAACCCACGGAAGTGAGGCTTGGCGGGCGGAGGATCTCATTCACTTCGTCCAAGGCGATCCGTGGACTTGGCCTGGTGAAGAGAAAACTTCGAGAATTAAGATAAGGGAGGGAACATGAAAAAAAGGATCATATTGGCGACAGGACATGCTCATGCTTTTCATCGTGCCAGTGTGTTGGCCGCAATAGGGAATGGCTATTTTCTTGCTGAGGGAATGCAGAAGGTGGAGGTCAGAGCGACCGGTGATGACGACTTAACAGTGGAGAGGCTGAAATCAGGAGATATCGATTTTGGCTTGGATCCGAGGCCCCATTCCTTGCTTGAAGAAAATGCCAAAGGGGAAAAGCTTTACATTATTGCAGGGATGTTAAACTTCCTGGATTTTACCCTCATTTCTACACCCGACGTAAAGTCCATCGCTGACTTAAAGGGAAGGAAAATAGGACTGATCGAGAAGGGGCATGGCCGGGATGCCACGTGGATAAGAATGTTGCTGCGAAAAGAGGGGATAGACCCCGATAAAGATGTCATTTCCGTGCTGGATGTCGGGTATGGGTCCTTGGAAATTCAGGGGCCCCGTTTGGACCGGGGGGACTATCAGGCAGTATTTCTCAGCGGTCACTATAAGAGGCCGGAACTCTTCGAAAAGGTCCGAAAGGCGGGCTATAATGTTCTGGCAGAACGGTCGGAGACGCATCCTGAGGGGTTGCCGGATCGAGTCGTAGCCACGACGGGGAAGATGCTCGCTCAATATCCTGAGATTGTGAAAGGAGTGCTCAAAGGAGTTGTCAGAGGATACCGTTTTGCCCGTGACCCCAAAAATGCGGAAAAGTTGAGGGATATGTATTTGGCCCAGGACTGGGGAAAAAAGGGATTTGGATGGGGCAAATTCGATGATAAACTGTTTGACGGAATGATTTCATCGGCCAGGATTCTTCCTCCTGACGGAAGCATCAGCCTGACCGGCCTGGAGGATGTGATCGCAGAATGGAAGGCCTCACGCAAGTTACCGGACAATTTTAAAAGAAATCAGGTGTTGAGGCTGGAGATCCTCGGGGAGGCGGTCAAGGAGCTAAACACTAAATACGGACCCGAAGGATATGAGTAAAGGGACTGATAGAGCTGCAACAAGAAAGTTATCAGCACATCCGCAAAACATCATAGCGTTTATTTCCAAAAGGGTTACAGCAAGAGGATAACAGAACATCTTAAGGGGGGACCAAGGCTCGTCAGGAACCACTGTCCCCCTATGATCAAACACGTCGACGAATCGTTGACCCTCCGGTGATGATCCTCCCTGGAAAGTCCTTTCACAGCCTTTTCATCTTAAATATATCCGTGGTCCGGCAGTAAAGGTCATCGTCGCCCAGCCTTCCAATGATTTTGGCTTTCAGAAAATCGATTTTCCCCTCTGTCATCACCTCATCCCTGATGTGCACAACGAGAATTTCTCCGAGGATGATAGAGTTTCTGTTGGGCTTGTTTCCGAATTCCATGATCTGCAGCAACCTGCACTCCATGCTGATTGGCGCCTCTGCTATCCGGGGCGACTTGACCATATCGCTTTTCAGGGCAGTCAGCCCCACTTCTTTAATCTCGTCTACCTCCGGAGGATAATTTGCCGCAGCCTGATTCATTGCCTCTGATAGTTTCTCATCCACCATATTGACCACAAAATCACCGACCGCTTCGATATTCATCACGGTGTCCTTTTTTTTGCCCCCGCGGCGGGAAGATGAGAAAACGAGTATGGGCGGATCATTCGTCAGGCGTGCAAAGGCGCTGAAAGGAGCGGAAGTGTAATGACAAACAGGTTGCGTGTCAATAAAGAACATACCTCAAAGCAGTCCTTTTTCTTGACACGGGGTTTGATTTTTTCATATATTCGACTTACTCCTAAATGAGATTTTTCAAAATGGCAAACCGGTCGGGTTCACGATAAAGTGCAATTAGGAACTTTGTAATCAAATCCATTTGGGGAAATCCATATGAAATCGACGGTTCTTGGTTTGTGTATGCTAATAACGTTATTGCTTTTGCCCGAGACTGGGCTTGCGCAGGCTCCGGAGAAGACCGAATCGTTGTGACGGTATGGGACGTGGGGGGCGGAAACTTTTTTACTCCAGCCGCGAAAATCAGTGTTGATATCTTCAGTGCCAATGCAACGGAAATCAGGCTTTTTTCTCTTCGTTCCGACGGCGCCTCCACAGAACTCCAGTCTCTTTCTTGCCGGGACGGGAGCAGGGTCAATTTCTACGCAAAATATGACCGGGGTCGAACCGAAAGCTTGGAAATCCGTCTGTATGACGCTAAGGGTAACTTGTTGACTTTCAGCAAGAGGAAGGTCAATTAACGAGGTAGCCAAGGAGCTGGAGGGAATTACCCGGGGCGTGACGGATGATTTTATAAGATTACACAGAAGCCGGTTCCAAAAGGAAGCGATCGTGAGGAAAGGTCTGAAGAAAGTTCTTATTGCGTCCCTGATCGTTATGGGTCTATTGCTGATCCTCTTGGTGATTGTCGGCTATCTCGTGGATCGGTCTATCTTAGATTAGAACAACGAAAGGAGGTACCTCATGAAAAGAGCGGTATCATTAATTTTATCGGCGGTCGTGTGTCTGACCCTTGGGACCGGTTATGTGGCCGGGACAAGACAGGATGCGGGTGCTGATGAAAAACCGTATGGAAAATATGTTTTTTCAGCCGACCCAACCCAATACGTTGAACTGAGACCTGACAGCAGTTGCGTCATCGGAATAAGAGTGCTAGGTCCAAGTGGGGGTTTTGAGGGGACTCTTCAGTCGTTTAGTGGAACCTATGAGATAAAGGGGGATATCGTCACCTTAAAACCAGTAATGCATGGAAAAGCCCAAAACATAGAGTTTAGGCTCGAAGGCAATACTCTCGTGCCGCCGAAATATCAAGGAGGCACAGACCGCATGCGAAAAACCATGGAGGGCGCAAAATACATAAGAAAATAACTTTCCTCCCCGCCCTCGTCAAACTGGTCGATAAGTCGCTAACCCTGAGATAACGGAAAATGAAAAGCGAGGTAGAGCTATGGCCGAAGTGAGACTAGTCCGGGGGCACCAAGGTGATTCACGCTGTCAGCTCCTCGGTCTTCGATGATCCCGATAGGAAAAGATCCGTTTACGAGGATAACAAGAAGGAGCCGGCCGGCCCGAAAGAGATGATGGAAGAAAGAGAAGCACGGCAACGAATTGTTAACCCTTTAGTAATCAATATGACCTCCCTTGTGCTCCCTTGCTAAGACACGAGATAATAAATTATAGTTCGAAGTATCGGGATTTATAAAAGGACATCGCTGATTACGCGCAAACGAAATCTGCTATGAAGGATGGGAATGGTAACGAAAGTCGATTCGGCCTAGTATCCGGGGTTCAAAGATTCTCGGTTCACGACGGCCCGGGCATCAGGACACTGATATTCATGAAGGGCTGCCCGTTGCGCTGCCTATGGTGTGACAATCCTGAAACCCAATCGGCCGAAGGGGAAATCTCTTATCGAGCCAACCGTTGCGTCCGATGTGGCGAATGCGCCAAGGTGTGTGAGGCCAAAGCCGTAAGATTGTCTAAGCGAGGGCACCCGAGGATAAACCGGAGACTTTGCGTCCGCTGCAGAAGGTGCAGCGAGGTTTGTCCCTCAGGAGCCATGTCTGCTATCGGACAGCGGACGGCGATTGATCAGCTCCTCCATGAGGTCGAGAAGGACAGCGCTTTTTATCGGAAATCAGGGGGAGGCATTACCATTGGCGGTGGTGAACCGGCGAGACAAGCGCAATTTGTTGCGAGGCTTCTGGAAGAATGCAAATCCGAGTTCGGTATCAACACAGCCGTTGAAACATCCGGGTGCGCAGAATTTGACTCCCTGGAGCAGATCGCCCTGCAGGCTGACTTGATATGTTACGATGTAAAACACCTGGATCCGGCAAGACATCTTGAACTCACCGGAGTTCCTAATGATCTGATCTTGGAAAATCTTGAAAGAATATCCCGGGTGCATGGGCAGGTGATCATAAGAATCCCGGTTATTCCCGGCTATAATGATTCCGGCGATAATGTGAGGGAGACGGCAGAATTTATAAGTCACCTGGGCAGGGGCGTAAGAGGGGTCGAACTGCTTCCCTATCACGGCTACGGCATATCGAAGTACAAGCAACTGGGAAGAAGGTACGCACTCAGGAACGTCAAACCGCCAGGCAGCGAGCAGTTATCAAGTCTTAAGGCAATCATCGAAGCCTCTGGGATCGAAGTGAAGATAGGCAATTAGCGGAGGGTAGGGATGTCCCGATTCGCTTATAAGTTATGCTGTGTCCGGCTTATAATGGCGTCCTGGAGACTCTTGGACAGGTCTATGAAGTAGGCGCAGTAGCCCGCTACTCGCACCATCAACGTGGGATATTTCTCGGGATGCTTCTGGGCGTCATAGAGGACTTCCTTGTCAACCGTATTGATGCTGATGTGGTAGCCGCCCAGTTCGTGATACGTGTGCACCAGATCGACAAGCTTCTGTTTCGCCTCGCGATTCGTTAAGGGGAAACCGCTCAGCCAGAGGTTAAAGAGCGTCCCGTTTATATTGGCGTGGTTCAGCTTGGAGACCGATTTTATTGCGGCGGTGGGTCCCGATGCATCCCTTCCCGGCGACGGAGAGCACCCGTCGGCCAAGGGTTCCGGAGCTTTCCGGCCGCTCGGCAATGCCCACACATGTCGCCCGAAATAAGCCTGAGGGCCCGAGGCCGGATTGTGGGGCGTGAGGCTGTTGCCACGAATGCTCTTCAATGACCAGATCTTATTGTTGGTGTACTCAAACATCTCAGTCGCGAGGTCATCCACGTAATCCACATCGTTTCCATATTTGGGTGCCTCATGGAGCAGTTTCTGCCTGATGCTCTCGCATCCCTCAAAATTGGCTTCCAGGGCATGGCACAATTCTTTCATGCCGATCAGCTTCTCCTCATATACCAGCTTCCTCACCGCAGCCATGGAGTCGGCGATATCGGCGATCCCTATCGGGGTCACACCGGGATCGAGATAGTGGCGGGCCCCGCCAACCAATACGTCTTTTCCTCTTTCGAGGCAGTCCTTGGTGAGCATGCTTTGGTAGGGAAGGGCCAAGCTCTCCATCTGCACCTGGGCGGCATAATCACATGCCCCTTGGCCCATTCTCAGCTGATAGTCTATCTGTCTCTCCACGGCTTCCTTAAATTGATCGAAGGTCTTCAAGTCCAAGGGGTCTCCGGTATCGATTCCCAGCCTCTCCCCGGAGCCCGGCTGGCCGGGCACCCTTTTTATGCCGCGGCTGAAGACGAAATCAACGGCCAAGGCCAAGTTGCACCATATCGCCGTTGGATATCCGTACTGCATGTTTCCCACCGCTCTCGGTTCATTACAGCCACTGATACAGCAGTTATTAGCCTCCGCCAGGGAATAGCCCAGGGTCATGCAGGAGAGCCTTGCGATATCCAGGTTAAACATGGCAGGATGTCCCAGGCCCAACGACACGAGCTCCGCGGTCTTCGCCCGCAGTCTTCTGGGAGACTTGGCATGGAGCATGACCGACAGAGTCGGCTGGGGCGTCCTGGCTTCCATCAAGGCGTTCAGACATAGATATGAAAGCTCGTTGGTAGCGTCCCTGCCGTATCGATCGACTCCCCCCAGGAGCAGATTATTGAACGGCGCATACCCGCTCACTTTATCGGCCACAACCTCGGTATTGAGCCGCATGATGCCGGTCATCCTGATCCATAGGCATTCAAGGAGTTCTTGCGCCTCCCCTTGCGTTAGCCTGCCTTGACGGACATCTGCTTCGTAGAAAGGATACATGTATTGGTCGAACCTGCCAGCACCTATTCCGGGGCCTGTTCCTTCGAGATAGGCTATGGACTCGATAAACCAGAAGGCTTGGATCGCTTCTCGAAAGTTTCGCGGTGCTTCGTGTGGCACCCGGTCGCAGGCTTCGGCGATTCTTTCCAGCTCGGCTCTCCTTGCCGCATCCGGCTCCCCGCGGGCCAACTCTCTGGCCCGAGCGGCAAATTTCCGGACGTGAGCCTCAATCGCAGAGCAGACCAAAACAACAGCCGTGTAGAAGTGCTCCTTACCTGGATCTTGAAGCTTATCGGTGTTGAGTCGCCGGAGCTTATCCTCGGCGATTTTTCTGTAGCCGTTGAGTCCAGATCCGAATATCTCGTCGTAGTCGGGGACGTAATGGCATCCCAAGGTGTAGAGGATACCTGCGACATTGGCAAATCCGGTGCGAAGCACCTTCGTTACGATCTCGCTGGGACAGCGCTGAATCCACATATCGTAGACCGTTTTCCCATCCCAATAGGGGGCGATCTCCTCTTTAAATTCTCTTTTCTCATCGTCGGTCGCGAGAAAGGGATCGAAGTTCCTCTTGTCCAATCGATCAATCTCCGTCTTCAACCACGGCGTTTCCAGCTCGGGCTTGATTGCGACGCACCGGGGCTTGCATCCCTGGAAACCGACGATCAGCTCATCATCAAAAATATGCGCCGGTATCGTCTCCAGCGTCCGGGCAAGAGCTTTAGCCCTTCTGATCACGATGGGCTCCCCCTCCGTTGCCTTGAAAACATCCGTGTAGGCTCTGGCCCGATGGAGACAGATGCGGGGGCGAATCTTGTGGAAGGCAGCATTTAATTTCTTAACCCTCTCGGTGCTGCCGATATCGGACATCTTGCCTTCGCGCCAGGTCATGGTTTTCAGCGTCAGGCTCTCTGTTTTTTGAAGTTGTTGGTCCACTGATGCTCCTTTGATCTCTGCGGCTTATAGATCGGTTTATACCATGAATCCTTCTCTGCGTCAAATTCTACGTGGATTGAGGTGCATTTGTGCTTCGGAAAGTCGTTGACGGAAGGTGACCTCCCGCAGGCTCTTCTTACGATTCCAGTATGCGGGAGAGAAAGGTCTCTATGGGGGGGAGTTGGTCATCGGGGTCAAGATACGACTTCACGAAATCGATAAAGAGTTTGGCGGTCAAAGAAAGAGGATGGTTGACCAGATAGGCAAGATACATAGGCAGGAATAACCTCTGGTTCTCTATTGGGATGATCGAAAGGTCTTTGGCTTTCAGTTCGTTAGTAATGGTGCCCTTGATCATAAAGGCGACTCCATTGCCTGATTTCACCATTTCCTTTATCAGCTCCATATTGTTGGCTTCAACGATGACGTTGAGGTTCTCCTTTTCCTTTCCGAAGAAATCGTCCACCAATTTTCTGACCCCTGAGCCGACTTCTTTCAATATGATGGGCTCACGAATCAGCTCCTGAGCCAGTACCCTTTTTCTCTTATTTAAGGGATAGCTTGGAGCAGAAACCAGCACGAGCTCCTCCTGGAAAAGGGGGATGAGGTCCACATCAGGATCATCCATGATTTCGGACACGATCGCCACCGAGTCCTTGTAGCTCAGTAAATTCTTAAATATTTCAAGTGAGTTTCCCTCATCCAATTGTATCTTGATGCCGTGGTAGACTGAATGAAACTTCTTCAGAAGAATGGGGATCAAACGCTCCGAATAGATTCTAACGGAACCGATATGAAGACAGCCGCCCTTTTTGCCATGGATATCCTCGATGCACTGCTGAAGATTCTTTTCCATCTCAAAAATCTTCATGACATGCTGGAAAATGATTTGCCCCTCATCCGTTAAATGAATATTGTTCCCCTTTTTCTTAAATAGCCTGAACTTGCAGTATTGCTCGAATTGTTTGACCTGGTGGGTAACGGCTGGCTGGCTTACGTAAAGCGATTTGGCGGCATTGGTAATATTCAGTAGCTTGGCCGCCTGGTAAAACGATCTCAAATGGTTGAAGTTGAGCATGGAAATGATTTCCAAGGATATGGTGCCCGTACTCAGAATAACATTTTGAGACTACATTTATCAAATCAAAATGAGATTTGTCAACCTCGATGGCTCCTTCATTTTGGCGTTGAAATGGCTATGCAGAGTGCTGGGTGGTTCAAGGACGTCAACAAAATCAAATCATAACGTTATTTTATGGTCTTCATAAAAAAAATTCATTTGACATATAGAACAAAACAATAATGATAAGTGTAACCGTCGCGCCATTGGTTAATGGGCTCGAATAATCAGAACGTCAAAGAATTCATTCAAGAGGGAGGTTCAAGATGAAGGTTAACACGGTATTAGGACCAATCAGTCCGGAACAAATGGGGATTACCAACATGCATGAGCACATCTTATGGGGGCCAATCCCGGGGTGGCAGTTTTCTCCGGAAGCAAATGAATTATTGAACACTCCGGAAGTATTTCGGGTTATTCATGAGAAATTGACTGAATTAAAAGCAGCGGGAGGGAAGACTTTTATTGATTGCTCAGGCATAGGATTGGGCCGAGACGTAGAATTGTATGTTACTTTAGCCAGAGCTACGGGCATCAATATTGTTGCAAGCACGGGCTTCTGGCTTGAAGAAAGAATTGTGCCCTATTTTCTTCATAAAGACATTGATTATTTGACGGATTTGTTCGTTAAGGAACTGACGCGTGGGATGGGTACTACCAACGTCAAGGCTGGAGTGATCAAAGTCGGAAATAAGAGAGATGGGTTCACGAAATTTGAAGAAATGGCATATCGAGCCGCAGCCAGAGCATCGAGAGCAACGGGAGCTGCGATCATTACTCATGGCGTGAACGCCGCTTTGAGGCAGACAGAAATCTTCCTGGAGGAAAAAGCCGATCCCCGTCACATCGTGATAAGCCATTGCGATGCAGCCTATGAGGTGAACTTTGAAAGAGATAAGGCCATTGCCAAGAAAGGTTTCAACGTGGGCTATGATCACATCGGAGCTGAGCCGGAATGGTGCAAGATGAAATATGCAATGAGCGATACCAAGAGGGTGGAACTCTGTAAGGCCTTTATCGAGGCGGGATACGCCAAGAACCTTGTCATATCGTGTAATGTGGATATCTATCCTGAAATGATCGTTCCGGGCCAAAAGTTACCCCGCAGTTACGCGCATCTGATACAGAGCTTCGTACCAAGACTGCGAGCGGCCGGGATTTCCGAAGAAACCATACAAACGTTAATCGTCGAAAATCCTAAAAGCATAATACCTTTTTAGCAGCAGGGTGGAACTCGCGTGAAGTAAGGAGGGATAGAATGGTAAGGCTGAAAGAGAAGGTGGCAGTGATCACCGGAGGGGCGAGAGGAATCGGAAAACAGATCGCTCTCACATTCGCAAGTGAGGGCGCTGATATTGTGATCGGTGACGTCATCGAAATGGATTCAACGGCTCAGGAAATCATGAAATTGGGCAGGAAGGTCATCACCGTCAAGACAGATGTGACGAAGAAGGCAGACGTTGCGAATTTGGTGGAAACAACCATTAAGAATTTTAAAAAAGTGGACATACTGGTGAATGACGCCGGGATTACGAGGCCCGGCAAATTGCTTGAGATCACCGAAGAGAATTGGGACGCCGTATTCAATGTAAACCTGAAGGGCGTCTTTCTATGCACCCAGGCCGCAGCCAGGCATATGGTGGAGGAGAAATATGGCAAGATCGTGAGCATAGCTTCCATGGCCGGGTTGCGCGGCTTCACACCGAACCAGGCCATTTACGGACCTTCCAAGGCCGGGGTCGTTCAATTCACCAGAATCTGCGCAGTGCAGTTAGGCCCCTACGGAATCAACGTTAACGCCATTGCTCCCGGTGTAATCAAAACGGATATCCTGAGCACGGGGAGATCGCCTGAGGAGGTCCAGAAGATAATCGAAAGGGGGAAAGGGCAGGCGGCGCTTCGGAGAATAGGCACCACTCAGGATATAGCAAATGTAGCGCTGTTTCTTGCGTCGGACGAATCTTCCTTTATCACCGGGCAGGTGATCTCTGCGGACGGAGGGTACTTGTCTTCGGCATGATAACCACGACGTTGGATTTTATGAGTTGGATAAGAGGCGGAGGAGTTTTCAAGGTGGATGCTAGCAAGGGGACGAGGAATGATTGATTTAGGGGGTCACTATCATGTGGGTTGAAGGATTCATGAACGCTCTTAGCGGTATGAATATCCTTTGGCTGTTCATCGGAACATCCATTGGCCTTGTGGTAGGTGTTCTTCCGGCATTGGGAGCTGCCTTCGGTGTAGCCTTGGCGCTTCCTTTCACTTTTGGAATGGATGCGGCAGGCGCAATCATTCTGCTATGTGCGATTCATGCCTCATGCAATTACGGTGATTCGATTACGTCCATTTTGCTCAATGTTCCCGGCAGCGCAGCCACCGTGGCAAGCTGCTGGGACGGATACCCTCTTGCTCAGCAGGGAAGGGGAGGAGAAGCCTTAGGGATAGCCACATTCAGCTCATTCATCGGCGGATTGGCGGTCTGGCTCTTGCTTGTCTTATTGGTGACACCCATTACGAAGATTGCACTTTCATTTGGCTCTCCTGAATACTTTGCTCTTATGATCATGGCGCTCGGCCTGATATCCGTAGCCGCCAAGGGAGAAACATTGAAAGGGCTCATCATGGTCTGCATGGGTTTGGCATTATCTGCGGTGGGGCAGGACGAAGTCCTGGGAACGACTTTTCGTTTTGCCTATGGTATCCCGTGGCTTGAGGCCGGCATTCCCATCGTTGTCTCCACGCTTGGCATATTTGCTATTCCTCAAGTGATTGATATGCTGGAGGAGGGCGGGACAGTGGCCAAGTGCATCGAGGCAAAAGACAGCGTATTAAGGGGGGCTATGGCCCCCTTTCGGAGACCCCTTACGCTGCTTCGTTCCGGAAGCGTTGGTGCTTTTGTCGGTATCTTGCCGGCCCTTGGCACAGGGCTTGCCGGAATAGCATCTTACCTGACGGAAAAGAAATATTCGAAAGAGGCTTCTCAATTCGGCAAGGGATCTCCCGGGGGGCTGGTGGCTGCGGAGGTGGGCAAAGGCGCCTGTGTGATCGGTGATTTGGTGCCCACATTCACCCTGGGCGTGCCGGGGTCTGTAACAGGCGCTATTCTGCTGGCGGCATTGATCATGCAAGGGATTCAGCCCGGGCCAAAGTTTCTTCTCTCAGGATCACTGCCCTATACTGTCATCGCCGGCCTGCTCCTGGCCCAGGCTACATTTCTCATTCTTGGATTGCTCATCGGAAAGCAGCTATGTCGTATCGTATATCTCCCCAACACAATACTTGCCCCGGTCCTGACGATCCTTGTTTTTTTGGGCGCCTATGAGGCCCAAAATAGTGCGTTTGATATTCTCGTATCCTTGGTCTTCGGTCTTTTCGCTTACGTTTTGGTTAAATTGGGATACCCGATCGTCTGTCTTGTGTTGGGGCTGATCTTAGGGGCGATAACCGAGGCAAATTTTATTCGAGCGCTGGGCGAGAGCTTTGGTTCGTATTCGGTCTTTGTGACTCGTCCCATAGCATTGAGCATGATCCTGATTACAATTATCTTTCTGTTAGGACCATACCTCATTTATTTCTTCCGTCGCTCTCGAAAGCAGCCTGCCGGACTTATAGAAGAGGCTCTTGCGGGTGAGAAATCAAGTCATGGATACAAGGGAGAACTGGCACTTCTACTAATAGTCACAGCTGTCTTTATCACTTTTCTTTATACGGCACGCCATTACAGCGCCCTTGTCAAATTGTTCCCGAATGTTTTCTGTATCGCCGGGTTAGGCTTCACCCTTTGGAGATCGGCAGTCATCATCCGCCATGTTTCGGCTTCCCGTAGCTGGGGCGGGACGAAGTCATCGCCATCTCCTTCTTTCTCTCTTTTCCGTGGCAGTCTCTCATGGAGATGGGCGATTGCAACCCTGTTTGGTTATCTTTTCTCAATTTACCTGTTTGGATTTGTACTGGCAAGCGCGCTTTACATTACAGGGGTAGTTGCAATCACGAGTGGTCGCCGGAAGTGGTGGCTTGCAGTACTCACCGGGATTCTCGTTGGGGGTGGGTTATTCATCTTGGCCAAAGGAGCTCGTCTCTTGTTTCCTGTCGGATTGCTGACAGGGGTGTAAAATATTGCTTAAACCAAGATAAAGACGACTTCAAAACGTATCCTATTACAGGTGTTATTGGATAGTTCAGCAGTAGGCCAAAGAGACTTTCCGATCAAAGTAAATCAATTAAGAGAGGAGGGCTTGTAATATGAGAAGGCTGAAAGGGAAGAAACCGTTTTTGATCTTGATTCTTTTAGCACTGTCACTCATGAGTGGATTTCATTCCGGAACGACCTTAGCAGCTGGAGCCGAATGGCCATCGGGAAATATAACGTTAATTGTTACATATCCCCCAGGAGGGGGTTTTGATCTTGTGGCCCGGAATACTGCTCCCTTTATCGAAAAATATCTTCCTAAACGGGCTAGCGTAATTGTGAAAAATGTCTCTGGGGCAGGGACGAGAATAGGAACGAGGGAATTAGTCAAGTCAAAACCCGATGGTTTGACGATTGGGATATTGGATCCAATCAATATTTCACTGATGGAGTTAGGAGGGAAACTTGAGTGGCTTGATACCAGGAAGCTTTCGTGGTTGTCACAGCTCGACAATTTGGCAGATATGGTGGTGGTAGGACCAAAGACCGGGTTTAAAACCCCAAAAGACATGAAAGGAAGAACAATCAGAATTGCAGCTCCGGACGACGCTGGCGTAATACGGGGCGGGGTGCATGCCCGTGCCCTTGGTGCTACCCCTCAGTTTGTGCGCTATGGCGGGATGGGAGAAATCATGTTAGCGATAGCGCGAGGAGACTGTGATTTTACAACTGCAAGTTGGTCATCAGGCATGCGACAAGTGAAGGCCTTAGAGGATAAAGTGATTCCTTTATTCGTGAGTGTGAAGGTCCCCGGATTAAGTGTGCCGAGCTTGCAAGAATTTGGAATCGCAGTTGATGAGATCATAGTAGGCCATATTCATTTATTAGCTGCGCCGCCTGGATTGCCTCCCGAAATAAGAACCCTGTGGGAAGAGGTTTTCTCGAAAGTTTTCAAAGACCAGGATTGGTTTGATAAGATGAATAAGGCTGGTTATCCACCGTCTCCACTGGTGGGAAAGGATAAACTGGACACGCTAATTGCTGATTATATGGAGAGGATGAATAGGTACCAAGATTTGATATCTGGTTTATCTTTATTAAAATAGTTAATTAATTTCAAAAAGTTGCTTACGATGTTGTTTACCTAAGGTGGCTCGGGTATCTATCCTCATTGGCATCCATTCTTACGTGATATTTGGTGTGGGTGCATCCATGGAGGAAGATTACTGAGCGAAACTTGGAAAGAGAGGGAGGCTGAAATGAAGGTTTTGGACAGTTTCAGACTGGATGGCAAGCTTGCCATTGTCACAGGGGGAGGAGGAGGTTTGGGTTCAGCCATTGCTGAGGCTATGGCCGAGGCAGGGGCTGATGTAGGAGTGGTGGACAAAGATGAGATGGGTGCGTCTGAGACCGCCAAGATGGTCGAACTACTTGGCCGTAGGTCGCTGGCTGTAAAAGCCGACATCTCCAAGGAGGAAGATGTTGTTGCAATGATGCAGCGAATTACTAAAGAGCTAGGCCCCCTAGATATCATCTTCGCCAACGCAGGCATACTTAATGAGCCAGATCCAATTCCAGACGGAAAATTACGGGATTGGCAAAACGTAATCGATATTAACCTGACTGGAGTCTACTTAACCTTAAGGGAGGCTGCCAAGTTGATGATACCGCGCAAGCAAGGGAAGATGATCGCTACAGCTTCAGTAGTGGGCATCGTGAGCACGGAAAAGGGCTCCGCGCCAGCTTATACCGCGAGCAAAGGCGGAGTAGTCAGCCTTACCAAAACGTTCTCCGTCGCGCTGGCCCAATACGGGATTCAGGTAAACTCCTTCGCGCCGGGGTTTTTCATTACAAACCTCTCCCCGTATAAGAAGTACCTCCAGCAAGAGAACCCCGGTGAAGAGGGGAGACAAGCGGTTGCCTCCCGACTTGGCAAGATACCTCTCAGGAAGTTTGCTTATCCGGCTGATTTGAAGGGACTAGCGCTGTTTCTATCTTCTTCCGCGTCTGACTATATTACAGGGGCTACGATTCCTATTGACGGGGGATTATTGGCCGTTTAACGAATTGCCTTTAGGCGAAACGATCGGGTTGTTATGGCGTTGGGATAAAATGGAGTTGGGGTCGACCAAAGAATAGGCACGCTCCGCAGGTCAATGAAAGCAAGTATCCAAGGCTGGGGAAATAGAAAGGAGGAATTTGAAATGAGAGGGATGATGGGGAGAAGTTTGCTGTCCGTCTTCGTTACGATTGTGGCATTATTATCCATAAATGCTTTCTGTCCCGGCAAGACGATGGCTGCCGGAGCCGATTGGCCGTCACAAAATGTCACCTTAATTGTGCCATATCCCCCGGGAGGAGGCTTTGATCTTGTTGCCCGCGTCACTGCTCCATTTATCGAGAAATATCTTCCGAAACGGGCCAATGTGATTGTGAAAAATGTTCCTGGTGCTGGTTCGAGAATAGGAACGAGGGAATTGGTCAAGTCAAAGCCCGATGGGCTGACGATCGGAATATTAGACCCGATGGGCCTTTCGCTGATGGAACTGGGAGGTGGCCTTGATTGGTTGGAGACCAGGAAGCTTTCATGGCTGGTACGCCTGGATGACCTGGCCGATATGCTTCTCGTGGGACCGAAGACGGGGTATACGCACCCTAAGGATATGAAAGGGAAAGTCGTGAGGATAGCGGCCCCGGATGACGGAGGAGTAATGCGGGGGGGCGTTCTTGCACGTAATATCGGGACGACGCCCCAATTCGTGCGATACAACGGGACGGGTGACGCCATCCTTGCGATGGTCCGGGGAGATTGCGATGCCATAGCGATGAGCTGGTCTTCCGGGATGCGGCAGGTAAAGGCTTCAGGTGATAAAGTCATCCCTTTGTTCGTGAGCTCAAAAGTCCCCGGATTGAATGTGCCAAGTGCGCAGGAATTTGGAATTGAGGTCGAGGAGATTATTGTTGGTCATATTCATATGTTAGCTGCCCCCCCGGGGTTATCTCCCGAGATAAGAACCCTGTGGGAAGAGGTATTTTCAAAGCTTTTTAAGGACCAGAATTGGTTTGACCAGATGAGTAAACCTGGCTACCCGGCCTCTCCGCTGCTGGGAAAGGATAAACAGGACGCCTTGGTTGCGAAGCTCATGGAAAGGATGGGACACTACAGAGACATCATATCCAGTTTATCCCTGGTGAAGTAATGTTGAGAGGCTCAACTGAGGGTCGACAGCCTTTGGTTTCGTTGATCGTAAAGAGTAAAGAGAGGATAATCTTATAGCTATCCGGCATCAACACCGGTAAGGAGGCGGAGAAAAATGGAGTTTTCGTTCACGTATGCGGGGCCGGCCAATATTATCTTTGGCAAGGGAGCATCTCAGGACGTTGGTGCTCACTTCAAGAGACTGGGACTAAAGAGGGTGTTGGTCGTCACTGATGCGGGCCTAAAGAAAGCAGGGGTCGTTGGACAAATCTTAACGGTTTTGAAGAATGAAAAGATTGAGTTTGATATCTTTGACAATGTGGACCCGAGCCCTACAGTTGATAATGTGAAGGAAGGAAGTTCGGTTTTCAAAAGTGGAAAGACCCAAGGATTGCTTGCTCTTGGTGGAGGAAGTCCAATTGATGCGGCCAAGGGGATAGCCCTCGTTAAGATGACTGGCACATCGATTGACGAGATAATGGAAAAAGGTGTTCCGCCCGTGAGAGAACGAGTTTCGCTTATCACCCTTCCTACTACGGCCGGATCTGGAAGCGAAGTATCGCTAACCGCTATGATTAAGGACAAGGTGAAGAAGAAGAAAGTTGCCCTGAGGGAGATCCCCCCTGCCGTAACGATTTACGACCCGTTACTGACCCTGACGATGCCTCCCCGGATTACGAAATCCTCCGGTATGGACGCCTTTGCACATGCGGTCGGCTCGTACACCAATAAAGTGTTTAATCCCGTTGTTGACGCAGGGAATCTTGAGGCAATCAGACTGATTTCGGAAAACCTGCCCTTGGTTATTTCCAAAGGGGACAATCTGGACGCAAGGACCTTCATGCTGTATGGCAACATGCAGGCGGGAATAGGGGTCTTCAATACCGGAGCGGATCTCACCCACGGAATCGGGACCTTATTCGAGGCGTCCTTTGATTGCGTCCACGGTGAAGTCTGTGCGGTCCTGATGCCGCACTGCGTTGAATACAGCATTCCGGGTGATCCTGAAAAGTATTGTCAGGTGGCCAGGGCGATGGGAGAGCATGTAAACGGATTGACTCCAATGGAAGGAGCAACCAAAGCCCTTTCGGCGATCCGGAATCTCCTCTCAAAGATCGGTATGCCTCAGCGATTGAGGGATTTAGGATTAGTGAGGGGGAAGATTCAGGAGATGTGGAAGAGTGAAGAAACGTTGAGAATGGCCACTCGTTCCCGGGCTGCCCAGGCGAATTGTAGAGCCATTACGATTGACGAAATGATCACCTTGTGTGAAAGGGCCTACTGATCAATTGTCCCTGAATCTCATGAAAGGAGAAAGAAGGTGGGGAAGTTAGACAAAAGAGTGGCAATCATTACTGGCGGAGCGAGAGGAATGGGAAAGCAAATGGCTCTCACCTTTGCCAAGGAAGGTGCGGATATTGTCATCGGTGATGTAATCGAAATGGAGTCAACCGCCCAAGAGGTTAGAAGATTAGGGAGAGGCGTCATCACGGTCAGGGCGGACGTGACGAAGAAGGCAGAGGTTGAGAATTTGGCGGGTGCAGCTATTAAAAAGTTTAAGAAGATAGACGTATTGGTAAATAACGCCGGGATTATGCGCTCCGCGAGGATGGTCGAAATGAGGGAAGAGGACTGGGATGCCGTGCTCGATGTAAATCTCAAGGGGGTCTTTTTGTGCACGCAGGCTGTTGCCAGGCATATGATAGAGCAGAAGTACGGCAAGATCATCAATATGGCTTCCATGGCCGGAGTGGGAAGCTCTTCTCCCGGACAGACCAGCTATGCCACTTCGAAAGCCGGCGTCATTCAATTCACCAAGGTTTGTGCATTAGAGCTAGGGCCCTACGGGATCAATGTCAATGCCATCGCTCCAGGGGTTGTCAAAACTGAAATCCTGTACAGCCAAAAATCCCCGGAAGAGGTGAATCGGTTCATATCGGAGAGAGCAAAACAGGCGGCCCTGGGCAGAGTGGGCACTCCGGAAGATATCGCAAACATAGCTTTATTTCTCGCTTCGGAAGATTCATCTTTCATAACCGGGCACGTTGTAGCTGCCAATGGAGGCCGCTTTTAAGGAGGACGGATTTGGGCCGGATTGAATGAGCGGGCGGCTTTGCCCGGTTCCGAAGAGAGTCAGAACAAGGGAGAAAATTGAGGAAAGGAGGAAAATTGTCATGAGAAAGGGAATCAGAAGCAAAACGTTACTCCTGTTCGTTATTCCATTAGGGCTGCTGATCGTGACTGGAATTTGTCCGAAAGCATCGGGAGCCTCAGAGTGGCCGACACGAAGTATTACATTGATCGTCCCATACAATCCCGGAGGGGGATTTGATCTCGTGTCACGGGCGACCGCCCCTTTCATTGAAAAGCATCTTCCCAAGCGCGTTCCCGTGATGGTAAAAAATGTCCCCGGGGCAGGGACAAGGATAGGAACAAGAGAACTGGTTAAGGCAAAGCCTGATGGTTTGACGATCGCAATATTTGAGCCGGTAGGCCTTTGTCTGATGGAACGGATAGGACAACTTGAATGGCTGGATGTCAAAAAGCTATCGTGGCTGGCGCAGATCGATAATTTGGCAGACATGCTAGTGATCGGACCGAAGACCGGATTTAAAACCCCAAAGGACATGAAAGGGAAAACAGTAAGGTTCCAGGCCAGCGATGACGGGAATATCATCCGAAGCACCGTACTTTCGAGAAGTATTGGCTGCACCCCTGCCTTTGTCCGCTATGGTGGCACGGGTGAAGCCATTTTAGCGAGTTTGCGAGGAGACCTCGATGGGTTAAACCTCAGCTGGTCTTCCGGTATGGTGCAGGTGAAGGCCACAAATAATCAGATGATCCCTTTGTTGGTTACGAGGAAAGTACCCGGGCTGGATGTGCCGAGTGCCCAGGAATTTGGAATCGAGGTGGATCATATTACAATGGATCATCCCCATTTTTTAGCCGCCCCGCCCGGAGTACCTGACGAAGTCAGGCGGATGTGGAAAGAAGTCTTTTCAAAACTGGCCAAGGATCCGGAATGGTTTAAGCAGATGGATAAACTCGGTTTCCCCGCTTCTCCTCTGTTGGAAACCGATAAGCTGGAGGCTTATCTTAATGCCCTCATGGGGAGAATGGAGATGTATAAAGATATTCTTTCCAATATCTCTCTCATTAAATGATAGCAGTCTGATTTTGAAGGGTTCTATGTGTACTTCACTTTATCAAACCAT
This sequence comes from Thermodesulfobacteriota bacterium, assembly GCA_041947025.1. Lineage (GTDB taxonomy): Bacteria > Desulfobacterota > BSN033 > BSN033 > UBA1163 > CAVTZZ01. Next base: position 103,025 of record JBHGBJ010000002.1, read on the forward strand.
CTTTTGGACGAAGAAAGAACTTTATCCAGCTATCGATCCTATAAGCTCAACCTACTACGTAAAGAGGAGAAGATCAAAATGGCAGGACATCCGTTAGACATTTTTGAGAAAATCGATCCAGAATTTCTTAAGGTCGTGAAAAATAACAACGCATTTGCTTTTGCCGACGGGGCGTTACCCAAGAAGGTGAAGCTTCTCATCGCAATGGTTTTTGATGCATCGCATGGATCTGTTCAGGGGGTAAAATCGCTGACCCAAAAAGCGATGCAATCAGGTGCGACCAAAGAAGAAGTTATGGAGGCACTTAAAGTCGCTCAGTACATGAATGGGGTGGGGATCGCCTACACGGCTGCTAATGCCTTTAAAGACTTATTTTAGCGTACTGTTGAGTCCTGTCGGTTAAGATGTGGTGATGACAATAGCGTTCCTCAGATCCGGACACTTAAGAGGTTAGGACCGAAGGATCATTTGGAAAGACCAGGGGGATGGCTCCCATATTTTTTTAGATCCACTCTGTCGGTTTGATAGCTCAGCAACCGCGGGATTAGAGCTTCCCCCTCTTCAACCACGCCGTTGAGTGGTTAACGCTGAGACGAAACGACTTGAGTCGGCTGACGGTTTCTTCTCCTTAGAGCTTCCCATAAACGACTTTGCCGCCGAGAAGGGTTGCTTCCGCTCTTAGATTCTTGATCTCGTCGGTGGGAACGGCATCCATGTCCTTGTCCCAGACGACGAGGTCAGCGAGCTTCCCCTTCTCGATAGATCCTACCTCCTTTTCCTGGAAGCCCGCATAGGCGCTTCCCATGGTCTGACATCTCAGGGCGCTTCTTATGGAGATCGATTCTGAAGAAGTCAACCTGTACCCTTTTTCCGTGACCCTTGCCACTGCTTGCCAGAGGGCAACCTGGGGCTGATAGACGGGAAAGGCCGGAGGATCGGCACCGAATGCCACGGGAATGGATCTGTCGAGATAGGATTTGAGGGGGATTGCGCCCCGATCACTGTCGAGGTACTTGAGGAGCTGGGCCCTATCAAACCATTTGTAGATCCACTGCGGATGGGTAGAGACGACAACGCCGCTTCTCGCCATCAGGTCGCGGGCCTTGATCGTGGGAGAATTCGCGTGCTCGATGCGGTGGCGGTGGTCCCTGCGCGGCTCTGCCTTCAATGCCTGAATGAATGCGGACACGGTCAGATCCACCGCCTTGTCGCCGATGGCGTGAACGCTGATTTGCTGCCCCGTCTTATGGAAGAGGCTCACCATCTCCTGAAAATCTTTTTCGTCATGCATGGGGAGCCCGGAGGGGTTCCGGTAAAAGAGGGACGAAGGGCCGCCCCCGTCAGCCGCGAGCTTCCATCCTCCCCAGATCTCGGAAAAGAGAGACCCTTTCTCCCTCTTGCATTGCGCGAGGAGCCGATAGGCGGAATCGGGGTCAGGGTCTTTCTTTGAGAAAAGATCCTCAACGGCAAGACGGGCTTCCCGAATATTGGGTATGTACGGCCAGAGCTTTACCCGGACGGGCAATTGATTCGATTCAAGAGCGTCGATGTAAGCTTCGACTGGATTCGCCGAAGACATCTCCGCAATAAAGAAGAAATTGTCGTGTATGGTTGTAACACCTTCCGCCGCATAGAGATTTGCCGCGAAAGAGAGGGCTTCTCGGTACTTTTCATACGTGGGGACAGGAAGTTTTCTTCTCACAAGATAGAGGGCAGGATAATGGATGAGAAGGCCCGTGGGATTTCCCGCGCTGTCTTTTGCGATTTTCGCGCCTTCAGGATCGGGCGTGTTCCTGTCGATGCCGGATAGCTGCAAGGCAAGCGTGTTCGCAAAGCCCCACTGGCCGCTTGTGTGCACGGCAAGGATCGCATGGTCCTGGCTTACGCGGTCGAGATCGCTCCGGTCCATGAATGAAAAGGTGATGTCCTGTATGCCCCAAGCATAGACCCATTCCGCCTTCTGAAGTTTTTTTGCCCGGGTTCCAATGGCTTCGAGAATCTCCTCTTTTGACCCCTTCGATTGAAGGTTCACCCAAGAGCCATTTTCCCGGAAGCCGAAGACAGGCAGGTGGGCGTGGGAATCGATTAACCCTGGAGTCACTGTCCTTCCGTGAAGGTCGATGACCTTTGTTCCCTGCCCGACGTACTGACGGATCGCTTCATCGCTTCCGACATCGAGGATGCGGCCGTTTTTCACTGCAACAGCCTGAGCAACGGAATCTTTCTTATCTACCGTAATGAGCTTTCCCCCGGCGAGGACGAGGTCTGCTGTCTCCGCTGCGGCTGTTATGGGCGGTTTCCCGGTTATGGCCGAAGCCAAAGCGAGGCTCGATACTTTTAGAAATTTTCGTCGATCTAATAGCATGGTGTCCCTCCGTCTTTTTTGGTATTCTTCTATAAAACGAGGTTTTTTGCAACGTAGATCCTCACCCAGTCGGCTTGCTAAGATCAATGGAGTCCTTTTTCTTGACATACGGGTTCATTTTTTCATATATTCGACTCACTCCAAAATGAGATTCTGTCAAAGGGTATCACAAGGAGGTTATCTATGACTCAGATGGTTGAGTGTGTTGTGCTTGCTGGTTTCTTCGGTAAGAGCCGAAGCAGGGGAGTGGATTACTGACAGCAGGACAAACTGTAGGGTGTGGAATGATAATCCAAAGCCGAACCAAGACATCTCATGGTCAGGAGGGTGTGGGGATGGTTATGCTTCCGAGTGGGACTTTGTCCATGACGAATTCCATGGAAAAGGAACCTGTATCTGTCGGAGCGGGAAGCGGTTTTCGGGCGAATGTAAAGAAGGCAACCCAGTCGGGTTCACGATAAAATGCAATTAGGAGAAGAGAATGGGGTCATTCGGAGTAGATAAGCATGCCCATACGGATGCTGCTTTTTTTGCCATTCTTCTGACACTATTGACCTATGGCATCAAGTGGGTCTTCGGGCTGAAATTCCCCGGTTCTATTTTTGTGCTGCCGACCTTCCTGGCGGTCTTTATCGGTTTCTATTTGATTTTATTCGTCGTATTTCTCATCGTGTGGAATGCCCGAGGCTAAGGAGGACCTTTTATGAGATTCCGCGGTTGTCTTGCTCAAACGATATTTTTTGTTTCGATTCTTTTTTTGCTCGGAGGTCTGGCTGAGGGTCAGAAATCAAGCACAGGAACGCCTGGACCGGATCCTGATCGAATCGTCGTCGTTCTGTGGGATGTAGGCGGCGGAAACTTTTTCACCCCAACTGCGAAGATTCTTCTCGATGTCATCGGAGCCAACGCGGCGGAGGTTAAACTGGTTTCGCTTCATTCGGATGGTACTTCGGCAGAGCTCCAATCCTTCACCTGCCAAGACGGAAGCAGAATCAGTTTCAGCACAAGATATAACCGTGGTCAAACCCAGAGTCTGGAAATCCGCCTTTATGACGCTAAAGGCAACTTATTGGCTTCCAGCAAGAGGAAGGTCAATTAAAAAGACAGCCCAAGGCCTGAAAAGATGCCCCAGGGCCTGACGGAAGATCTTATAACAGAGTACTCAAAAACCTTTTCCAAAGAGGGATAGGCGATCGTGAAGAAAGGCCTGAAGAGAATTCTCATTGGTTTCCTGATCGTTGTGGGTCTATTGCTGATTCTCTTGATGATTGTCGGTTATCTCGTGGGCAGGTCCACCTTATATTAGAGCAGGGAAAGGAGTATCCTATGAAAAGGCTCACATCATTCATGTTATCGATGGCTTTGTGTCTGACCATCGTAGTCGGTTATGTGGAGGGGACAAGACAAGAAGGATATGCTGATGATGGGCCCCATGGAAAATATGTTTTTTCCGCAGACCCAACCCAGTATGTTGAACTGAGATCTGACGGCAGTTGCCTCGTAGTGACGAGGGAGTATACTCCAAGCGGGCACCCGGGGAAACAGCTTGAGTCGCTTAGTGGAACTTATGAAATAAAAGGGGATATCGTTACCTTCATCCTCAAAGCACCTCGAGGAGATATAAGATCAGAGCTCAGGCTCGAAGGCAATACCCTTGTACTGACAAGGAAGAAAGTCCCACCCGGGCTGGAAGGCGCAAAATACATAAAGAAATAAGTCCCCTCATTCTGATTTGAAGATGGTCATATGCGACATTCGATCCGAAAGGCACCTATTGGAAGACTCAATAAAGAACCCCGAAGAGAAGCAGGCTAAAAAAGGGTCCATCCTCACCCTGGTCTTTCTTTCCCACGCAATGAACCATGTCCAGTCAGGGGTTCTTTACGTTTTCTATCCCCTGATCAAGGAAGAATTCGGGATAGGATATGCCGGACTCGGTTTCCTCACCACCGTAAGTCAGCTCGTCGCCAGCCTTTTCCAGGTGACATACGGCTTTCTCGCCAGGTTTACGGGCAGGGGTGTATTACTGGGATTGGGTAATATCATTCTTGGCCTGGGAGGAATCGGTGTCGGCCTGTCCCGCGGCTATAATGGTCTGCTGGGCTGGGTTGGAATAAGGTCGGTTGGAATCAGCGCCCAGCACCCTTTGGGCGCGGCTATCTTAGCGAGCCGCTTTCCTCAGCAGAGGGCGAGGGTGTTGGGGTTCCATCAATCTGCGGGGAATGTGGGAGGCTGGGTCGCTCCTGTGATGGCGAGTTCCCTGCTTTTGGCCGGAATGGCCTGGCGTCAAATCATATGGGTCATTGCGATCGCAAGCATTCTCATGGGGTTATGCTACTTTGGCTTTCGGTCCCTGATCGAGCCGGCAGGCGGAGGAGGGGGCAGCGGGGGAGGCAAGAGAAGCCGCGCCAGAGCGGGTTTATCGGACTACTGGCTGGCCATGAAGAACAGGAACATCCTCTTTCTGACCCTGGCGATGATGGCAGGGGCGGCGGGGAGAGGAACGAATGTCCTGAGCACCTATCTAACGACCTACCTGGTCGATGCTTATCATATGGATGCTCCGAGAGCGGGTTTCTTCTTCTCGGCCATGACGATAGGAGGTATTGTAGGGCCTATTGCTGTTGGATGGCTGGCGGACAAAGTCTCCCATAAGCTGATTTGCCAACTGACACTGCTTGCGGCTGCCATTTTCAATTTCACAGTGGTCTTCTATCCAAATGCTGACTGGTTTCTGGTTGTCCATCTGGTGTTATCGGGAGTCTTTATATGGGCAAGGGGGCCCCTCGTCGAAACGCTTTTTATCGAAGCAACCGATAAAGCTTCCCTGGATACGCTGTTGAGCATCTATTATACTGTGGCCTTTGTCTCAGGGCCTGCCTGGACTCTGGTCACTGGGATCGTGATTGACAAGTTCGGCGTCATGCCGGCCTTTGCGATCATGGCTGCCTCTTACCTGCTGGGAATGTTTTTCCTTGCCTTTGTCAAATTCGAGCCGAAGAAAAAGACTGCCCCGGCTTGAAACAAACCCTTTCGTCAAGCGTAAAGGCTGTCGATATAGCCGCTCTGGTCCAGCTCACGGACGAAGCCATCGTCGTAGAAGTCCTCCGGCTTGTATCTCCGCATCTCGTGACAGTCAAAGGTTTCCATCACCTTCTTGATCCCCTCGACTGCCGGATAGGGCTTGCGGGGAAGAATCGAAGCATCCCGGTAGAAGTGCTCCTGGTTCTCTGGATCCGTCACGCGATACCATTTGGACATGCCCCTGAAAGCGGCCTTCTTATCCTGTTTCAGCAGGGCGACCGCTTCGACCGTGGACTTGACAAAGAGGCGGGCCGCCTCCCGATGGGCCTTGAGCCAGGTCCGGGAGACATTGACTCCGGAGCCCGCGATCGGGATATTGAAGGGCTTTAAGTTGATCAGCTCTTTGAAACGCGAAGCCAGTGCCATGGTCTCGTGGATCTCATCGGCGACGAAGGCGTCCACACGGCCCTCCTTCAGGGTTTTGACGTTGAGGGCGCCGGACATCAAAGAGAGATCCTGGTTTGGATCCCAGCCCATGGTCCTGGCAAAATTGATGGCGGTAAAATGGGTCATGGAGCCGTAGCTCGAGTAGCCCAAGCGTTTGCCCTTGATCTGCTTCGGGTCGGTGATGTCAGGCCGGGCGACGATTCGCCACCGAACCATGTGATCGGTGCTGGCAAGGATGACCCTGTCCACGGACTGGGCGTTTGTCACACGGCCGACGATGAAAGGAGAGCCGCCCCCAATCGCAATGGGAATGTCTCCCGATGCCGGCCTAACAAATTCCTCGGGAACCCGGATACCGCTTCGGAGAACGATATCCGCCGCTCCGGATGTGATGAACGGATCCACTTCCAAACCATTTTTCTTATAAATTCCCTCCTCGTAAGCGATCACGAAGGGCAATTTATTGAGGGATACGTCTCCAAGACTGACTTGAATCTTTTCCATCTCAAACCTCCTTGAGCTCAGAATCTCTATTTTTGTGGGTGAATATACGAGAAAGGAATCCAGATTTCAAGATCGAAGAGAAAACCCCGCAATCCATCGGTTATGGGGGCGATCTGGCGAAAATCCTTCCAAAAGTTTATCAAACGGATATTTAAATTTAAACCGGAGAGATACAGGATCATGTGAATGAGCCTTAAAAGAAGTTTATTTAGCTCTGGAGCTATCTTTAAAAGGTAGCCGCTATAAACTTTTTCCAGGACCTTTGCCAGATCGCCTTGAGCCATGAGAGTGAGGGCTTACAAAGACCTTCCTTTATTCTTGAAAATAGTGTATAGTACGTCGCAAATTGCCTAAGCCTTAGAAGGGCTCAATGATTGAGGTTCAGGTCATCATTACATGAAGGGGGCATTCGAATGAGGATTGCGATGATCTATCACAGCGAAACGGGTAACACCAAGAAAATGGCGGAGCTGATTGCTGAGGGCGCGAGACTGGGCGGCGAAGTCGAGGTAAGCGTGATGAGCATCGACGAGGTGGACGGCCCTTTTGTGGAGAGCTCGAAAGCAATCATCCTGGGCTGTCCCACCCACCGCGGCGCCTTTTCGTGGCAGATGAAGAAGTGGATCGGCACGACGAAGCTGAAGCTTGGCGGGAAATTGGGAAGCGTCTTTGTCACGCAGGGGTACATCGGGGGAGGAGGCGATTTTGCCGAAATGGGATTGATCGCCCACCTCCTCGTCATGGGGTTGCTGGTCTACTCAGGGGGAACGTCCTGGGGGCAGCCTTTTATCCATTACGGGGCCGTGGCGATCAAAGACGGGGACGAGGCCCAAAAGGAAAGGGCAAGAATATTCGGAGAGCGCATCGCCCGGAAAGCGCGGGAACTGTTTGGAAAGGAAGGATGATGATTACTCACAACAGAGATTACGCGTATCAGGATACTAGAGGACCAGTGGGAGGGATATCAGCAACCAGGACATCAGATCAAGACCTGATACCTGATACTCTGGCCACGGATGTGCTGATAACCTGATATGCTTTAGCGTATCAGGACACCAGAAGACGACGCCTGGTCAATCCTATTTTGCTAAACTTAATCAAGGAGGCTCTTATGTTGTTCATCAATAATCAGGATGTGGAAAAGCTTTTCACGATGAAAGACTGTCTCGATGCCCTGGAAGTCGCCTACGACGATCTGCTCAAAGGCGATGCCGTTTACCGGCCGCGCCTCGACGTATGGGTCCCCTGCGAAAGGCCGGACGGTTATTATCGTTGGGGGACGATGGAAGGGGCGAGTCGGAAGATTGGTGTCTTCGCCATCCGCATGAAGTCGGATATTGTTTATTGGCCTCATGGTGAAACGGAGGAGAAGTATTGTGTAAAACCGGGTACGTTTTGCGGACTGGTCATGCTGTTCAGCGTTCGCAATGGCGAGCCATTAGCGGTCATCAACGACGGGGTTTTACAGCACATGCGGGTCGGGGGATGCGCGGGTCTGGGCGTCAAGTACCTCGCTCGTAAAGACGCTTCTGTGGTCGGCATGTTCGGCTCCGGGGGCATGGCGAAAACCTATTTGGAAGCCTTCCATGAGGTGCGGAAGCTGAAAAAGGTGAAAGTCTACAGTCGGACCGAGGAAAACCGTGAAGCCTGCGCGAAGGAGATGAGCAAGAAACTCGGTGTGGAGGTTGTTCCGGTGAATTCTCCGGAGGAGGTTGTTCGGAACTCTGATATTGTGTCGACGTGCACCGATTCCACCCGCGTCGTTTTCGATCATCCGGAATGGCTGAAAGAAGGTGCGCATGTTACTTGTGTGCGAGCGGGAGAGATAGGACCGAAGGTTGTGAATCGTTGTGATCTTTCTGTGAAATTAGGCCGAAATACTGTCGAAACAATGGATGAGGGAATGATTCGGGTCCACGGTAATGTTGGTTATATCGCCGGGCAGCCGGAAGAACGGGGACGAATTTACACCCAGACGGTAGACAACTACAAGGGGGGCTTCTTCAAGTACTTTATGGACGTGAAAGCCGGGAAGGCACCCGGAAGAACGAACGCCAAGCAGATTACTTTCTTTATCAACGCAGGCACACAGGGTCTTCAGTTCGCTGCCTGCGGCGGAAGGGTGTATCAACTTGCGAAGGAAAAGGGGATGGGCAAAGAGCTGCCAACGGAGTGGTTCTTGCAGGACGTAAGGGACTAAAGATTCGTTTGCTGCCTACGGACAGTCAAGGCGCATCCTCTAAAGGGTTAAGGAACGCCTAACTGCCGCCTGCCCGTCCGGCAGAAGGACGTTCCCCACGGCTGAAGCATTTCCACGGTTAAAGAGGGAGCCGATCACCTTGTATTTTTCTGTTTTGTTATTATATTTAAATAGGATTGGGAGGTTTGCAGGATGGCCAAAAGCTCCAAAAAGACAAAAACAAAGACGACTAAAACAGGCATCCCGGGGGCGTACGATTGCTGCTGGTACGAGCCGCCTTGCGATCAAGTTTGTTGCGGCGGTGTTTGCTGCTCACGTTAAACGCGGTGGAGGTTTTCTAAGAACGGGCAACTATCGAGGGGTGATCTTCAGGTTATTTTTTCCTGAAGAAAGGAGGAGCGCATGATTCCCAAAATCAAGAAAATTCTTTACGCAACGGACCTCAGTGAAAACTCTTCTTACGCATTCCTGTATGCGACGGATATGGCGAGAAGATACGATGCAACGATCATCATCTTGCACGCCATTCAACCCGTGCCTCCTTATGTTTATTATGAAGGCGGTCTGGCATACGATACGCTGGATCGGGTGAAAGAAGAGGAGCAGAAAGTCGACACGGAGAAGATCAAAGAGCGCCTGCAAATATTCTGCAGGAAAGCCGAAAGTCAAATGGGTCCTCCTTGTGTGGAACTGGTGTCCAAGATCCTCGTTCCTGTTGGATATCCTGTTGAAGAGATCTTGAAGATGGCGGACGAAGAAGGGTGCGATGCGATTGTTCTCGGAACCCATGGAAAGGGATTCTTAAAGCAGACGTTCCTTGGGAGTGTTGCCGGCTCGGTGTTGCAGCGGACCCGCAAGCCCGTTTTTATCGTTCCCTTACCGGCCGGACAAGCGGCCCTGGAGTGGGACGGAATGTGAAGGACCGCCATTCTGTTTGGCAAGACTGCTCAAAGAATAAAGGTTTCACTCTGTAGGGAACGCCCGCCTGCGGACGGGCAGGCGTGAATGCGTTCCCTACCTACTACTTCATCTTTCGGATGCGGACTTCAATCTCCTTTATCCCCTTCAATAAAGCCACAATTTTGGAAGTATCGGTCTCACCGAAATGATAGGGGTAAAGGATTTTCGGTTTCAGGGTTTTTGCCGCGTCGGCCACCATTTCCGGAGTCATGGTATAGGGCAGATTCATCGGCAGGAAGGCGATGTCGATATTCTTAATCTCCTTCATCTCCGGGATGTTCTCCGTATCACCTGCCACGTAGACCCTCTTGTTGCCGAAGGTCAGGATGTAGCCATTACCGGCGCCTTTTGGATGAAAGGGCTGACCGTCAGGACGTTTCTGGACCAGATTGTACGCGGGCTTGGCTTCTATCTTCAATCCTTCGACGGTCCTGACGTCCCCGTTTTTCATGACGATGCCACCTTGAACCTCTTTGGCAACGGTTTCTGTCAGTACGACAACGGTCTTCCCCGCGCGTACGGCAGTCAGGGCTTTTGAGTCTAAATGGTCCGGGTGTTCATGACAGAGCAGAATGATGTCGGCCTTTGGCAACCTGGCATAATCCCCCGCGCCACTGTAAGGATCGACATGAATGATTTTTCCACCAAACGTAAACATCAATGAGCCGTGGCCGATAAAGGTGATCTTCAGGTCTCCGGCCGAAGTCTTGAAAGTATCCTCTTCCAATTTCTCCTGAGCCGCTGCCTGGGCGGCTAACACCGTTGCGAAGCCGAAGGCCAACAACAATAACTTTTCCATATCTCTCCTCCTCCTTTTAACTTGTTGAAAAATATTTTTTATTATATCCTGATTTTTTTTTTGAAATCAATAATGATTCTGCCTTGCCCGTGATTCTGCGACTCCAATGGCTCGTTGAGAGCATCATCCTTTCTTTTTCGTTGACAAAGGAAAATGATCCTGCTAATAAGTCTTAGCCCTGAGGGGCGATGGCACAGGGCCATCAAACAAGAAGCTTAAATTTCGAATGAGGAGGTAAACATGAAGAGGAGATTTACGTCTTTTGTTTTAGCAGGATTGTTGGTGTTGGCGGGCACAGTTTATGGCCAGCCAAAACAGGCCAATCTGGCTGATATCATCAAGGCGGCGGAGAAAGAGGGAGAGGTCCGGTGGACGAGTGCTTTCAAAGACGATGAGGCAGCCCCTTTTGTAAAGGCTTTTAATAAGGAATATCCCGGCATCAAGGCATTCCATGAGAGGGAGCACGGCGCCGAGTCTCAGGAGAGGCTGGTCCGGGAACTGGCCAGCGGGGCGGCGGTAAACGACGTGGTGCAGGTACACTGGGATTATATCAGTGATTTGATCGCCATGGACGCATTGGAGCGTGTCAATTGGACGGATTGGAAAGTCCTGCCCCAACAGATCAGCGAGGGAAACCGCATGGTCACGGCAGCGAGTTTCCCGTACTCCATCGGCTTTAATACCAATTTGATCAAAAAGGAAGAGGCTCCCAAGACATGGGAGGATTTGCTCGACCCCAAATGGAAGGGAAAGTTTGTGGTCGATACGCGGCCCTCTGCCTTCTTCTGTTTGGCGAGCACGTGGGGGCCTGAGAAGGTTCTCGATTACGTGAAGAAACTGAAGCAGAATAATCCCACTTTTGTGAGAGGCCAGACAGAATTGGCTAACCTGATGTCTGCAGGACAGTATATGATGTCAGCGACGGCGCTGCTGCAAGGGCTTGTCTATGTGGCCCAGAAAGGCGGCCCGGTGGCCTGGAATATTCCGAATCCTGTTCCTATCAACTTCGTGGATTTCGCCGTTTTGAAAAAGGCCCGCCATCCCAACGCCGGCAAGGTATTTCTGGCCTGGCTGGGAAGCAAGGGATATAAGTTGATGGATGACATCAATTGGGGACGGAGCCTTCCGTATGGGGGCACGCTCCTGGAAAAGGCGATCCAGGGTAAGACACTCTCTTTCCCGCCTTCTCGTGAGCGACTCCCCAACCCCCAGCAATTTGAGTCGGAGGTGATCAAGGCCCTTGGCGTGAAGAAATAGGCTGCGAAGAACGGGAGTTTCTAAAGGGACAAAGTACGTTGAAGGAGGGTGAGATGAAAAAAGCGATGTTGCAGTACCCGGCGCCTGTTTATCCCGAACGCATCGAAGAGGTCTCAACCATAGACCAATTGGTGCCTTATGCGAGGAGGGCCCTTCAGAGAACCTCCGGCAGAGGTGAACTCGGGACGATGAAACCCGGTGAAAGGGTATTACTGATTGCCCCTCCGGGGCAAGATCGGTTGGTGCTGGAAGCGATTATGGCTGTTTTTAAGGAAAAGGGGATTGAAGTGGCGTCGATCGGGGAAGAGGAGGTGGCAGGGATCCCCCGGGAGAGATTGTCAAAGCAAGATCAGCGGGATGGATGGGTGGAGGTTTACTGGAGGGATGAGATCGTTCGAATCCTCGGCATTGAAAAGCGAACGCTGATCGAGGTCAAGTGGTATCTTGAAGGCTTTTTTGACCGCCACCCCGAATACGTGAAACAGTACGATAAGATCGTGGTGGGCGCTGGAGGAAGGCGCTTCCACCGGATCGCCATGGGGAAGTATGGCTCGAAGTTCGGCGGAACCTGGGTCTATGATAGCCCCGAGGCTCTCCAGAGCAAGAGCGACGCCTTCCCGAGCGACGTCTTTTCTCTGATTGAACGGAAGGTCCTCGAACCCTTGGACAGGGTGAGCGAGGTGAGGATTACCGACCCCCAGGGGACGGATGTATCTTTCTCGGTTTCTCCCGAAGAAGCAAAGGTGTGGCGTGCCGCACAGCCTCTTCCAGGACATCTCCTGATGTACCCCTTTCACTCGCAGTTGGCCCTTGATTCCGATCCGGTGCTGTCGTCACTCAAGGCGAAGTTTGTGGCCGATGGATTCAACACAAAGGCAAGGCATACCACAGCCGAAGGCGTGATCGCCGGGACTGCCAACCATACCGGTTACTTCCCCCATATGAGGACCTACTTGAGGCAGGGGCAGGTTTACAAAGTCGAAGGGGGAGGGAAGTTTGGAGACCTTGTAAGAGAAATTTTGGAGGCCACCAAGAACACCTGGTATCCCGGTTACCCCCGGCCGGGATATCTCTACCTCATGGAGATCGCTTTGGGGACGGGACCCAAGTTCATCAGGAGGCGGGTGGATATGCGGCGCGGCGGCTATCCTCTCTTCATCAATAGCTATGAGAGACAGAGGTCCGGGGTGCTTCATTGGGGGATCGGACTCGATGATTTTGACCCCGATTTCATCAAGTATGCCAAAGGGGACAACCTTCCCAAGAACCATATGGGGCATGCCGGCCATACTTATTTTAATACCATTGAGGTCAAATTGAGAGATACGGATGAGCGGCTGAAGATCGTTGACAAAGGTCATCTCACGGCTCTGGATGATCCGGAGGTGAGAAGCCTGGCTGGCCGATATGGCGATCCGGACGATATCCTGAACGAGGAATGGATCCCGGCTATTCCCGGGATCAATTATCCCGGCAACTACATGGAAGATTATGGAAGGGACCCGGCGGAGTGGGTGAGGAAGGAGATCGAAGAGGAGCTGCCAGCGACGATCGGCGTACCTAAATAACTTGGAAGGTCCGGACAGCAGGGCAGACAATTCTTTCATGGTGGGGAATGCCCGCCTGGCGGAAGGGCAGGCATAGAGGAGTTCCCTAAAGGGTTTCTTGCCTGTCTTTGACAAAGTGATCTTTTACCTGCTATATTCCCAAACTGAAAAAGGGTGTTTGCCCACTCTATCCGCTATTCATCTCAGAGAAAGGAGTAGGTTTATGACCAAGCAGACATTAGAAGAGACTGTGAAAGAAAAAGCATTTTTCGACGACGTCAACCGGGATTACTACCGCGATTTTCAAGCGTCAGAGGGCATCCCCGTCTATACCGGATATCACTTCCCCGACCTGAAGGCTGTGGTGGTGAAGCCGTGGGCCCGGATGGGCGGTCTCGGCGCCTATATCAATCTCCATGGCGAAGAAGTTTCGGGCGACAACTATATTGCTGAAATCCCGCCTGGACAAAGCCTCAAACCCCAGCGCCATATGTTTGAGGAGTTGGTTTATGTCCTCTCGGGACGCGGGGCAACCACTTACTGGGCTCGCGAGGGAGGGCCCAAGTGGACGTTCGAATGGAAGGAGCAGTCTCTCTTTGCCCTTCCGGTAAACGTCGGCTATCAACACTTCAATGGAGACGATAAGAAGCCTGCCAGGCTTTTTTCCAAGACCACGCTTCCTGCGGTCTTTCAGTATTTCAAAGACAAGAAGTTCATTTTTGAGAACGACTACGTCTTCGAAGGTCTTGAAAAGGACTTCTATTCGGCTGAAGCGAAAATATACAAAGGGGATGCCGATCACGACTATAAGATTGCGTGGGTCGCGAATTTCGTTCCTGACGTAAAGGCCTTTGACCAGATGACCAGTTATGTGTGGAGAGGCGGCGGTGGAAGAAGCGTCGATTTCTATCAATCGGGTCTGGTCCGGATCCATGCCCACATGTCAGAGTTTCCGGTTGGGACTTACAAGAAAGCCCATGCCCATCCGCCGGGCCGCTCCATTATCCTCGTTTCGGGCAAAGGATACTCCCTTTTGTGGGAGCCCGGGAAAGATAAGGATATCAAAAAAGCTGATTGGAAGCCGGGCAGCCTTTTCGGGGTTGGGCTGACGAATCTGCAGGGTGAGGTCTGGTACCATCAGCACTTCAACTCCGGTCCCGAACCGGCACGATACTTGGTGCTTCATGTCAATACGATCACCTATCGCGATAAACACGTACAGATCGAATATGTCGATGAAGACCCGGCGATCAGAAAGCTCTTCGAGAGCGAGCTTGCCAAATCCGGAGTAAAGACCAAGATGCCCCCTGAGATCTATACCGATCGAAAGTTCAAATTGAAGAAGGAGTAGTTTTGCCCTCGCCCCATCCCTCTTCCCTTCAAATACAATTACGACACAGTCTCCGAAGGGAGAGGGATGAGTGAGCCAAGCTCCCTGTGTTCACAATTGCGGACTGATTCATCAACAGCAGACAGGATACACCGATGCATGAAGAGAGCGAACTAATTGATTTATCGGAGCTTACGGAAGTATTCGGTTTCGAGAGTTTTCTTCTGAAGAGCGTGGGCATCACGATCGGATCGTCAACTTCCCACCTCATGTTTTCAGAGCTCATGGCGAGAAGACGCGATTCTCGAGTGAGCCGGTTTGAGGTGGTTGAACGTAAGGTCACCTATCGAAGCCCGATTGTATTTACGCCCTATGTGGAAGGGGTCAGGGTTGACACGGAGAAGCTGAAAGCCTTCATCCAGAGGGTCTACAGAGAGAGTGGAATGACCCCGGATTCGGTTGATACGGGCGCTGTCATCATCACCGGGTACGCGGCAAGGAAGGAGAACGCAGAAGCGATCGTCAACCTCTTCTCCCACTGGGCTGGAAAATTTGTCTGTGCGACTGCGGGCCCCAAACTCGAAGGGATGATGGCTGCCCATGGGTCGGGAGCGACGTTGCTGTCAAAAGAGACGGGAAAGACCGTCATGAACGTTGACATCGGAGGAGGGACATCCAAGGTCGTGATTGCCCAAGGGGGCAGAGTGGTTGATACCTCGTCGCTCTTCGTGGGTTCAAGGGTCATCGCCATGAACCCTTCGGAAGAGGTGGTCCGGATCGAGGAATCGGCTGATTTCGCCGCGAGAGAGCTTGGGATCGATCTGAAATTGGGTGCGCCCCTATCGGTCGCAGAACGGAAGGCCATTGTGGGGGTATTGACCAATTCACTTTTCGAGCTCCTGGAGAGAAAGGGGCTTTCGGCCTTTACTCAAAGGCTGATGGAAAGCCCCCCTCTGCAATATCAAGGTCCCATCGACATGATCCTGTTTTCAGGAGGAGTTGCCGAATATATCTACGGCCACGAAAAGACGGATTTCGGAGATCTTGGGGCTTACCTGGGAGAAGGAATTAAAGAGCGGATCTTTGATTCGCCTTTCAGACCGATGCTTGAGGAACCTGCCGAAAGGATCCGGGCAACGGTCATGGGAGCAGCCCAGTACAGTCTTCAGGTCAGCGGGAACACGATCTTTCTTTCGAGCCCTGCCGTTCTTCCCAAGAGAAACCTCCAGGTAGTCAAGGTTCTGATGGAGAAAGAAAAGGCCACGGCAGAAGGGGTGCGAGACTCCGTGCGGCAGGCACTCGGCCGATATGACATCGATACCGTTCAATCGGATCATCCGATTGCCCTGACGATCAACTTCCCGGTGGAAACGATCCCTGATCCCTCACTGCTGAGAAGTCTCTCGCAGGGGATCCTTTCGGTTCTGGACGGTGAATTAAGCCGGGTTCATTCCATCGTGCTGATCTTTGACATCGACATTGCGAACCTGATGGGAAGTATTCTTGCTGAGAAGCTTGGATCTTCAAAAGAGATCATCTGTTTGGATGGAATCGAAGTGGGTGACTTGGATTACGTCGATATCGGGACTGAAATCGAGTCCTCCCGCACGGTGCCCGTCGTCGTTAAAAACCTGGTTTTCTTGAAAGGCGCCGCCCAAAGAGAGGCTTAGGGATCTGGAATTTTCGAAAGTGTTATTTTTGCATGCCCAAAGAGTTAAGAAGTCCGACCTCAAGATAATCTCATCTTAGATTCTCCAGATGCCCTTTCCGGACGTATACAAGCGGGATCGCTAAGAAGTTCTTCTTTCTTAAAGTTTTCCTTGACAAATATTTTTCAAATTGGTATTAGGTCTGTTGTCATACCAATTTCAGGAAAGATTCGATGAAACTCTTCAGCCCGGTCAGGAGCGGAAAAGTCTCAGAATTGATCGCCCAGCAGATAAAAAGCGCCATCCTCAACGGAAGGATGAAGGCGGGGGATAGACTTCCTCCGGAGCGGGATTTGGTGGAACGGTTTGGAGCGAGCCGCGTCTCTGTTCGAGAGGCCTTAAATAGTCTGGAGGCCGCCGGATTGCTGACCGTTAAGAGAGGGTCCGGGGTCTTCGTGGCAGAAATCAGTTCGAAACCCATGACCGACTCTCTCTCGTCGATCCTGAAGATTCAAAAGACCTCCATGGATAAACTGACTGAAGCAAGAATCATATTCGAACCTGCGATTGCCCGGTTGGCTGCTGAAAGGATCGCTGCAGAGGATTTTCAACAATTGGACAGGAATATTAAGGAAGCCTCGGCGAGGGTCCGGGCCAATTTGCCTGCCACGCCGATCAATATTGAGTTTCATTCGCTGATTGCAAAAACCACCCATAATGCGGTCATTGCGCTGACCATGGAGAACATGTTCAATGTCTGGAAAGAATGGTTTTCGGAACTGAAAGGTGACCCGGAAGAAAGGGTAGAAGCCTCGCGTCACTCCGTTCTTTATCATCAGAGGATTTTACAAGCACTTCGCCAAAAGAACTCGCAAAAGGTTTATGAATTGATGCTAAAGCACACGCTTCAGATCGGAGAGAGGTTTAAGAAGATCAAATCCCGAGAGAAAAAAGGGCGGAGAGGTCAAGACATCCGTCAACCAAGAGAGGAGAGTTAGGATGGCGTATAAAGATCATCGAGATTTTTTTGAGGTTCTTGAGAGGGAGGGCGAACTTGCCAGGATCTCCCGGGAGGTGGATTGGGATGGAGAAGCAGGACTGATCGGCAGAAGGGTCTATGAGCAGGAGGGGCCCTGCTTGCTTTTTGAGAAGATAAAGGGGTATCCCGAGGGGTACCGGCTTTCAAGCGGGACGACAGGCACATGGTCCCGGGTCGCATTGTCGATGATGCTGCCCAAGAAGGCTCCTGTCAGAAAGATCTATCAGGAATACGAAAAAAGGGTCGATGTGAAGATCCCCCCGAGAATTGTCAATAAGGACAAGGCTCCGTGCAAGGAGAACATCATGCTCGGGGAGAAGGTGGACCTTTTCGAGTTTCCGGCCCCCATGGTTCACGAGGGCGACGGAGGAAGGTATATCGGCACGTGGGACGTGGTAATCTGCAAGGAGCCGGAAACAGGCTGGCAGAACTGGGGGATGTACCGGTTCATGATTCATACGAAGAACTGGTTGACCGGGTGGCCGCAGAGCACAAGCCAGCTTGCCTTCATCATGAAGAAAAGCTATTTGCCCTTTAACAAGCCGATGCCGGTGGCGGTTGTCCTGGGAACAGACCCGCTCTCCCATATCATCGCGACCGCACCGATCAAACCCTTTGAAAATGAGTCGGAGAGGGTAGGGGGACTCAGGGGAGAGCCTGTGGAGCTGGTTAAATGTGAGACATCCGACCTTCTTGTACCGGCAAACTCGGAGATCGTCATTGAAGGCGAGCTTCAGCCGGACAAGATCGCTCCGGACGGGCCTTTTGGAGAATATCCGGGCTATAGAAGCGGGACGATGTGTGCCGGTGTGGCGGTGAAGGTCAATGCGATCACCTACCGGAGCAAGCCCATTGTCACGATGATTGCTCTTGGCACCCCGCCGGATGACAGTTCCATCGCGGCCTCCTTGACCGCAGCGGTGGCGATGAAAAAAGGCCTTTTGAATCATGGCGTGCCTGTCACAGATGTTTACGTCCCTCCGGAAGGAGTCACTCACTTGATTGTGATCGGCGTGAAAAAAGGTGGAACCGAAACTGCCCGAAAGGTGCTCGACTACTTTACGTTGCGGAGGGTGATGACGAATAAGCATATCGTGGTCGATGCCGATGTGGACGTCTTTAACATGGCCGAGGTGCTCCATGCCTTTGCCACGCGCTGTCATCCCGGAAAGGGTATTCTCTATGAGCATTATGAGGGCAGATCCAATTCCCTGACTCCGTTTTACAGCCCGGAAGAAAGAAGAAGGCTGAAAGGCGTCTCCGTGGTCTTTGACAGCACGTGGCCGCCGGAGTGGGAAAAAGAGATCGTGCCGATCAAGGCATCATCAAAAACGATCTATGGCAAAGAGCTTCAGACCAAAGTCAACAAGAACTGGGAGAGCTACGGAATCTTCAAGACGAAAAGATAGGAACGGCAAGGAGAAAAGGAGCATAAGATGAAAGAATGGCAGACCTTTGTAAGAAGATTCTCCGATATGAAGGAGGGGGATCGGGAGCTTTTCATTAAGGATCTTTCGGAAGGCAAGACCAAATACAACACGCGGCATGTGATGGCCACGGTATCGAAAAACAAGATAAAAGGTGGGGACATCCTCTGGGTGAGGGGAGAATCTGGCGAAAAGGCCGGGAAGCCGTGGTCGATTAAGATTAAGAAAGAGATCGAAGAGTATATCTCCGGCAAACCCTGGGAAGACCTGCTCGAGATCATGGCGAAGAACGAAAGGACCAAGGGTTAAGCCATGGGAGCTTACTTTGACGAAAAGATTGAAGCCGCCCCGAGAGAAGTCGTCGAAGAGACGCAGTTTAATCGGCTCAAATCGCTGATCGAGCTGGTTTACAGAGAAAATCCCTTCTACCAGCGAAGATTCAAGGAACATGGCATTGTGCCAGCCGATATCCAATCGCTCAAGGATTTAGCCAAGTTGCCCTACCTTTACAAGCACGAGATCTCCGAGGACCAGGAAGCCCATCCACCCTTCGGATCAAACCTGATCGGAGGCCTGAAGAAGTACGTCAGATATCATCAGACCACGGGAACGACAGGCCGTCCGGTCAGATGGCTCGATACGAAGGAGACCTGGCAGTGGCGGGGCAGGTGCGCAGCGATGTCGCTCACCGGATCGGGAGTCACTTCGGAAGACATCATCTTTTTCCCCTTTGCATTCGGACCCCACGTCGCCTTCTGGGGTGTATGGGAAGGGGCCTACCAGATCGGCGCCCTCGCCGTTGCAGGAGGGGGATGGAATACGCTTCAGCGCATCAAGGCGATCTTTGAGAACCGCGTGACCGTCGTCACCTGTACGCCGACCTATGCGATGAGAATGGCAGAGGTGGCGAATGAAAATGGGATCGATCTCAAGGAGAGCTCGGTTCGACTGACTTTTCATGGGGGTGAACCGGGACCTCTGATCCCTTCGGTGCGTAAAAAGATCATCGGAAGCTGGGGGGCCAAACCCTTTGACTACCCTGGTTTGACCGAAGTGGGTGCGTATGGGCTCCACTGTGTCTCTCAGGATGAAGCGGTCCACGTGAACGAGGCGGAGTTCATACTTGAGATGATCGATCCTGTGACCGGTGATCTCATCGAAGGCGATGGGATAGGGGAGATGGTCCTTACGAATCTTGGCCGCACGTCTTCGCCTGCGATCCGGTTCAGAACGGGCGATCTCGTCAAAACAAAAACTGAGAAATGCCCCTGCGGCAGGGCCTTCAGGCTGCTGGAAGGTGGAGTCCTGGGCCGTGCAGACGGAATGATCACGGTTCGAGGGATCAATATCTTTCCCTCCCAGGTACAGGCCGCAGTCGAAAAGTACCTTGGATTAGGAGAAGAATACCAGGTGATCGCCTACACGGAGAAGGGAATGACGGAGCTAAAGGTCCTGTGTGAGCTCCTCGAACAGAGTCAAGGCGATGCGGTTGTGAAGAAGATCGAAGAAGACTTACGAAACACTTTTGAAATTCGGATTGGGGCCGAAGCGGTTCCGAGAGGGACTTTGGAGCGCTCGGACTTTAAATCGAAAAGATTCGTCGACAAACGGGAAAGATGATGGGCCAGACCGGAGGAAGAATATGGAGATAGGATACCGGGATCTACGGGAATGGCTTTCACGGGCAGAAGAGATGGGTGATGTGCGCCTTGCAAAAGCCATTGACTTAAAAGAAGACGTCGGGAGAATTGCGGAAGTATCCGCATCAATGGAAGATGCTCCTGCAATCTTGCTGGACGAATTCAAAGGGTATCAGAAGGGATACCGGATACTCTTGAATCCCTTTGGCACCCTTCGTTTGATCGGCTGGAGCTTTGGCTGGCCTGCGCTTGAGGGAAGCCGTCTCGAGCTCCTCGAACATTTCAAGAAGCGCCTGGAGAAGATGACCCCTGTGCCACCCAGATATGTGGACAAAGGACCTGTCCTCGAAAACGTGTTGATGGACGATGAGGTTGATCTATCACGCTTTCCTGCTCCCCAATGGCATCCGGAAGATGGCGGGCCTTACATTGGCACGGGGTGCCTTGTCATTACGAAGGATCCCGATGAGGGATGGGTCAATTTGGGGACCTATCGGAATATGTTTCAGGATTCGAAGACCGTTGGCTTCTATATTTCTCCGGGACATCACGGATGGATACACAGGCAAAAGTACTTCAGCCGCGGCCAGGCATGCCCGGTGGCAGTGGTTTTGGGCAGCGATCCGCTCCTCTTTACTTCTGGAATGATTGAGCTCCCGTGGGGTACGAGCGAATACGACTGGGTGGGCGGATGGCGTGGGGAGCCAGTGGAGGTGATGAAGGGCCGGGTGACCGGGCTGCCAATCCCGGTTAACGCCGAGATCGTCATCGAAGGTTTTTCTTATCCGGATAAGTTGCGCTGGGAAGGCCCCTTTGGAGAGTGGACAGGATATTACGCATCGGGAGCACGGGACGAATATTTCGTGGAGGTGAAGGCGTTATATCACAGAAACAATCCCATTCTATTGGGCATGCCTCCCCAGAAGCCTCCGTACGATGCGGACAAGGCGCGGCAGTATGTGAAATCCGCACTCCTGATCCAGCAGTTAACCCGGCACGGCATTCCCGGCATTTCTGCAGCCTGGTGTTATGGCTTGGGAGGGTGTCGCCTTCTCATGGTGGTGGCAATCAAACAGCAATATCTGGGCCATGCGCGGCAGGTGGGCCATGCAGCCTATACGACGCCGGTGGCAAATTATCTGGGAAGATATGTCATCGTGGTGGATGACGATATTGACCCGAGCGACCTCAATGACGTCATGTGGGCCGTGCTCACACGATCCGACCCAACGACCTCCATCGACTTCGTTACCCGTGCGAACTCGGGCCCTCTTGATCCGAGAATTTCTCCGGAAGACCGGGCAGCGGGCCGCTACTGTAATTCGAGGGCGATTATCGATGCGACCAGGCCTTTCGAATGGAGGGATAAGTTTCCAAAGTCGGTGAGGCCCAGTCTGGAGTGGCGCCAAGAAAGCCGAAAAAGGTTCGGCCATCTCTTTGAGCGATAATAGTGGATGTGCATACATTAAATGGGTTAAAAAATTGGTTAACCTGCTTCTGAGGAATAAGAAGATCAGTTTGTGAATATTTTTTTATTGACAAAAAAAATTAATATTTGTAAAAGCAAAGAGATCGCAATAATTTACTAAGCCTCCTCAATCTTGGCATTTTTCTGAATGGTCCTGCGAAGTGGCAAGCATCAATTCAAATAACGAAAGCGCAAAGCGGTTATTGCTCGGAAACTTTTCGAATGAGAAAATATCAAGAAATGGTTAGAAAGCATTAGGAGGAAGAAAGATGAGGAATGTAGATATTATTGAGGGGATGCAGAATTATGTTGTGAACTGGGCGAAAGTGAAAAAAGGAGAAAACGTCCTGGTTGTGGCTGATAGCCTGGCGGATCCAATGGTTGTGGATTTAGCTGCAACCGTTGCAAGAGCTCAGAAGGCTAACGTGGTAGTTTGTTGGATTGAGTTTAATCCGATACAAGCTCAAGGCGGAGGGAAAATTATCGAAGGAGCATTGAAGGGAGCGGATAAACTCCTCCGCTTCACGTTTTCCTTAAGCCATGACAAAGGAACGGTGGAGGCCTGCCAAGAATTTGGCCTGAGGATGTACGGAGTGGCCAATCCCACCAAGGAGTTTTTTGCTTCGGAGGCGGCAAGATTTCCGATTCCTCTTATGATAGAGATTTCTCGCGAGACCGTTCAGAGGGCACGAGCTTCCAAACAGGTTCAAATTACGGATGACAAGGGGACACACCTCTGGGCAGAAGGAAGGCCCGAAAACTGGAGTTGTGATATCCGTCCAAGAGATTTCGAGGGAGACTATCTGACCTGGGATTACGATACCGATCTTCCCGGCAACTATCCTATGACCTTTCCCGGAGCCCATACCGGTCTTATCCCCCCTGAGAATGGAAATGGCGTTGCTGTTTTCGATGCCTTCAGTAGAATTGGGATTTGTAAGACTCCGCTGAAACTCACTTTTAAAGATAACTACTTCATTAAAGTAGAAGGAGGAGATGAGGCAGAAACGCTAAAATCGATGATTGAGGGAGTCCCCCATGCCAACTCCTTTGTCGAAATCATGTTTGGGCTCCATCCTAAGACCAGGAATATCCTGGATCAAAAACCGATTCCTAACGAGGCGGAAAGGAGAGCGGGAAACCTTCACATCGGTGTAGGAAATCGGCGAGTGATGAGCATGAGACCTTTCAAAGAGACCTCCAAGATACAGTACCATCTTGATGGTTTTATCTTGAATCCTACGATCACGATTGGAGACGAGGTATTAGTTAATAAGGGCAGGCTCACTGTTCTTGACAGCCCGAGAATCCGGGAGCTGGCAAAAGAATATGGTAACCCGGATCAACTTTTAGCTCAAACGTATGGAAAGGGGTGAGGGTATGGCAGATATCATGAAATCTCTGGAGGGTTTCTTTAAAAGAATAGAAGGAGATGCTGAGTCGAAAGAGATCCGGAGTATGTGCCGTCGGATCTTTCAATTTAGACTGAAAGATGGTGATCCCTTTTTCCTTGAGGCCAAGAATGGCAAGTTCTCCGTTAAGAAAGGGGAAGTCCCCAATCCGGATTTCCTTAGATACGTGACTCTAGTGGAAACGGATACCCAAACACTTGTAGATATCATCCAGGGGAGAATAAAGCCTTCGGACCCCTTGGAAGACGGGAGGATGTGGATGTCAGGCCTAATGGCCGTTAAAGTCCAAAATTTCTGGCTTCTTCGGCTATTTAGAATAGGCCAAAGCCTTCGATGTTGATTTTGTGCTTGGCCAATATGTGGGCGCAGGTATATTTGTGGAGTGAGGGTTCCAGTAATGTCAAAGGGAAGAGAGATCAAGGATTATAAATTTATATGCACTTTTTGCGAAGAACTTATCCTTCGGGATCTGGCCAATAAAGACTTAGGACTTGGCGAAGACGAGGAGCCTCAGATTGGGACTATTTATCCTTATTCAGGCTGTTATTGTGGATGGGGCAAGTTTGTGGTATGTGAAGGGCGTTGGTCAACAGATTAAGTTTGTTGCAAATTGTGAATCGAGCTTTACTAAAAGAACAGAAGGGGGATATGAAAGATGAGCTCTGCTCAATCTAATAAAACAAGAATGATCTTGGAGATTCCGATTGAGAAGATCTTTCCTAATCCGCACCAGGTCAGGAAACTTTTTGATCCAGATGGGATCCAGGAATTGGCAAACTCAATTCGGAGACTGGGACTGCTGGAGCCGATCTTAGTAAGACCGAAGGACGATCAATACGAAATTGTTCATGGCGAAAGGCGATGGAGAGCCTGTAAGTTATTAGGGCTTCAAACGATTGTAGCGAATATCAAGGAACTGACAGAAGACGAATCTTTTGAGATCGGTTTGGTTGAGAATATCCAGAGAGAAAATTTGACCCCGGTGGAGGAGGCTTTTGCAATAAAATCGTATCTGGATCGAGGTCTGAGACAGGGAGACGTAGCGGAGAGAATCGGTAAAATGAAAAATAAGCTGGCAGAAAGATTAAAGCTACTGAGTTCTCATTATTATACGCAATACCAGGAAGAAGAGATCGAGAGGCTCAGGAGGGAGTTGGAGTCTTTGAAGAAAAAAGACTAATGATCAACAATCAACTTGAGCGAAAAGGTTGTATTTATCTGAAACCATTGATTGACAGGAAAGGAGGTGTCTCCGTCGAAGAATAAGATGAGATTTGGGCCTCAGAAAGCTGTTCCAAAGCAATTGTTGTTTTGAATAGAAAACCATTTTGAAGGGAGGAGAAAATGAAAGCTATTTTCTTGAAACCAAAGGCGATCTTTTTCTTATGTTTCGTTCTTGTTTTTCTCTTTGGAAGATGGGGATACGCTCAGGAAGATGTTACGAAATTTCCAAGCCACCCGATTACCTACATCGTGTGCGTTCCTCCCGGCGGCCCAACCGACCTGATGCACCGTGTATTAGCCAAAGAGGCAGAAAAATTCCTTAAGCAGCCGATTGTGGTGGTGAATAAGCCAGGTGGTGCGTTGATGATTGGGAGCGCAGCCATCACCTCTGCTGAGCCAGATGGATATACCGTAGGGCACTATGGAGCAGGTTCACAGCTTCTCGTCCCCCTTCTCGAGAAGGTTCCCTTCCATCCGATGAAGGACTTGGTTCCCATCATTCAGTTCAGCGGTAGCCTTTACTTTGGAATAGGCGGGAAGGGCGACTCTCCTTATAAGAGTTTTAAGGATCTTGTTGTTTATGCCCGTCAGAATCCGAAAAAATTGACTTTCGGAACAACGGGTGCCAACAGTTGGGGTTTTTTCCTCACGGAATACCTCGCAAGAATTGAAAAGGTCCAATTTACTCACATCCCATTTAAAGGGACTGCAGAAGTGGAGCCGGCAATCTTAGGAGGGCACATCGACTTCGGAGCCGGCGATTTTAGCTATCCCCTTGTCGAATCTGGCCAGATTAGACTTTATCTACTATTTTCTGAAATTCATAACCCAGCACGCCCTGAGATTCCGCTCTTAAAAGAGCTATATGGTATCCCTATGGCTTCCGGAATGAGCGTGGGTACCCGGAGAGCGGTACATCCGGGAATTCTGGCAAAATTGGAAGATGCGTTTACCAGGGCAACGAAAGAGCCGAGTTTTATCAGTGGCATGAAGAAGATTGATATGCCGATCATCTATCGTAATCAAAAGGATGCGGACAAGTTTTATACAGATATGTTTGCCCTTTTTGAAAAAATGATCAAAGATATCGGCGTAACTAAAAAATGAGAGTGGATGACATGAATCGAAGATTCCGATGAAGGAGGTAAGACGATGAATACTTTTAGACAAGCGGAAGTTTTCTTTTCACAAATTGCCCAAAGTAAAGAAATTGTTGAGCACGCCAAGAGATTTGATCAAGAGGTGCAATTCCACTTTAAGGATGATGATCCCTTCTACCTCGAGGTTAAATCGGGCAAATTTAATCTGAAAAAAGGGGAGAGTCAAAAGGATTATTACGGGAAAATTGATATCACCACTGATAGTGATACCTTTGGTCTTCTGTGCGACGGGGCAATTGGTTTTGCAGATGCTATGGAGGATATGAAGATGGAGTGCCGGGATATGATCAAACGATCAGTGGTGGGTTGGTTTGGCAAGATGATCAAGCTTGGTCAAGAATATCGAATCCGGAACAGATTGGTTGGGAAAACAAGCTAATCATAAGGAGGTAATAAGAAATGGTAATGGAAATTACAGAATTGATGGAAGGGGCAAGGAATTGTGTGACTGGTTTTTGCGGCGTGAAATCCGGTGAGGAAGCCCTCATTTTAACAAGTCCAAGCAGGAAAAATGATCCCCTTGTGATCGACGCTCTTGCGGTTGCCTGCAGGGATGTGGGGGCAAATGTTACCACTTTGGTATTTAATCCTCTCCCCCATGAAATGTGGCATGTGCCTCCAATTATTGCCGCCGCCATGTGTCAAGCGAACGTAATATTCGGGGTGGGGACAATGGCACCCTTGCATGGTAGGGCAGGGGGGAAAGCGATGTACGAGTGCGAAGCCATGCTTTGCAATGTGGCAGCAGATACCCCCGAACTAATGGCATCAGATTGGGCCCGGTTTCCAATGGAGGTTACCTGGGCGATTGCCCGGAGAGTCTTTGAGGTGACAAGGAATTCGAAGACGTTGCATGTGACTGACGAGGCGGGTACGGATATGGCGGCAGGTATTCATCCCACTCACATCACGGGCTTTCCAGTAAACATTGAGCCTGGACCTGGGCTGCGCACGAATCACGGAGTTTGGCCGGGAGCCACCTGCGGACTCCATCCTGAGGGGGATGTTCATGGAGTGATCGTAGCCTCCTATGACCATGAACATAATCTCGCAGAAACAATGAAGGTGCTTGTTGAAAAACACCGGGCGGTTAAAATCGAGGGTGGTGGAATAGATGGGATCCGTTGGCGTAACAACCATAAGCGATTTAAAGACGCTAATTGGAGTTGCGAGATCATGTGGGGGATGCATCCAAAAGTGCCCATGTGGAAGTCTCCTGGAGTGATGGCTCCGATGGCATCCCGGAGGTCGGGGACTTTGCACTTCGGGTTTGGGAATGGCAGGGCTTTAGGGGGAAATATCGTCACAAATTACCACGATGATTTGGTCCTCTTGAAACCTACGCTTTATCTGGACGACTTCAAAATGATTGAAAATGGGAAGCTAACCATTTTGAATGAGCCCGGGATAAGAGATGTTGCAAGCAAGTATGGAAATCCCGATATCATACTCGCCGAAGTTGATTAGCATTTAAGCAGGAGCGTACCCAGAATTCTGCTCATGATTCACCCTTGAGCAACGTGGTGGGGTGTTCGAAGGGATTCTCTTGAAAAAGGGACACCAGAACCTTATCGCCAGTATATTCTGGTTGATGATCGGCCTCTTGCTCTCTATCTGGTCGACCCGGTACCAGGTCGGAGGATTACTCCAACCCGGTCCTGGTTTCCTGCCATTCGGTTTGGGGCTTGCCTTAATTTTTCTCTCAGTTTTCCTCTTCTTGAGGGAAGCAAGAGAGCACCCCACCACTGCCCATGAAGCCCCAATTCCTTCTTTAGCTCGTGGACGGAAAAAGATGGCCTATACTGTATTGATCCTGCTCCTTGTTACTTTCTTGTTTGAGAAAATCGGCTATCTTTTCACAATCTTTTTTTTCATATCTTCTTTGATGTGGGGTGTGACATCAAGAGGTTGGAGGACAATTCTCCTTGTCGCACTTTGCTCCACATTATGCATTTATTTTCTATTTGTTCTCTTATTAAAACAGCAACTCCCTATTGGGCCTCTTGGGGTTTAGTCTATGGATATTTTAAACAATCTCAGTAATGGTGCGAGTGTCGCGCTGAGTGCCAGTAACCTCTTGATGTGTTTTTTGGGAGTCCTGATTGGAACCCTGATTGGTGTCTTGCCTGGACTCGGACCGATTGCAACCATCTCCATCCTTCTGCCTATCTCCTTCGACATGGAACCGGTGACCGCCATTATTATGCTCTGTGGAGTTTACTACGGGGCGATGTATGGAGGTTCGACGACTTCCATTCTGGTTAATATTCCCGGAGAGGTTGCTTCCATCGTGACCTGTCTGGATGGTTATCAAATGGCGCGTCAAGGTCGTGCGGGGCCTGCTCTTGGCATGTCGGCCTTTGGGTCCTTCATTGGTGGCACAGTCAGTATCGTCGGTCTCATGTTGGTCGCCCCCATGCTCGCGAGGTTCGCCCTTAGGTTTGGACCTCCTGAATTCTTCGCCCTAGCACTCCTCGGCCTGACCATGGTAACTTATCTCAGTGCGGGATCCGTGGTCAAGGCGTGGATCATGGCCGTGGCAGGCATTGCCATTTCAACTATTGGAATGGATCCAGTGGGTGGTGTAACACGCTTCACCTTGGGAAGAATAACCCTAATGGATGGGTTAGGGATTGCACCGGTATCGATGGGGATTTTCGGAATTGCAGAGGTTTTGACTAATATCGAAGAAGGCATCAGCCGGCAGGAGGTGTTTCAGGCCAAAATCACCGGGCTCTTCCCCACCCTTAAGGATTGGGCCGACTCAAAGTGGGCAATCATCCGGGGGGCATTGATAGGCTTCTTTTTCGGGATCATCCCTGGGGCAGGAGGTGGTATTACTACCTTCATGGCCTACGGGGTAGAAAAGCGACTTTCCAAATATCCTGAGAAATTTGGAAAGGGTGCGATCGAAGGAGTGGCATCTCCTGAGACTGCAAACAATGCTGCTGTAAGTGGAGGACTCGTCCCTCTTATATCATTAGGAATTCCTCCCAACGCAGTGATGGCGGTTCTCGTGGGGGCGTTTATCATTCACGGTATCCAACCCGGTCCCCTTTTTATTGGAAGGCATCCCGATCTCTTTTGGGGGTTAATCACCAGCATGTACATTGGCAATGCAATGCTTTTGGTTCTGAACCTCCCCCTGATCGGTATCTGGATCAGAATCTTAAAGATTCCATATGACATCCTCTCTCCTTTAATCTTCCTTTTCTGCTTTTTAGGCGCCTACGGTCTAAATAACAATATCTACGAAGTCTTGATCATGATTCTTTTTGGGATCTTTGGTTATTTCACGAGGAAATTTGAATTTGAAGGAGCGCCGTTTCTGTTAGGGATGGTACTTGGGCCTATTATAGAAATGCATTTCAGACAGTCATTGCTTTACGGAGATCCTCTTATTTTTTTCAAGCGCTCCATTTCTGTTGTTTTTTTGAGTATCAGTCTCTTTCTATTGATAACAGGATTCTTCCGTACGTTTAAAAAGAAGCGCGAACAATTGCAGAGGGCATTAGAAGAGCCCTGAGGGATCTGCCACTTTTTTTCGTATACTGAGTTTCTTCCAGCTTTACCCGGTTCCACGGAGGAGACCATTTAGCCGTTAGGAGGCAGTACGGCAGGAGGTTTTAATGAAGGAAAAGTTTATTGATGTGAAGGGAATTAGGACGCGGTATTTAGAAGCAGGCACTGGAGAACCACTTCTGCTCGTTCACGGGGCAGATTTCGGTAAGTACGAAAGTGCCAATACCTGGGAACTGAATATTGATGGGTTTGCTAAGAACTTCCATGTCTTTGCCATTGATAAGATAGGCGCTGGTTTTACAGACAACCCAACACAAGACCACGATTATGTCATTGGGAGCACGGTGCGTCACGCCTATGAGTTTTTGAAAGTTATCAACGTAGATTGTGTTCATTTGGTTGGACATTCCCGGGGCGGGTATGCAGTTTGCCGATTAGCCCTGGAGCATCCTGAGTTGGTCAAAACCCTC
The DNA here is from genome assembly GCA_041947025.1 of Thermodesulfobacteriota bacterium. Lineage (GTDB taxonomy): Bacteria > Desulfobacterota > BSN033 > BSN033 > UBA1163 > CAVTZZ01. The sequence continues at coordinate 132,469 of JBHGBJ010000002.1, forward strand.
ATCATTGTTGACAGTGCTACGTTGATGACCCCCCCAAATCCTATCTACGACGAATGGGCGAGGCAGGCGGCTCTTATTGAAAACGTAAGAGAGAGGGTTCGTTATCTGACCGCGGTCAACTCTTTCAGTGACAAGCACATAACGGATGCCTTGCTGGATGTGACCGCTAAAATAGCAACATCCCAGAAATTTAAGGAGGCGGAGGCCAAAATGGAAGGCGGGCTGAAAGCCAAGTTCGCCCAGGACTTGGTCGTTAGGCAAAAAGAAACTCATAAATGGATTAGAGCGGGTAGGTTAAAGGCACCCACTTTAATTATTTGGGGATTTAATGACCCCTCTGCCAACTTTGACCCTGTGGGCTTAGCCACCTTGGAGTTGATATTTTCTTCTAATCCGAGGGCACAGATGCATATTTTCAATCAGGCAGGCCATCCTTGTTATCGGGAGCACCCCGAGGCTTTCGTGGCCACAGTCACAAGTTTCATCAAGTCAAACTCACAATGATTGGCAGATCTTCCTATTAACAATGATGTCTGTAGGTCTGTTTCTTTTCAGGTTATGTTTTTGCAATGCTTCTTCAGGAGTAGAGTGTTCCCCACATGTCCCCTCCAGATTGTCGCTTCCTTTGTCCTTGGGATATGATGGGCAGTGTGGCCTGAATCGTGAGTTGCAGACTGACTGGGCATGTTGGTTAACCAGTAACTTTTCTGAATGATACTGGTGCTGACGGAGCAGTAAGACTGGAACAGAAAGAGATGAGAGGAAGAGATGCGTAAGAGATGGAAGGCGATAAAGTTTGCCGGTGGGTGGGGCTTGGATTACCGTGAGATCGGCCACGTGTTAGGAAAGCGACTGATACACCATGAATATGGGATCGAGATCATTGAGATTGGAACGGATATCGCGATTATGGGCGCTGAAATTGTGAGCCGGGGCGAAACGGATGTGGGAATCACCAGACCCCCTGCCATCAAGTGGGCCATAAAAGGAATAGGGCCCTATAAGAGTAAGATGGAGAACCTCCGGGCAGTGGCTCTCCTTCCGAGAGATCTAACCGTCAACCTTGCTGTTAAAGCTGAAACAGAGATTGGATCTTGGGGACAACTCGTGAAGAAGCGATATCCCTTGAAGGTGAAGGGCACAGACAGGAAGATGCATATTCAAGGGGTGATCCACTCGCAAATTCTCCAAGAATATGGTGCGAGCTTCGAGGATATCGAAGCCTGGGGAGGCAAGCTTTATACAGGGCCCGATGGGTACGTTCCGGAATTTGACACAGCGGATAAGATGATCAAAGCAATGCGTGAAGGAATTCTCGATGGGATCTTCACCAACAGCGGGTCCGATTTGGCCAAGATTGCCCGATCCATCCCTTTGAAATTGGTGACGATTGAGAGCGATGTTGCAGAGAAGCTGAAGGAGAAATACGATCACCGGATTGTAAACGTTCTCCCAAACACGCTGTATCCCGGGCAGGACCACGGATTCACCACGATCATGATCGGTGGTCTCTTGCTCTTTACGAGGGAAGAGGTTGATGAGGCATTCGTCAATATTTTAGCAAAGGTGATCCATGAGAACTCGCTCGAATTAGCCTCCTGCCAAGAAGGCATTGTCGGCCTGCCTGGCATCGGCTTGGCAAACACCTGGGGTATTCCTCTCCATGAGGGAGCAAGAAAATACTACAGATCGATAGGCTGGTTGCCATAGCTGGCCGTCTGCCCTTTTTTATTGACATTTAAAGCCGCCTCTGATATTTTGACCCATCTTAAAATGGAAAGGAGGAGTTCATGTTAAATTTATTCAAAAGAGAAAAGAAATGGATGTGTTTTTTGGGCGTGGTGTTCAGCTTTTTACTCTTTCTAAGCACGAATTCCTATGGACAGAAAGAGTACCCGGAGAAGGAGATTAAGATAACCGTTGGAACGGCGGGAAGCGTTTCAGACTTATGGACGAGAGCCTGGACCGATGAATTTTCGAAAATTCTTAAAGTGCCAGTAGTGGTCGTGAACAAAACTGGAGGATTAACTGGTCAGCTCGAGGCAAAGAAATCAAGGCCTGATGGCTATACACTGGCTTATGTTTCCCAGTCGAACGTGGTGACGCAGGCTGTTAGCGAAAAACCACCGGTTGACCTCATCAAGGATTTGGCTCCCATCGGAGCTCTGGGAAGTTTTCCAACACTGATCGTTGTGGAGCAATCTTCACCCTTTCAAAAGTTTGAGGATCTGATAGATTATGCAAGAAAAAACCCGGGGAAGCTCAAGTGCGGAAGTGCTGGCATCCTCATCAGTTATTTCAACTTTGAATTATTGAAACGGTACACCAAGACCGACATGACCGTGGTCCAGTTCAAAGGTTCTGCTCCTGCATCCACGGCGCTCTTAGGCAAACACGTCGATTTGCTGACCATCTCCCCTTCTGCGATTGTGGGTCTTATGAAAGCGGGAAGAATCCGGGCTTTGCTCTCGACTCAGAAGCTAAAGGATTTTCAGGGTATCCCTCTGTTTTCGGATAAAGGATTGGAGGAGGCCGGAATGGCTGCGTGGTCGGGCCTTTTTGCCCCAGTGGGTGTTCCGAAAGATATTCAAAATATTTTGATCGACGCTTTTGCAAAGACGGCTAAGAATCCTGAAATCCTCAAAAGAATGGAAAATCTTGACTACTCGACCGATTACACAGGTCCAACTCAACTGGGGGCACAGCTAAAGAAGGATTTCGACAAGATGATTCCCATCGTTAACGAACTTGGGCTCAAACAGTAATTAAGAAAATTTGCAATGTTGAGGAGTTAGAAAGTTCCGCAACGGAGAGAGATGGTTATTTCTTTTGCATAAACAAGAAGTTTAACCTGTCAAAGTCATCGATTTAAAATCTCAAAGGAAAGGAGTAAGGAGATGGTTGCGTTTAATTTTTCAGGACCATGTGCACCGAAATACAAGAAGCCGACGAGTGTAGAGGATTGTCTTCCCCAAGCGAGGCAGTTGGTGAAAATTTCGAGTGGAGAAGTTTATGGAACTTCGAGACTGAGTCAGAATCGATATGTGTTGGGTCCGATAAAAAAGGGGGATCAGATACTGGTCATTACCTACCCGGATCAAGATCAGTATGTGCGTGAAGCGATCACCCAGGCCATGGAAGAAGAAGGTGCTGAAAAAGTGGATTTCGTTTATTCCCATGAGGTTGCGGGAGAAAAGACGCCGGCGATCAATACGGTTGAAGACGGCTGGCGAGAGGCACAGCGTTTGAACGAGCGTATCGGGGTTTCCACTCTCGATGCGCCTTTTGAGACAAAAGTGCGCAAGTATCTGGATGCTCACCCTGAGTATACGGGGGTGCGTTACGGTTCGAGCGGCACGGGGCACAAGATCCAGGCATTGAGGGAACATGGGGATAAATTCAGGGGATACTGGATCTGTAACAATTGGGAGGAGTTCTTCTCGAAAGCCTGGGTGTTCCCACTGGAGCTGACTCGGGCCATTGAGATGAAGATTCAAGAGGCGTTGGGGAAAGCTTCGGCAGTGCGAATTACCGACCCGGAGGGCACGCACATTGAATATCAGCTAACGCCAACAGAAGCGAAGCGATGGCAGATGAATCGGTTTAATCCGACCCACCTTTTTATGGATCCGTTACAAGGGACCGTGCAAGAGATTGCGGGTTGGCTGCCTGGCAACGTTCCTCCTGTCTTTCACAAACCGAATGGCGTTCTGGCTGGCACTGCGAACCACTGGGGTTTCTTTCCTCGAATCGAACTATACTTTGAAAAAGGGCGGCTTGTGGAAATCAAGGGCGGCGGCAGGTATGGTGATGGAATAAGAGAGTTTCATGAAAAGTATCGCGATGTGCAGTGGCCAGGATGGCCTGACAAAGGCTATTTCTGGTTCTGTGACAGCGCCTTATGCACCTCGATAAAGGCCTTCCGCCGGACCTCAGACATGTTCCATTCCTACGAGCCCGTCCCCAATATTTTTGAGCGGACGAGGATGGGGGTTTTTCACCATGGGTTTGGGTATCGGAGGCACGGCGAGGAATCTCTAAAATATGTAAAGGAACGGAAATTACCGGGTTTCCATATCCATGTTCACAATTACTTTACCACTTATGAAATCAAGCTACAGGGCACCGACTACTGGTACAAGATTGTCGACAAAGGTTATGTTACAGCCATGTCCGATCCTGAGATCAGGGCCATCGCCCACAAATACGGAGACCCTGACGAATTGCTCCAGTATGATTGGGTTCCTCCCCTTCCTGGCATCAACTGCGAAGGAGACTATCTCAAAGATTATGCGCCAGACCCAGTTGCCTATTTCAAGAAACGCCTGGCAGAAGGCAAGGCGATTTAACAGAAACGGATTTTGATTTGGCGTCTCTTCTCTCCCGTTGAGCAGGGAGAGAAGAGACGCCAATTGTTTTCTTTTTTCAAAAGAGTTGATTATGGCGAAAAAAGATTTGTTCTCTTCTCTCTTCTTCATCTGCCTTTCGGTTTACGTCTGCTGGGAAAGCATTGGTTTGAAGTTCGGTACTTTCTCCAAGCCGGGGTCCGGGTTTATCCCTCTCCTGGCCGGTCTGGTTCTTGGATTTCTTGGCCTGATCATTTTTTTTAGAGCTTTAATCGCAAAACCCCCGCGGGGAACAATTTCTAAAGAAACGAGTCCGTGGACATACCTTGTCTTCACATTTTGCTCCATGATCGGCTTTGTGCTATTTATGGATGATCTGGGCTTCAATTTGGCTACGTTTTTGTTTATCGGGATCTTATTGAAGATTGTAGAGAAAAAGAATTGGATCATCTCGGTCGTTTCAGCCATCGGTGTTACCTTGGGCGCGTATATCGTTTTCGACTTGCTTCTCAAATCCCAGTTGCCTGGTGGACCTTTCGGGTTTTGAAGAGATGGAAGTCCTGCATAATCTTCTCTATGGATTCTCAGTTGCTTTCACCCCGATGAATCTCCTGTTTTGCCTATTGGGATGCCTGATCGGCACCCTGGTGGGGGTCCTTCCAGGGATAGGGCCTGCTGCTGCGATTTCTCTTCTTCTTCCCATGACTTTTCGATTAGATATTACAGGGGCCATCATTATGCTGGCAGGGATCTACTATGGGACTCAATACGGTGGATCGACCACTGCGATACTCGTCAATATCCCTGGAGAGGCCTCCGGAGTCGTCACCTGCTTTGATGGGTACCAAATGGCGAAGCAGGGCCGTGCAGGAGCAGCCCTGGGAATTGCTGCGTTTGGCTCCCTCATCGGAGGAACGTTGTCCGTTGTCGGTCTGATGTTTTTGGCTCCCACATTGGCCGAGGCTGCATTGAAATTTGGTCCTCCCGAATATTTCACTCTCCTGATCATGGCCCTCTCCTTGGTCACCTATCTTACCAGGGGCCCCCTCATCAAGGGGCTGATGATGGCAGCCTTAGGGATAATCCTGTCAACAGTGGGCCCCACTCCTTTTACCGGAAAGCTGAGGTTCACTTACGGGTTAGAAGTCTTATCAGGCGGGTTGGGAATCGTTCCCGTGCTGATGGGCCTTTTCGGAGTTGCAGAAGTCTTGTCCAATGTGGGTCAAGCTCAAGACCGGGCGCTCGTCACAGGGAAAATTCGTGGACTTCTGCCCACGTTGCAGGATTGGAGGGATTCTTTTTTTCCAATTATCAGAGGATCTCTTATCGGTTTTTTTGCAGGCATCTTACCGGGTTTCGGCCTGACCACTTCCGCTTTTATTTCTTACGGTGTGGAGAAAAAGATTTCAAAACACCCCGATCGATTCGGGAAAGGCGCCATCGAAGGAGTGGCAGGGCCAGAAACCGCCAATAATGCGAATGCCGGCGGGCATTTCGTTCCCATGCTGAGCCTGGGCATACCGAGTGGCGCAACCATGGCCTTACTTTTGGGAGCTCTGATGATCCATGGAGTGCAACCCGGCCCTCTTTTGATTACGGAGCAGCCCTCTGTTTTCTGGGGTCTTATCTCAAGCATGTACATCGGCAATATTATTTTGGTGATGCTCAACCTCCCAATGATCCCCCTCTGGGTACAGGTACTACGGGTCCCCTACAGTTATCTTTTTCCTATGATCCTTCTTTTTTGCATGATAGGGGCTTATTGTCTCAACAATATGGCGGGCGAGGTCATGATCATGGTGATCTTTGGTGGTTTTGGATACCTGCTTCGATATTTTGGATACGAAGCCCCTCCCTTAATTCTGGCTCTGGTGCTCGGGCCGATGATCGAAGACAGATTCAAACAGTCGTTGACCATTTCAGGGGGGAGCTTCTCAATATTTTTTACCCGTCCGCTCGCTCTTGTCTTTCTTGTCATAACTCTGCTGATTCTGACGTTGAGCCTTCTTCGTCACACGGTCTTCAAGAAAACCAGAAAAGATTGAAACGGGGAGGGGGAAGTTATCTTAAAAGAGGAGGTTCTATGGCTTCTTATCGGATTGCGGTGATACCAGGAGACGGAGTCGGAGAGGAGGTGGCGCGAGAGGCCATCAAGATCCTGAGGGCTTCGGCGGACAAGTATGGATTCCGTGTGGAGACGGAAATCTTTGACTGGGGGTGCGACTATTATTTGAAGCACGGGACGATGATGCCCGAAAATGTCCTGGAGATATTGAAAAAGTTTGATGCGATTTTCTTAGGCTGTGTTGGCGATGCCAATAAGGTTCCTGATCACATCTCCCTGATTCTGCTCCTCACCATCCGCAAGGGGTTCGATCAATACATCAACCTGCGGCCGATCAAGCTCTATCCCGGCGTCGAATCGCCGGTGAAGACGGCGACACCCGAAACCGTTGATATGATGGTCATCCGGGAAAATACCGAAGGAGAGTATTCAGGCGCAGGAGGCTTTTTCAAACGGGGGACCCCTGATGCCTTTGCCATTCAGACCGGTATCTTTACGCAGAAGGGTTGTGAAAGGGTGATCCGCTATGCCTTTGAGCTTGCGCGAAAACGGAAAAAGTTTGGCGGGAAATCACCTGTGGGGATGGTCACCAACTGTACGAAGTCGAATGCCCTCAATTATTCCATGGTTTTTTGGGACTCGGTTTTTCAGAAGGTGGCCAAGGATTACCCGGACGTAAAGACCGACATGGCGATGGTCGATGCCCTGACCATGTGGTTCGTGAAGAACCCCGGAAGCTTTGATGTGATTGTGGCCTCCAACCTCTTCGGAGACATCGTCACGGATCTGGGATCGATGCTTCAGGGAGGAATGGGGTTTGCAGCGGGAGGCAATATCAACCCTGAAAAAGTCCATCCCTCGATGTTCGAACCCATCCATGGATCGGCCCCCAAGTATGCGGGGAAGGGGATTGTGAATCCGATTGCATCGATTGAATCGGTTCGGATGATGCTCGATCACCTGGGAGAAGAGGAAGCCGCCTCGGATATTCAAAGGGCCGTGATGAAGGTCGTGGCCCAGGGCAAGGTGAAGACCCCTGACATGAGCGGGACTCATAAGACCCACGAAGTCGGCGACGAAATCAAGAAGATCCTTCTCGGTTCGTAGGGGCAAATAGCTTAATGGATATCGTTGTGGTAGCTCTGGAGTGAACGGACGCTGCCCTTTCCTTTGTGGTATGCGGCAATGCCCTTGGCAGCAGCGATGGCCGCAGCCAGAGTGGTAATGTAAGGGATTCTATATTTGATCGCTGCCTTGCGAATGTAGGAGTCATCATAGACGCTCAGTTTCCCGCTGGGCGTATTGATCACGAGCTGGATCTCCTTGTTCTTGATCCCGTCCACAATATTGGGCCGTCCTTCATGCATCTTGAGGATAGGCTCGGACTCGATACCCTGTTCGGCTAAAAACTTATGAGTGCCGTTGGTCGCTTTTATTTTGAAGCCCAGCCTGTCAAATTCCTTAGCCACTTCGAGGACGGCCGGCCTGTCCCTTTCCGAAACGGTAATCAGCACCGTTCCCTCAAGGGGGAGGGTTTGCTGGGCAGCCTCCTCCGCCTTGAAAAAAGCGAGCCCGAAGGATCCGGCCAGCCCTAACACCTCTCCTGTGGAGCGCATCTCGGGTCCGAGAAGCGGATCCACCTCCGGAAACATGTTGAAAGGAAAGACAGACTCCTTGACTCCGTAGTGTCTGAAAGATCTGGGCTTGAGGTTGAGAGAACTCAGCCTCTTGCCGAGCATGATCTTGGTCGCCAGACGGGCCATGGGAATGTTACAGACCTTTGAGACCAGGGGGACCGTGCGGGAGGCACGAGGGTTTGCTTCCAGGACGTAGACCCGGTCTTTGGCGATGGCGTATTGCATATTCATTAAACCGACCACGCCAAGCTCGATAGCGATCTTCTTGGTATACTCATAGATGGTGTCGAGGTGTTTGGGAGGAATGCTGATCGGAGGGATGACGCAGGCAGAATCCCCTGAATGGATGCCTGCCAGTTCGATATGCTCCATCACTGCCGGCACGAAGGCATCGGCTCCATCGGAGATCGCATCGGCCTCGGTTTCAATGGCATTTTCCAGGAACTTGTCAATCAGGATCGGGCGTTCGGGCGTCACCCCCACAGCCGCTGCAACATAGAGCTTGAGCATTTCTTCGTCATGGACCACCTCCATGCCCCGTCCTCCAAGGACATAGGAGGGTCTGACCATCAGAGGATAACCGATCTTCTCAGCTACCTGGAGGGCTTCGTCCAGATTGCTGGCCATACCCGATTCCGGCATGGGAATGCCCAGTTTGACCATCATCTGCCGGAAGCGGTCCCGATCCTCTGCAAGATCGATCGTTTCCGGCGATGTTCCGATAATCTTCACTCCGGCCTGGGACAGTTCGTTGGCAATATTGAGCGGCGTCTGACCGCCGAACTGAACGATGACGCCTTCGGGTTTCTCCTTTTCATAGATGCTGAGGACATCTTCCACCGTGAGAGGCTCAAAATAGAGCTTATCCGAAGTGTCGTAATCGGTCGAGACCGTCTCAGGATTGCAGTTGACCATGATGGATTCATACCCTTCGTCCCGCAGTGCAAAGGCAGCATGGACACAGCAGTAGTCGAATTCAATGCCCTGTCCGATGCGGTTTGGGCCTCCCCCCAAAACCATGATCTTTGGCTTTCCGCTCACCTTCACCTGATCCGGAGCATTGTAGGTTGAAAAGTAGTAGGCCGCGTTCCTGACACCGCTGACCGGGATCGGCTCCCAACCCTGGACCGCGCCCAGAGAAATGCGCTTCTCCCTTATCTTTTTCTCCGGGGCGCCGAGGAGTTGGGAAAGGTAACGGTCGGAAAAGCCGTCCTTCTTGGCTCTCACCAGCAAATCCTCCGGAAGTGCCCGGCCTTTGTATTGAAGTAATTTTTCTTCTAACTCCACCAGCTCTTTCATCTGCCGTATGAACCACGGTTTAATGTAAGTCTTCTCATAAAGGTCTTCCACGCTTGCACCCTTACGAAGGGCCTCGTACATGATAAATTGGCGTTCACTCGAAGGCTCGCTCAGGAGATCCATCAGTTCACCGAGAGACCTCTCGTGAAAATCCTTGGCAAAACCAAGGCCGTGGCGGCCGATCTCAAGGGACCGGATCGATTTCTGAAACGCTTCTTTGTAAGTCTTGCCAATGCTCATCACCTCGCCCACGGCCCGCATCTGGGTGCCGAGTTTATCCTGGGCATTCTTAAACTTTTCAAAGGCCCATCGAGAAAACTTGACGACCACATATTCCCCCCAAGGAGTGTATTTCTCCAGCGTTCCCTCCCTCCAATAAGGAATCTCGTCAAGGGTCATGCCGGCAGCGAGCTTTGACGAGATCAGGGCAATCGGGAAGCCGGTCGCCTTGGAGGCAAGGGCTGAAGATCGGGATGTCCGGGGATTGATCTCAATCACCACCACGCGTCCGGTCTTGGGATCATGGGCGAATTGAATGTTTGTCCCGCCGATCACCTGAATGGCTTCCACGATATCATAGGAATGCTTCTGAAGGCGCTTCTGTAATTCGGGGGATATGGTGAGCATCGGCGCGGTGCAGTAAGAATCTCCGGTGTGAACCCCCATCGCATCGACATTCTCAATGAAACAGACGGTGATCATCTGGTTCTTGGAATCGCGGACCACTTCAAGCTCCAATTCCTCCCATCCGAGGACCGATTCCTCCACCAGGATCTGGCCGACCAGACTCGCGGATATCCCACGGCTGGCCACGGTGCGCAATTCCTCGACGTTATAAACCAATCCGCCTCCTGTTCCTCCCAAAGTATAAGCAGGCCGGATCACCACAGGGTAACCTAATTCAGCAGCGATTGCCTCAGCCTCTTCAACACTCAAGGCAATCTCGCTTCTCGGCATGTCGATGCCGAGCCGTTTCATCGTTTCCTTGAAGGCCAAGCGGTCTTCCCCGCGCTCGATGGCATCGATATCGACCCCGATAATCTTTACCCCGTATTGATCCAAAATACCTGAGCGGGCCAGCTCGGAGGAGAGATTGAGCCCGGTCTGGCCGCCCAGGTTGGGAAGGAGGGCATCCGGTTTCTCCTTTTCCACAATCTCCTTCATCCTCTGGAGGTTGAGCGGTTCAATATAGGTGACGTCGGCCATCCCCGGATCGGTCATGATCGTCGCAGGATTGGAATTGACCAGGAGGATTTCATATCCAAGCTCACGGAGGGCTTTGCAGGCTTGAGTGCCGGAATAATCGAATTCGCAAGCCTGACCGATAACAATGGGGCCTGAGCCGATGATCATCACCTTCTTTACGTCGTCCCGTCTTGGCATCAAAAGACCTCCCGCACCATGCTCTAATCTGCTCATTGAGGCTGCTCGAAGTATAGGCGAGATTCCATGAACGTGTCAAGACCCCATAGACCCCATAGAATCGAAAATCGGATATTGACGCCATTTGGGATTTTAGTTATAGTGGCAGCGTCTAAAAGACGAATGCAAGGAAAGATCCTTTGGAACCTCAAACGAAAGTCCTCCCTTTTTGGCGGCGGACTTTTTCTTCTTTATGGCATCGCGATTACCGCCTCTATTGGCTGGGGTCCTGTTCCGAGCACATGGGCCAGCACATGGAGACGATGGCGATCGCCTGGCTCATGAAAGAGCTCACTGAGTCCCCTTATTACCTGGGTCTGCTGGCGGTTTGTAAGACGGCCCCTCTCTTTTTTTTCGCTCTCATAGGAGGGGTGATCGCGGATAGGGTGGATCGGCGAAAGCTCCTGCTGGTCTGTTTTCTATGCAGTGTCTTCGTATCAATCGGCCTTCTTGTTCTGGCCCAGAGAGGAATGATTGCTCCGTGGCATCTGCTGCTGGCAGGCGTGCTCACCTCGGCCAATCTCGGTTTTAACCATCCCGCACGGGATTCCCTGATTCCCAGCCTCATACCGAAAGAGGAATGGATGAATTCGATTGCCCTGGATACGATCTCGGTCAGGATGGCGGCTATCGTATCGGCTGTGATTGCAGGGAATTTCATGTCTTTGTTCGGAACAACCCCGCTTTTTGGGTTTAGAGCCATAGGAATGCTGCTGGCCTCCCAGTGGCTGCTGATGATGAAGATTCCTTCGGTTCTTCCGAAAGCCAGAAAACACGGTGCCTGGGACAATCTAAGAAAAGGGCTGAAGTATGCCATGACGCAAAGCCTGATCATGGCTTTGGTGCTTATCTTTGCCCTCCGCGAGTTCCAGACGGAATTGAGCACTGTGTTCTTGCCCTTCTTTGCGGATAACATCCTTCATTCAGGGGCAACGGGGTTCGGTTATCTCAACATGGCCCAGGGGGTAGGGGCCCTCGTGGGGCTCTTCGGTGTGGCGACGCTGGGGAATTTCAAGTACAAGGGAAAGCTGATCACGGTTGTGGGAATAATGATGGGGCTTTTCCTTCTCTTTTTCTCTCTCTCCCACATACTGGTTCTATCTACTCTCCTTCTGATCTGTGCCAATGGTTTTGGTATCACCTGCGAGAATGTGGCCCGAACGGGTCTTCAGACGATTGTTCCGGATGAGATGAGGGGGCGGGTGATGAGCCTGAGGGAGGTCGTTCGGGGTTTTTTCGGAACCTGGGTTTCCTACGGATTAGGGGTGGGCGGGGAATACCTGGGCGTGGTCACTGCTTCGATGATGTTAGGGGTTTTTATCATTGTCTGCGTTTTCGCTATCGCTTTGTTCTTACCCTCCTTCAGAAAGCTGTGATTCAAAAAAGACTTATTCAGATGCTTTGTTTTCTTTCCTTCTGAATGGGTTTGGGGATTTCGAATTCGCAGGGGACTTTGGTCTGGCAGAGGCCGCAGCCTGTGATGGTCACGCCATATTCGGCCTTTTTGTCCCGAAGGATGACGCCGCGGGAATATTGGCGACATTTGTCTTTGTCGTGTCCCCGCGATGTGATCGCTCCAGCCGGGCAGCGGGCCGCGCAGGTTTTACAGGTATGATTAAAGAAGTAGAGACAGTTGGCGCGATGATGAGGATACAGCTTTTCAGAGGGTTTTAAAGGGAAATCGGTTACGACGCTGCCGATGCGTACGGCCTTGCCTTTGGGAGTGATGAACCCATCACTGAGTCCGAAGGCTCCGAGGCCACAAGCATAAGCCGTGTGGCGTTCGGACCAAGTGGAAGCAAACCCAACCTTTGGAGACTTGAGCCGTCTGAAATGGGGAGAGTTCATCGGAGCGACTGCTTTGTATCCCTTTTTCTTCAACAGTGAGACAACGTGATTTCTCAACCTGACATTGAATTGCTCGCCGAAGTCGCGGGTGTGAGCCCAGAGCATGGAAGGGTATCTCGTCTCTTTACGGTTACTTCTTCTGATGTCTTGGGATACGGGAAGGATCCAGGAAATCACAGAGAGGTTTTTCTTCGGATTTTTTCGGAAAGTCAGGTCGAATATTTCCTTAGGGGTCAAATGGAATCTGCCGATAATCTTCTTATACTGTCCAAAAAGGGGATCTTCCGCAGAGGCGAATCCGACCAGAGGGGCTTCCCAATATTTTCCTCCGTCAATTTTACGGCGGTTGAAAGGGCTTTTCCGGACGAAGGTGGCAATGGCTTTTTCAATAAATCTTTCCGGATTCCTATCGAATGTAGTTCCCCTGGCGTGATCCATCTTTTCCCCCCGAATCATTCAAATTTCCCCCCGGCCAAGGGGGATAATCTTGCCTAACACAAATTCTCATGCTCCACAAGGAAATGGTCTCCTTTGTGGACGCTCACCGTGCGAAAGGCTTCGAAGATACAGCAGACGGCTTGGGTGCGAAGGGTGCAAAGAGGATGATTCCTCCGAGCATGAGAAAAGAATTGATCCCCAGGGCCTGCCGGTAGGTGACTGCATCGGCGATCAGACCCAGGATGACAGGCCCGGCTGTCAGACCGACATCTCCAAAGAAACGCAAAGCCCCCACGACCAGACCATAACCGATCTCCCCTCGGGTCTGTGCAGCGTAAACCGGCGGCAGGTGCATTCCTAACCCCGTGCCGATTCCCAGGACCACGCCCGCTGACAAAAAGGATAGATAATCCCGGCTCGCGGCAAACAAGAAATAGCTAAGGCTGGCGACCAAGATGCCGGGAATAAGAACTTTTGTGACCCCGAAGCGATCACTTAACCAGCCGGCCAGGTAAAGAATGGAGAGTTGACTCACGGCCACCAGGGTCAGGGTGAGCCCGATCTGGCCCACCTTCAGATTCAGACTGTGGGTCCCCAAAAGCGGTACAATCGTGAACTGGCCCCCGTTTCGGGCAAAGAAAATGATGAATTCGACCGCAGCGATCAAAATGAAGGCCCGGCTCGATAGGAGACGCGACATCGTTTTCCAGTCGCTCCAGCCTTTCTTTGGGTGATCTTCCGGTCCGACGGGAACCTTCTCGTCTGGCGTCTGCGCCTGAGGCTTAGACTTAAGCCTCAGTCCCCAGGGGATCATCAACATTCCTAAAGCAATCAGACCGGAATACGAAAAGAAGAGGAGACGGTATCCCATCCGTTCTGCCAAGAATCCTCCCAGGCTTGGGCCGAAACTCATTCCTAAGTGGTGAAAGCCCTGAAATAGAGCGATATTTCTCGCCAGGCGCTCTTTGGGGCTGAGGTCGGCCACTCCCGACAAAGCCGGTGTCGTATAAAGGGCTGATCCCACTCCCTGCCAAAAGCGCCAGAAGACGAGAAGCCAGAAGGAGTTCACAATGCCGATCATGGCTGAGGAAATGACTGTGATGACAAAAGCGATGAAGAGGGTTCTGGCAATGCCATAATGATGGGTGAAGTATCCCGCTGGCAAATCAAAGAAGATACGAGCCAAGGCCCAGCTTGTCATGATGAACCCAACTTCGGTGACGCTTACGCCAAAGTCCCTCGCATAAATGGGCAGAATTGGGCTGAGCATGCCGGCGCCGAAATAGACGAGGAAGTTTAAAAAGCAGAGAATGAAGAAAGGAGGCATCATTCACCAGGGTGGATCTGATTTCTCGGAGATGGATCGATCATCGCCTCGGATCAAACCGGGAAAAATTAAGAGCCATGATAACACAATTCTTCCCGGGAGTCGATCTGTTGAATCGCCGAAGGCGGTGCGGTTATAATGTAAACGAAAAAAGTTCTTTCGGAAGGTAAGGGAGAGTGAAGAAACCATCTTTTGACAGAAAGGATCAGCACATTCGGTGTTGCCTTGAAAAGGACGTGGAATCTTCCCTGACCACGGGCTTCGAAAAATACATTCTCGCAAACCAGCCTCTGCCCGAAATCACCCTGGAGGATATTGACACTTCGTGTGCTTTTCTCGGGAAGGAGATGGCGGCCCCTTTTATTATTTCACCCATAACGGGCGGGACGGAAAGGTCCCTGAAGATCAACAAGAATCTTGCCCGGGCCGCACAGGAATTGGGGGTGGCGATGTCCGTCGGGTCTCAGAAGCTTGGCCTGGAAGATCCTTCGTTAATCCCCACATATCAGGTCAGGGATGTGGCCCCGGATATTCCTCTATTGGCAAACCTGGGAGCCATCTATCTCAATTATGGATATGGCTTAGAGGAATGCAAGCGCGCGGTCGACATGATCCAGGCCGACGGTCTCATTCTCTATCTCAATCCGCTCCAGAAGGTCATCCAAAGAAGCCGTCAGTTGAATTTCAAGGGCTTGATTGAGAAGATATCTCAAGTCTGCAGGGAAGTCGGTGTCCCCGTCATCGTGAAAGAAGTCGGCTTTGGCCTTTCCTCCTCTGCGGCAGTCCTTTTGAAAGAGGCAGGTGTTTGGGCCCTGGATATCGCCGGAGCCGGCGGTACCTCGTGGGCGAAGATTGAAAGACTGATTGAGGAAGAAAGGGACCCGGCTACCCCCCTTGGAGATACCTTTGACAACTGGGGCACACCCACCGCTGCATCCCTGATCTCAATCGTTGAAAGGATCAAAGACATGCCCATCATTGCTTCGGGCGGGATCCGGAACGGAATGGAGATGGCCAAAGCGATTGCTTTGGGGGCGAGTTATACGGGGATGGCCTTGCCTCTTTTGGCTCCAGCGATCGAATCGTCCGGAGCGGTAAAAGAAAAGATCCAAAATCTGCTCAACGAATTCCGAGTCGCCATGTTCTGCTCCGGCAAGAAAAATCTGAAGGAATTAAGGGCCGGCGATTGCATCAGAGAGATTGGGAGATAGCAGCCTGTGAAAATTAATTTTTCAGGAACCTGCCAGCGTTTCTTTCCAACCGTTCTCCCCCGACCGAGAACCTCAACGATTTCTCTTGGGTTCAATTCCCAGTATCAGGATGATGGCAATCAAATTAAACCCGAAAAAACCGAGCCAGACAAAATGATAGCTTCTGAAGAGATCAAAGACCCATCCCGCTATGGTAGGCCCTATAATCCCTCCGATTGAACCTATACCCATGATGATCCCGATCATCTTACCAAAGGAGTCTTTGCCGAAATACTCCCTCTGCATTGTTCTCATAAGAATCATCGTTCCCCAGCATCCCGGTGAGAAAAGGAGAAGGAACAGAAGAATCATCCATCCCTGCCGGATCCAACAAAAAGCCAGAAGTCCCATGGCCATAGAACAGAGTGCCACAAGCGTCATATGCTTCTTATTATAGACGTCTCCCAGCCATCCAAAGCCAAACCTGCCGAAAATGCTGAATACATGAACGGCTGCGGTGACCACCCCGGCCGTTGACCTCGGTATGCCCCTGGTGCTGAGATAGGGCATGACATGGAGGACTACTGCTGAAACAATCGTTAAGCGTATGACCTCCACAATCACCAGATAGAAGAAGGTCTTTTGCTTCAGGGCATCCCTGAGATCGATTTGGAATTCCTTGACCTTATTCTTGGTTTGATCCCTTGTATGATGAGGTGGCTCCCGCCGGACAGGGAGAGGGTCTTGTTTTGGCTTGTCACGAATAATAAAGGATAAGGGAATCCCCAGGGCCCACATCCCTAAACCGAGGATGACCAATGAGGTTCTCCAATGATAGAGGTCGATCAGGCGAACGATGAGGGGGATGATCAGTCCACCTGTTCCATATCCGCAGGTGACCACACCGAGTGCCATTCCTAAATTTTTATCAAACCACTTGGCCACAGCGGTCAATAGGACAACGCTGGTGCACCCGCCTGCTCCGAAGGCAAGCAACAGGAAAGAGACATAGAACATCAAGAGGGATCGGGTCAAGCTGAGAAGGATGAGTGAAAAACCGACGATGATTGTGCCCAGAAGGACGAGCTTTCTCGAACCAAACCGATCGACGAGAAATCCAACAATCGGAGCGAAGATGCCCATTTCCAGGCCCCGGAGGCTTGTGGCAAGGGAGACCTGGGTATAACTCCAGCCGAATTCCTTTACGAGGGGCTCAAAAAAGGCACTGAAGCCGAAATAGACCGCACCGGCCACATAGAGACCGATGATAAAGCAGGCTGTTACGACCCACCATCCGTAGAATATCCCTATCGCCATTGATCGTCATTGCTCCAACTGTGTCCGTTCATCGGTTGATTCCGTTTAGCTTATACCATATTTTTTGATTATTATGAATAGGAGGGAGCAGAGCTCAAAGAGAGCATGGAAATATACTCTTCCTTGATTCTTAAAGAGAGTTTTTGTATAGTTGGCTTAAAGAAAAAGCTCAAAGCTGAAGGCTCAAAGCTGAAAGCTCACCGCTGAGCGGCCCCTTAGGGGAGGCTCAAAGCTATGAAATCAAAACCTTATGTAGCCAAGAAGAGTCGTGATCGTTTGCCAACGGAAACAGAGGAGCAGATCGTTCAAAGGTTTCCTTATCTGTGTCCTTATTGTGATCAGCCCATTTCTTATGAAGGAATGAATTTGAGGGTGGGGGAGAATGAGATTGAATGTCCTTCGTGCAGAAAGATCTATATTAAGATTGTTTCAGATGATTGAATGTCAAACCCCAATCTCAGTTATTAAGTCATCCAGTCATGGGGTTAATAAATGACCTAATAACCAATGACTCAATAACCGTTCTTCTATAGACAAATATTTGAACTTCGACATTTCTCGAATGAAAACACTGCCTGGTTCCCATTTTAAGAATCGCCTTTTGACGCCCATCCAGTATGTGAAGGGAGTCGGGCCGAGGCTTGCCCGGCTCTTCGAGAAGAAAGGGATTCGAACCGTCGAAGACGCGCTCTACTTTCTTCCCCGATGCTATGAGGACCGCCGGAACCTAAAGAAGATATCCGAGTTGAAGGCGGGCGGTAAGGAAACGGGTTTTGGCGAGGTCCTGTTATCAGGAGTTGCCTTTTACCAGAATAAGAGAAGAAGAGTGTTTGAAGCGGTGATAGGTGATGGAAGCGGCGTGATTACGCTGAAGTGGTTCGCCGGCAGCGAGAAATATCTCAGGGATCGATTTAAGAAGGGAAGAAAGCTGATTTTTTCCGGAGATGTCAGAAGGTTCAGGGATCAGAAAGAGATTCATCATCCGGACGTGGAGATCATCGATGGCGACATAGAGGAGGATTATCTCAACTTCAAGCGGATCGTCCCGATCTATTCCGAAACAGAAGGCCTGCATCAGAGAACGCTGCGAAGACTGATGAAGACGATACTGGACGGATATGCCCATGAGCTTTCGAGCCCCATTCCCCAGGAGATCATCGAGCACCAGGATCTGATCGATTTTTCAGAAGCCTTTCAGAGGGTCCATTTCCCTCCGGATGGGGAATCGATAGAAACACTCAATGTTGAGCGATCGGATGGACATCGAAGGGTCATTTTCGATGAGTTCTTTTTCCTTGAACTCGGGCTGGCCCTCAAGAAAAGAGGGACGACCTTGGAAACGAGCACCTCCTTTCAACCCCAGGGCCTTCTTACTCAAAGTCTCCTGGATCTCCTCGGTTTCGAATTAACCCGGGCGCAGAAGAGGGTCTGGGAAGAGATCCAAGGCGATTTGAGGCGGCCCCATCCTATGAACCGGCTGATCCAAGGGGATGTGGGAAGCGGAAAGACGGTCCTTGCGCTCCTTGCAAGCCTCTATGTCGTGGAGTGTGGCTATCAATCCACCATTATGGCACCAACAGAAGTATTGGCAGAGCAGCATTATCTCAATCTCCGGAGGTGGGTTGAACCTTTGGGAGTCAAAGTGACCCTCCTGACCAGCAGCATTAAAGGGTCGGAAAAAGAGGACCTCCACAATCAAATTCGGAGAGGGGACATTCAGTTGGTGATCGGAACTCACGCCGTGATTCAAGAGGCGGTCGAATTTCAACGTTTAGGTCTTGCGATCATTGATGAACAACACAAATTCGGGGTGGTTCAGAGAGGGCTTCTAAAGAAAAAGGGTGAAAACCCCGATGTCTTGGTGATGACAGCAACCCCCATTCCGAGGACCCTGGCCATGACCGTTTACGGCGATCTTGATGTCTCCGTCATCGATGAGATGCCGCCAGGCCGGATGCCTGTGGAAACGCAGGTCTTTCATGAATCTTCAAGGGAGAGGGTTTACCGGATCGTCGAAGGAGAGGTGAGAAAAGGAAGGCAGGCCTTCATCGTCTATCCTCTTGTGGAAGAGTCTGAAAAATTGGACTTGAGAGATGCAACACGAATGGCAGAGCGTCTCCAAAAGGATATTTTTCCCGACTTTCGAATCGGCCTTCTCCATGGCCGAATGAAAAGCGATGAGAAAGAGGCCGTCATGATGGAGTTCAAGGAGGGCGCGATACAGGTCCTCGTTGCCACAACAGTCATCGAGGTGGGAATTGATATCCCCAATGCCTCTGTCATGGTGGTGGAACATGCCGAACGATTCGGTCTCTCCCAGCTTCACCAGCTCAGGGGAAGGATCGGCAGGGGCCGCTATCCGTCCAAGTGTATCTTATTGGCTCAATACCGGTCTTCGAAAGACGCAAAGGTTCGTCTTCGAGCCATGGAAAAGACAAGCGATGGTTTTCAGATTGCCGAGGAGGATCTCAACCTGAGAGGCCCCGGCGAATTCTTCGGCATCCGGCAATCAGGGTTTCCGGATTTCAGAGTGGCCCATCTGGTTCGGGACACTCCCATTCTGATCGAGGCGAGGAAGGAGGCTTTTCGGCTGATTCAGGAAGATCCTGAGCTGGCCCATCCCTCTCATGCGGCACTCAAGCATATTTTAAGGAAGCGGTGGAGTGGAAGGTTGGAGCTGGCGAGCATCGGGTGAACCCTGAACCAGGCCGGGTTCAGGGCCTTGGGAATTGAAATGACAGAAAAATTATGTTAACCGTTTAGAGAATGTAGAGCCATTGGGCTATGCGTCATCAAATCATTTAATAACCCAGTAACGAAATGACTTCATGACCGGTAGGTGCCCCGCAAGCCCCGCCTTATAGGCGGGGTCAAGGGGCACAATAAAAATGAGATTTCGTTTCCGGGAAGCCCCGCCCTGTGGGCGGGGAGCTTCACAAAGTTATTTTGAAAGGAAGTCGAAATGAAATCACTTCATCCTGACAGCCTGGGGTTTCATCGGATGATGAGGCTCCCTCCTTATATCTTCGGTATTGTCAATCAATTGAAGATGGATGCCAGGAGAAGGGGAGAGGATATCATCGATCTGGGGATGGGGAACCCTGATCTTGCAACCCCCAAACATATCGTCAATAAGTTGATCGAGGCCGCGAAGAATCCAAGGAACCATCGGTACTCTGCCTCAAAGGGAATTTACAAGCTTCGTTTAGCCATCAGCGACTGGTACCGGAACCGCTTCGATGTCGAACTCGATCCCGAATCGGAAGTTGTCGTGACCATCGGCGCGAAAGAAGGGATCGGTCATCTGACGTTGGCGACCCTTGGACCGGGAGATGTGGTTCTTGTCCCGGATCCGACCTATCCCATCCATACCTATTCGGTGGTGATTGCCGGAGGAGATTTGCGTTCCGTTCCTCTGGTGGGCGAGGAGGACTTCTTTCAGCGCTTATTGACGGCAACGAGGCAGAGCTGGCCGCCCCCTAAGATGCTGATCGTCAGTTTTCCCCATAACCCGACCACAAAGGTCGTGACCATCGACTTCTTTGAGGATCTCGTGGCCTTTGCAAAGGACCATCAAATGATGATTGTCCACGACTTCGCCTATGGTGATTTTGTGTTTGATGGATACCAGGCACCCAGTTTCCTTCAGGTTAAAGGCGCAAAGGATGTGGGAGTGGAATTCTTCTCCCTTTCCAAGAGTTATAACATGCCGGGGTGGCGCGTTGGATTCGGGGTGGGAAACGCGGAGATGCTGGCTGCTCTGGCCCGGCTGAAAAGTTATTTTGACTATGGAATCTTTCAGCCGATTCAGATTGCATCCATCATCGCCCTGAATGAAGATCAGAATTGCGTTCGGGAGACCGTAGAGGAATACCGAAAGAGGAGGGATACCCTGATCAACGGGTTGAAGAGAGTCGGGTGGGAGATCGAGAAACCCAAAGGGACGATGTTCGTTTGGGGAGAGATCCCCGAACCCTTTAAGAAGATGGGCTCGATTGAGTTTACCAAGTTGCTCCTGAGAGAGGGAAAGGTTGCCGTTGCTCCAGGGGTCGGTTTTGGCGAATATGGAGAAGGGTTCGTGAGGTTTGCACTGGTGGAGAACCAGGCCCGTATCAAACAGGCCGTTAAAGGGATTGGGAAAGTGCTCAAATGAACTTAATGAGAACAGATTCCAAATGATTCTCAGATTGACTGGAGAAGAGGGATGAAAGAGATCAAGGTGGGTCTGATCGGCTTCGGAACGGTTGGAGCTGGAGTGGTGAAGATCCTCCAGAATAATTCCAGGCTGATCGAGAAGCGCATGGGCGCCAAGATCATCCTGAAGAGGATAGCCGATGTCGATTTGAGAGCAGATCGAGGAGTGAAGGTGAAGTCCGGGGCCCTCACGGCCAGGGCTGAGGATGTGATTCAGGATCCTGAGATCGATATCGTCATGGAGTTGATCGGGGGCATCGAGCCTGCAAAGACCTACATTCTGAAAGCGATTCGCAACAAGAAACATATTATTACTGCAAACAAAGCTTTGCTCGCCCTTCATGGAGATGAGATCTTCAGGGAGGCCTATCGTTTCGGCGTGGATATTAACTTCGAAGCTTCGGTCGGCGGTGGTATTCCTCTGATTCGGTCAATCAAGGAAGGCCTGGTGGCCAACCGAATCCAGTCGATCTTCGGAATCCTAAACGGAACGTCGAACTACATTCTCTCCAAGATGACCGATGAAGGCAGAAACTTTAGAGAGGTCTTGCGGGAGGCGCAAGAAAAGGGATATGCGGAGGCCAATCCAGCCTATGATATTGAGGGAGTAGATGCTGCCCATAAGCTGACCATTCTGATCCGACTTGCCTTTGGGACCTCTCTCCGATTTGAAGAGATCTTCATCGGAGGAATCTCCGAAATCACGCCCCTCGATATTCAATTCGGTCGAGAATTCGGCTATCGGGTCAAACTCCTTGCCATTACTAAGATTGATCAAGGGAAGATAGAGGCCCGGGTTCATCCGACGCTCATTCCCGAAAAACATCTCCTCTCCACAGTGGAAGGAGTGTTCAATGCGATCTATATCAAGGGCGATGCGATCGGGCCAACGCTCTTCTACGGTCAAGGAGCAGGGCAAATGCCCACGGGAAGTGCAGTGGTAAGCGATCTCGTGGAGCTCGGGAGAAATCTTCTTACTCAAGCCAAAGGCCGTCGTGTTCCCGCCCTGTCTTTTCAGGAGTCTTCCATTGAAAGGCTTTCTTTTAAGAAGATGGAAGACCTGGTGATGCCCTTCTATATGAGGTTCTCCGTACGGGACCGGCCCGGGGTGCTTTCGAAGATATCGGGGATATTGGGGAAACATGATATCAGCATCGCTTCAGTCATTCAGAAGGGGAGGAAGATCAAAGGGGCTGTTCCTGTGGTGATGATGACCCACGAAGCCAAGGAAAAGAACGTCCATCGGGCCTTGAGGGAGATTGGCCGGCTCGGAGTGATCTTGGGCAAGACGATCTTGATACGCGTTGAAAACGAGCTCGAATAAGAGATGAGCACCAAATGACAAGCACCAATTCCCAAATAAATCCCAACTTTTCAAATCTCAAACGAAAAGTCTTTGGTCCTTTGAAATTGGCGCCTGGAATTTATTTGAGATTTGTGATTTGGGATTTGGAGTTTTGAGAGTTTTGAGATGTGGCAGGGCGTCGTTAAAGAATACTGGGACTTCTTGCCGGTCAGAAGGGAAGATTGCATCATTACCCTTCTCGAGGGGAATACGCCGCTCATTCGTTCTGCCCGTATCGAAAGAGAGGTCCTCCCCGGGATTGGCCTCTATTTCAAATATGAAGGTCTCAATCCCACGGGCTCGTTCAAAGACCGGGGCATGACCGTGGCTGTCTCCATGGCCAAAGAGATGGGATCGAAGGCAGTGATCTGCGCC
Organism: Thermodesulfobacteriota bacterium; assembly: GCA_041947025.1. GTDB lineage: Bacteria > Desulfobacterota > BSN033 > BSN033 > UBA1163 > CAVTZZ01. The sequence continues at coordinate 155,272 of JBHGBJ010000002.1, forward strand.
TCGACGGGGAACACATCGGCCTCGGCTGCAGCCTATGCGGCCAAAGCGGAGATGAAGGCCTATGTCCTCATTCCTGAAGGAAAGATTGCTCTTGGAAAGCTTTCTCAGGCGATGGTTCATGGGGCCCAGGTGGTCCAGATCGATGGAAATTTTGACGAGGCCCTTGATATCGTGAGGGAGATTTCAGAAACAGAACCTGTTACCCTGGTCAACTCGCTCAATCCCTATCGCATTGAAGGCCAGAAGACGGCCGCCTTCGAGATTATTGACTACTTGGGTTTGGTGCCGACCTACCATTGCCTACCTGTCGGGAACGCGGGAAATATCACTGCTTATTGGAAGGGATACAAAGAGTATTGGGAGAAGAACAGGGTTGAAGGGCTTCCAAAGATGTTGGGATTTCAGGCAGAGGGGGCAGCCCCTATCGTCAGAGGGCAGGTGGTGGAGCATCCTGAAACCGTTGCCACAGCCATCCGGATCGGAAACCCTGCCAGCTGGAAGCAGGCCGCGGCTGCCCGGGACGAATCCGGAGGAGTGATCGATATGGTAAGCGATGAGGAGATTCTTGAGGCTTACCAGATGCTGGCGAGCCTTGAAGGGATCTTCTGCGAGCCTGCGTCCGCAGCCTCTCTGGCAGGGGTACTGAAACTTTACCACGAGGATTTTTTCAGAAAAGGTGATGTCTTAGTACTCACGATCACAGGACACGGTCTCAAGGACCCGGACAACGCCATACGCATCTCTCAAAAACCCGTCTCCCTTCCAGCCAACAAAGAGAAAGTCTTGAAATACCTCAATCTCTAAAATCGGGACACATACCATTTCTTGTTCCGAGCCAAAATCATGGCAAGAAAAATAGTATGTGTCCCGATTTTTCTTTATCGACGCCCTTTCCTTTCTCTACGGACAGGGGGTTCATCTTTAGATTTCTCTCTATACGAGGGTGCGATACCCATTTCTCTCTGGGAAGAGGGTTCCCGTTTCTCTTCCCTTTTCACAGAAGGTGGAGCGACCTCTCTTCGTTGTTGGGGAGGTGCACTCCTCTGCTCCCTTTCCCGGATGATAGACTGCGGTGGCTCGGTTTGAGGGAGTGCCTTGCTCGGCCCAGATGGTTTGTTCATCTCCCTTCGCTCCGGGGGCGGCCCCACTTCTCTTCGCTGGACTGGAGGAGTTCCCATCTCCTCTCTGCGCGGCGAAGGGACGCTCCGCTCCTCTTTTTGTGGAGGAGCAATGCCGAACTCCCTTTGCGTAGAGGGACCGCGTGGTCCTTCCCTTTCTGCCGGGGGTGGAGCAGTCTCCCTTCCTCGGGCAGGAGTTTTCCTCATCTCTCCCCTTTGAGCCGGAGGCTGCCTTAACTCAGGCTTCTGAACCTGGGTGATCGGCCTTGGCCGATCGATTCTGTCCACACGCATCGAAGAGGCCCTCTTTCCGGGCTTGAATACAGAAATGTCTTTATCCCTGGCAACCGGTCTGTTTTCAATCTTTTTTGCCCTTGTCACGATGTCCCTTGATGGCAGATCCTTTTGAGCGATGATCTTTTCGGGGCGTGGCAAAGAAGTTTCTTTGACCGGTCTTAGATCAGGCCTTCCGATGGATACCTTTGCTCCCGCGGTGAATGGGTTCTTGGGAATATCCCCCCGCACAGGTTTTCCCGTGAGAAAGGTCTCCCGATTGATCACTGTAACGGAATTCGCCACTTTAGCGTTGACATAGACATTGGTGATATTGATCTTGTTGATATCGACATCCTTAACATTCACACTATGAGGTCCGTAATAACCGTGTCCGTAGTATATTTCTCTAGGGGCAAGAGGAACCCATGCGACATAATACGGGGTATGCACCCATGCTACGAACCCAGGGGACCAGTAAACAGCCGATCTCCGGGGCGGCACCCAGCACCAGCCGTGTTGAGAGAGGAAGGCCCATCTTCCGTAGTGGTATGGCACCCACCCCCAGGGTTCGTAAGACACCCACACATAATCGCCTCTAATCCAGCACCATCTGCCGATGCGGTAAGGTGACCAGTCAGCTACCATTACCCTCGGGGTCCACACATATCCGTAATCGGACGTGGAAACCCAACGGCCATAGGTGTCGAAATCGTTGCTATAGACGTCAAGGGCTGGAGGAAGATACTCTCTGCTTATGCCCGATCTTGCGAGAGCAGAGTCTCTCGACTGGTTCCATCGATCCCAGCTGTCTGCTGCCCTCATTGGAGAAAGCTCGGCAATTTGATTATTAGTGATGGACAGCATGCCGCCAGCATCGACCTTGGTGCTGCCGTTCTGCGTTTCCACATAAACTGCGCCGCTGACCACCGAAACCTCTGAATATCCATCTTCAGATACATCGACCTTAAATTTTGCCGGCCCGTAAGCCTTCACCGAGAGCAAAGCGGTATCGACCTGAAAGACAGAGTTGTCTGCGGCCGAGCCCGCGTAATTGATATACGTTCTTCCTTCAGGAACCGCGACCTGGATAATATTGCTTTGACTATCTGATTCGAGTTCGGTAACATCCACATCCGTATTTTCGTCAGCCCTCAGGTAGGATCCACCAAGAAACTGGATCTCTAACCGCCCTCTTTGTGGAACCCACACTTTCGTCCCTTGGGTTAAGGGCATGTTGATGGAGGCTGCTCCCCACTCCGCACCCGTATCCATGTTCTGAATCAGCACACCCCCCTGGATGAGACTCAATCTTGCATCACCAAGGTCTTCGGCAGAGGAAGAGAATGGCACGGTGAGCCAGAAGCCCAAAATGAATCCAATCGCAAAAATAAACCTTTTCATCCCTGAACACCTCCCCTCTTTGGCGCATCTTAATAAGGGTCTTTTGGTCTCTATAAAATCAGAAGGAAAGATTGGAGAAAAATCCATCTCCATTTCCGTTAGCCAGCAATCAACCTGACTTGGGAAAAGCCCATAATGACACCTTAATTAAAGTGTAAGTAGCGAAGGACAAATTTTCAACCCACAGAGCCTCATTCTTATCTACCATTGAAACCCGTGGCGTCATCGAAGAACTTCGCGCTTCGGGTGATCCACGGTTTCAATCAATAAAAAAAGGCAGGACCTTTGTCCTGCCTTTGATTTCTGTGATCTGGAAAGACCACAGTCGGGTGAAATCTTTAAAGATGCCCTAGCATTTGCACTTAAGGCTTTCCCGAAGCTCGCCCGAATGCATGTTGCTGACGTCCTGCTTCACAATGATGTCTGCTGGCCTGATATCCTTACCATAATAGGCACTGTTCAGGCTGTCTCTTACTGCGACCACAGACCCTTCAAGATTCAGCCCCGCATAGAGACCTTTGGACTTGGCAAAGGAAATGAAGTCACCGGTTACGCTCGGGATGTCAGCTTTCGCTTTGGCGCCACCGCCGATGGGCCCCAGTGCCACCGACACGTCTCCGCCAAGTTTAAAGGATGTTGAAAGCAGCGAGTCAACGGCCTTCTGGGTCATGGCGAGCATTACCACTTCTGCCGCTTCGCCGCCGATCTGGAGACCAAAGGTTATCGAGCCAACAGTGTAAAAGGCAGGCTCGCTCCAATTTCCGGTTTTTTCATCTCTGACCAAAAAGACGCCGGTCCCTCCGGAGCCTCCGAGTACAAAGCCTCCCTTCAGGACCTGAGGAAATATCAACACTCCTTTGGCTCGATCGACATTTTCGTGAAGCCAGCCGTAGATCGGGTCACGCATGAATTCCTTGAAGGTCACCCGCGCCCTGTCCACAAGTGCTTGGGCGTCGTCTCTCTCCGCCGCGGCGGCGGGAGCAGGAGCATAAGATAGAAAAAGAAGCCCCGTGACCAAAATGGCCAAAGCCTTTAGCCCAACGTTGATACGATGTTTTTCTATTCTTTCCATTTCTGGTTTCCTCCTTTCAATCTTTTCCCTTCCCATTTCCCCTTTTGTTCACCTCCTGATAAGAGTTGACTCTTGATGCCGGGTGGAAGGGTCCCTCCTGGATTTTGGATCAAACAGACCGTTCCCTGCCGATATTGCCATGGGCTCCCGTATCTCCCCGGTCTTGGACGATCGATCGAGCCATGGCCTGCTCACGCCAGTGCTCACAGAAGTTACATTCGCGATCATGGTTGTCGTAAACCCCTGCAGCACATGCCTGGAGGGAAAAACCCATGGCCAGGGCAACAATCAGCATTTTCAAGTGTCTTTTTCTCGTAAAGATCATCTCCTTTTCTCTGAACGGTACTCTTAATTAAAAATGTAAGCCCGATTTTGATATTTTCAAGCCTGTCGCCCTATTTTCTGGTCTGGCGATTCAAGAATGAAAGTCCCGTCCCCTTAGCGGAGTCCTCTGACGGACAAGGGAGTTGGCCTTTTGACCTCATTGATCTTGTTACCGGCAAGGTCCTGCAGTGCCTGCCTATGGGCTGGTAACGTCACAAATTGGCATATCTTTTGCTTTCAATTTGCGCTTTTCATTTGACATTTGTAAGTTTTTGGTATATCAAGAGGTTTTAGAAATGGTGGAATATGACCGGCAGAATGAAGTACGTCGTCATTGTCGGGGATGGACTGGCGGACTACCCTGTTAAGGAGCTTAAAGGAAAGACTCCTTTGATGGCCGCGAAGACGCCTCATATGGACTGGTTGGCAAAGCATGGCGAGATCGGTTTGGTCCGAACCGTTCCTGCGGGCTTCATTCCAGGAAGCGAGATCGCCAACCTTTCGATCTTCGGTTATGATCCCGCTCGTTATTATACGGGAAGAGGCCCCTTGGAGGCAGCCAGCCTTGGGGTCCAACTTCAACCCGATGAGATTGCCTTCCGATGCAATCTTGTCACCCTCCAGTTCCGGGAAGAGAAGATCTTTATGGAAGACTTTTCGGCCGGCCATATCACGACTGATGAGGCAAGGAAGATCATCACCGATTTAAATGAAGTCCTCGGGACAAAAGATATCCAATTCTACCCGGGAGTCAGTTACAGGCATTTGATGGTCTTGAGGGATGGGGACTCGAAATATTTAAACCTGGAGAAGGTTGAGTTCACACCCCCTCATGACATCATCGGCAAAGAAGTATCCCCGTTCCTTGCCGGGGCCCGCGGGGGAATCGGGGAGAATCAAATCCTCACTTTGATGAGGGAATCCCAGCGGTTTCTCAAAGATCATCCCGTCAACCGTTTCCGGGAAGAAAAAGGTCTTAAGCCTGCCAACTCCGTTTGGCTGTGGGGACAAGGCCGGTCCCCTCAAATGGTCACCTTGAAGGAGCGATTCGGAATTGAAGGCTATGTGATCTCAGCCGTCCACCTGCTTAAAGGCATTGGCATCCTTGCAGGTTTGGAGACTCTGGAGGTTCCGGGCGCTACCGGGTACTTCGATACCAATTATGACGGGAAGGCCCAGTACGCATTGAAGGGACTGAGGGAGAAGGATTTCGTCTATGTTCACGTGGAGGCACCCGATGAGGCTGGGCATATGGGAGACCTCCGATTGAAGGTCGAGGCCATAGAGGCTTTTGACGAGAAGATCGTAGGAGCGATCTTGAGGGGGATGGCTGATTTCGAAAGACATAAGATTTTAGTTCTTCCCGACCACCCGACTCCCCTCTCGGTCAGAACCCATGTCGCCGATCCGGTTCCTTACGTCATTTACCCCGTTGGAAAGAATCTTTCTAATGGGGTTGAAGGATTTGATGAGGTTTCTGCGAAGGGCCAGGGGATCTTGATTGAAGAGGGTTTTCGGTTGATCGAAAGGTTTCTGGATCTTTCTTATTCTTGCTGAGGAAACGGAGGGTCTGTCGGTGAATGCGAGGACAAAATATATTTTTATCACAGGAGGCGTTGTTTCCTCCCTGGGAAAGGGATTGGCATCCGCATCGATCGGGGCTCTCCTTGAATTGAGAGGATTGAAGGTCAATTTTCTCAAATTCGATCCTTACATCAACGTGGATCCCGGTACGATGAATCCATTTCAACATGGAGAAGTCTATGTGACCGATGACGGGACGGAGGCGGATCTCGATTTAGGCCACTACGAGCGCTACACGAATGTGAAGACGTCGGAGAAAAATAATTTTACGACCGGGCAGATCTATGACTCGGTCATCTCCAAAGAGAGAAGGGGCGACTATCTGGGGGGCACGGTTCAAGTCATCCCGCATATCACGGACGAGATCAAATCAAAGGTCTTTGACCTGGGCCAGGATGTGGACGTGGTCATCATTGAAGTGGGAGGCACGGTCGGAGATATCGAAAGCCTTCCTTTTTTGGAGGCGATCCGCCAGGTCCGCGGGGAGATCGGCCGGGAGAATACACTTTATATTCACCTCACCCTTGTGCCCTATATCCAGACGGCGGGGGAACTGAAGACCAAACCGACACAGCACAGCGTGAAAGAACTTCGGGAGATAGGTATCCAACCCGACATCCTGCTCTGCCGTACCGACCGAAACCTCTCGCCAGACATCAAGGCGAAGATCGCCCTTTTTTGTAACGTCGATAAGGACGCGGTGATCACGGCAAAGAACGTGGAGACCGTTTATGAAGTTCCCGTCGTCTTCCACCAGGAAGGACTCGATGAAAAGATCGTCGAAAAGCTCAATATCTGGACGGGCCGGCCGAACTTAAACGGCTGGGAGCGGATCCTGAAGAGGATTAAATCCCCCCGGTTTGAAACGACGATCGCTGTCGTGGGAAAGTATGTGGGGCTGATCGAATCTTACAAGAGTCTGACGGAGGCCTTGATCCACGGTGGGATCGCCAATGATGCCAGGGTGAATCTGAAGTATGTGGATTCGGAGCAGGTGGAGAAGGAGGGAGCGGAGCAGTTCCTCGGCGATGCAAACGGCATCCTTGTGCCCGGCGGTTTCGGGACGAGGGGGATTGAGGGGAAGATTAAGGCCATTCAATTTGCCCGGGAGAAGAAAGCCCCTTATTTCGGAATCTGTCTGGGGATGCAGTGTGCCGTGATTGAGATTGCGAGGCACTGTGCCGGCCTGAAGGGTGCCAACAGTTCGGAATTCGACCTTCATACCCCCCATCCGGTCATCTATCTTTTGGAAGAATGGGTGGATCGCGATCAAGTGGTTCAGAAAAGAAGCTCAGATACTCCCAAAGGCGCAACGATGAGATTGGGCCTCTACCCCTGCCGACTCGAAGAGGGGAGTCTGGCCCTCGAAGCTTATAATAAGAAATTGATCTACGAGCGACACCGGCATCGTTATGAATTCAATAATGCCTATATGGAGGTCCTGAAAAAAGCAGGATTGATCTTGAGCGGCATTTCTCCTGACAAAGAGTTGGTGGAGATCGTCGAATTGAAAGATCACCCTTGGTTTCTTGGATGCCAATTCCATCCGGAATTCAGATCAAAGCCGATGGATCCTCACCCTCTTTTCCGAGAGTTCATCAGGGCTTCTCTCCGCTACGGCGGAGGCGTAAAGGTCAAAGCGAAGAAGTTAAAGGGGAAAAGTAGAAGGCCAAAGACAAAGGGCGGATCCCCGGCCCAGAGTGCAAAAGGGGACGAATAGTCTGATGGTCAGTGAGTCACATCGTCGGAAGAGACTATCGGACTATAAGACTACGAGACTATAAGATTACGTGATGATACTGAGATGGGAGGGGTCAAGTGGATGTGATTGAGGAGGCAAAAAGGGTATTAAGAGTCGAAGCCCGTTCGATTCTTGACCTGGTGGAAAGGGTTGACGAAAACTTCTTAAGGGCAGTGGAGATCCTCTATCAGTGTAAAGGGAGAATTGTCCTGATGGGGATGGGAAAATCCGGATTGGTGGGCCGAAAGATCGCCTCCACATTTGCCAGCACCGGGACTCCATCCTTTTTTATCCATCCTGCAGAGGGTCTGAATGGGGATTTTGGCATGCTTGCAAAAGAGGATGTGGTGATCGCCATTTCCAATAGCGGGGAGACCCGGGAGCTTTTGGAGGTTCTTCCTCTGATCAAACGGTATGGCAATCGGCTGATCACGCTCACTGGAAATGTGAAATCCTCTTTGGCCAAAGCAGGGGAGATATGCCTGAACATTCAGGTGAAGGAAGAGGCCTGCCCTTTGGGTTTGGCTCCAACGGCGAGCACCACGGCCACCCTTGCCATTGGAGATGCCCTGGCGGTGACGCTGATGGAGAAGAAGGGATTTAAAGAGAAGGATTTTGCCCTTCTCCACCCCGGGGGGGCATTGGGGAAGAGACTTCTCCTCACGGTTGAAAACTTGATGCACGTGGGAGAAGCTCTGCCCATGGTCTCGGAGAAGACATTGATGAAGGATGTGATCTTTGAGATCAGCTCAAAACGTTTGGGGGTGACCGGGGTCTGCACCGAGAAAGGCCATCTGGTCGGTGTGATCACGGATGGCGACTTGAGACGGGCCCTGGAGAAGTTCGACAACCTTCTCAACCGGAGCGCCTCTGAAGTGATGACCAAGAACCCGAAATGGATCGAAAAGGATGCCCTGGCTGCCAAGGCAGTGCAGAGGATGGAGGAGCATTCCATCACCTCTCTTTTTGTCTTCAACAACGCTGGAGACAAGGTGCCTGCGGGAGTGATCCATCTCCATGATCTCTTGAAGGCGGGGGTGGTGTGAGCAATTGCGGATTGCAGAATGCAGAATTCGGAATGGAGATCTTAGATCTATCATTCCACAATCCCTGCCGGCAGGCGGGCGCATCCCGAAATCCGAATTCAGGAATCCATGAGAAAGCTTAAATTCGCCATTTTGATTTCCATTGTTTTGATCGGGGGGATCGTCCTAGTCATGCTATGGGGCAATCTCAATGAGGAAAAGCCTTCAAAGGAAGAAGAGGCCCCCCTTAAGATTTCGACCGAGGGAGCAGATGCCCGTTTGGAAAAGATCCGTTTCGTAGAGGAGAAGCAAGGGCAAAAGACGTGGGAGCTGGAAGCCAAGTCGATCCAACAGTATCAGGATCAGAACGTCATGGTGGTGGAAGAGGTTAAGATGACTTTATTCTCGAAAGAAGGTCGCACTTTTGTGATTTCCGGAAATCAGGGGAAGGTCTATCAGGATTCGAAAAATATGGAGTTGCTGGGAAATGTGGTGCTTGCCTCAAGCGATGGATATCAGTTGAAGACCCACTCGATCTCGTATCATCATTCGGATAGGAAAGTGACCTCCCCGGATCCCGTTGAGATCGAAGGGGAACAGATCCGAGTCGAAGGGAAAGGGATGTGGGTGGATATGGAGGGAAAAGTCTTTCGAGTCCTCAGCCAAGTAAAAACTCGATGGAAGGGGGGGAGAAAGGGATGAAGACGGCCAGGCGGATCGGCCTTCTCATGATCGCATTGTCTCTTTTTTCGTTTTCGATGTCCGGAGCACAGGAAAAGAAGGCGACGGGAAAGGGAGAGGACAAGAAGCCCGGGATGGGGATCGGCTTCGGTTTGGCGAACAGCCGCGCGCCCATCGACATCACTTCTGATACTGCCGAGGGAAACCAGAAGCAGAATGTGGTCACTTTCAAAGGAAATGTTGTGGCCAAACAGGAAGACACCACTCTCTTTGCAAACATGTTGGTGATCTATTATCATCCGGATACCCAGAAATTGAAAGAGATGGTGGCCAGTGGCGGCGTCAAGATCGTTCAATTGAATCGCCGGGCTACCAGCCAAAAAGCCACATTCTATCAGGAGGGCAATAAGATTGTCCTGGAGGGAGACGTGGTTGTGTTCGATGGGGAGAATGTGGTCAGGGGGGACCGTATCACCTACTACATCGATGAGGAACGGAGCATCGTGGAAGGAGGAAAAGGAGGACGGGTGAGCACACACATCACCCCTACCTCGAAAGAGAAATAGTCACAAACTGCGGATTCCGGAATGCAGAATGCGGAATAACAAATCTTTTGCTCCGAATTCCGGACTCCGAATTCCGAAATAGGAAGCTAATGTCGTACCTTTTATGTGAGCATTTGATGAAATCCTTCCGCCGCAAGAAGGTGGTGGATTCAGTCCGTATTGAGGTCCGCGGGGGAGAGGTGGTGGGACTGTTAGGGCCCAATGGTGCGGGTAAGACCACCATCTTTTATATGATTGTCGGGTTGCTCCAACCCAATGGCGGGAAGATCTACCTCAATGATGAGGAGATCACATCCCTCCCGATGTATCTGCGATCGAGGAGGGGAATCGGTTATCTGCCTCAGGAACCTTCCATCTTCAGAAAATTGACTGTGGAAGAGAACTTGATGGCAATTTTAGAAACCCTTTCTCTCTCTCAAGGGGAGAGGAAGAAGCGACTTGAGGAACTCTTGGATGAATTATCACTCTCCTCGCTCCGAAGACAGAAGGCTTACAGCCTTTCCGGAGGCGAACGGAGGCGCGTGGAAATCACACGGGCCCTGGTGCTGTCTCCTTCTTTCATCCTGTTGGATGAGCCCTTTTCAGGGATCGACCCCATTGCGGTCCTGGAGATTCAGTCCATTATTCGTCAATTGAAATCGAAGGGGATTGGCATTATAATTACTGATCATAATGTGCGAGAAACATTGGGAGTTTGTGACCGGGCGTACATTCTCAATGAGGGACATATCCTGGAGGAGGGAGATCCCGAGACGATTGCTCAGAGCGATAAGGCTAAAAAAATCTATTTAGGGGATGGGTTCGAGTTAGGTAAAACGAAACAGGTCGATATGTAATAAGAGTTTGTTTCGTCTGATTCGTTTCTCTGGTTCCTGCGGCAGGCGAGAAAAACCAAACAGACCAGATAGAAAAGAAGAACTGAGATGGCGTTAGAGATCAAACAAACACCCAAACTTGTTCAGCAGTTGGTGATCACTCCTCAGCTCCAACAGGCGATCCGCCTTCTCCAGTTAACACGACTCGAACTGGTAGACCTGATCAACCAAGAAATAAAAGAGAATCCCCTTCTCGAAGAGGCCGACGAAGGAAAAGAGGAAGCCGAGGTTCAAGAACCTGCGACGGAAAAGGCTGAGGAAGAACCCTTACCGAGTGCGGAGCACACCCTTGAGGTGAAAGGTGAGGGAGAGGGCACCGACGAGTTTGATTGGGAAAACTATCTGGAAAATTATAATCTGACGACGTTTCAGAGACCGACCCGTCAGGACGGAGAGGAAAGGCCCTCCTTTGAGAATTTTCTCAGCAAACGGACGACCCTTTTCGACCATCTCTACTGGCAGCTTCAACTCTCCCGTTTCACCGAGGAGGAGCAGAAGGCCGGGATATGGATCATTGGAAACCTGGACGAGGATGGCTATTTGCAGATCGGCCTGGAGGACATTGCTTTGCAAGCCGAGCTTCCGCTGGAAGTGGTGGAGAGGGTTCTCCGAAAAGTCCAACAGTTTGATCCCGTCGGGGTCGCCGCGAGAGACCTCAAAGAGTGCCTGTTGATCCAAATGGAACAGATGGCCGTTCGCGACCATCTCGCAGAAAAGATCGTCTCAGAATACCTTCCCTTATTGAAGAATCGAAATCATCCAGCGATTGCCAAGAGGCTGGGAGTTTCTCTAGATCGGGTGAATCGCGCCGTCTCTTTCATCTCCAAGTTGGACCCCAAACCCGGGAAGGCCTTTGGGGGAGAGGTCATACAAGAGATCGTTCCCGATGTCTACGTTTATAAGGTGGAAGGGGAATATGTGATCTATCTGAACGATGAGGACATTCCCAGATTGAAGATCAGCTCCTTTTATCGAAACATTATCAACAAGAGTCGGGTTCCGGTGGAAGGGGATCGGAAGTATATGCAGGATAAGCTGAGATCGGCCCTGTGGCTGATCCGGAGCATTCATCAGCGCCAAAGGACAATTTATAAGGTGGCAAAAAGCATCGTCAAATTTCAAAGAGACTTTTTGGATAAAGGGATCCAATTTCTCAAACCCCTCGTCCTGCGAGATGTGGCCGAGGATATCCAGATGCATGAATCGACGATCAGCCGGGTCACACACAACAAGTATGTTCACACCCCCCAGGGGATTTATGAACTGAAGTTTTTCTTTAACGCAGGGATCACCTCCGGCCAAGGAGAAACCTTGGCTTCGGAAAGCGTGAAGAACCTCATTCGTGAGATTATCGCTAAGGAGGATCCGAAGAAACCCTTCAGCGATGAGAAGCTGGTTCAGATTCTGAAGGGGATGGACATTCATATCGCACGAAGGACGATTTCAAAATATCGGGAATTGATGCGAATCCTTTCCTCCAACGAGCGGAGGAAAATCTCTTAAATGAATCATTGCAAAATGGCCAATACAAAATTAGCGATGATTCATTTCTTTCATTGTTAACTTTACGTTGCTAAATTTGCACTGTGCAGTGATGTTTTCGAAGTAAAGGAGCGAATCGATGCAGATCGGAGTCACGTTCCGGCATTTGGAAGCGGATGAAGGAGCCAAGGATTATGTGCAGGAAAAGGTACAACGGTTGCAAAAATATCTGGTGAATCCGGGGGAGGTTCACGTGGTCCTTTCCGCCGAGAAATTCCGGCATACCGCGGAAATCACCATTACGGGGCAAGGGGTGACCTTCAATAGCCAGGGAAGAAACAGCGATCTTTACGCTGCGATCGACCAAATGCTTGAAAAGGCTGAGCGCCAAATCCGCGAACAACGGGGAAGGGCAAGACGTAAGAGGCCGAATCTGCCTCGGCCGAGTCTGATCGAGTCCTCCTCGAAGGCTCCCATCCGAAAGAAGAGAAGGGCACTGGGAGGTAAAGGGGAAAAAGGTCTTCCTCACATTACGCTGAGAAAACACACCTATGCCAAACCCATGTCTCTCGATGAGGCAGTCGCTCAAATGGAGCTTTCCCAAGAAGAATTCTTGATCTTTGTCAATTCGGATTCAGAACAAATGAACGTCCTCCGTCGCGGGAAAGATGGGGGTTATGAATGGGTGGAACCCTACGCTGAGTAAATCCTGTTAGAAAATAAAGGTATTGTTTCACGACGACGGTGTCCCTGCCTAACCGGTAGGTACATCGTTTTAGCAATCGATCAGGAAATAAGGGGGTAAGGGGATAGGGAGAAGAAGAGTTCTCTCCTCCTCTTCGATGCCCCTCGTCAGAGTTTGTGTCACCGTAATCTTGACCGAAAGCTTGAAACTTCCGCGGAGACGCGGGACGTTATTTCTAACGGGGCCAATGAGGAAACAATGAAGATTACGGACTATTTGAGAGAAGAATGGGTGGTCCCAGAGTTGCAGGGAACTGACAAACGGTCCATTTTGAGAGAGCTATCAAGTGTTCTGGTGAAACCCTGTCAGGCGGCTTCTGCAGAAGAATTACTCCAGGTCCTCCTTGATCGAGAAAAGTTGGGATCGACCGGGATTGGAGAGGGGATTGCCATTCCCCATGGCCGGCTGAAGAAGTTGAAGAAATTTTTCATCTCCTTTGGCCGTTCAACCGCAGGCGTCGATTTTGATTCCATTGATCGCAGTCCCAGCCAGCTCTTTTTTCTGGTCATGGCCCCGGAGAACTCAGCAGTGGACAACCTGAAACTTCTGAGTCGGATGGTCACCCTGTTGAAGGATGCTTCTTTCAAGAAACGATTGTTGGGGGCTTCATCCCAGAAGGAGCTTTACAGGATCATTGCGGAAGAAGATGAAAAATATTGAAGGGACACTTCCCATATTTTTTAAAGGCATCTCCCATTTTTTTCATGCGAAGAAGATCACAGCATCAAGAATCGGGAAATCTCGTTGCTGAGAAAATATGGGAAATGTCCCCTTGAGAAATGAACTCATGGACGGTCTTTTAGTTCAAGAATTGGAGCAGGACCAAGAGCACGGCCTGGGGCTGACCTTGATGGCTGGAAGGAACGGCCTGAAAAAGAGGATCGTGTACTCACAGATTCAAAAAATGGGATTGGCCTTGACCGGGTTCATCGAATTTATCGACCCCGAACGGCTTCAAATTATCGGCATTACCGAAATGGCCTATTTCAGAACCCTCTCTTTGGAGCGACAGAAGGAGGTTGTTCATAAGATCTTTAGTCTGGATCTGTCCGGTTTGGTGATCACGAGAAGTCTTGAGATCCCCGAATGCCTTGTGCGAGAAGCGGATGAAAAGAGAATCCCTTTATTTCGAACGAGCCTGACGACGGCCGATTTTATTGAGCGGGTGACGCCTTACCTGGAAGAGAAGCTGGCCTCTTCAACGAGCATCCATGGGGTTCTCATGGACGTTTTTGGTGTTGGGATTCTGATCCTGGGAAGAAGCGGAATCGGGAAGAGTGAGTGTGCCCTGGACCTTGTTCTTCGGGGGCACCGATTGGTCGCAGACGATATGGTTCACATTCTAAAACGCTCTCCCCCTTCTCTCGTTGGCAGCGGGTTCGATGTCATTCGGCACCATATGGAGATTCGGGGTTTGGGGATCATCAACATCCGGAGTCTTTTCGGTGTGGAGGCGATTCGCGAGCAAAAGGAGATTGATCTGGTCCTGGAATTGATGGAATGGGATGCGCACCAGGAGTATGACCGTTTGGGATTTGAGGATCAAAAGTACTCCATTTTGGGTTTCGAACTCCCGATGTTAAGGATTCCCGTCACACCCGCTCGGAATTTGACAACGATCATCGAAGTGGCCGCCCGGAACCACCTCCTCAAGTCGATGGGATACGACTCCGCGCTGGAGTTTGAAAAAAAACTCCTGAACAAGATCGAAAAAGGAGGGGGAGGCAAACCTGGTGTCGAGGGCGAGGCGGAGTGAAGAACATTCGGGTGATTCTCATCAGCGGTCTTTCAGGTTCGGGAAAAACAACGGCGATCAAAGCCTTAGAGGATATCGGCTTTTTCTGTGTGGACAACCTTCCGATCCCTCTTTTGCCCAAATTCATAGAACTCTGTGAACAGTCAGGCGGAAAGATTTCCAAAGTGGCTGTGGTGGAGGATATACGGGGAAGCGCCTCGTATCCTGCCCGTGAGGAATCCGAAGCCGCGGAGAAGGGGAAGGATTTCCTGGGAGACCCGAGAAGAGTCATCCGAAATCTCCAGGCGGAGGATTATTCGATCGAAATTGTCTTCCTGGAGTCCTCCGATTCCGTTCTCTTGAGACGGTTCAGTGAAACCCGGCGGCAGCATCCCTTGGCCGTGGGAGGATCCATCCGAGAGGGAATTCGACTGGAAAGAGAACGGCTTCAAGGGATACGGGATATGGCGAACCAGGTGATCGATACATCCAATTTTAATGTCCACCAATTAAAAGAGAAGATCCAAGGGTACGTCCAGGAGGGGTCGGATTCGGGCCATTCGGGTCAGATGACCCTTACCCTCCTTTCGTTTGGATACAGTTATGGAGTCCCTTTCGAAGCCGACCTTTTGTTAGACGTGCGGTTCTTGCCGAATCCTTACTTCGTCGAGGAACTGAAACGCTTCAAGGGAGAAGATCCCGAAGTCATCCGATATGTTCTTCAATGGGAGGAGGCGAAAGAATTCATAAGGCGCGTTGTGGAATTCATGCGATTTCTTCTCCCCCTCTATATCAAAGAGGGGAAGAGCCATTTGACCATGGCAGTCGGATGTACCGGCGGAAGACATCGATCCATCGTGATCGTCAACCGATTAGCAGAGATGCTCCGGGACGAATGGGTGGGGCGAGGATTATTCTTGTCCGTGCGACACCGCGATGCGGAGAAGGGGTGAGAAAGAAATGGTAGGAGTTGTCGTCGTGACACATTGTCAATTGGGAAAAGAACTGATTTCAGCTGCTGAACTGGTGGTTGGGGAAGAGCTGAAACAGTTCCAATCGGTATCGATCGACCCAAAGGAAGGATCGGAGGAGATTCGCGAGAAGATCATTTCGGCCATTCGAAAAGTGGATGAAGGAAAGGGGGTCCTCATCCTGACCGATATGTATGGAGGAACGCCTTCCAATATCAGCCTCTCTCTGCTGGAGGAGAAAAAGATTGAAGTGATTACCGGGGTCAACCTCCCCATGTTGTTGAAACTGGCGACCTACCATAACGAAATGAATGTGGAAGCCTTAGCGGTTTTCATTACCGATTATGGTCAGAGGAATATCAATCTGGCGAGCGAGGTCCTGAAGAAGCGGATCGACAAGAAGAAGTAGGCAGAGGAGGCGGTCCCTGAGGCGTGGGTCGATCGATGTCCCGCACAGGAGTTAGGGCTGAGCATGACCAAGACCCCTTTGCGTTTTGCTTTTGATCGAAATGGAAATGCAGACTTTTACGATTAAGAATCGGTTGGGGCTTCATGCCCGGGCGGCGGCCCTCCTGGTGAAAACGGCCAATCGCTTTGTCTCCGAGATCTCCCTTGAAAAGGATGGCATGGAGGTCAACGGCAAATCCATCATGGGGATCCTGATGCTGGCCGCTTCCAAAGGTTCGAAGATCACCTTGAAAGTGAGCGGAAAAGACTCCACCCAAGCGATGCAGGCCTTAGGCCGATTGATAGAGGACAAGTTTGGCGAGGAATGACGATGGCAGTTCAGCAACAGGTCAATAAATCCATTCAAGGGGTTGGGGCCTCTCCGGGGATCGTCATCGGAAAGGCCTATCTGGTTGAACGGTCCAAGGTTCGCCTTCCGGAAAAGAAGATTCATCCGAACCAGGTGGAGGAAGAGGTCAAGAGATTCCTCAAGGCGATCCAGGAGTCCCGGAACCAACTGATAGAGATCAAAGAGAAGATTTTGGATCCCGAGGTGCGCCGCCATTCTTTCATTCTCGATGTCCACATTATGATCCTGGATGACCAGATGCTGATTCAGGATACCGTGGATCGGATTCGAAAGAAGAAGGTCAATGCGGAATGGGCCCTTGACCTGACGTTAGAAAAGCTGGATGTGGCCTTCGAAGCCATCGATGATGAATACCTGAGGGAACGGCGGAGCGATCTCCACTATGTCTCGACCAGAATCTTTCGTAATCTGCTCGGGAAGAGTCATGATGATATCACTCGGATCAAAGGAAAAGTGATTGTAGTGGCCCATGATCTTTCTCCAGCGGACACCCTGCAAATGAATCTGAAACATGTGTCAGGCTTCATCACCGATATCGGAGGGAAGATCTCTCACACCGCGATCCTCTCACGATCCTTGGGCATTCCGGCCGTCGTAGGGTTGGAGGAGGCAACGACCCTCATCAACGGCGGAGACCTCTTGATCATCGATGGAGAGGCGGGAGAGGTGGTCATCAACCCCACGGAAGAAGTCTCCCGGTCCTTTGTCGAACGGAAAAGACGTATCCGATCCATGGAGCGGGAGGTCCTTCGATATGCCCCTCTGGAAGCAGAGACACTTGACGGGGTTCAGGTTCGCCTGCAGGCCAATATTGAGATGGCGGAAGAGATTCCTTCTGTAAAGATGCATGGGGGAGAAGGCATTGGGCTTTTTCGCACGGAGATCCTTTACCTCAATCGAGAAGATCTTCCCACGGAGGAGGAGCATTTTCACACGTACCGGCACCTGGCGGAGGAGGTCTTTCCTGCCTCCGCAACCATTCGCACCTTGGATGTCGGGGGGGATAAGTTTCTTGCGAATTATTCGGAGAAGAACGAGACCAATCCGGCAATGGGCTTAAGGGCCATCCGGTTCAGCATGAAAGAGCCGGATATTTTCAGAACCCAGCTGAGGGGTATTTTGCGAGCCAGCGCCTATGGGAAATTGAGGATCCTTCTGCCGATGATCTCAGGGATCGAGGAGGTCCGACAGGCCAAAGCCATGTTGGAAGAAGTCAAGAAGGGGTTGGTCAAGGCGAAGATTCCCTTCGATCGCGATATCCGAATCGGAGCCATGATCGAAATCCCCTCTGCCTCGGTCACAGCCGATATCCTGGCCCGAGAGGTGGATTTCCTGAGCATCGGGACGAATGACCTGATTCAGTATGCCCTGGCGGTCGATCGAATTAACGAACATGTCTCCTACCTCTACCAACCTCTTCATCCCGCGATTCTGAGAATCATTCAAGGGGTGGTGCAAGCGGCGCATGAAGCGGGGATACCGGTGGCCATTTGCGGTGAGATGGCCGCAGAGCCTGCCTATGCCGTCATCCTGCTGGGGCTCAATTTGGATGAATTGAGCATGAATCCGGTTTCGATTCCCAAGGTGAAGAAGATTTTCCGAATGCTGCGGTTTGAAGAGACCCGATCTTTGGTCGAAGAGTTGTTCCGATTTCAGACAACCTCAGAGATTGAACGACATGTCCGAAAATGGATGAACGAGCGATTGCCCAAAGAGTATGTTGGGTAACCCGATCGGGGATTTGAGGACATTTATTTCTGACTTAGAAGAAAAGGAGGAAAACTTAGATGGCGATGACAGATTTTTTGTTTACCTCTGAATCGGTTACCGAAGGGCATCCCGATAAGGTAGCTGATCAAATTTCGGATGCGGTTCTGGATGGCATCATCGGCCAGGACCCCAAGGCAAGAGTGGCTTGTGAGACGATGGTGACCACTGGGATGGCGATTGTTGCGGGGGAGATTACCACTTCGTGTTATGTCCACATCCCCAGTGTGGCCCGGGAGACGATTAAAGGGATCGGATACAACGACTCAGCCATGGGATTTGACTGGGAGACATGTGCCGTCGTTACGTCCATTGACGAACAATCCCCCGACATTCGCGGGGCGGTGGAAGGGGCGAAGAAGAGAAAGAGAAAATATCAGCAAGGGGCAGGGGATCAAGGATTGATGTTCGGATACGCCTGTAACGAGACGGTGGAACTCATGCCCATGCCCATCATCTTTGCCCATCGGCTGACGCGCCGCTTAGCGGAGGTGCGGAAGAAGAATATTCTTGATTTTTTAAGGCCCGACGGGAAATCTCAAGTGACGATCCAGTACGTCAATGGAAAGCCCGTCCGGGTCGATTCTGTTGTGATTGCCGCCCAACATATCCCGGAGGTTTCTGAAAAGAGACTGAGGGATGGGGTCCTCGAGGAGGTGATCTTGAAGGTCATCCCCAAGGGCCTCAGGGACAAGAATACGAAGTACTATGTCAATACCTCGGGAAGATTTGTCCACGGAGGGCCGAAGGCCGACTGCGGCTTGACCGGAAGAAAGATTATTGTGGATACCTACGGCGGAGTTGGAAGCCACGGAGGGGGGTGCTTTTCGGGAAAAGATCCCTCTAAAATGGACCGGAGCGCTTCCTATATGGCAAGGCACATCGCGAAGAATGTGATTGCAGCCGGACTCGCAGAAAAGATCGAAGTCCAAATTGCCTACACGATTGGAAAACCGGAACCTGTCTCGTTGATGATCGATACGTCAAGGACGTCAAAAATCCCTCCCGACCAGATTGCAAAGGTCATCCGGGATCACTTTGATTTAAGGCCGTGGGCGATTATCGATTATCTGAAGCTCTTAAGGCCCATTTATAAGAAGACGGCCTGTTATGGACATTTTGGCCGGAATGAGCCCGAGTTCACCTGGGAGAGTACCCATCGGGCGGAGGAGTTGAGAGAAGCAGCAGGACTATAAAAGGAACGATAGGGGGATGGGGAGATCGGGTGAGGGGGAGAAAAATTCCAAATCCCAATATCCCTCCTTACTCCTGCCCGCTGGCAGGCGGGGGCAGGCAGATTCCAGGCAAATCCCAATTTCTAAATTCAAATGACCTAAACGAGATCATTTATTTCGGATTTTGGTGATTGGATATTATTTGGGATTTAAAAAAGTCGGACATCATACAGGATTTGGGAGAGACAAAGATATGGATTATGACATCAAGGATATCTCATTAGCTGAAAAGGGGCGACTTCGGATGGAGTGGGCCGAGATGGCCATGCCTGTCTCAAAATTGATCCGGAGCCGCTTTGAAAAGGAGAAGCCTCTCAGAGGCATACGTCTTTCTGCCTGCCTCCATGTGACGACGGAAACCGCTGCCTTGATGAGGACCCTTGTGGCCGGAGGGGCCCAACTGACTCTGTGTGCCTCGAATCCCTTGAGCACACAGGACGATGTGGCGGCTTATCTGGTCAAAGAGCTTGGCGTTCCTGTCTTTGCCATCAAGGGGGAGGATGGTGAAACGTACTATCGACATATTCAGAGAGCCTTGGCCTTTTTCCCCCACCTGACCATGGATGACGGAGCAGATCTCGTCTCGTCCATTCATTTCATCGCTTTGGGAAAAGGGGGAGAGCTTTCTCCGGCAATCCGGAGTTGGTCTGAGGGACTTTCTCCCGGCGAGAGGGAGCGGTTGACCCGGGGAGTGATCGGCGGGACCGAGGAGACGACAACAGGCGTCATTCGACTCCGTTCGATGGAGAGAACCGGCGTATTACAATTTCCCATCATAGCCGTCAATGATGCGGAGACCAAACATTTCTTTGACAATCGCTACGGAACCGGACAGTCCACCGTTGACGGGATCATCCGGGCCACCAACCGGTTGATCGCAGGGGCCACCTTTGTCGTCTCGGGTTATGGGTGGTGTGGAAAGGGGCTCGCCATGCGGGCCCACGGGATGGGAGCCAATGTCATCATCACGGAGGTCGATCCTCTGAGGGCCCTTGAGGCCGTCATGGACGGATATCGCGTGATGCCCATTTCCGAGGCGGCGGAGATCGGAGACATCTTTTGCACGGTCTCCGGGAACATCCATGTCATTCGGAAAGACCATTTCTCAAAAATGAAGGACGGGGCCATCATTGCAAATTCCGGCCATTTTAATGTGGAACTCGATCTCGAAGGGCTCAATGAGTTGACCCTTTCCCATAGAAAGATTCGTGATTTTGTCGAAGAGTTTCAGCTCCATAACGGTCGAAAGATCTATCTCTTGGGGGAAGGAAGGCTGATCAATCTGGCTTCGGCAGAAGGTCATCCTTCGAGTGTCATGGATATGAGCTTCGCCAATCAGGCCCTGGCGGTCGAGTATCTGATCAGGCATCAAAAAGATTTGGAGAAAAGGGTTCACCCGGTCCCTTCCGAAATTGATCACGAGATTGCCCGGATGAAACTCTTATCGATGTGCGTTCAGATTGATCAACTCACCGATGAGCAGAGGAAGTACCTCGCTTCCTGGGAGAAGGGGACATGATGAACGTGAGTGCATCGTCGATTCCGCCGAAGAGAGCCAAGAAGACGTGGCGCTGGATCATCCTGATCATCTTCATCGGCGTGGGGGGGCTGATTCTCTACCGGGGATGGGCTTCTAACCAGAAGCGGTCGGCTTCTCAGCGGATCGGGCGTGGCGAAATCCCTGTCGAAGTTTCTACAGTGGTTCAACGAAAGCTCACTTACTCGTTTATCGCCAATGGAGACATTGCTCCGTTGATGCAGGTCGATCTCTTTCCGAAGGTGTCCGGATATCTGGAAAAGATCTACGTTCAGATCGGAGACTCGGTGCGGCAGGGACAGGTGATTGCACAAATTGACCGGGCGGAATTCCTTCAGAAAGTTAAGGAGGTTGAGGCAAAGGTCGCCCAGGCGAAGGCCCAGTATGCGGAGCTTGAGGCAGGAACCAGAATCGAGGATGTTCGCCAGGCTGAAGAGGCGGTTAAACAGGCCCAATCCCGTTTCAATAATGCCAGGCTTCAGCGGGACAGGGTGTTGGCTTTGTACAACAGACAGGTGATCTCGAAGAAAGAAGCGGATGTCTCCGAGATGGAATACAACGTGGCGGAGGCCCAGTTGGCTTCCGCTGAACAGCAATTGAAGATGCTCAAGGAAGGGGCCCGGACCGAAGTGAAGGCAGCCAGCCTGGGAAAGCTGAAGGAGATGGAGGCCATATTGGCCCAGGAGCAAATTCGCCTCCAGAATACGCAGATCGTGGCCCCCTTCTCCGGAGAGATCGTTCGGAGGAATGTTGACAGCGGGGCCTTGGTCTCCCCATCCACTCCCCTGGTCACACTGGTCCATCTGGATACTCTGAAGGTTTTGGCCAATGTGATCGAGAAGGATATCTCCCTTGTGAAACCCGGGATGAAAGCGAAAATCTTAACCGAGGCCTATCCTGAGAAAACATTCGAGGGAATTATTGTTCGAATGAACAAGGCTCTTGACCTTGCCACACGCACTCTTCAGGTGGAGATCAATATCCCCAACCCCGGCCATCTTCTGAAGGCAGGCATGTTTGCAAGGATCGAGGTGGCCCTCATGGAGAAACCAGACGCTCTTGTTGTTCCGAGAGAAGCTGTGATCGAAGAGGCAGGGAAACAGTCCGTCTTTGTGGTGGAAGGAAATCAGGCCCTTCGGAAACCGATCGTCATGGGAATCGAGCAGGGTGGGTTGGTCGAAGTCATCGAAGGGTTGAAGGAGGGAGATAAGGTTGTTGTAAGAGGGCAGCAGTCAATCAAGGACCGTTCCACGATTCGCGTGGTCGAAGGGAGTTGAAATCATGGACTTGATTCGAGGGTCGATGAAGAACCCCGTGGCGATCTATATGTTTGCCATCGGCATCATCCTGTTGGGACTCATTGCGTTCTCGGATCTCGCGATCGATCTTTTCCCGGATATTACCTTACCCGTCATTACCATTGAGACCGAATACGAAGGAGCAAGTCCCCAAGACATTGAAATCACCATAACCCGACTGATCGAGAAACGGGTCAGCAGGATTCAGAATGTCCGTTATGTCTCTTCCCGATCGAGAGAAGGAGTTTCCAATGTGATCATGGAGTTCTATTGGGGGACGGATCTCGACGCTGCTTCAAACGATGTTCAGCAGTCCATAAGCCAGATCTTGGATCGTTTTCCAGATGAAGCCAAGCAGCCGGTCATCCGCAAGTTCGATCCTTCTCAAATGTCCGTGATCAACCTTTCCGTTACGGGTCCAATGGATGAGTTTCGTCTCCGTGAACTGGGAGAAGACTTTATTGCCCCGAGACTCGAAAGTCTCAGGGGAGTGGCTGCGGCCAATGTCTCGGGCGGCAGGGTGCGGGAAATTCAGGTTGAGGTAGAACGGGCTAAACTGGAAGGAAACAACCTTTCTCTGGACAAGATATCCCAGGCTGTGCACTCAGGGCATATGGATCTTCCAGGGGGGAGCCTGAAAACAGCACAGAAGGAGTACGGGGTCCGGACCCTGGGCCGTACCCCTAACATCAAGGATATCGAGGAGATCATCGTTGCCCATAATAACGGCATCTCAATCCGCCTAAAGGATGTTGCAAAAGTGAAGGATGGTTTTGAAGACCGAGACATCATTGCCGGCATCAATGGGGTTAAAGGTGTGATGATCGGCGTCCAGAAGCAGATCGGCGGCAATACGGTTTCCGTCGTGGATACCGTGTTGAAGGCCCTTCCTCAGATTCAGAAAGATCTTCCGAAGGGGGTTAAGCTTCAGGTCGTTTCAGACCAGTCCGCGTTCATCCGTAAATCGATCAAGAACCTTCAGCACGAAGCGCTGATCGGGGCCCTCCTGTCCGTAGCGATCATCCTGATCTTCCTGGGAAGCGGGACCAGCACACTGATCATCGCCCACTCGATCCCGATCTCCATCATCGCCACTTTTGTGCTTCTTTATTTTGGAAAGTTTACGCTGAACATCATGACCCTGGGAGGACTTGCACTCGGTGTGGGACGATTGGTCGATGATGCCATTGTTGTTCTCGAGAATATTAACCGGCATATTGAGCGGGGAGAATCTCCTGAAGATGCTTCTTATAAAGGGGCGGCCGAAGTGAGCAGACCCGTCATTGCAGCCACGATTACCACCATCGTGGTGTTTATTCCCCTGGCCTTTGTCAAAGGGGTGGCGGCCCTCCTTTTCGTTCAGATGGCTTATACCGTCGCTTTCTCGCTGATGGCGTCTCTTTTTAGTTCCCTCACCCTCGTCCCTATTCTCACGGCAAAATTCCTCAAGCCCAAAACGAAAGAGGAACAGGAAAGGCTTTCCTTCGCCCAGAAGATCTACAAGAGGACGCAACCAATCTTTCTCAGGGTCGACGAATATTACCAGAACCTCCTCCACCTGGCCCTGTCTCGCCGAAAAACGGTCCTTTCGGCGGTGATCATGATTTTTGTCGTCACCATGTCCTTTTTTGTCCTGGGTCTTAACAACGTGATTCCCTTCATCGGCACCGAATTCTTCCCTAAGACCGACGAAGGTCAATTCAGGACAATGTTGAGGCTCCCCGTGGCTACTCCGGTTGAAAAAACCCAAGCCGTAGTGGAACAGGTCGAAGGCATTGTGTTCGAAGAAGTGCCAGAGATCAAGGCCCTGTGGACCAGATCTGGCACAGGAACTGGTATGAGTGGGGGGAGATTCTCCGGCTCTCACGTCGGAAGGGTCGAGGCGATGATGGTGGATCAATCGGAACGTAATCGATCCTCTGAGACCGTCGCCGGGATTTTGAGGGAAAGGTTCAGAAGCATTCCAGGTGTTTTTATTAATGTCTCCACCGGGGGACTGATGTCCAGGATCCTGTCGTTTGGAACCGAGGACCCAATCGATGTGGAAATCCTCGGGTTCGATCTAAATACGGGGACCCTTTTGGCCAAGGAAATGGAACAGATACTCAAAGGGGTTCGAGGTTTAACGGATATCCAGGTGGGCCGTGAAGAGGGACTTCCTGAGTACCAGGTTCGAATGCGCCAAGATCGGGCAGCGACCATGGGGCTGACCACTTCCCGGTTGGCCGATGTTGTCAAAACCGCTATCGAGGGTAACGAATCCTCCGTATATGTGGACCCGGTCACCGGAAGGGAACATAAAGTCCGGGTTCGCCTTTGTGAAGAGGACCGATGCAGGCTGGAGGACCTTCGCCGATTACCCATACCCGTTCAGGGAGGTAAGGTGGTTCCTCTTGAAAATGCAGCGGAACTGGTTCAAGTATTTTCACCAACACAGATCGAGAGAAAGTATCAGCAACGGATCATTCATATCACGGCAAACACAAGCGGCAGGGATCTCGGCTCGATTGCACAAGAGATCGAACAAAAGATCTCTCGCTTAAAGATTC
Organism: Thermodesulfobacteriota bacterium; assembly: GCA_041947025.1. Taxonomy (GTDB): domain Bacteria; phylum Desulfobacterota; class BSN033; order BSN033; family UBA1163; genus CAVTZZ01. The sequence goes on from JBHGBJ010000002.1 coordinate 180,071, forward strand.
CAGAAGGTTTCACGATTAGCTTGAAGGGGGCACGTCTCGAACAACAGGAGGCTTTTCGGATGCTTCTCTTTGCCCTCGTACTCGCCGTTGTTTTGATCTACATGGTTCTTGCATCCCAATTCGGCTCGCTGCTTCACCCCTTTTTGATCATGTTTTCCGTTCCTCTGGGGTTCATCGGCGTGGTTTGGGCCCTCTTTGTAACAGGGAATACATTGAGCGTGATTTCATTTATTGGGATCATTATGATGGTAGGAGTTGTCGTGAGCAATGCAATCCTCCTGGTTGATTACACCAACCGGCTCCGGCAGGAAGGGGTGGAGCTAAGGGAGGCCATTGTGAGGGCGGGCAGGGTCCGACTCCGTCCTATTTTAATGACAACTCTCACGACGATCTGTGGACTGATCCCCATGGCCCTGGGGTTAGGAGAAGGAGCTGAAGCCAATGCTTCCCTGGCCATTTCGGTCATCGGTGGACTAACCGTGTCAACATTCTTGACGCTTGTCTTTGTGCCGACCCTTTATCTGATTGCTGAAAGTCGGCGTATCTCTCGAAGATAGTTCGGAGTCCGGAGAGATCAGATGGCATATCCGTTTCAAATGTTCCGTTCGTATTTTTTCTGCTCCGAACCCTTAACTCTGAGCTCAAGACTTTTTTGATGTTATGATTCCTCGGCGAAATACCCGTCAAATCTCTATAGGTTCAGTCAAAATTGGCGGGGACGCCCCCATTTCCATCCAGTCGATGACTAAGACGGATACGCGGGACGTAAAGAAGACCGTCCGACAGATTCGACGACTTGAAAAGGCAGGTTGTGAAATGGTTCGGGTGGCCGTGGTGGATGAAGAGGCTGCCCTTGCCATCGGTGAGATCAAAAAGAGGATCCGTATCCCCCTGATCGCGGATATCCACTTTCATCATCGCCTGGCACTGAAGGCGATGGAATCAGGGGCTGACGGAATTCGCCTCAATCCGGGGAATATCGGCGGAAGGGATCGCCTTAAGGCGATCGTGATCGATGCGAAGGATCGATCCATTCCCATCCGCATCGGAGTGAATGCGGGGTCTTTGGAGAAAGAATACTTAAGGCGTTTTGGAGGAGCAACCGCTCAAGCGATGGTTTCGAGCGCTCTTCGGACGATCGAGTGGATGGAAGACCTGGGATTCCGGCAAATTAAGGTTTCCCTTAAGGCTTCCGACGTCTTAAGAACCGTGGAGGCCTACCGGCTCTTTTCAGAAAGAACGGACTACCCCGTCCATCTCGGAGTCACGGAGGCTGGCAGAGGTTCTAACGCCGTTGTCAAATCATCCATCGGCATCGGGCTCTTGCTCAGTGAAGGGATTGGAGATACCCTCCGCGTTTCCCTGACCGGAGATCCCGTGGAAGAGGTCCGTGTCGGTTATGAGATACTCAGGGCCTTAAAGATTCGGCAGCATGGCGTTGAGATCATCTCCTGCCCAACGTGCGGCCGTTGTGAGATTGATCTCACCCGCCTTCTGGAGAAGGTTGAAAAGGCGGTTCAGGGAATTTCCAAACCCCTGACGATTGCTATTATGGGATGCGTCGTCAATGGTCCCGGTGAGGCGAAAGAGGCGGATATTGGAATTGCTGGAGGCAGGGGAGCGGGCGTCCTCTTTGAGAAGGGAAGGATTGTTAGGAAAATCAAAGAGAAAGATTTTGCGGATGCTTTGTTGAGGGAAGTTCAGAGGATGGCCGGGACTCATAAACCCTAAACTCGAAACCCTAAACTCCCTGCCTACCGGCAGGCAGGTAAACAAACTCAAATTTCCAAAGCACAAAACTCAAAACCGCATGACTCAGGAAATACTCATTTCAATTTCAGTTTTGTATTTTGGATTTATTTAGGATTTAGAGTTTATACAGTTTAAGGAGTACGAAGTCTCTTCCATACATAGTAGATCCGCTGAAGCACTGTAAAGTGGGTCAGGATGGCGAGAATCCAGAGCATGAACCCCATCCACCCGAAAAGGGCTCCTGCGGAAAAGAGAATGATCCGTTCTGCCCTCTCCATCAGTCCGATGTTGCAGGGAATATTTGCAGCTTCTGCTCTTGCCCGGGTATAGGAGACGAGGACGGTCCCAATGCTTACGAAGGAAGTGAGGACGACGAGCGCAGGGTCGCCTTTTATTAAGTAGTAGATCAGGAGGGACAAAAGGAGAAAGAGATCCGAATACCGGTCCAGGACCGAATCAAAAAAACCTCCGAAGGCCGTGGCCTTTCCCAATTTTCTGGCGACCACGCCATCGATGAGATCGAAGATCCCTGAAAGGATGATGGATAATCCTGCCAAAGTCCAATGTTCCTTCAGGAGAAGGAGGGAGGCGAGGAGGGTTGAGAAGAAACCCATCAGGGAGAAGAAATTTGGATTGCCACGTTCTCCGATAAGTTTTCGATAGAGGCCGTAGAGATAAGGATCGAGTCGATGGCCGATTTTATTGCCGATCATCTTCCTAACCGTAAGAAGGATCAAATAGAAGAAAAGATTAACACTTTTTGCGAAAAAGTCAATTAAAAAGGCATTCCGAATTCGGAGTTCGGAGTGCGGAATTTGGAGTGTAGCTCCCCGCCCACAGGGCGGGGCTTCCCGGAAAGGAAATCTCATTTTTATTGTGCCCCGGCGGAAAGGTTGAACCACGATCCTGATCTGTGGGGGATTGTCGGATTGCTCCACGACCTCGATTATGAGGAGACAAAAGGTGAGCCGGGTCGGCATAGCCTAAGGACAGCAGAGATTCTAAGAGAAAAAGGGGTTTCGGATGAGGTCATCGAAGCGATTAAGGCACACAATGCAGAAGCCCTCGGGTTGGAACGGAGGACAGATTTGGATTTTGCGATCACTTGCTCGGAATGCATTACCGGCATGGTGGTTGCGACAACCTTGGTTTACCCGGACAAGAGGATTTCAAGTGTGAAGCCTTCCTCTATCATCAAGAGGATGAAACAGAAGGAGTTCGCCCGAAACGTGAATCGAGATCTTATCCGGAAGTGTGAAGACCTTCATCTTTCTCTTGAGGAGTTTGCCGAGTTGAGCCTCAAAGCAATGGGAAAGATCAGCGGCTTGTTGGGACTTTGATCGGAATGAGTGATCCAGTCTTTTCTCGTAGGAAACGCATAGATGCGTTCCCTGCAAAAGATGATGAAGAGGAATTTTCAGGAGGGGTTTATGCCATCTCATGTGATTTCGACAACAGAATTCAAAACCCTGAAATTAAAAGGCAGGGGAAAAGTAAGAGACATCTACGATCTAGGCGATAAACTCCTGATCGTTGCTACGGACCGGATTTCTGCCTTCGATGTCGTCATGCCGAATCCGATTCCGGACAAGGGGCGGGTGCTCACTCAGCTCTCCAAATTTTGGTTTGATATGACAAGAGAAATTGTGCTAAATCACATCCTCTCCACCGACGTCAAGGATTTTCCCGGAGAGTGCCGATCCTATCAGGAGATCTTGAGGGATCGTTCCATGCTGGTGGTGAAAACAGAACCCCTTCCAATCGAATGTGTCGTCCGAGGGTATCTCTCCGGCTCGGGATGGGAAGAGTATCGAAAGACGGGGCAGATTTGCGGAGTCAAGTTACCCAAGGGTTTGGTGGAGTCTTCAAAACTAAGGGAACCTATTTTCACCCCTGCTACCAAGGAAGAAATAGGTCAGCATGACGAGAACATCACTTTTGAGAAGGCTGGAGATATCGTTGGGAAAGAACTGGCAAAAAGATTAAGGGATATCTCATTGGCTGTTTATAAGAGGGCCCGGGATTTTGCAGAAGGCAAGGGGATCCTGATCGCAGACACCAAGATGGAGTTCGGGATCAAGGATGGAAAACTTCTCCTGATCGACGAGCTCTTCACTCCCGATTCGTCGAGATTCTGGCCAAAGGATGGCTATCAGCCCGGGGGTTCTCAGAAGAGTTTTGACAAGCAGTTTTTGAGGGATTACCTTCTTTCGCTGAAGTGGGACAAGAATCCTCCAGCGCCCGAGCTGCCAGAAGAGATTGTTCGAAAAACCCGGGAGAAGTATTTGGAGGCTTATGAGCGGCTGGTAGGAGTTCCCCTTTCTCTTTCTTGATTAAAGAAGTTTGCCACAATAATGAACACGCCGAAAGAAATTTGACAATTTGTCAAAATCACCCAAAATTGGTCTGCCCCGATTTCCCAAAGTTGATCCCAAACTCAGTTCGGAACGAAATCCAAGGCCAAACAGGCTGATATCTGATAACCCATTGATTTATCTATATATTGGAACAGGCGAATCGCGACCTTTTTCCGAACGTGATCAGGTCCCGCTGACCATTTCTATTGAAACCTCAATCATTACAAATGCCTGGCATGATTTTTGCCATTTTTTTACCCCAACGAAATGGATTCTGCTCGCTTTGCAGAATTAGACTTTAGGCTCTCTGTCACGGAAGACGATGAATATGACGACGATACCCGAGGAACTCAAAACAAAATTTAAGGGCTTGGTCACTTCACGAAGCGGCCTCTATTTCAAGGACCATGAGCTTAAGGACTTGGAGAAGGCGATTCTTAACCGGATGAAGGAGCAGAAGGTCGATTCTTCTCTGGCCTATTATGATTTCCTGACCGTCAGTGAGGAGAGAGAAAACGAGTTCCGTGAACTTCTCAACTGCCTCACCGTAAACCACACCTATTTCTTCCGAAATGAGCCGCAGTTCAAAGTTCTCAAAGAAAAGGTTTTGCCCTGGCTTATCGCCGAGAAGAAGAAGCATCGGATGACAAATGACGGGACAATGGACGGGAAGCCCTCTTTACGTATCTGGAGCGCAGGCTGTTCCACCGGAGAAGAACCTTATTCCGTCGCGATCGTCGTGAACGAAACTATTCCGGAGTTAGAGAATTGGGATATCCAGATTTTGGCGACGGATGCCTCCAATAGCGCTTTAGAGGTGGCCAGGAAAGGAACCTACGGGCAAAATTCGATGCGGTTCGTCAGTCAGGAACGGAAAGATTTGTATTTCGTCGAGAGAAAGAGCGTTGAACGGATTGTGGAATACGAGATACGAGACTCCATCCGAAATATCGTTCAGTTTAGTTATCTCAATCTTATGGAAGAATGTTATCCGACAACCTTCGACATCATTTTTTGCTGCAACGTCACCATCTATTTTGAAAATCGCACCACCATGGAGGTCATGGACAAGATTCATCGCAGCCTCAATGGCGACGGTTATCTGTTTGTCGGTCCCTCTGAAAGCCTCCATTATATCTCAGATCGGTTCAAGATGTTTGATTGGGAGGATGCGATCTACTACCGGAAGCGCAGGCCCAAGGAAGTTTACTCTGAAGCAATACTCACAGGGATGGACAAGGCCGGGGTTGATGGGACCTCGGAAAAGATATCGCAGGGGAAAGCAGGGGCGGGGCTTGGAGAAATCCCCAGTCGGGAGATCGATCCCGAAAAGAGAGCCAGCGATTTCTTAGCCGAGGCAAGCCGACAGTTGCATGCCAAGAAATACGCCACGGCTCTCACTCTGATTGAGCAAGCCCATAAGATCGGCAAGGACTCGGAAGAGATCTATTATTTGGAAGCAGAGGCCCTCTCGAGATTGAAGCGGTTCGAAGAAGCCAAGGATAGGCTCAAGACTGCATTCAAATTAAACCCCTTGTTCGCGCCCGCCCACTATTTGCTCGGATTTCTCTTCATCGAAGAAGGGTTGATGGAGGACGCAAAGAGAAGTTTCAAAAAAGCGATCTACCTCAACAAGGATTTTACACTGGCCCATTTGGGTTTAGCTACGATCTACATCACGGAGGGGAAATCTCACGAAGCCATCCGGGAGTATCGAAATACTCTGAATATATTGGCAAAACACGCACCGGAAGATATCGTTGCCTTCAGCGGCGGGTTCAGTGCCGTCGCAGTTGCCGATACCTGCAAGATCAATATTGAAAGGCTAAAAAAGGAAAGCCAACGCTGAGGCTGAACTCAAGAGTGGAATAGGATTTCCCGTTAAGGACCGAGATGAAAGTCATCGCCTTCACCATCCTGGACAAAGAATATGGCATCGAGATCAAGAATGTCGTTCAGGTGATCAGCCTCAAGGAATTGACGCCCATACCGCAGGCGCCGAATTTTGTGGAAGGCATCACCATCTGGCACGGGAGAATCATGCCCCTGATCAGTTTGCACAAGAGATTCGGTTTGAAGGAAAAGGACCCGATGAAATTAGACCGAGTCATCATTGCGAAATTTTATGAGCGTCAGATCGGGATCATTGTTGATCAGTTTAGGGGTGTGCTGAACCTTGGGTCCAAAAACTTGGAATCCCCGGGGTCACTCCTCCAGGAGGCAAGCTATCTTGTCGGCGTTGGGAAGATTGGGAACCGCCTGATTCTCTTGATGGACGTTGAGAGACTATTATCCGCCCAGGAGCGGTCAGAAGTGGAAAAAATGATGGTTGAGTCGGAGAAGAAGCCCTCTGAAGAGAAGTCGGCCAAGAACACGTTGCGCGTCTTGGGGTTTTGCCTGAATGACGAAAACTATTGTGTTGAAATCAGGGAGGCTGTAAGGGTGTTTACGCCCGGCCTTGTGACCCGTGTGCCGAATGCAAGTGCCTTCATCAAAGGGCTGGCGAATTTACACGGGACGATCATTCCGCTGATCGATATCCGGCCGTTCTTGGGATTGACAGGAGGAGAGCTGATACGCACCTCCAAGGTGATCATCACCGAGATGAGCGATGGATGGATGGGTCTTGTGGTGGACAAAATATTTGAGGCCCGGGAGATTGAGAAAGATTCTGTCCAGCCTCCGCTCGCGACTCTGCAGGGAAAACTCTTAGAGCTGACCCTTGGGCAGGTTCGATCGGAGTCGGGAGTCATGGCGCTCTTGGATTTAAGAAAGATTCTGGCCTTGGAAGAACTTAGGCACGAAGGAGGCTGAGTGATATGAAAGTAACTGTTGGAAAGAAGCTGACTGGAACTTTCTCCATGATCTTAGGCATTGTCTTGATCATTACTGCGGTGAGTTATTACAGTCTCAATCATATGGCCGCCAAAATGCGTTTGATCGCTGAAAGGCATTGGCCCAACGCAGATGCCCTCTCGAAAACCGGGATCGCCTTGTATGAGCAGAACAACGCCATCATGCGTCTTTTGAGGGGCGATTTGGCGGGTGCGGAGAGGATCTCCGACGAGGCCCGTACCAAAGTCGGTAATGAGCTGAAGAAACTGGAGGAGGCCCGGGTCGTCTTCAAGGAAAACCTTCTCCAAATCCAACAAATGCAGGAGCAAATGGACAGAGCGGTCAGCAATATCTTCAGTGATTACCGGAAAGGGGTCAACAAACCGGAGCTGATTCTCAACTCAACCCCCAAGAAAGAGTTTGACATGATACTGGATTCGATCACCACGTATTCTCAGCAGTTGGCCGATGAGGTTTCCCAGAGAACGGATTCAGCCCTCCAGGAGTCGGTGCGCCAAGGGAAGAAGAGCGAACTCATCTTATTGATTTTCGCTTGTGTAGGCCTGGTCACCGGCGTCGTCGTTGCCGTCACGATGAGGAGAAACATCACTGCACCGATCAACAGTCTGGTTTCGGCCACGCATTTGGTATCCAAGGGCGATTTTAGCGGCTCCTTAAGCGTGGTCAAGAGTCACGATGAGATTGGTCTTCTCTCGGAAACCTTTGCGACGATGTATGGGAACCTGAAGAATGTCTTTGGGACGACACAAAACGCGGTCAGGCAAATCACCTCTGCTTCCGCGCAGATCCTTGCAACGGTCCAGCAGCAGGCGGCAAGTTCCAGGGAACAATCCTCAGCCGTCAATGAGACCGCCAGTGCAGCCACGGAGCTGGTCAAATCGGCGGAGCAGGTCGGTGAGAATATCAAGCGCGTTGCCCAGATTGCGAACCACGCCCTGGCCGGTATGGCCAATATCAAGGAAGCGATCAGCAAAACGGGAGAGAAGATCACCTCTTTGGGTGAGAAATCCCAGCAGATCGGAAAGATCACCGAACTGATCAACGACGTGGCCGACCAGACGAACCTCCTGGCTGTGAATGCGGCGATCGAGGCAGCCCGGGCGGGTGAAGAAGGAAGAGGCTTTGCGGTGGTGGCCGATGAGATCAGAAAGCTTGCGGACTCCACGGCTAAATCCACGAAGGACATCACCAGCCTGACTGAAATTATCCAGCATGAGATTTCCAATGCCATCATTTCCATGGAACAGAGCAACAACAACGTGAACGAAGAGATTAAGCTCACCCAGGAATCCGCAGAAAGTGTCAAAGAGATTGCCATCTTCGCCACGCAACAGGTCTCGAGCTCCAAACAGATCGCCGATGCCATGACCTACATTAACGAAGCAGTGAGACAGATTACGACAGGAGTTGTGCAGGTGCAGGCGGCCGCACAGCAGCTCAATGGATTGGCCAAGGAATTACAGGACATGACCGGAAAATTTGTCATCCAGTGATCGATATGAAATTTGATCCCAGACAATTTGTTGCGCGGTTCAAGGCGGAGACGCAGGAGCATATCCAGAAAATAAACGATAGCTTGCTTCAGTTGGAAAAGAGAGAAGGGGACCGGTCGCTTCTGGAGACCGTGATGCGGGAGGCCCACACCATCAAAGGTTCCGCCGCCATGATCGGCTACAAAAGGATTGCGGATATTGCCCATGTGATGGAGGACGGTCTGGAGAGGGCTCTGGAAGGCAAGATCAAATTGGAAAAGGCGCATTTTGATATGCTTTTTAAATGCGCGGATGCGATTCCCCTGCTGATCGAAGATAAGGTGACCTGGAAAGATACCGGTGTGAGCAGCCCCTACGTCAATGATCTTTGCGGAGAAATAGAGGAGGTCTTTCAGCTCCAACCTGCCAGGGTCTCAAAAGATCATGAGCCCGCCAAACCTGCAGCAAAGGGATCGACGGAAGAGGCCGCCTTAGGCCCTTTCAAGGCAGAACCGGCCGTTTCGCAGTCCTATAGCGAAGAAAGCATTCGCGTCGATATTCGAAAATTGGATAAGGTGATGAACCTGTCTGGAGAACTACTCATCTCTAAGATTCGCCTCGATGAATTGAGCAAGAATCTGTCCTCCAAAGCGGAGGCCCATGCTCAAATCAAGGCAGATTGCGGCGTTCTCATCCAGGAATTGCACAAGGTGAATAACTCAATTGACTTTATTACGAAAGGGCTGGAGGGCGAGGTCCTCGGATTGAGAATGATTTCTGTGGGTTATCTATTCGGTTCCTTTCCCCGGGCGATGCGCGACTTGGCGAATGAAAAAGGGAAAGATGTGCAGATTCTCATTAAGGGAGAAGAGACGAAGCTGGATAAGTCGATCATCGACGAATTGAAGGGGCCGATGATGCATATCCTGCGCAATGCCATCGATCACGGAATCGAACCGCCGGAGGAGCGTGTGACGAGGGGCAAACCGCAAACAGGTACCATTGCCCTGACAGCCTCCCACCAGGGGAACCAGGTTGTGATTGAGGTTTCTGATGACGGAAGAGGGATTGATACAGAGAAGGTCAAGGATGAGGCGGTGAAGAAGGGGGTCATTGCCGAAGGAAAAGTCAAAGACTTGGTCGATGAACAGGTCTATTCCTTATTGTTTCTTCCCGGCTTTAGCACAAGCCAGACGGTCAACGAGGTTTCGGGAAGAGGGGTGGGCTTGGATGTCGTCAGGGAAAGTATTTTGAAATTGAAAGGAATTGTGGAAGTGGACTCCAAGCTTGGACAGGGGTCAAGATTCATTTTGAAACTTCCTCTTACGCTGGGGATTACCGAAAGCCTATTTATCGGCTGCGGAAATGAAACCTTTGCACTACCCATCGAGAATGTGGCGGAGACCATTCGGGTGAATCCGGCGGAAATTGAAACAGTTGAAGGGAAAGAGGTGATCACGGTAAGAGGCCAGATCTTGCCTTTGGTGCGGCTGAACGAAGTGTTCAATCTGTCACAGCGCGGCATAGTTGAGAAGAAACTCTTTCTGGTGGTCATCGTACGATCGGTGGAGAAAAAGGTCGGCCTCATGGTGGACGAGCTGCTGGGAAGGCAGGAAATCGTCCGAAAAAATTTGACCGGCCCCTTAAGGAATGTACGGGGGATTTCGGGGGCGACGATCATTGGCGACGGCAGGATCATTCTCATCTTGGACGTTTCACAGATTATTCAAAACGCTGAAGGCTTCCTTGTGAAAAAGGCTCCTTCGACCTTCAAGCCCGTTCCGCCAAAGAAGCACAGGATGATTTTGCTTGCCGAAGATACCTTGAGCACGGCGATGCTGGAAAAGAATATTCTGGAAAGCGCCGGTTTTTCGGTGGTGACTGCCCGCGACGGGCAGGAGGCGATTGAGAAGTCGAATCAGGAGAGGTTTGACCTGGTGATCACGGATGTCCTGATGCCGAGGATGGATGGTTTCGACCTGACCCTGCGGCTCAAAAAGGATCGTTTACATAAGGACGTTCCGATTATTATTGTGACCACGCGTGAAGGTGACGCCGACAAACGCCGGGGTTTGGAAGCCGGAGCCGATGCCTATATTCTAAAGAGCGAATTTACGCCTGAAAGATTGTTGGAGACGATTGAGAGACTGATTGGATAAGAGAGGTTTGTTCACCGGATGCCCTTATCCTGTTCCGGTATCCCGCTTAAAGATAGAGACTTTTTGACCTCGCAGAAAAAACTCTGAAGATTGCAGACAGAAAACTGGAAGACCCTATGATTTTTCCTCGGGAGGCTTGATCGCTTTAAAGCTGCGATAAAGCATCAAGTCGTAAAGGATCTTGAGCCCGCCAGACAGGAAGAAGGGGAAGCTCAATAAAGCCGGATTGGCAAGCAACGGCCCTGTGACCACGGGCGACAGGGATGCTCCGGTCGTCCGGGCGATGCCCGTGATGCCCGCAGCGGCAGAGCGTTCATCTGGATCCACAACAGCCATCGTATAAGATTGCCGTGTGGGTACATCCATTTGCGAGATGCTAAAACGCATCAACAGGACGAGGATCGCCAGCGGGAGATTGGGCATGAGGGGCACTAAGATCAAGAGGATGTTTGACGGAATGTGCGTAAAGACCATGGTTCGGATCAGACCGATCTTGGAGGCCACCCAGGCGGCGGATAAAGCCGAGAGGCCGGCAAGAATATTTGCTCCGAAGAAGATGCTTCCGAGGATTCCCGGCTGGACATTGTAACGGATGTGAAACCAGTAAGCGAGGATACTTTGCAGGACGAAGCCCCCCGCGAAGGCATCGATGGAGAAGAGGGCGGACAGCTTCAGCACCACCCCCTGCGAGCGATGCAACCCGAAGCGGGTTTTGAATGAGGAGGTTGAGTGAGTCGAATCCGCAGCGGCTGAGACTTCCACGCGGCGAGAAAGGCGGGCAAATAACCCTGCGAGGATCAGTCCGATGGCCCCATAGCCGACCACGATGATCCGATAGCTTGCGAGCGGGGTGACGTCGAAGGCCTGAAGGGCTTGAACCAGGCTTCCCCCGGCCAGCGCACCCAGAGCCGTTGCAAAGGAGCCGACGAGGTTGTAATAGGCGAAAAGTTGCGTTCGCTTTTCGTCTGGAACGATATGGGTCAAGGCCGCTTGTTCGATCGATAAAAAGGGGCCGACTTCGTAACCGCTTGGGCTGATCACTCCAATCGTGGCTGCGATCAATAGGAGCACAAAGTGGCGCGTGATGGCAAATAGAAGGCCAGCAAAGACCATCAGAAAAGCCCCAAGAATAAGCATTCTGCGCCTGCCAATGCGATCGGCATGGGTTGTAATCCACAACGAGATGATCGTATCCCCGATAAGGGTCAGGGTCAGCAGAAGGCCGATCTGAGGCTCGCTTAATCCGATCTGAGCAAGATAAAGGACCAAGACTACCGAGAGAAATCCGTAACCGAACATACGAGCCATGCGGGTGACGAAAAGAAGGCTGCCGTCGGGCGTTAGCGTTCGCAACACTTGGGACCATTTGGATCGAATGTCATTCTTCATGGGTTAGAACGATCAAATCAGACGAATGGGTGATTCCGGAGTCCTTCTTTCAAATTACTTCATGGAGGATCAAAAATCAAATCGTTCATGGCAGGGGATATCTTGATCGACGCAATAGTCGTAGAGGGAGTCCTTGGCAAAGACAAAGTCTGCTTTGCGGGCTGCACACCTGTCGGAGGCACCATTGCCGATTACGATTACGATGACGATGATGGAATCGTATGCCTCCCTGTGGATCCGGACAAGCCTCTTTTTGCAGCTTCCGCAACGGCCGCATTCTTCAATTCTCCATGTCTCCCATCCCCCCATCGGGCTTTTTAATCGTCCCAACCGATCTGTTTCCTCTTGGTGACCGGAAGCTTAAATTTTTCCTTAAGCCTTCTGACAACGAGGTCCGGAACCAATCCATCGACCACTCCGTTGAGGCTGGCCACTTCTTTGATCGTCCTGGAGGAGACAAAGAAGTAGTCTTTGCTCGTCATCATAAAGAGGGTGTCCAGATGAGGATTGAGGCTTCGATTCATGGAGGCCATATGAAATTCATACTCGAAGTCGGAGGTTGCGCGAAGACCTCTCAAGATCACCTTTGCATTGGTCTTCGCCACATAGTCGACGAGGAGTCCCTTAAAGCTGTCCACGATGACATTGGGGGTATCCCTGAAAATGGCTTCGGCCATCTCAAGCCGTTCCTCAATGGTGAAAAGGGAGCGCTTCTCCGCATTATTCGCAATGGCGAAAATCAATTTGTCAAAGATGTCAAGGGCCCTTTCGACGATATCGATATGACCGTAGGTGATGGGGTCAAAGGAACCCGGATAGATTGCGACGTTTCCCATATCCTTCACCGCTCCTTTCGTCTTCTCATGTTTGGCCATGTCACAGGCCGCCTTGAGGTGATAAGAATGAAATGAAAGTGTCTCCGATCTTTCGCTGGCGAAGGAGGGTCCAGCCCTGGACTGCATCCGGGATGGGTTCCCTCCGATCATGCTCGATCACCAGGAGCGAACCTTCGTGATAGATCCTGTTCTGACGGAGTCTCATCAGGGTCTTTTGAATCAAACCTTTCTCATAAGGAGGATCCATCAGAATGAGATCGAAGGACTCCCCTCTCTGCTTAAGCGTTCCGATGGCCCGGAGGACATCCTTGGGAATAATCTCGGACCGGCCATTCATTCCGGACTGGGAGAGATTTCTTTGAATCAGTCTTAAAGCCTCTTTGCCTTTTTCAACGAAAAGGGCTCTCTTCGCTCCCCGGCTCAATGCCTCGATTCCCAAATTCCCGGTCCCGGCGAAGAGGTCCAGAACGACTTTTCCTTCCACTTCCCTGCCGAGAATATTGAAGATCGATTCCTTGACCCGGTCAGAGGTCGGCCGGATGGCCTGCCCCTTCGGGGTAGCTAACCTTCTCCCTTTCGATATGCCGCTGATGATACGCATTCTCTGCCGTTTCTCTCGTTTCTTTAGTCTGTTTGGTCTGTCTCCTTAACCGAACAGACGAGAAAAACCAGATAGACCGGATCAACCAAAGAGTGCCTCCACTTTCTTTTTCATTTTTTGCTGGTGTGTGCCTTGCCAGTAGATTCTTCTGCACTGAGGACATTTGTAGAATGAATCGTGCTGATAGAAAATAAAATCCGGAACCTTCCCTTCCGCTTCTTCTCTCGGGATTTGATCAATGAGGACGTTACAGAGGAGACACCTGGAAAAGAGGTTCTCCGGAATGAGCGAGAGGTGTCCCTTTCGAATCAGTTCCTTTAGCTGAAGAAGAGGGTGATCCTCGGTTAATCTGATGATGAGATCCTCCGGTCGTTTGGGGATGAGTCGAGTATTCCGGGTCAGGATCGCCCGGCCTTCCTGACGGGCCAACTGGATCATTCGATCACCATCCTCTCCCCGATAATAAAGGGTGTCGTAGCCGAGCATTCTCAGACCCTTGGCCAGTTTCCCCAACATGCGATCAGCAAGGAACTTCATGATCTAATGCATCAGGTTCAAATGCCTACCGACAGGCAGGCAAGTGCCAAAGGAATATCAAAAGGTTCAATGCCAAAAGATGTTTTTCCCCAACTGTTGTCATTTGAGCTTTGGAATTCCGTTGAACTTTGAGCCTTGACATTTGAAATTCATCTTCACAAATACTTTCCAATGATCGGCTCTAAATCCTTCTTCGTCTTTTCAGGGATATGCTTCTTGCCTGTGATCAGGGCGTGTTTCAGGGCAGTGGAACAGAAACATTCTCTCTTCTCGGGGAGTTTCGGGATCGCGTTTCGGATAGCCCTCTTTGCTATTTTGGTGCTCTGGGCGAGGATTCTCAACACTTCGCCGATTGAAACATCCGCTTCCTCCTCATGCCAGCAGTCGTAATCCGTCACAAAGGCGATCGTCGCATAGCAGATTTCAGCCTCCCGGGCCAGTCTGGCTTCAGGAAGGTTGGTCATGCCGATGACATCGACCCCCCACGTGCGATAGAGTTTCGATTCGGCCCTTGTCGAAAATTGGGGCCCTTCGATGCAGAGGTAGGTCCCTCCTTTATGAACATTAGCCCCGACCTCCTTCCCTGCCTCATAAATGATCTGACTTAGGGTAGGGCAGACGGGATCTGCGAAACTGATGTGGCAGACGACCCCGTCGCTGAAGAACGTGTTCTGGCGGTGGACGGTTCTGTCGATGTATTGATCCGGGATAACCATATCGCCCGGATGGAGAGATTCTTTCATTGATCCCACTGCACTGACCCCAATGATCGATTGGACTCCCAAGACTTTCATCGCATAAATATTTGCCCTGAAGTTTAGGCTGGATGGGGATATACGGTGACCCTTCCCATGGCGTGGTAAAAAGGCGACCTTCGTTCCTTCGACACGGCCGACGACAAAAGAATCCGATGGGGCGCCAAAGGGGGTGGTCAGGGAAATCGTTTGAACATCTTCAAGGCCCTCCATCTCGTAGAGGCCTGAGCCGCCGATCACGCCCACCATCTTTTCAGCCATCCGTAACCTCCTGTGTTTTTGAAATGTTAATCGATTTCTGATACCCTGTCAAACATTAGAAAACCGTATCACGATCGAGACGGTAAGCCTCAACGATGTCAGAAATTACCCCCTCCCCCACACCCTTTCCCCCGGGAGAGTGTGTGGTAGTTCCCGTTCTGTCATTACGAGCGACCCCGCACTTGATGCGGGGGAGCGCGGCAACCTCATTGTTTTCGGAGCCTTGCGAGACTGGTTCGGCCGCTGCGAACTCCCTCGCAATGACGTTGCGGCACAGCCTCCGAGGGGAGACGGGGAAGGTGAGCAATTGAATTTAAGATCAGAATGGCTTAGGATTTTAATAGAGGTAACATGGTGACGTATCGGTTGAAGTTTCTCCTGCTTTTTCTCCTCATGATTTCGGCTTCAAGCTGCGCTCATGTGATCTCAGAAGACGTGAGAAAGAGTTCTGACCTCTCCCTTACTCTAAGTCAGGTCGCACAAGATCCAAAGGCTTACCAGGGAAAGCAGGTGATCTGGGGTGGTGAAATCGTCGAAACTGTCAACCAAAAAGACGGAACCACGCAGATTGAAGTCTTTCAAAGGCCCGTTGACTCGAGAGGGGAACCCGGTGATACCGCTCCGTCTCAAGGCAGGTTCTTAGTCCTGGTTGAGAAGTACGTTGACCCATACATATATCGGAGAGGTAGGAGAATTACTGTGGCAGGCGAACTGATCGGGGAGAAGACCCAACCGATTGGCAAACTGGATTATCGCTATCCCCTTATTCTGAGCAAAGAGATCTATCTATGGCCGGAATACCATTATTACCCCCGTCCTTACTATTATGATCCCTGGTGGTATTATCCCTATTACCCGAGATGGGGGTGGGGGTTTGGTACCCATTTCCATTACCGCCGCCATTAGACTTAGTGACGAACATATTCGTGAAATTCGTTATCATCCGAGTAATCTGCTATTTTCCCGTGGAGCTGGCCGCAGGCGGCTGAAATCTCCGCTCCCTTGCTTGCCCTGACGATCGTGGTCAACCCTTCCTCCATCAAAATTTCCTGAAACCGCCTGATCTTCTCATCCGAAGGCTTCTTAAAGGGGATGCCATCCGCTTCATTGAGGGGAATGAGGTTCACTTTGCAGGGGATGCCTCTTAATATTTTCGCCAGTCGCTTTGCGTTCCGATAAGAATCATTGACGCCTTCGACCAAAACATATTCAAACGTGATTCGGGTTCTTGACCGGAGAGGGAAATTCCGGCAGGTCTCCAGGACTCTTTTCAGAGGATAGCGGCGATTGATTGGCATCAGGGAACTTCGAGTCTCTTCATCCGGTCCGTTAAGAGAGATGGCCAGTTGAAAAGAGATCTTCTCCTTTGACAGTTTCTCCAGCTCGGGAAGGAGCCCGGCCGTGGAAAGGGTTATCCTTCTTGAGGAGAATTTAAAAGCATCCGGATTTGTCATCAATTCGATGGCCTTTAGGGTGTTAGGATAATTGGCCAGAGGTTCTCCCATTCCCATCAGGACGATATTGGTGATGGGGGTTTGATCTGACAGGGTTTCTTTAACTGCAAGAATTTGGTTGAGAATCTCTGAAACCTTTAAGTCCCTTTTCCATCCCATTTTCCCCGTCAGGCAGAACCGGCACCCAAGCGCGCATCCCACCTGGGTAGAGAGGCAAAGGGTCAGCCGCTTCTTATCAGGAATCAAGACGCTTTCGATTCGGTTTCCGTCTTCGAGTTGAAAAAGAAACTTCCTTGTCCCATCGCTTGCCTCTTCCACATGGAGTGGCCGAAGGGTTGAGACGAAACTGATCCGATTCAAATCCTGACGGAACTGTTTAGAGAGGTTGGTCATCTCGTCGATCGAGTGGACACCCTTCTGGTAGAGCCATCTCGTGATCTGAATGGTTCGATAGCCCTCTTTCCCAAAGGAAGTAATGAACTTCCTTAGTTCCTGGAAGGTTAAATCCTTAAGATCGACTTTATCTGAAGAATTGCCCAACTCAAAATCCTTCCCCTCATCCCTCCCTCTCCCCTGCCTACCGGCAGGCAGGCACTGGGGGAAAGGGCGAAGGTGAGGGGGATTGTTCAATATTTGAAAATCTCCAGGGCATTAAAGAAATATCCGATCTCGAAGGCAGCGGTCTCAGGCCCGTCGGACCCGTGGACGATATTTCGCTCGATATTGGCTGCGAATTGGCGCCTTAATGTTCCCTCCTTCGCTTGTTTAGGATCGGTAGCACCCATGAGCTCTCGCGTCTTTGAAATCGCCTTCTCCCCTTCAAGAACTATCACCACAGAGGGCCCGGAGGACATGAAGGTTGTGACGCTTTCGAAGAAAGGCTTGCCACGATGGACCGCATAGAACCCTTCTGCTTCCTGCTTGTTCATAAAGATCATCTTCAGGCCGATGACCTTCAGGCCAATTCCCTCAAATCGTTTAATCACTTCACCGATCAAATTCTTCACCACCCCGTCCGGCTTCACAATCGAAAGTGTACGCTCCATCATCTCCTCCTCTATTGCTTCGCATGATGATAAAAAAAGCTCTTTTCCTTTAGAAAAGATGGCCCCCATAGACCGGTCCTTTCTAAAAGAACTTACCAAATTATAAGTTTTTAGTCGATCTTTCTCAAATTAAACTTGTCAAGTCAGTGCTTCTTTAGTATGATTAACTATCAGTACCTTGCATAAACTTCCTTAGAAGGTCTCCGGTCTTCCAAGGGATTGACCGACACGGGGTTTTCTAATGGAGTGAAGGAGAAGGCGATGAAAAGCGGAACCCCCAATTCCTATGAAGTCATTATTATCGGAGGAGGACCTGCCGGCCTGACTGCGGGCCTTTATGCCGCGAGGTCGAGATTCAAAACCCTTATCATAGAAAATGCTCTTTTCGGGGGGCAGATGATCACAACCGATCTCATCGAAAACTATCCCGGATTTCCTGAAGGAATCACAGGCGGGGAGCTCAGCCGTTTAATGGAGGAGCAGGCAAGACGCTTTGAGGTGGAGGTGATTGCGCAAGAGGTGGTGGAACTGGCGTTGAGAGAGGATATGAAGGTTGTTAAGACCTATGAGTCAGAATACCTTTGTGACGCCTTGATCATCTGTACGGGCACGGAATATCGAAAGCTGGGGGTTCCTGGCGAAAAGGAGTTTACGGGCAAGGGGGTTTCATTCTGCTCAACCTGTGACGCGGCTTTCTTTAAGGATTGCCAGATCGTTGTGGTGGGAGGAGGGGACTCGGCACTCACGGAGGCGATTTATCTAACAAAGTTTGCCAAAGAGGTTACGATCATTCACCGTAGGGATGCCCTCCGGGGGACAAAGATCTATCAAGAGAGGGCTTTTGCGAATCCGAAGATCAAGTTTGTGTGGAATTCCGTGATCCAGGAGATCCAAGGAGATAAAACGGTTCAGTCCGTCCTTGTAAAGAATGTGAAGTCCAACGAAGTGAAGGAGTTGCAGGCAGAGGGGGTCTTTGTTTTCGTAGGCCTGTTGCCAAGGACTCAATTCTTAAAAGGCCTTATTAAGACCGACGAAGCAGGTTACATCATCACCGATGAGAATTGCGAAACCTCGGTCAAAGGGATCTTTGCTGCGGGGGATTGCAGAAAGCAGCTGTTACGTCAGATCGCCACTGCGGTTGGAAACGGAGCTACTGCCGCATTCGCAATGGAAAAGTATCTGGAAGGAAAGGAATAGGTAAAGAAGCTCAAAGCTCAAAGCTCAAAGATCAAAGCTCAAAGCTCAAAGATCAAAGATCAAAGATCAAAGATCAAAGATCAAAGATCAAAGATCAAAGGACAAAGATCAAGACTCTATTTTGGATGAAAAAAGGACTTCTTTTTCTTCTCGGACTTGTAATGATTAGCATCCCCATGGCCGCTATAGGGCAGGAGATCAACATTAAGGGGTGGCCCATTCCAGACCTGAAAGGGCTTACGCCTTATTCTATCACGATCCAATATGTGGATGGTGTGGAGAAGATTGTGGAAAAGTATTACACCTCCGGCGGAGGGCATGTTGCAAAGGTGATCGGAAACGGAAAGGTCTTTGCCTATGCCGTGGACAGGGACCGAGAACCTCCCATTGACCAGTTTCTGATCGACGTGGATGGCTCAGGGATATTCACCCGAAAGATCAAATTCGAAGATTCCTACTTGATTCCGGAATGGGTCTCCCGATAGTTCTGCTTGACCCTTCATTTTTTTTCTTCCCGCAATACTTCACTTCAACGGGTCTGTCTACTAAGAAAATTATGTGTTATTATGGATTTAGATGAAAACTGTAAGGAATAATGCGAGGGGAGGAGGTGAGAAATTGATGAGAGAAGACGTGGAAAAGGCCCTGCAGAAGATTCGGCCTTCCCTCCAGGCGGACGGAGGGGATATCGAATTGGTTGATGTGATTGACGGGATCGTCAAGGTGAGACTGAAGGGTGCATGCGGAGGGTGCCCCATGTCGCAAATGACCCTGAAAATGGGCGTTGAAAGAGTGCTCAAGCAACAGGTTCCGGAGGTGAAGGGCGTTGAGACCGTTTAGCCACGACGGAGAAGGGGCTCCCCCGGGCAGACCTTCAAGGAGTTCAGGATGAAAGATCTTCGTCTCACGCCACAAGCGATCACGGTCTTAGAAAAGAGGTACTTAAGGAAGGATGCCCGGGGAAAGATTATTGAATCTCCAGAAGAGATGTTTTGGCGCGTCGCGCGAAATGTTGCTGAAGCGGAGCGCCTCTACGGAGGCCGGACATCTCCCGAAGAACTCTCAGAGATTTTCTATCAGTTGATGGCCTCTCTCGACTTCCTTCCCAACTCACCCTGCTTGATGAATGCGGGAAGAGAGCTTCAGCAATTGGCTGCCTGCTTCGTCCTTCCCGTTGAAGATTCACTCGATTCCATCTTTGAGACCGTGAAACAGACTGCTCTCATTCATCAGAGCGGAGGAGGGACCGGATTCTCCTTCAGCCATCTGAGGCCCAGAGAGGATACGGTTCAGTCCACAGGCGGAGTAGCAAGCGGTCCTGTGTCCTTCATGAGGGTCTTTAATATGGCGACCGAAGTGATTAAGCAAGGGGGGACGAGAAGAGGGGCCAATATGGGGGTGTTGAGGGTTGATCATCCGGATATCATGGAATTTATCACGATCAAACTTCAGCCGAATGAGATGTCGAACTTCAACTTATCCGTCGGCTTAACAAAGGCTTTTATGGAGGCCCTGGAGAGAGACAGTGATTACAGCCTGGTCAACCCGAGGACAAAGAAAGAAGCAGGAAGGATCAGGGCGAAAGAGGTATTGGATGCGATCGTCAGTGCTGCCTGGGAGACTGGAGACCCGGGAATTCTTTTCTTGGATCGGATAAACGAGGCAAACCCTACGCCTCAACTGGGTGAAATCGAAAGCACCAATCCTTGCGGCGAAGTTCCTCTTCTTCCTTATGAACCATGCGTTCTTGGATCGATCAACCTTTCTCAGATGGTCAAAAAGGGCGATAAGGGACTGGAGGCCGATTTTGAAAAGATTAGAAGGACAGTGAGGGAGGCAGTCCATTTTCTGGATAATGTGATCGATATGAATCAATATCCCTTACCTGAGATCGGCCAGATGGCTAAAGGGAACCGGAAGATTGGCCTAGGCGTGATGGGGCTTGCTCATTTCTTCATCCGTCTGGGAATCCCCTACAACTCACAGAAGGCTTTGGAAGTGGCAAAGGGTCTGATGAGCTTTATTCAATATCAAGCCCGCGAGCGCTCGATAGAACTGGCAGCAGAGAGGGGGGTCTTTCCGAATTACAAGGGATCCATCTATGACAGAACGGGTGGAATGAGACTGAGAAATGCTACGGTCACGACGATTGCTCCCACAGGGACGCTCAGTCTCCTGGCCGATTGTTCGAGTGGCATTGAGCCTCTTTTTGCCATTCAATATACCCGGAAAGCCTTGGAGGATATGGAATTTCAAATCATGGACCCGGTCTTTGTCGAAATAGGGGAGAAGGAGGGGTTTCTCAATCAAGAACTGATTCAATCCCTCACTCAAGGAGCGAGCCTTCAGGAGCTTCCCAACATTCCCAAGCGTATAAAAGAGCTTTTCGTCACCACCTTTGAGATTCCGCCGGTCTGGCATGTAAAACTTCAAGCCACATTTCAGGAATATACGGACAATGCCGTATCCAAGACGATCAACTTCCCCAAGGATGCAACAAAAGAAGAGGTGAGGGAAGCCTTTCTCATGGCCTACCGTGAGAAGTGCAAGGGAATCACCATTTACCGGAGCGGAAGCAAAGGCGGCCAGGTCCTCTCCTGCGGCACCCGGCAAGTCTGCTAAGAGAAGAAAATGTGAAACATGGGTGACCCCAGGGCCCTCCTGACCCCATAGACGGGGTCTTTTTTTTCAGTTGCTCATAAAAATATACAATCAGGATTCTGTTCGATAACGCCAAGAAGGAAGGATTCCAGATTTCGAATGAGAAAGAGCAACTTTATCAAAAATGTCTTGAAAAAAAAGAGTTCCTCCCCTATGATAAAGATAAAATTCGTTCTGGAGGAATGGAAATGGGGAAAAAAGGATGGCACAGAGCGTTGGGAGTCGGGTTGGTTATTGTTCTACTCTGTGTGGGGGTTTATGGTTGCAAGAATCTCTTGCCCTCCCGAACCACACGGCAGCAAGAACCGGAATCGAAGCAGGCTAATTTAACCTCTTATCGTTTTGAGGACATTCCCCTTCCTCCCGGGATGACCCTCAATCGGAAAGAGTCCTTTCTCTACGAGACCAGAGCGACCAAAGCAGGACTCCTCGTCTATGAAGGGAAGGGGGAGATGGAGAAGCTGTCGAACTTCTTCAAGCAAGAGATGCCGAAGAATGAATGGAGGCTGATGAGCAACTTTGAGCTTCAAAATGTGATGCTCTCCTTTATCAAGGAGGGATGGAGCAGTATCATTTACATCGTGCCTGAACAGGGAGAGAGCAAAAGGGTTGAGATCCGGGTGGGGCCCATTGAGATTAAGGTCCTTTCCCCTTCAAAATAGGCTGGGCGTTGTTGGAAACTTTGGATGGCAGAGACACTTCATTTAGAATCTCCTGCGAAGGTCAACCTGAGACTGGACATCCTGAAGAAACGAGAAGATGGATACCATGAGTTACGGACCATTCTGCAAGAGATCAGTCTTCATGACCTGATCCATTTCTCTTTGAAAAAGGAAAGAGGTATATCCATAACCACGGACCATCCCGGCCTCCCTGTTGGAAAAAGGAATCTGGTTTACCGGGCCCTTCAATCCTTCTTGAAAAAATCGGACTATAAGGGCGGGGTCTTCGTCAAAATCCGGAAAAGGATTCCGCTGGGAGCCGGACTCGGAGGCGGAAGCAGCAATGCCGCCACCGCCCTGAAAGCAATGAATCAACTTTTGAACGCGCGCCTTTCGAAGAAAGAGTTGATGAGCATGGGGCTGGAGATCGGGGCGGATGTCCCTTTCTTCTTTTTCGAAGGAGCAGCCATTGCCTCAGGGATCGGAGAGAAATTAAGAAGGATAAAACTTCCAGAATTACGGTATGTTCTTATTTATCCTAATTTCGAGGTCTCAACACGTTGGGCATATCAGAATTTCTTGTTGACAAAGGGGAAATTTGAATTTAATCTTCATAAGTTATGGAGAACTCCACAGGGGATTTCGCGCCTTCTTTGGAATGATCTGGAGGAGGTGGTGGGGCGAAAATACCCCGAAATTGACGTAATGAAAAGGATGCTTTATGATGCCGGAGCTTTGGGGGCCTCGATGACAGGGAGTGGCCCCACCGTTTTTGGGATCTTTTCTGAGAAAGGAGGTGCGTCAGAGGCCTACAAGAAGATCAAGAAAATGGTTAGAGAGAAGGGGTGGATTGTTATAAATGCACAGAGCATTTCTGCCTGAATATCCTGGATGATAGGAGACAGGGCGGAGAGACAATTCGTAAAATCTCATTAGGTACGAAGCAAGGGGGAATTATGGAAGTGACAGAAGTCAAAGTATTTCCCGTGCAAGAAGATCGGCTCAAGGCATATGTAACGATCACATTCGATGATTGTTTTGTGGTGAGAGATTTGAAAGTGATCAGTGGGAATAATGGATTGTTCGTCGCCATGCCAAGCAAGAAAAGGAAAGACGGCACCTACAGGGATACAGCTCACCCCCTCAACAATCAAACCCGTCAACTGATTGAATCGAAAGTGTTAGATGAGTATAATAGAGAGATACAAAGGAGTAGATCAGAATAGCCAGATTTCAAGCACCAGTATCCAGATAATGCCCGAGGCTACAGTAACCAAATTTCCAAATTGAGATTGACCGAGTGGACTATTTGAATATTGAGCTATTGGAGCTTATCTGGAATCTGGGATTTGGTTATTGGAATTTGATTTCAGATTGGGGTGTCGTCAAGCGGTAAGACACAGGTCTTTGGAACCTGGATTCGGAGGTTCGAATCCTCCCACCCCAGCCAATTTTTTGTCATTTCAGAAGACCACCGATGTGAAAGAACCGTTACCCAAACTTTGCCCCGTTGGAAAGCCCCGTCGGAAATTTCTCACGATCGAATAGGAAGAGGAGGACCCATGGAAGAACCCCGTGAACTGACCGTTGCTGCTGCCCTTTCTCTCTTGCGGAGAGGGGAGCTAAAAGCTGAGGATCTGGTAAAATCCTGTCTGGAGAGGATCCATCGGCGGCAGGGACTGATTCACGCCTGGGTGGAAATCTATGAGGAGGTGGCCCTTGAGGAGGCACGGCGCTGCGACAACGAATCGCACGCCGGACACTGGCGAGGAAGATTGCATGGTGTTCCAATCGGGGTAAAAGACATCATCGATGTTCAAGGAATGTGGACGAGGGGTGGCAGCAGCATCTACCCCGCCCGTGTGGCCGAGACAGATGCCCCGGCTGTACAACGGCTCAGGGCAGAGGGGGCGATCATTCTTGGAAAAACGGAGACGACTCCTTTTGCCAATCTCGACCCAACGATTACCC
Source organism: Thermodesulfobacteriota bacterium (assembly GCA_041947025.1). Lineage (GTDB taxonomy): Bacteria > Desulfobacterota > BSN033 > BSN033 > UBA1163 > CAVTZZ01. The sequence goes on from JBHGBJ010000002.1 coordinate 204,037, forward strand.
GCAACCCGTGGAACCCGGAACACACACCTGGGGGGTCGAGCAGCGGTTCTGGAGCCGCGGTAGCAGACCGGATGTGTCTGGCAGCCCTGGGCACACAGACTGGGGGATCGGTGCTGAGGCCGGCTGCCTTTAATGGTATTGTTGGATTCAAGCCCACCTATGGCTCTATCAGTTTGGATGGGGTGATACCGGTTTCATGGAGTTTGGATCATCTGGGGGCACTCACCCGGTCTGTGGAGGATGCCCGCATTCTCTGTCAGATCATGAGAAACCACCAGCCATCTCCCTTTGCCCGAATGCCTGTGTCAGAAGACAATCCTGAAGAAAAAAGCCCTCATTCCTCTCGTTCCTATCCGCGGTTAGGGCACCTGAGGGGGTTCTTCGAGGCGGAGGCTTCTTCTGAAATCGTGAAGCATATTTCATCAATAAAAGAGAGACTGAAAGAGGCAGGTGCAGTTGTAGTCGATACGGAGCTGCCAGAATCCTATGCCCAAGGGGACAGCGCCTACCGGACGATCCATCATACGGAATTGGCCTGCTATCACCGGTCTCTTTTTGCATCCCACGGCGATCAGTATCCTCCTAAGATCAGGGCCCGGATCAAAGAGGGAATGACAATTCCCGGTTATCAGTATGTGGAGGCCCTTCGTCATCGACTGGCCTTTCAGAAGGAGATGAGTGAAAGATTGATGCCCTTTGATGCGGTATTTATGCCCACGGCGCCTTCCACGGCCCCAAAAGGACTCGGCTCCACGGGCAGTCCTGCCTTCTGCCAGCCTTGGAGTTTCTGCGGTTTTCCGTCGATATCGATCCCATCAGGGGTCGATAGTCAGGGCCTTCCTTTTGGTCTGCAACTGGGGAGCTTGCCCATGAGGGAAGAGAAGCTGATCGAGGTGGCATCTTGGTGCGAACAGGTCCTGGGGTTTCATCTCAGTCCGGCCGCTCCGAAAGACTGATTCTCGCTCTGTGATTACGTGCCTGCTTTCTGGCAAGCAGGGATTTCAAAGAATGATTCCATGGATTTTTCTTCAGTTTCAACGTATTGTACTCTGTGTAATCGGCTTGTAATCCCTGCCAGCCGGCAGGCAGGGGTGTAATCAGAGGTCAATCTCTAATTTGACAAATTCTTTTTGATCGCTTATTCTTACGTTTTAACATGGATTTTGAGAGGTGGACGTACTCTGACGGGGGATCTCATGGCTAAGAGAAAGATCGGATCCGATGTGAATAAGGATAGCAGCTGGCTCAGGATATTTACAGGCAATTCAAATATTGATTTGGTGAGAAAGATATCCGAGAACCTGAATGTCCCGATTGGAAAATCGATGGTGAAGAATTTCAGTGACGGAGAGATTAATGTCGAGATCGATGAGAGCGTTCGAGGGATGGATGTCTTTGTGATTCAGTCGATCTGTGCTCCGGTCAATAACAACTTGATGGAACTGCTGATCCTGATTGATGCCCTGAAGAGGGCGTCCGCAAGAAGAATTACAGCGGTTTTGCCTTATTACGGGTATGCCAGGCAGGATCGTAAGGTTTCTCCCAGGGCTCCCATTTCTGCCAAACTGGTGGCTGACCTGATTACTACGGCGGGTGCCTCTCGAGTCCTCACGGTCGATCTCCATGCCGGCCAGATCCAGGGTTTTTTTAATATACCGGTGGACCATCTGTTTGCCGCTCCGGTCCTATTGGATTATCTCAAGCAGGTGAAGAACGATGTGGTCATTGTCTCACCCGATGCGGGTGGTGTTGAAAGAGCCCGAGCCTATGCCAAGCGATTGGGTGCTTCCTTAGCCATCATCGACAAGCGGAGGGAGTCCCCGAACGTTTCACAGGTGATGAATATTATCGGTGATGTCGACGGAATGGTTGCCGTGCTGGTTGATGACATGGTGGACACAGGAGGGACTTTGGTTCGGGGGGCCTATGCCTTGATGGAAAAGGGGGCCAAAGGCGTCTTTGCGTGCTGTACCCATCCTGTTCTTTCAGGCCAGGCGGTGAAGCTGCTGATGGAGTCTCCGATAAAAGAGATGGTTGTGACAGACACGATTCCACTCCGGGAGGAAGCCAAAACGTGTCCCAAGATCAGAGTGTTTTCTACCTCGGGGCTCTTAGCCGAAGCTATCCGGAGAATTTATGAGGACGAGTCGGTAAGTTCTTTGTTTGTTTAAACTTAGAAGAAGGAGTGATCTTATGGAAAGGCCCGTATTGTCAGCCGAGATTCGAGAGGGGATTGGGAAAGGCAATGCCAGGAAACTCAGGGCGAAGGGATTGATCCCGGCCGTTTTTTACAGTCCCAAGTCTCAAACGATCCCTTTAGTGATCAATTCCAAAGAATTTGCAAAAACCTTGCAGACGGAGGCAGGGGAGAATGTTCTGATTGACCTCAATATCCGAAAGGGTGATCAAGCGGATCGAAAGGTTGTGATGGTGAAGGAGATTCAAATCGACCCTCTTCAGGGCGTGACCCTCCATACCGATTTTTACGAAGTCGCCATGGATGAGGTCGTCACCGTGGAAGTTCCCGTGCATCTGGTTGGAAAACCCGAAGGACTGAAGATGGGGGGTATCCTGGAGCAGATCCGAAGGACCATTCAGATTCAATGCCTTCCGGGAGATATTCCCAAGAACATTGAAGTCGATGTGACCCCCCTGATGATCGGTGATTCGATTCACGTCCAGGAGATCCAGGTGGAGAAGGGGAAGATATTGTTCGACACGAACTTCACCATCGCCACTGTCGTGCCGCCTGTGGCGGAAGAGAAGAAGGTAGAGGAAGAAGTGGTAGCGGAGGCAGCGGAAGGAGAAGAGGTGAAGGAGAAGGAGAAAGAGGAGAAAGAAGAGAAGGAAAAGAAGGAGGAGGAAAAGTAATCGGGTGTGAAAATCATCGTGGGACTGGGTAATCCTGGAGTCCGCTTTGAGGGGACACGGCATAATATCGGATTTCAGGTGGTGGATCAGCTTGCCGAAATAAACCGCATTCTTATCTCAACGAAACGTTTCAACTCTCTCCATGGAACAGGATGGATCGATGCTGAGAAGGTAATCCTTGCCAAGCCGATGACTTTTATGAATCGGAGCGGAGAGGCCGTAAAGAAAATAATCCAATTTTTTCAGGTCGGGACAGAAGATCTGATCGTCATTCATGACGATCTAGACCTTGCCTTTGGAAGGCTTCGCTTTAAACAGAAGGGGGGGGACGGAGGACATCAAGGGGTTCGATCCATCATGGAGTCCCTGGGCAAAAATGCTTTCTTGAGGCTGAAGGTGGGTATTGGAAGGCCCCCTCGGGGGATGGATCCGGCCGACTATGTCCTGACTTCCTTCGATGAAGTCCAGCAATCTCAATTAGAGAGGATCCTTTCGAGAGCGGCGGAATCTCTTAAGGTCATGCTCCTGGAAGGAATTCAGGCCGCCATGAACCGATATCAGAAGAAGATCGACCTGAACCCTGCCTGAAGCCCCGCCTTGCAGTGCGATAAGCACCAAATCCCCTGTCTACCCCTGCCCGCCGGCAGGCGGGGCAGGAAGGCAAACAGCAAAATCCAAATAATCACCAATCCCCAATAACCAAAATTCCAAAGTGAAGACAGAGTTTGAGTCAACGGGTTATTGGAAATTGGAATTTCTTTGGAATTTGGGATTTGGCGATTGGAGCGTGACGGCTATTCTCCTTTCTCAATCTGCATAAAGATCTTTCCGTGATGAAAGATACGCACTTCCCCTGTCTCTTCGGATACCACAATCGCTAAGGCGTCTGTCAAACTGGTAATCCCTGCTGCGGCCCGGTGCCGGCTTCCCAGGCCAAGGGGAATCTCGATATTCTCTCCGGATGCATCGAGGTGACGGCCCGCCGCCAGAATAACCCCATCCTCTCTGAAGATGAAAGCACCATCGATGGAAGAAAATTCCTTAACGGTTTCCTTCAAGCGGGGGTCCAGGATATTCCGTTCCTCTTCGGGATACCCCTGAAAGGGATTGATGACCATCGGGTGTGAAAACCGGAGAACATCCTCATGCTTGCCCAGGACGAAGATCGTCCCGGTGGGTTTTCTTCCCTCCTTCGCTTCGGAGGAGATTTCGAGGGCAAGGTTGAGCAGGGAATCGAAGACCTCGGGCATCACGATCTCCGAGAGGACAGGGAGGTCCGAAGAAGCGATCAGCTCGAACTCCTTTCCAAACTCGAGAATCAGGAGGTTATCGAGGGCCTTGGTTTGAGGTATCCCGGAAAGGCAGACCCACTTATCGCCTTTTTTGACCAGCCCCTTTGAAAGGGCCTGGATGATTGCCATCTTGATCTGATTGATGCGGCCTAGGGGGATATCAGGAATCCGAAGGACTTTCTTAAAGATCGCACTGGCCTCCTGAAAAGAAGCAGGATTCTTAATGGCGAGTATGAGATCGACGTGTTTCTCCTGGCCGATCTTGGCCAGACCCACGTAGTCCTCGATCATGTCGGCGTAGAGCAAGATCCCCTTCGAATGGGTCTTTTTTGAGATGGCACACGCTATCTCCACCATCATCCGGTTCTGCTGCTTCATCCTTTTTCCTCCGGGAGAGGGGCCCCTGCAAAGGACTTTATTTTACTGTCATTTTATTATACAAATATACGTGGAAAAATCTACTTAAAATGTCAAATGTCAAAGTGCAAGGTTCAAAAAGGGCTCAAATTCCAAATGAGCGAAGAAAAAGACTTTTGACCGGCAAGTGCCCCGCAAGCCCCGCCTTGCCTGCCTGCGGTAGGCAGGTAGGCCGGTCCAAGGGACACAATATAAATGAGATTTCGTTGGCTCACATTCTGTTCGCCACTGCGTGTCCGGGAAGCCCCGCCCTGTGGGCGGGGAGCTTCACATTAAGTCATTTGTCCTTAATTTGGCATTGAGAGGTCTCGATGGGTTTTCGAAGCGGGATTGTAGGTCTTCCGAATGCTGGGAAATCGACGATCTTCAATGCCCTGACCGCCGCAGGGGCAGAAGTAGCGAGCTACCGCTTTTGCACGATCCAGCCGAATATCGGTGTGGTGCCCGTCTCCGATCAAAGATTGGAGAATATTGCGAAGCTCATCCATCCGAAAAAAATGATTCCCACCACCCTTGAGTTTTTCGACATTGCCGGATTGGTAAAGGGCGCAAGCAAAGGAGAGGGGCTGGGGAATCAATTTCTCGATCACATTCGAAATGTGGATGCGATTGCCCACACGGTGCGCTGTTTTGATAACAAGAACGTAGCCCACGACTACGGTTCCCTGGACCCGGTGAGAGATATCGAAGTGGTCAATACCGAATTAGTCCTGTCGGACCTTCAGACCTTGGAGAAGACAATGGCAAAGACAGAGAAACTCCACCGGTTAGGCGCCAAAGAAGGTGCCCTGGAATTGGAGGTCTATCGGGAAGTCCAGAATTTCCTGAACCGGGGGCAGAGGGCCGGGACCTTCCACCCGAAAGGCGAACGGGAGATCATCTTTACGGACCTCCATCTCCTGACCGCCAAACCCGTTTTCTACGTGGCCAATGTCGATCAGAAGGAGTTGAGAGGAGAAGGTCTCTGTTTGAAGGCGATGCGGCAATGGTGCGAGAGGGAAGGAAGCAAGATGGTGACCATCTGCGGCGATTTGGAGGCAGAACTTTCTGAATTGAAAGAAGAGGAAAGGGAGGAATTTAGAAGAGAGCTGGGCCTGGAAGGCTCGAGCCTGGATCGGTTGGTGCAAGTGGGGTACGAGATCCTGGACTTGGTCACCTTTTATACGACGGTCAGCTTGGAGCTGAGGGCCTGGACCGTTTCAAAAGGGACTCCGGCTCCCAAGGCTGCAGGAAAGATCCACAGCGACATGGAGAGGGGGTTTATCCGTGCCGAGGTGATCTCCTACAGTGACTTTATGGCCTGCGGCTCCGAGCATGTCGCAAGAGAGAAAGGCCTTCTTCGTTCGGAAGGAAAGGACTACTTGATCCAGGACGGGGATATCGTCCACTTCCGATTTCATGTATAATTGAAACAGAGAAGATATTCGGTTAAGAAGGTTTAGATCCTTTAACGGAATGAACGATCTAAGGGGACCGACGATCCTGACGATTAATACGTTGGGTAAAAGATAGGTGAATGCCATGAGATGGATACGCTCAGTAAGATTCTGTTTTTGCATGATTCCTGTCTTGTGGTCCCTGCTCAAAGACCTGGCATGGGAAGATCTTTCCCTGGGAGAGATACAGACCAACTATCTCTTCGGGAAGGGCAATGCCTACGATCGTGTCAACGCTCTGGACAGGTCGGTTAGAGTCTACGAAAGGATTCTGAGCGTGGATCCGAACAGCATTCCGGCCTTTTTGAACCTGGGAGGCCTTTATTATCGAAGGGGGATGTTTGAAGCGGCTATCCCTTATTATGAGAAGGTGATTCGTACCAATCCCAAGCATTATCAGGGACACTACTGGTTGGCCATGTGTTATTGGAAATTAAAGCGTTATTATGCAGCCATCAACACCCTGGAAGAGGTGATTGAATTTTTGCCCACCTTTAAGGATGCGCTCAGCCTGATGGGCGAATGCTACGAACGGATTGGAGAGGCGGCGAAGGCCGAGCATTACTATCTCAAAGCCATCAGTGTGGACCCTGACGGAATCATCATCCATGGAGGGGTTTTGGGTGGAGCCTCCCGCGAAAGGAGGAGAGAAGAGAGGATAAAACATTGACCCGTAGGACCTGCCGGTAACCACGCCTTAGCCCTTTTTCATCTGGGCCTTCCTTTTTGCGGAAAGAAATTTTTCTTCGTCCATGACCCTCGGCGAGATGCCTTGAAATCCCCCAAGGTTGTCATCGGGCGGGAGCAGGATCCATGCGATCCCGAGTTCCTTATCGATCTTGACGATCTTATCGCCGGGTTGCAGTTTCTTCATGGGAGATCCGATTTAACGAGAAAGCAAAGCCTCTTTCCCTCCGCAACCGTGGAGAGGATATAAAATAAAAGGCGGAGGTGATTTTGTCCTCACATCCGCCCGGAAAACGATTTGAATATGAAGCGATCTAATTTCTATTCGGTCTTTTTTTCTTCCGTAGCTGGCGTTTTTTCCTTCTGGATCTCCAACCTCGATTTAATCTCGCTGACAAAGTAAACGAGGGCACCGGCGCCGATCAAGACAAGGATGAGAGGGACGGTTGCCATAAGCCCTTTGACGAACATCGCCCACCAGGTCACCAGAAGAATAAGCCCGACAATAATGACAACGACTCCGATAATGATCCCGAAGACATTAAACATCCTGATCACCTCCCTTGAGAAGTCAATTTCACCCACTCTAACCATTGGCAAATTAGCATAGTGACCCTGAAGAAGTCAAGGATTATTTAATCGTTTATTTGCTGAAAGAGCTTCCTTTCTTTGGCAAATCACGCCACGACGCCCAGACGGAAGCTGTCAGGAATGACGGAATATTATTATTGCATTGGATATCTAAACATATTATGAAGAGTCTACGTCTGTTGGTCTCGTCGATGAGGAAGGCCTGAAGGAGATGAGAGAGATGAGAGGCCGGGTTCAGGGCCCGCGGGGTCGCCGATCGGGCAGGAGAGGGATGGAAGTTCAGGCCCTTCGAATTCAAAAGGATATTGAGGTGATCAACTCCTTCAATACAACGTCTGAACGAGGGATCACCCGCTTGACGTTTTCTAAGCCCTATATGGCTGCCCGTTCTTATGTGATCGAGGAGCTCAGAAAAATCGGGGCGGAGATCTTCGACGGTGCGGCGGGGAATGTCAGGGGTCGACTGGAAGGAAGTGACAAAGGAAGGCCCGCCGTGATGATGGGATCTCACATTGACACGGTTTTCCAGGGCGGTCGATTCGACGGCGTGGTAGGGGTGGTCTCGGCTTTGGAGGCCGCAAGGGTGATCGTTGAAAATGGGATCGCTCACCGCCATCCGATCGACGTGGTTGTGTTTGCTGAAGAGGAAGGGGCGCGATTTCAATCGATCCTTTTGGGGAGCAGAGCCTGGACGGGCGAAGTCAATCTCAATGACCTCGTCCGCTTCAAGGACAAAGAAGGCGTGAGTTACACGGATGCGATGGAGCAGCTGGGTGTTCCCATGGCCGAGAATTCGATCCTTTGTCCTGATCAGATCCAGGCGATGCTGGAAGTCCATATCGAGCAGAGTGTCGTTCTGGAAAAGAAAGGGATCTCGGTGGGGGTCGTGGAAGCGATAGCGGGAATAAAGCAATTCACAGTAACCCTTGAGGGAGTGGCGAATCACGCCGGCGGGACCCCCATGAACCTTCGCTTCGACGCAATGCAGGGAGCGGCGAGAATTATTTCAGCGGTGGAAGAGATAGCTTCCCATGAGGTGAGCCCGAATACGGTGGCAACGGTCGGAGTCTTAGAGTGCGAACCAGGGCAGGTGAACGTGATTCCCGGGCGGGTTCGGTTCACGATAGACGTCCGCGATACGGATCCGGGCCTCATTGACAAAGCATCGAAAAAAGTAATGGCGGCCATTACGGGAACTTGTCAGGATCGAAGACTGACATGCGACATCACACCGAGATCGGATACTCCACCCGTTCGGCTTTCGAAAAGGATCGTCCGATTGATCGAAGGTGCGGCCGAGAGAAAGGAGGTAGAAGTCACCCGGATCACGAGCGGGGCCCTTCATGATTCATCCGTCATGGCTGAGATCACGGAGGTGGGAATGATTTTTGTTCCGAGCAAGGGAGGGAGAAGCCACTGCCCTGAGGAATGGACGGAGCTGAAGGACATTAAACTGGGGGCGGACATCTTGTTAGAGACCGTGACTGATCTCGCGTCATGAAACAAGAAGAGGAGGAGGTTACAGGGATGACGACGTTGCTTAAGAACGGAATGATTGTGACTGCAGTGGATCAATACAGATCAGACGTATTGATCGACGGAGAAAAGATCGTTGCGATCGGAACCGGACTGGAGGGTCGGGCAGAAAAGGTGATCGACGTCCGAGGGAGGTACCTTTTCCCGGGAGGAATTGACGTTCATGCTCACTTCAGCCTTCCCTTCATGGGAACCCAGGGGGCAGGCTACGAGACCACCCGGGCCGGTTTGTAGCGCTAAGGTTCTCTTCCGCTTCCCATTTCGTGAATTCGCCTTTACTTTTTGGACAACGCTTCTTTTTCTAACATCCGCCTCTCTTTGTCCTCCATAGATTCCCCTCTTTCCCCTTCCTTATATACCTATTTCAGAGAACTGAGATATGGAATATTAAGATAAATCAGATTTTGGATCACAATCACCAATTTTCTGGAAGAAAAGGACGATGAGGAAGGAATGATGAAAGGTAAATGATAGCTACCTTCCATAATAAGCTAAAAAAATATCATAGAGTTAAAATATCGGGGGGAAAGTTTTTTCTTGACAAAAAAATCAAGTGTGGTATAAGGTTGTCATGTATTGGCAATTAATTTTCAATATATGACAATCAACCAATCCCTCGCCCATGGGCTTGACATTCTTCTCCTGTATGATACTGCCACGCCACTCTTAAGCGTGGCCGAAATCTCAAAAAAGCTAAAATACAGCCAGAGCAAGGCCTATCGTCTTGTCAGGACGTTGACCAAATACAGCCTTCTCCAAGAAGATAAGGGTACGGCCAGATACACGCTGGGCTTAAGTGCACTTCGATTGGGTCTTCTGGCTCAGTGCCGATTTAATATTGCCGCAATAGCCCGGCCCTTTATGAGAGAACTATCTCAGATTACCAAAGAGACGGTATTTTTGACAGCCGTCTACGGAACTAAAGGGATTGTCCTCGAGAGGGTAGAAAGTGAAGAGCCGATCCGGTATTCATTATTCCAACCAGGGGCACAGATATCTTTACATGCTGGAGCATCGGGCAAGATTCTGATGGCTTACCTCCCTGAAAGAGAGTGGGATGAGATCATTTTTAAAGAGGGGTTGAAGCGATATACGTCGAATACCATCACGGATGTTGATAAACTGAAATCTCGTTTGAGACGCATTCGCAAGAAAGGTTATGCATTTAGCGATCAGGAAGTGGATAAGGATGTGAGAGCCATAGCTGGTCCTATTCTTAACGGATTGGATGAGTTGTTAGCGGGCTTGGTTGTGGGTGGGCCTGCGTTTCGGATCAGCATGAAGAGAGTCCATGAGCTTAGCAAGCTGGTTGTCCAGTATGCGCGAAAGATTTCATCCGAACTGTCTTGATCATGCATCGGTGGCATTTTTCGTAGGGAATTCGTTTCCTACAGAACAGGACCAAAAAGAATGAAGGCGCATTACGGGATAGAGAGCATCTTTTGGCTTGCCATTGGGGTTTATACTGCCGGCAGTGCATATCGATTGGGCTTAGGGAGGTTTCGCCAACCAGGGCCAGGTTTTATTTTTTTCCTGGCCGCTTTGCTTCTTATCGTTCTCAGTATCATCGATTTGGGGATGACCTTTATAGGGATGTATAAAACTGGAAAAGACAGAAGAAATGAGTCGGTCTGGCTAGGTGTCAAATGGCAAAAAGTCCTGTTAGTGCTAGCCGGGCTATCGATATATACTTATATGTTTGATTTTCTTGGTTTCGTTCTTTCTACGTTTCTGTTGATGATTTTTTTATTTAAAGCGGTGGATCCCACAAAATTATGGAAATCCGTATTGGGCAGCTTAATTACTATTCTGGTTTCATATGGGGTTTTTAAACTATGGCTGAAAGTTCCTTTTCCCACTGGAATCCTGGGGTTTTGAAGTCTAATAGGAAGAGCTATGGACGTTCTTCATAATATTTTCTTAGGTTTCTCTGTAGTTTTTGAGCCGAATAACTTGTTGTTCTGTTTTATCGGAGTCTTTATTGGAACGTTGATCGGGGTTCTCCCCGGGATTGGCCCTGTAGGTGCTATGTCGCTTCTTTTGCCACTCACCTTCAAGGTGAGCCCTGTATCTTCTATTATTATGCTGGCGGGGATCTATTATGGAGTGCAGTACGGAGGGTCGACAACGTCGATCCTTGTTAATATTCCAGGGGAAGCGAGCTCTGTAATCACATGCTTGGACGGATATCAAATGGCGCGGCAAGGAAGAGCAGGGGCAGCCCTGGGAATTGCAGCGTTTGGCTCTTTCATCGCGGGAACCTTTAGTGTCATCTTCCTCATGCTGGTTGCTCCTCCGTTGGCATCGGTAGCTCTTCGATTTGGTCCTCCCGAATATGTGAGTTTAGTGTGTATGGGCTTGACACTGTTGATATATTTGGCCTCAGGATCTGTCACGCGGGCACTCATGATGGCTGCTTTCGGGGTCATCCTGGGTTGTATCGGACAAGATCCCGAAACCGGATCTTTTCGGTTCGTCTTTGGTATCCCTTCACTAATTGACGGTATTGGGATAGCCCCTTTTGTCATGGGTCTTTTCGGCATTTCTGAGGTTTTTTTTAACATTGAGAAGAACTTAGAGGGCAGAAGTGTCTGCGATGCTGAAATAAGAGGACTTCTCCCTGACAGGCAGGACTGGAAGGACAGTATTACGCCTATTTTTAGAGGTAGTGTGTTGGGTTTTTTGCTTGGAATATTACCGGGCGGAGGGGCTCTCATTTCATCTTTTGCATCTTATGCAGTGGAAAAGAGGTTCTCTAAGCACCCGGAAAGGTTTGGGAAAGGAGCCATCGAGGGAGTTGCAGGCCCTGAATCCGCAAACAATTCGGCGGTCGGGGGAGCATTCGTTCCACTGCTTACCCTTGGGATTCCTCCTAACGTAGTGATGGCAGTTCTCCTTGGAGCCCTGTTAATTCATGGGGTTGCGCCAGGCCCGCTATTGATTTCGAGGAATCCGGAGATTTTTTGGGGAGTTATTGCAAGTATGTATGTCGGAAATGTGATGCTCTTAGTACTGAATTTGCCTCTGATTGGTATATGGGTTCAGGTACTCAAGATTCCTTATAAAGTCCTTTTCCCCTTGATTCTCTTATTTTGCTTGATCGGAGTATACAGTATTAATAATAACACCTTTGATATAACGATAATGCTGACTTTCGGGGTGCTGGGATACCTGATGCGAAAGTACAAGTTCGAAGGAGCTCCTATGGTTCTCGCCTTCATTTTGGGACCCATGCTTGAAAATTCTCTCAGACAATCGTTGCTCATATCCGATGGAAACTTCTTAATATTTTTTACGCGCCCCATCGCTGCTGGAGGCATGATTGTTACATTCCTGATGCTTATTTCACGCATTGTCCCTGCTCTCCGTAGAAAGATGAAAGCGATTCCTGTGGAAACGGAATGATGGACATCTGCGCATGAAAAGAGGTGGTTTGAGATGAGCAGAACCGAAGGGTAACATGGTTTTCTCAATCGGATAGGATGGTTATTTGGGGCTGTTACAGCAAGATATTTGTAACCTTTTGGACAGTCTGATGAGTAGTTGAAAATAGGCGAATCATTTGAGGTTGAATGACTGAGAAACTGAAGGTTCAGAATTGGTTCAAATAAAAAAGCTTGAGACCTAAACATGGAGGTGGGTTATGAGAAAAAATGTGAAAAGGGTTTTGGTCGTTATAGGGGTGATTGGATTGTGTGTTTTTCTGTTCCAGAGTAATGATTTGGCCGTTTCGAAAGATCCAGACTATCCCACAAGGCCCATTAATTTCTATTATGGCTTTGCTGCTGGAGGGCAAGGGGACATTAGTTCTCGTGCATTATTCGAATCTGCCGAGAAGGATCTTGGGCAACCGTTCATTTCAATTAGCAAGCCCGGCGCCGCAGGATCCATTGCAGTAACCCAAGTTATAAATTCGAAACCTGACGGCTATACCTTGGGGCTGGCCTTAATTTCATCTTTATTTGTGGCCCCTTTTTCGGCTGAGGCCGAATATAAAGATCTTAGTGGCCTTACAATGATTGCAAACTTTGGAGGTGTTCAGTGGGTCTTTGTAGTCAAGAGCGATTCCCCATGGAAGACCTGGAAGGAATTTGTGGAATGGGCCAGAAAGAACCCGGGAGCGGGAAAGATAGGTATTATAGGAGCCAAGTCAGTTGTAGGTACCGGTATTGGCCTGTGGCAGGTTGAGAAAAAAGAAAAAGTGGCGTTTACCTGTGTTCCGTTCAAGGGAGGAAATGCTGAAATGGTCCCTGCCACGCTGAGAGGTGATATCACCGCGTTTGCCGGAGCCCCGGACCATATTGCCATGAACTATGTTAAGGAAGGTAAACTCAGGATTCTCGCGTACTTAGGTTCTGAGAAGGTACCAGGATATGAGAATGTGCCAACTTTCCCTGAGTTGTACGGGTATGTAATGCCCAACATTTGGGGAGTAGTCGGCCCCAAGGGTCTTCCCGACTATGTGTTGAAAAAATTGGATAATGCTTTTGCTAAAGCGGTTAAGAGTCCTAACTTCATCACTGTAATGAACCGTCTTGAGGTCCCTATAGTTTATATGGATAGAGCTCAGATGACCAAGTACGTGGACGAGAATTTTCGACAATTAGGCGAAATCATGAAAGCTATGAAGGCTGAGGAAACAAAGAAATAGCAAATAGGAGACAATCGAGAGGTAATCCTTTGTCTTGTGCGATCTGAAAAAAAACACGCAATAGCCCTAAACAGATGTATTAGAGTGAACCGCAAGCCTAGGTTAGATTTCTCGGGTTCTGAAGCCATTGCAACGGACTCTTTGAGGTGAGGCAATTCTAATGATCTGGCGCGAGGGGTTAGAAGAAGCTGTTGCCTTTTGAGGTAGTATAAGAGAAGAAATAGGCCAAGAAAGCATTCTAAGTGTGACAAGGTCAGTCTGGGAAGGAGGAATAGGGAATATGAAACTGGATGAATCTCGTGCGAATATCATTGACACTGACGTATTAGTGATTGGCGGCGGCATCGCAGGATGTTTCGCCGCACTGAAAGCGAGTGAGATAGTAAAGAATGTTACCGTCATAGAGAAGGCAACGCTGAGAAGAGGAGGTTCGGTTGGCCCGGGTATGGACCATGTTAGCGCGGGTGTAGGAAGTCCTATCCCCAATACGCCAACCCTTGAAGAGGCGATAAAGGATGCACAAAGCACCGGGGTAGGAAAGCGCGGTCTTTCGGGTTTTTCAGGGAATCATTTTCTTAAAGTGGCCAAGGGGATGTACGATCGAATCTTAGATTTTGAGCGATTTGGAGTGAAGATGCGAGAGGATAACGGAAGCTTCAAGCAGATATGGCCGAAAGAAAGGGGCAATTATGGTTGTCTTACCGTCAGAGGAGTGGATCTCAAGACAAAACTCGGGGAAGCCGTACAAAAAACTAAAGTAAATGTTTTAGAAAGGACGATGGCTGTAGATTTACTCACCCATGATGGAGCAGTTACTGGGGCCGTCGCTCTAAACGTTAGGAATGGGATGATAACCGTAGTGAAATCGAAGGCCATCGTCGTAAGTACGGGTGTGGCTGGCAGGGTGTTTATTCCACAGGATGGGCTTTTCTTAACTTACGATTCGACTACAAATTGTGGCGATGGAAGCGCGATGGCATATCGGGCAGGTGCGGAGCTTATAAATGTGGAATTCGCCTATCTTGATTACGTCTCTGTGAGGGATGGTGGAGGAATATTTGGGTTGATGCCATTTGAATGGTTGCCGCATCTTGTAAACCAGAGAGGAGAGCAGCTTATAAATAGTTGGGAGGATAGCCGCAACCGTTTGGACATAATGATAAGGGAGATTAAAGAGGGTAGAGGTCCAGTTTACTGGGATTGCAGGCACCTACCTGAGGAAGCCTTTGAGATTTTAGAGAGGAACATTGCCAATGAGTACCCTATCACTCAGAAATGGTATAAAGACTGGGGCATTAACATCAGAAAGGACCTCATTCCAATTCAGATAGTCCCCTGCTCTTTTTGTGGTGGTTTGCTTATTGATGAGGACATGAAGACATCATTAAAGGGGTTATACGCGGCTGGAGACCAGACATCTTTTACATATGGCCTTTCAGGATCAGCTTCCTCAGGGCACCTAGCCGGAGAATATGCAGCGAATTATGCCCGTGAAGCAGGGAAACAATCGATCGAAGAAGAGCAGGTTCAGAGATGCATAGGAAAAATCCGTGCTCCCCTTAGGGAGAAGGGAATAAACCCCATAGAACTGGAGGAAATGGCCCGAGCGATTTCAACAGATTATACAGGGCTTGGGCGAACTGGGGTAGTTAGGGAAAAGGGTTTAGAGATATTAATGGGACTGAGAGAGAAGTACATCCCCACACTCCATGCAAGAAATTTTCATGAGTTGATGCGCTGTGTGGAAGTCCAGAACATCTTCGATACGATAGAAATGCATATCCGAGCCTCCCTAGTGCGGAAAGAGAGCAGATCTATAAAGAGAGGGGGCATCAGTTTCTGGCAACATCAACGGAATGATTACCCAAAGACTGACCCTGAATGGGAGAAGTGGATTGTAATCCATAGAGAAAATGGCGAGATGAGGCTTTCAACCCGAAAGCTTCCAGAATGAAAATGGAGTAAGGAGGTGTTATTTTACTATGCCTATAGAGATAAATTACAAGAGATGCGTTGGATGTGGAGCGTGTTATCGTGAGTGCCCGGCAGATTGTATTGCATGGGATGGGGAGAGAGATTTGCCTTATCAGTCTTATCCTGGAGAATGCTGGCACTGTGGAATCTGTGAGCTTGAGTGCAAAGTACAAGCCGTCGATGTTAGACTGCCTCTCAGCGCATATGGTCGCGAAGTGGACAGACGGTTCTTGGGATAACATCCCAAACATCTGCTACATGGTTCGTTCATTGGAGTAGACAAGAACCCAGGTCGCGGGTATTTGTGTTCTTGCTGAAAGAATTCCGTTATAGATTATCAAAGGAAGCCGAAACCTTTCTAAGGAGCAGGGCGGTGTTAAGAGATCATCTTTTTCCAAAAACCGTAAGCGAAGCCTTAATGTTGCTTAAGGAATGCAAAGGGAAAGCGCGGTTAATTGCTGGGGGCACAGATCTGATACCGGAGATAAGAGGAGGGGCGTTCGATTTCGAAATACTTGTGGACATCGAAAAAATAAAAAGGCTCAAGTCGATCCGAGAAGAGAGCAGAAAGATATTTATTGGCTCTGGGGTGACCTTTACAGAACTGGAAGAGAGCAAATTAATTTGTCAAAACGCTCAAGCTCTTTCGCAGGCTGCGAGCCTGATGGGGAGTCCACAGATCCGAAATCGAGCGACGATTGGAGGAAATATTGTGTCCGCCCAGCCTGCGGCTGACGGAACTCTCGCATTACTTCCGTTTGATGCGATGCTTGAAATCGAAGGGATGAAAGGAACCCGGGAAATCCCCATCAGCAAGGCTTACCTGGATGTCGGGAAATCGATCCTTGATCCTTCGAGGGAGATTCTGGTTGGGATTCGATTGGAGAAACGTAATAAAGGAGAAGGGAGTAACTATCAAAGGATCGCGGTCCGAAAAGCGATGGCGCTCCCGATTTTGGCATGTGGGGTATTTCTTAAATCAGTGAATGGATCGATCGAGTATGCGAGAATAGGCATCGGGCCCGTATCGAATATCCCTTTCAGGGCGAGGGAGACGGAGGAGTTTTTAAAGGGAAAACCGTTATCCGAAGGAGTTTTCGAGAAGGCGGGTGAGATCGCCTCTGAAGAAGTGAATCCGCGAGATTCAAAGTTGAGAGGAGGCAAAGAGTACAGAAGAGGGCTCGCGGCCGTCATTGTTAAGCGGGGCCTGCAGGAAGCTGACCGGGAAGCGGGGTTAGATTTCAAACATGGATAAGAAGCCAGCTGGAAGAGAACTTAGATTAAAGATCAACGGGAATGAAGAAAGTGTTTTTTGTCAACCTGGCGAAACCTTGCTTCAAGTCCTCAGAAACAAGCTGAACCACACAGAGGTGAAGGAAGGTTGTGGGAAAGGGGACTGCGGAGCCTGCACAGTCCTCCTGGATGGAATACCGGTGGATTCTTGTCTTGTTTTGGCTTTCCAGGCAGAGGGCAGGGAGATTTTGACTGTGAAGGGGTTAGGGACCCCTGAAAGGTTACATCCCCTGCAGAAAAAGTTCATTGAAAAAGGCGCCATACAATGCGGGTTTTGTATCCCGGGCCAGATCCTATCTGCAAAAGCCCTCTTGAAGAGAAAGAGAAAACCGTCGAAGCAAGAGATTAGAAGGGCCTTATCAGGCAACCTCTGCCGCTGTACAGGATATAAGAAGATTATAGAGGCGGTTGAAGAAGCAGCCCGCAAGATAGAGTAATATCTTGCGGGCAAATTTCGAATCACCAAATCCCAAATCCCAAATAAGTTCCAAGCACCAAATTAGAGAACTGTCTTTGGTCATTGGAATTTGGATATTGAATATTATTTGGTTATTGGTGCTTGGGATTTGGAATTTGTTGTGGCTATTGACAGTTAAGAGTATAAATCATCCAAAGGGGAACGAATGCAGCAACTAAGGATCATCGGAAAACCGATTCCACGGCATGACGCTCTGGAAAAGGCATTAGGGTCAACTTCCTATGCCGCTGATTTCTGCGTGGCAGGGATGCTCTACGGGAAGGTTCTGAGAAGCCAGTATCCCTCAGCCAGGATCCTTTCCGTCGATACCTCAAAGGCAGAACGCCTCCCGGGGGTAAAGGCTGTATTAACTTCAAAGGATGTCCCGCGAAATGAAACCGTTACCCGATTCGGCCAGACCCATGCGGTGGGAGGAGGATTTGAAGGGCTCTATCGGGTTCTTGCAGATAAGAAGGTACGATTCATGGGCGAAGCGGTTGCCCTGATTGCAGCCGAGACAGAGGAGATTGCAGAAAGAGCTTTAAAACTTATCAAAGTGGATTATGAGCCTCTTCCTGGGGTCTTTGATCCAATAGAGGCGATGAAGCGCGATGCGCCCCAAGTGGAGGACGGAAAGTCAAACATTGTCACCCACTATGAGGTCATAAAGGGAGATGTGAATGACGGATTTTCGGATGCGGATGTAGTCGTCAAAAACACCTATCGCGTCCCATTTGTAGATCATGCGTATATCGAGCCCGAGAGCGGCGTAGCCTGGATCGACGAGAATGGAGTGATTACCATTCGAGTTTCCACACAGGTGATCGAACATTTTAGGACTGTGGCAGACGTCCTCGGGCTTCCTCACAATCGGGTTAGAGTGATCGGGACTTATGTGGGCGGAGGATTCGGAGGGAAAGAGGATATCACCGTAGAAACTTTTCTTGCCCTCCTCACATCTAAGACGGGCAAACCTGTAAAGCTCACCTATTCAAGGGAGGAATCGATTGTATGCCACGGTAAGCGCCATCCCTACGTCATGGAATATAAAACCGGTGCAAAGAGGGATGGCCGGCTGACGGCCCTTGAAGCGAGAATCGTTTCGGATGCAGGCGCCTATGTATACTTGAGCCCGTGGGTCCTTCTCTACTCTATGGTAGATGCTGCAGGGCCTTATCGGATTCCACACGTTAAGGTCGATGGATATACGGTCTTAACCAACAACACCTTCGCAAGCGCCAATCGAGGGTTTGGAGCGCCCCAGGTCTGTTTTGCTTATGAGTCGCAAATGGACCAACTGGCCGAAAGACTTGAGATCAGCCCTCTTGAACTCCGTAAGATGAACTATCTGGAGAAAGGGGAGACCTTGGCCACCGGTCAGGTTCTTGAACACCATGTGGCCCTTAAAGAGACGACGGAAAAAGCATTCCGTGCCCTGGGAGAGAAGACGAAAGAAAAAAAACATGTAAGAATTGGAAGAGGCATTGCGTCCGGAATGACAAGCTATGGCCGAATGGTCTTTCTCCACGATACTTCGAGATCCTATGTCTCTGTCGAGATGGACGGGAGTGTGACCATCCGAGCAGGAGTGCAGGACATTGGCGGAGGACAGGCCTCTTCCCTTTGTCATATCGTTTCTGAGATTCTGGGAGTTCCTCTGGAAGACATTAAGGTTTATATTGCCGACACCGCTTTGACCCCTTTGTCGGGGACGACGACTGCCACCAGGCAGCTCTATATGTCAGGAAATGCAACGCTCATGGCTGCTCAAGAAGTAAGAAAGACCTTGTTGAAGAAGGCAAGCGAGATGATGGGGATCGGTCCTGATAGACTCGACCTCGTGGATAGGGAAATAATGGACAGACAGGGCTCGAGAAAGGGAGTTTCTCTTGCCGAAGTGGTGAAGGCTTGTGCATCGGAAGGCCTTCCCCTCTATCATGTGGCTCTTTTTAAGGCACCTTTTCGGAACTTGACCCGATATGAAAGGATAGAAGGAGATGTCTTTCCTGATTTCACCTTCGGCACCCATGGGGCTGAGGTTTCCGTGGACGAAGAGACGGGAAGAATCGACGTATTGAAGCTCGTCTCCTGTTTCGATGTGGGCAGGGCCATCAATCGTTCAAGCGTAGAAGGCCAATTGGAAGGGGGCGCGGTATATGGACTCGGGTATGCACTCACAGAAGAGGTCATCTTGGAGAGAGGGGTCACCTTGAGTCCTTCGTTTTCCGAGTATCTCATACCCACATCCATGGATGGTCCAGATGTTCAGACGATTCTGATTGAATCCGGAGACGGCGTGGGACCCTTTGGCGCAAAGGGAGTTGGAGAGCCGTCAGTCTGTTCGGTTGCCCCTGCCATCGCCAATGCGGTCTATGATGCGATCGGAGTAAGAATCTTTGAGCTACCCTTGACGCCGGAAAGGATCGTGAAAGCGCTCAAGGAAAAGAGGACAAGGTAAGAAATGGAAAAGTCGCAATACCATGCGATCGGTAAAAGGTCCGTTCGAAAAGATGGAATTGCCAAAGTGACAGGTCAGGAAATCTATACCTCTGATATCATTCTTCCACGTATGCTCTTCGCGCGGGTGTTAAGAAGCCCGCTTCCGCACGCCGGGATAAGAAACATTGATACGAGCGCTGCGGAAAGAATGGGAGCGATCTCGCTCACCTTCAAGGACATTCCTAAACTAAAATATAACGAGCGGCTGGTCAGTATTCCCCGGTCTACTTATAAGGATCGATACGTCCTTGCGGACAAGGCACGTCATGTTGGTGAGGCGATTGCTGCAGTCGCAGCAGAGACTGAGGAGATGGCAGAAGAGGCTCTTTCGCTGATTCACGTAGAATATGAAAGATATCCTGCGGTTCTGGATCCCGTGGAAGCTATGGAATCGGATAGCCCGACCATTCATGAGTCGATTGTCGTTGGAGATGAAGAACGAAAAATTGAAAAGAATATTGCCGCATGGAGAGAGATCAGCGAGGGGAATATTGAAGAGGGATTTAAAGAGGCAGACGTCATTGTGGAGGACGAATTTAAGACGAATCGAGTCTATCATGCCCAGATGGAGACAAAATCCGTGGTCTGCACCCCCGAGGCGGACGGTGGAATCACGGTCTGGACGACGACTCAGACGATCCATAATGTAAGGCAGCTCCTGGGAGAGATCTTCAGCCTCCCTTTGAGCAAGGTCAATGTCAAGAGAGTTTCCGTCGGGGGCTCTTTCGGATCAAGCATCCAGATGAATTCCGTTGTCCCCATCGGCGTCGCTCTTGCCTTAAAGGCACGCCTTCCGGTCAAGCTCCTGTCCACAAGAGAAGAGGATATGTATGATCATGTCAAGTATCCTTCCCAGGTCAAATTGAAACTCGGTGCAAGAAAGGACGGGCGTCTGACAGCGGGGGAAATGAGGATCATCGTCGATATCGGTGCCCACAATACGCAGGCCTACCCGCTCTTGGGATGCATGGCGGGTTGGTGGGTATCTCTGTATAGACTTCCCCATCTGAAATTTGAGGGAAGAGCCGTTTACACCAATAAAGTCCCGGCTTGCGCCATGCAGGGGTTTGGAAATCCCCAGGTTACCTTTGCAGTGGAATCCCTGATGGATGTGCTCGCAGAGAGATTGGGCATGGACTCTATGGATCTGCGGTTGAAGAACTATGTTGGATTGGGCCAGACGTTTTGGGGGCAGGGCCCAACGGTCCGCTCCGTGATCCGCAGTTGCGGGGTTGAGGAAATGTTAAAGAAAGGAGCGGAATTAATCGGATGGAAGGACCGGGAGAGATTGAAGAAAGAGGAAGGCCCGGTTCGTCGTGGCATTGGGATGGGAAGAGGGTTTCATACCTCCGGAGCGGGTGCTCCGATGGCCGGAGAAGCAATCGATTACTCCGGCGCCATCGTTAAGATCAATGAGGACGGGTCAGTCGATTTTCTGACGGCTCTTATGGATCTGGGAGGAGGAACACTGGACGCCTTCGCAAAGATCGTGGCCGAAGAATTGAAGGTCCCGGTGGATAAGGTGGGTATCTCGCCTACCGATACACGAACGACGGTCTATGATGTTTGTACCCATGCCACGAGGGGGGTTTATTGCGGAGGAGGGGCGATCCATAAAGTGACAGGGGAGGCGAAAGAGAAGCTCTTAGAATTCGCATCCAGGATCCTCCAGGCTCCCCGGCACGCTTTGAAACTGGAAGTGGATGAAGAGGCCGGCCAGGGAGTTATCTTTATAGAGGGAATGGCCGGAAAGAAGATCTCGGTCGGTGAAGTGGCGAAGATCGCCCAGCTGAATGACTGGGGCACGATTGCCGCTGTGGATAGCCACCGTCAGGTCAACTGCCCTCCAAGCTTTATTGCCCATTTCATCGAAGTGGAGGTCAACACGGAAACCGGGGTGATCAGGCCGGTTCGGGCTGTTCTTTGCAGCGATGCGGGCCAGGTGATCAACCCGGAGTTGGCAGAGGGGCAATTGCACGGGGGTCTTTATCGAGGGTTGGGGTATGCCCTTCTTGAGGATACGCCACATGATGAGGAAACCGGCAAATTGATGAACAAAGGTTTCTTAACCGATTTTAAAATGCTTACCTCAGAAGATATGCCAAGGATGGAAAATATACAAACCTACTTCACGAATACCAAAGAGCCGACCGGGCCCTTCGGCGCAAAAGGGATCGGAGAAGCTGCGCTCAATCCCACAGCCGCAGCCGTTGCAAACGCGGTCTACCATGCCATTGGGATAAGATTCACGGAGATTCCAATAACACCGGAGAAGGTGCTTACGGCGTTGAAAGAAAAAAGATTGCAAAGTGGAAATTGCAAAATTAGCAATTAGCAATGTCAAACTCAAAGGAGATTGTCATTTCAATACTAATTTTGCACTGCTAATTTTGCAATGATCATTGAGGCTTAAGAAAATGGTGAATACTCGCATTCTTTTGGACAAATTCGAATATCTTGAACCCAGAACGATTGATGAGGCGGTTCAATATCTGGAAGCTTATGGTGACAAAGCGAAGTTGATTGCCGGGGGAACGGATCTGCTCGTTCAAATGAAGATGGAAAAGGTCCATCCCCGATACCTGATCCATATTTCGAGAATTCCATCTCTACGATACCTCATCGAAGAAAAGGGGCTCCGTATTGGCTCGCTCACTCTTTTCCGGGAGATTGAGAAGTCTCAATTGATTAAAAGAAAATATACCGCTTTCTTTGAGGCTGCGCGATCGGTCAGTTCGGTTCAGATCAAGACCATGGGAACAATCGGAGGGAATCTCTGCAACGGATCGCCCGCTGCAGATGCTGTCCCCCCGCTTCTTGTTTTCGAAAGCAGAGTGAGAACGATGAATGGTAAAGAAGAGAAAACCCTTCCATTGGATCACTTTTTTGTAGGGCCGGGACAGACCATTCTGGGGTCAAATCAACTGCTTACCGAGATAGAAGTTCCAGAGGTTTCGGGTCAGGTGGGTAGTGCCTTCTTGAAGATGGGACGAGTTCATGCAGATCTTTCAAAAGTAAGTGTTGCCGTCGCAATAACCCGAAGGGGCGACGTCTGCGAGGATTGCAAAATTGCTCTGGGTGCTGTGGCAAAAATTCCTTTAAGAGTGAAGAAAAGCGAAGCCATTCTTAAAGGGAAGCGAGTAACAGATCTCCTGATCGCAAGAGCGAGCCAGGAGGTTACGCGAGAGATAGAACCCATCACGGATGTGCGTTCCACGGCGTCGTATCGTAAGGAAGTCGCAAGAGTTATGACGAGAGATGCAATCAATCTTGCTTGGGAGAGAGCAAAAGGAAAACCGTAAATTTCAAATGACAAAATCCAAATGAATGCTAGAGTCTAAAATCATTCAATAATCCTTCCTCTCCCCCCCTTTAGCAAAATGGGGGTGTTGGGGATTTGAACTTTGACATTTGACATTCTCTGAAGGAAGGAGTGAACTATGGCTATTAATATGAAGGGAAAGTCCTTAGCAAGTCTGTATGATCTGACGAGGGAAGAGATCGAAGAGATTTTCAAGACTTCGGAATTGCTGAAGCTTCAACTCCTCAGGGGGCAGGAGCACCCCATTCTCAAGGGAAAGACCCTGGCGATGATCTTCGAGAAGCCTTCCACGCGGACCCGCATCTCCTTCGAAGTGGGAATGTGGCAGCTCGGGGGCTACGCCCTTTATCTGAGCGCTACGGACCTTCAATTGGGAAGAGGAGAGACCATTGGCGATACGGCCCGGGTCCTTTCTCGCTATGTGAATGGGATCATGGCAAGGGTTTTCAAGCACCAAACGATCCTCGATTTGATCAGGTACTCGGAGGTTCCGGTGATCAACGGGCTTTCAGATTTTACCCATCCCTGTCAGGGGCTGGCAGACCTCTTCACGATCTATGAGAAGAAAGGCAGGCTTTCAGGATTGAAACTTGCTTACATTGGGGACGGAAACAACGTGGCCCATTCACTCCTCTACGGCTGTTCCAAGGTTGGAATGGATATCGTCCTGGGTTGTCCAAAAGGTTTTGAACCCAGCTCGAAGGTTGTCTCCGACGCGGAACAAGTGGCGAAAAAGAACGGTTCTACCATAAAGGTAACGAAGGACCCCAAGGAGGCGGTGAAAGGAGCGGATGTCATTTACACCGATGTCTGGGCAAGCATGGGCCAGGAGAAGGAGCGCGAGAAGCGGGTCAAGGTATTCAAGCCCTATCAGGTCAACGGCAAACTGGTTAAAGGAGCTAAGGAGGACTATCTTTTCATGCACTGCCTTCCTGCCCACCGGGGAGAAGAGGTGACCGACGAAGTGGCCGACTCGAAGAACAGCGTCATCTTCGATCAGGCGGAGAACAGGATGCATGTCCAGAAAGCACTGATGGCGCTGATCATGTGAGAGCCCCTTTGCTAAGGAGCTGTGTCGCAATGTCATTGTGACGCAGTCTCAAAGGAGGGGGAGGAGAGGATAGACGACGGAGGGATTGATTTGAAAAAGCAG
Source organism: Thermodesulfobacteriota bacterium (assembly GCA_041947025.1). Classification (GTDB taxonomy): domain Bacteria; phylum Desulfobacterota; class BSN033; order BSN033; family UBA1163; genus CAVTZZ01. The sequence goes on from JBHGBJ010000002.1 coordinate 228,216, forward strand.
ATCACTCTGACGGTCAATGGTGTTAAACGAGAAATTCTGGTTTCGCCCAACGAACTTCTTCTAAACGTTCTTCGAGATCGCCTGGGACTCACTGGAGCAAAATATGGATGCGGGATCGGCGAATGTGCTTCCTGCACGGTGTTGGTCGATGATGAACCAGTGCTGTCCTGCCTCACATTGGCGATTTCCCTGGATGGAAGTGATATCGTAACGGTGGAGGGGCTCTCTCAATCGGACGGCCGCTTACACCCGGTTCAGGAATCTTTCATCGAACATGGGGCTGTTCAATGTGGGTTCTGCACACCCGGAATGATCGTTATGGCGAAGAACCTGCTCGACAAGAACTTGAAACCGACGGAAGAGGAAATCCGGGAACATATCCGTGGAAATCTTTGCCGATGTACGGGGTATACCCAAATCGTCAAAGCGATCATGGATTGTTCCGAAATGGAGAAGGAAAATAGATGAAGAATAAGTATGACATTTTGATTCGGGAAGGGCTTGTCGTCAGCGGTTCAAGAATCCTGAAAGCTGACGTTGGAATCAGGGGTGAGAAAATCGCATCGGTTGAACCGCGTCTCCCGGATGAAGAAGCGGCTCAAGTGATCGAAGCCTCCGGAAAGTATGTGATGCCCGGGGTGATCGATGCCCATGTCCATCCAGTCTATGAGGATGATATGGGTGGGCTCTCTCTGACGGCCGCCCATGGAGGGACGACCACCCTGATTCATTTTGCCTACGCAAAACCCGGGATGAAGCTGCTTGATACGATTAAACAGTACCAGGAGGAGGGGCAACAGAAATCGTATCTCGACTTTGGGATTCATGGCGCTCTCTTTGATCCAGCTTCTCAAATCGAAGAGATCCCTCAGGCTTTCGACCTTGGCGTTTCCTCGTTCAAGATGTTCATGGCCTACGCCAAGCTGAAATGGATGACCGATGATTATCACCTCACCAAAGCGATGGATCTGATCTCAAACTGTGGCGGGCTTGCCATGGTCCATGCGGAGAATGGCATGGTCACAGACTATCTGGAAGACCGGTCTCTTAAGAATGGGGAGGATCAGAAGAAGGTCTTCCTGAAGACAAGGCCCGATCTCCTTGAGGCGGAGGCGATTTTCAGGGCCGTCACCCTTGCAGCCGTTACCCGTTGTCCCCTTTATATCGTTCACGTGAGTACAGCCAAAGGAGTGATTCCGATCCAGCAAGCCAAGGAAGAGGGTCAAGTCCTTTATGCGGAGACCTCTCCCCTGTACCTCACCTTGACCGATTCAACACTGCAGAAGTTAGGTCCCCTGGCCAAAGTGGGGCCTGCTCTGAGAACTGAAAAGGACCGATTAGCCCTCTGGAAAGCGATTCAGAAAGGGATCATTGACACGATTGCAAGCGATCATGCTCCAAAGGCGAAAAAGAAGGAGGATCCTTTTTTTGAGGCCCCTTATGGAGCGCCTGCGGCCGAGACCATGCTCACTGTGACTTACGATGAGGGAGTCAACAAGAGAAGAGTGGACCCACGTAAATTGGCCCGGCTCTTTTCAGAGAACCCTGCCAGGATTTTTGGTCTCTATCCGAAGAAGGGGGTCCTCCAAAAAGGATCGGATGCGGACCTCATTCTCCTTGACCCGAATCAGATTCACACCATCCGGCATGAGAGCCAGCATTCAGGAGCTCCCTATACTCTTTTTGAAGGCAGAAGATGCCGGGGGAAGGTCGTCCTGACCATGCAGAGGGGAAGAATCCTCGTAGAAAACGGGGATCTCAGAGGCAAGCCAGGAGAAGGAAGGTTTCTTGCAACGAGGATTAAGAAGGTGAAACTATAGAGCGTATCAGGGGATCAGAAAATCAGCATGAAGGATACCAGGGTGTCAGGATATCAGGCAAAATTCCTTCGCCTGATGCTCTGATATTCTGATATCCCTGCCTACCGGCAGGCAGGCGCTAACTGATATCCTGATAACCTTCTATTCAGACGAGAGGAGGTCAAAATGGGTACCCTTAAAGGCAAAGATATTCTTCATGGGAATCAGTTTTCAAGAAGCGAACTCCAGGCCATCATGAAGGTTGCCTCCGGCTTTGAAAAGGAGCTGAAGGGAAAGGGGACTGTTCCCTTATTGAAGGGAAAGATTGCCGCCACCCTCTTTTTTGAACCGAGCACCCGGACGCGTTTGTCTTTTGAGACGGCCATGCAGCGCCTTGGCGGAGGAGTGATCAGCCTGGGCGCGGTGGAAAGCTCGTCGGTAGCCAAGGGGGAGACATTGGCGGACACTGCCCGGACGGTCGCGCAGTATGCGGACGTAATCGTGCAGCGACACCCCCGGATCGGCTCGGCAAAGGAAGCGGCCGACGCGGTTGACATCCCCGTGATCAATGCCGGTGACGGTGCAGGGCAGCACCCGACACAGGCCCTTCTCGACCTCTATACCATCCAGAAGGAACTCGGAAGGGTCAAGGACCTTACGATCTCGCTGGTCGGTGACCTCAAGAACGGTCGGACCGTCCATGCCCTAATTGAAGTTCTCTCCCATTTTGGAGTCAACTTTTATTTTGTTTCGCCGGGCCTCCTCCGGATGCCCGAAGAGATCATCGTCCGGATGAAGGAGAAGGGGTGTGGCGTAACCGAAACCGAAGACCTTGGCCTGGCCGCTTCAAAGAGCGACCTGATCTACATGACTCGGATTCAAAAGGAGAGGTTCGCTGATTTATCCGAGTACGAGAAGGTCCGGGGAAGTTACATTATCAACCGGGAATTCATCGATAGGCTCAGGAAGAAGATCACCATTCTTCATCCGCTTCCGAGGGTCGATGAGATCAATCCGGATCTGGATTCCTATGCTGGAGCCGCTTATTTCAGACAGATGAGAAACGGGGTCTATGTCCGAATGGCCCTGCTCGCAATGATTTTTGGAAAAAGGTAATTCGATGAAGTCTCATCTTGCTGTCCTTGCCATTGGCGGGAACTCCTTAATCAGAGATAAGAACCATATCGCCCTGTCCTGGCAGTATGAGACATTAAAGGAGACCGCCAAAAACATCGTCGATCTGATTGCCGAGGGCCAGAGCCTGGTGATCACCCATGGCAATGGTCCTCAGGTCGGTTTCATCTATCGAAGAGGAGAACTCGCCCGCCATGAACTTCCTCTTATCCCCCTGGATATCTGTGGTGCCGACACACAAGGGGCAATCGGCTACATGATCCAAAGAGCGCTCCTGAACGAGTTCCTGAAAAGAAGTATTGGGAAAAAGGTAACCACCGTTGTGACTCAAACCCTTGTGGACAGAAACGATCCTTCTTTCAGGCATCCCACTAAGCCGATCGGGTCCTTTATGTCGGAAGAAGAGGCCCTTGCCCATAAGAAAGAGTCGGGTTGGGAAGTGTTGGAAGATGCCGGCAGGGGGTTCAGGCGTGTCGTCCCTTCACCCGTGCCAAGAGAGATCATCGAGTTGGACGCCATCCGCTTATTGGTGGACAGGGGTTACATTGTGGTTGCTGCGGGTGGAGGAGGCATCCCTGTTATCCGGAATGAGGACGGGCAGCTTGAAGGCGTCGAAGCCGTCATTGATAAGGATTTGGGGTCTTCCCTCCTGGCCAGAAATCTTGGCGCAGACACATTCATCATCTTGACGGCGGTAGATAGCGCCTATCTGAATTTTGGCCTAGAGAATCAAACTCCCATCCGGTACGCCAATCTTTCTGAATTGAAGCAATATCTGGCAGAGGAACATTTCAAACCGGGATCGATGAGACCAAAGATCGAGGCGATTATTGAATTCCTTGAAGGGGGTGGAGGCAAAGCGATCATCACGTCTCCCCGGAATCTTCTGAGGGCTTCGCAGGGGGATGCCGGGACAACCATTACTCGATAAATCCGTAGGAAAGTAGGGAACGCATATATGCGTTCCCTACGGCTGCAGGTGAGTTTGGGCTATAAAACATTTTCTTGACATTAAAAAAGAATTTTTATAAAAGAGAGGTATGATTTTAGGGCTGGAGGAGATTGAGAAGAGGGTCTGGGAGGAAGAGAAGCTCTTCCTGATGAAGCAGGTAGGGATTCTTCTGATTAAGAATAATGCGATTAAGTTTGGAGACTATATTTTGGCCTCCGGAAAGAAGAGCCCTTACTATATCGATTTAAGGCTGACGATCTCGAGCCCGACCACCATGGATTGGATTGCCAACTCTTTGACGAGGATTATCCTCAACGAGATCGGCAAGGATAAGATTGACAGAATACTGGGCGTGCCCACGGCAGGGGTTCCCTTTGCTACGGTTGTGAGTCAGAAGCTCGGCATTCCTCTCATCTACTACCGCCAGGCCCGAAAGGAGCACGGCGTAAGAAAAAAGATTGAGGGAATTATCGAACGAAATGACCGGATCCTCGTCATTGACGACCTGATTACAACCGGCGAGAGTGTGATTGAGTCAGCAGAAGTCGTGAGGGATCAGGGAGGGGTGGTCAATGAGTTGGTAGTCCTTCTCGACCGGGAGCAAGGGGGGAAGGAGAAACTGCAGGCGTCCAGGATCGAACCTCACGTTCTGTTTAAGATATCCGATGCGATGACATGGCTTCACAATGTGGGTTTAATCGCGGATAAGATTTACGATACCGTTAAAGAATATATTGAGGAAGAAAGGCAGACATTGCGGGCTGCCCAGACTTAAGCCTCCGTTTAAGAAGGATTGAACCTCAACCCTCGAATCCGTTTTCATTTCCACTTCACCCGAAATTCTTATTGACTTCCTTTTTTGAATAGATTAATTGAGTCTTGCAGATCAAATGATTTCTTCTCTTGGTATAAACTGAAGAGAAAGGGAGAAGCCTATGGAGCGGGCTAAGAAAGATTCGGTCGTGATCAAACCGCTGGTTCGAGTGGCAGAGAAATATCTCAGAGATTATTGTAACGGAAGACTGGGGGATGATGAAAAAGCCAAGATTGCTTTGCGAGTCCTCTCAGTCTATCGTCGGATTTTAAGAGTTGAAAAAGAGAGGGTCCAGATTAAAGCAGAATGGGAAAAACTGGTCACAGAGATGGCGGAATTGAAGAAAGTGACGAGAAGGACTGTTAAAAAAAGCCCCAAAAAGGACTCAAACACGGCCAAAACGAAGCCTTCATAATTGTTTGAAACTTCCTGCCCACCAGGCGGGCGGGCACTTGCCGGTCAAAGTATTGGCGGGGGGGTGAGGCGAACCCCCTCTGGGTCGGGAGAAGTTGATGGAGTGGAGGGTCATCTTCAATAACGAGGGAGAAGTGGCAGACCTGATGGCACTGCCCTGGGCTGTTGCCGAGGTTGGAGCCGTAGGACCCCAGATTCACTTCCAAAAGACCACACCCCAAACAATCATTTTCCAGAAGGTTAAGCGAAAGGGAATCTTGGCTGGTGCGGAAGTGATCATAGACAGAGAAGAGGCAGAAAAGGAGGGTGTGGAGATTGCCGTCCTGCCCAAGGGAGGTCGGGGCGGGATGAATCCTGCAGAGACGATTCCTTTTCAGGAACTGATCCTTCGGCAGAGCGATCAATTCACTTCGGCAGACAGTTCGGTCGATGAAATCGGAGCCATCATCTATACTTCGGGAACGGTTGGAAATCCAAAAGGAGCGATGCTCACCCACGGCAATTTCCTGTCCGAATGCGAAGGGACCATGGACGTGATCGTGACAGACGAGGCGGATCGATTTGCCAGTTTGGTCCCTTTCTTTCATGTCTACGGCCTGGCCATAGGAGTGGTGGTCCCGCTTTTCCGCGGGTGTTGCACCATATTGATCCCTCAATATTCTCCTCGAAACTTTTTGAAGAGGATGGAGGAGGAGAAGATCTCCATCCTGATCGCCATTCCGGCACAGTACTTTCATCTGCTCCGGGCCGGGAAACGAAGGCCCTCGAAGAAGAGCCTTTTGAAATACTGTATCTCCGGAGCGGCACCACTCCCGCCCCCTATCATCCATGGTTTCAAGGAGACCTTCGGGGTCAATATCATGGAGGGATATGGTCTGACAGAAACCACCTCTGCGGTAGCGGTCAATCCTGCCCATGAAACAAGACCAGGGTCTGTAGGTCTTCCCATCAAAGGGGTTAAGATAAAGGTTGTCGATGAGAAGGGTCGGCCCCTGCCAGCCCATATAAACGGTGAGATTCTGGTGAAAGGGAAGTGTGTCATGGCAGGATATTATAACAGGCAAGAAGGAATGGAAGGGTGCATGGTGGAGGGATGGTTTCAAACCGGCGATATCGGATATCAGGACGAAGAGGGATATCTTTATATTACAGATAGAAAGAAAGATCTGATCATCAAAGGAGGTTTCAACATCTCTCCGGTTGAGATCGAGACTTTACTGAACTCTCATCCAAAGGTGAGAGAAGCGGCCGTCGTAGGCGAGAAGGAGAAAGGAGACAGGGAAGAGGCGATCAAGGCTTTTATCGTTCCTGCTGCCGGAGAGAAAATCACCCCTTCGGAAATCATCGAGTTTTGCCGGAGGAGACTGGCTTCCTACAAAGTTCCCGATGCGGTTGAATTCAGGGAGACCCTGCCCAGGAGTGCCACCGGCAAGGTACTGAAAAAGGAGTTACGGGAAGGGTACCGTGACAGAAGGTTGATCGACAAGAAATGAACTTAGGGAGACTCTTAGAAGAAAGGGCCAAGAAATTTCCCAAAGGGATAGCTCTTCTCTATGAGGGAAGGGCGACCGATTTTGAGGAACTGAATAAGACGGTCAATCGTCTTGCCAACGGCCTGAAGGGTCTTGGTATCGGGAAAGGGGACCGGGTGGCGATCATGCTCCCCAATGTTCCGGAATTCGTCACGACGTTTTTTGCCTGCCAGAAACTGGGCTCGGTGGCCGTTCCTTTCAATACGATGTATAAGGGCGGGGAGATTCTTCATATTCTGAAAGACTGTGGTGCGAAAGCGATCGTGACTCTGAGAAACATCGTTCCCTTGATCAACGAGATCAAGCCGGACCTTCCCAACCTGAAATATATCATTACCACGGGCGAGCGGGATCTGACCTTTGCCGATAACGAATCCACCTTGTTCGTGCAAGGGGTACTATCCAAGAACATCTTCAGGGACCTGGACGATGCCTATCAGAGGGTAGGGGACGTTTTAACGGAAGGGTTCAGGGGGTTTGGTCTGAAGGATGTCTGGTACAAACACAGGGGAAGCCTGAGAGTAGAGGGAAAGAAGCTTGCGGGGTTTTCCTTCTTTGAGGCGGGAGACCTTTACGTTCTTCAGATGATCTGTTTTCTCACCCCTTTTGATCCTTCAGACTTCCTTTCTGTCATCGGGATCCCGCCGGAGATAAAGGATAAAGTCTTGGAACCCCTGATTTCGATCGAGGAAGCCCTGGGAAGGCGCCCTGACGAGGGAGGATTGAGGTCTAACCTTCTTGGTGTTCTTGGGAAGGGGTTCGGCGTCACATTCAAGGAAGGCGGGCTGACCCGTGATGAAAAGCTCGTCTATGAGAAATACAAGGCGGTCCTTAAGAACGGGGCACCGTGATCATTTCCGAAGACCACATCCAAAAAACGAGAATTTAACCTGTCGGGAGGGAATGAAGATGTACGGCTGGCGTGGGAAGATTGGGCATATTGCTCCCTCAAGGGGGGATATCTTTGTCTACGAGTTTTATCGGATGGCACCGAAGGATGTGCTGCTCTTTAATACGACCGGTACGATCCGGCAATTGGATCGAACCGATATCGAGCGTCAGATCTCAAGAATAGAGGAGGCAGCCTTCGATCTGGCCGCAGAGGGGGTGGATCTTATCCTGATCGGCGGGACACCTCTCTTTACCTCCCAGGGGGTCGGAAGCGACACGAGGACGGCACAAAGGATTGAGGAAAAGGTTAAGGTGCGTGTGAGTGCAGGGGTGACCGGAGAAATCGAGGCCTTGAGAGCGCTCGGCCTGAAAAGGATTGTTGTGGCTTCCCCTCACGAGGAGGAGATCAATGAAAGGCTGAAGGCATTTCTCGAAGGAAACGGATTTAAGGTGGTCCACATGAGAGGCCTTGGAATCCGAAAGAATTCGGAAATCTCCAAGGTTCCGGAATATGGTTCCTATCAGTTGGCCAAGAAAGCATTCTTCGAAGCCGCTGAGAAAGCGGACGGGGTTTTTCTCCCCTGTCCGAGATGGCCCACGATCGGAAACCTCAACCTCCTGGAAGAGGAGCTCGGCTGCCCGGTGATCAGTAGCTGCCAGGCCTATGCCTGGTGGGGACTAAAGCTCCTCAACATCCGGGAAAGGATTACGGGATTCGGAAAACTGATGGCCACTCTATCTTGAGATCTCAGCTATTTTCCGATGCCTTTTGTTTTGCCCTATTTCAGCATTTCTTTGTACTTACCTACAATCTCGTACTGTTCCCGAATGAATTTCACCGTATCCGATGAGCTCCTAAACCCGATAGGAACCCCCATATTTTCAGCCAGCTTGTTGAATTCCGGGTCTGCCGCAGCAGCTCCGACCGCCTTTTCGAGGACAGTGATGATCTCCTTTGGGGTGCCCGGGGGAGCAGCCAAAAGCCCATAGTTTGGCAATACGGCGACATCCTTAAATCCCAGATCATTAAAGCTCGGAATCTCAGGCAGAATCGGATCGCGCACCGAACCGAGGACCGCAAGGGCCCTCAGCTTGCCTGCCCGGACCATGGGTTTTGGAGTACCCGTATAGGTGATGACCGCGTCGAGATGTCTTCCTGCGACTGCGGCAAAACCTTCGGCAGAGGAAGTATAAGGTACAAAATTGAATTTTATCCCAAAGCCCGTCTCCATCAGGCGGAGATTTAGAACCGAGTGGCCACCTGTCCCTGCCAGACTGACGGTTCTCTTCTTTGCTTCATTCAACATTTCAGGGAATGTTTTCCAGTTATCGGGATGGACGATAAAGGCCTGGGTCTTGAAATTCCAAACTGCAACCGGCGAGTACGCTTTGACCTCATATTTTGCCGTCTCTCTTGTCAGTTCAAGCGGGAGTGCTGCGAGGAGATTGAAATGGAGCAGGCTGTAACCGTCCGGTTTCTCCTTCTGGAACTTGTTATAGGCGATCATTCCGTCTGCGCCGGTCACGTAGTCGATCATGATCGAGGCCTTGAGATTCTTCTCAAGAAACGGGACAATCGTCCGGATTTCCTGGCCTAAGCTTCCACTTGCCGCAGCAGGCACCATCACCTTGATCGGTCGCGAAGGATAAGGCGCCGCCCAAGGTGCTTTGAGATCGGCCAATAGGCCGAAGGTGAGAAGAAGAGTCGAGAGCCACAGAATGTGCCTTTTCATAGATTAGCCTCCAATCTCTTTCACAGCGGAAAGAATGGTGTTTGTAGTATTTCAGGGCTTTGGCCCTGATGATTCAAAATTTTATATACTTGCCGAATTCCGTAACCATATCCTCCGGTTGACTGAAGATCTCCCGCAAGACTCTGAGGCACTCCTGATGGGGGGTCAGCTCCAAGGTGAGCATCTGTTTCTTCGATTCGGAAACGAGCTCGGGATCCTTCATCACCCTGGCGAACGCATCTCTCAGGATATTGATGATCTCGGCAGGAGTCCCGGGAGGGGCAATATACGGCCGGCCGATCAGGTCTCCAGCCGAACGCATGGCCATGATCATCTTTCCTTTCCTGTCCGTAGCGAGATCCTCGTCCACGGGCAGATGCTCGATCTCGGGCTCAGAGGCGCGGCCCCGGATCAAAGGTCGAATCAACCCTCTCTCAATGAATGGCTTAAAGGCCGTAAAAGACCTTACGCCTCCGTCTACCTCCTTGCGTTCGACGGCAAGCATGCCTGCCGAACTCGACGGATAGATGACGAGCTTCATCTTCAATCCGACGAATTCTTTCAATAAAGTAGGAAACTGGTAATCGGTCGTGGACGGCCCTACTGCATAAAGATGGATGGGATCTTTGATCTTCAGGAGGTCATCAAAAGTCTTATAGGGAAGATCGGAGCGGACGCATAAAATGGCCGACTCAGAGGCGGCCGAACCTATCCATGAAAACTTCATCAGATCGAATCGGACCCCTTCGGTCTTCGTCAACTGGGCGAAAGGAAGGCCCCGCTGAGGAGCTCCGATGGTCAACCCGTCCGGCTTGGCAATGCTGTAAACACGATTTGCCGCAATGATGCTTCCGGCCCCTGCCAGGTTTTCAACGATGATGGTCGGTTTTCCCGGGATATACTTGGGCAGATGCTTTGCAAGGGTGCGAGCGATGCGATCATAGCCTCCTCCTGGCTCGGACCCTATGATGATGGTGATCTTTTTGCCCTCGTAGTAAGGGGCACCGAAGATGTCTTGAAGGGGGAACAGTAAGAGGAAGAAGAAAAAGAACACAAAGGACAACAGACCCTTTTGACGTTTCATAGCCTACCTCCTTCCCGCTGAAATTCCCAAAAGGCGCGATCTTCTCCTGTAGACTATAAATTAATGGAGTCTTTGTCAAGTCGGTTGTCTGCGGCGGCAGGGAACGGTCTTGATGGGGAATAGAGGAGTGGGTGCAAAAAAAGAAAAGATAGGGAGATTTAGTCCGGACTCATTGGGATTCGCATCGGGTAATCACCGCCAAAGCATGCATAACAGAACTGCTCAGCACCATCCTCCATACATTCTTTTAATCCTTCTAAACTCAAATAATTTAGGGAGGTTGCATTAATATATCTTTGAATCTCCTTTAAGGTGTGGGAGGAGGCAATCAACTCCGATCTCTTGGGCGTATCAATGCCAAAGAAGCAGGGATGGGTAATGGGAGGAGAACTGATCCTGACATGGATTTCCCTGGCGCCCGCATTTCGGAACATCCTATTGATCTTTCGACTGGTGGTTGCCCGCACAATGGAATCATCGACGGTAACGATCCGTTTGCGCTCCATCAGCCCCTTGACAGGGTTGAGCTTGATCTTGACGCCAAAATGGCGGATCGATTGTTGCGGTTCAATGAAAGTCCTGCCCACATAGTGGTTGCGGATCATACCCAGTTCAAGAGGGATCTTCGATTCGGCAGCGTAGCCCAATGTGGCAGGGACGCCAGAGTCCGGGATGGGAACGACCATGTCCACCTCTGCCGGAGATTCCTTGGCTAACTGAGATCCAAGTGACTTTCTGACCTGATAGACGTTTCTGTTGAAGACAAAGCTATCGGGGCGAGCAAAGTAGATGAACTCGAAAATGCACTGATGGTGCTGTTTCGCAGGAAAAGGCTTGAAGGATTGAATCCCATCCGAGTTGATGAGGAGTACCTCGCCTGGCTCAACCTCCCGTATCATTTTCGCACCGATCAGATCGAAAGCACAGGTTTCCGAGGCGACGACGGGTGCATCTTTCAACTGGCCCAGAACCAAGGGCCTGAAACCGAAGGGATCTCTTGCGGCAATCATCTCCTTCTCTGTCAGGAAGAGCAAGGAATAGGCCCCTGCCACTTGGCTGAGGGCATGGATTGTCCGCTGGATAACGGTCTTCTCCTTTGCACGGGCGATCAGGTGAACAATCACCTCGGTGTCCATATTCGATTGAAAGATCGAACCCTTTGACTCCAATTCGCTTCGGATGAGAAAGGCATTGGTCAGGTTTCCGTTATGGGCGATGGCGATGCTTCCCTTGGCATAGTCTACAACGAAAGGTTGGGCATTCTTCAGTTCGCTCGATCCGGCAGTGGAATAACGGACATGGCCAATAGAGTTCTTTCCGTGGAGTTTCTTCAAAATATCGCGAGTAAAAACCTCAGAGACCAGACCCATCTGACGATGGTAATTAAGCTGCTTGCCGTCCGAGGAGACGATGCCAGCGCTCTCCTGACCCCGATGCTGAAGGGCGTAGAGGCCCAAATAAGTATGGTTCGACGCCTCAGGATGGTTAAAGATGCCGAAGATACCGCACATTGTTTTCTCCTAAGAGCTCAAAGCGTCAAGCTCAACGCTCAAAGGCTTTCACTTTCAGCTTTCAGCCTTGAGCCTTTAGCTCAAGTTCCGTAGCCATTCGGGTGATTCCGGTGCCACCTCCAGGCAGTTTCGACGATGGCCTCTAATTCCGGATACTTGGGAACCCATCCGAATTCCTTACTGATCTTCTCTGAGCTCGCGACCAAACGAGAGGGGTCTCCCGGTCTTCTGGGTGATTCAATTGAAACAATCTTCTTCCCTGTTACCTTTCTTGTCGCTTCAATTACCTCTCTTACCGAATACCCGTTTCCGTTTCCCAGATTATAAACGCCGGAATCTTCGCCCCGTTCCAACTTGTTGAGGGCTAAGATATGGGCCTGAGCGATATCGGTGACATGGATATAATCCCGGATGCATGTTCCATCAGGAGTGTCATAATCGATACCGTAGATAGAGACAGACCCTCCACCTTGGGCTGCTTTAATCACCAGCGGAATCAGGTGGGTCTCCGGAGAATGGTCCTCTCCCAGATCACCCTCTGAGTCGGCTCCTGCTGCATTGAAGTACCTTAAGGCCACATACTTCATTTTTCCCAAATCCTGAAATTTTTGAAGAACCTTTTCAAAGATCCACTTTGTTTCGCCATACGGGTTTGTGGGAGCGCAGGGGTGTTTCTCGGTTATAGGAATCTCCTCAGGTTCGCCATAGACAGCCGCTGAAGATGAGAATACAAATTTCTTAATATTATTTTCGACTAATAATTCCAATAGTTGTAGGCTATTTCTAACGTTATTATTGAAATATTTGAGAGGGTTTTTCACCGATTCTCCCACCAGGCAATCGGCTGCAAAATGCATTACGGTATCGATAGGATAGGAGCGGAGAGTCTCCTTTACTTTTTTCCTGTCAGCCAAGTCTCCTTCTATGAAGACGGCTCCCTTGACTGCCCTTTCATGCCCTGCTTGGAGGTTGTCATAGACGATGGGCTGCCGGCCTTGACGAAGAAGTTCTCTTATGACATGACTACCGATGTAACCCGCTCCGCCCGTGACCAGTATCATCGAGATCCCATAGCGTCAGGCTCACTGTTCCAGATGAAAAATCACCTCTCAACTAAATTTATAAAGGATTTTGAGCTTTTTTGTCAACGAACCGCTACCAAAAAAAACCTCCAAGGCCGTCTGTTGACTGACTTTAGAGGTTCATTTAATCGTGTTGATTTCTGGACTCAATAATTCGGATCTTTACCCGACGAGAAACATTGGACAAAAAAGACTCTCGAATTCCCTTAATATCTTCTTTCGGTTTTTGTTCCTTCACAGACCTCTTTGATTTGATCTTTTATCAGCCTCCCGTCTTCCCACACCCTTTCATGAATCTTGCTGCATCTTGTTTGAGCATTGTACTCAACCGGGTCTGCCCGGTAAACTCCCCTTCCGTCTTCGGTCCGGTATTCAACGGGTCTGTTTTCGTAGGCGGCTTCTCTCGAAGCTCTCGCCGAAATTTCTGTCAGGGTCCCTCCCGCAACAGCGCCGATCACACCACCAATCACCCCGCCGCGCCAGGGGTTATGTCTGTCGAGAAGGGCCCCTGCGAGACCGCCCAAAACCGCTCCCACCCCCGCCCCTTCATACGTGCGGGTCGTTGTAGGCTGCATGGATGCACAGCCGCTTATCATAACGACTATCATCAGCAAGCTCATTAAACTTATAATCTTCTTCATCTTCTGCCCCTCCTTTTAAAATTAAGATAAGCACTCCTGCCGGTTTTTACAAATTCATATGTAAATTTTATACCATAAGACGTGGAGCAAGTTCAATTTATTCAATATTCCCATGGGATCATCGGTTGTGTCAAAGCCCTCAGAGGGGAAAGCATAGAGACGAAATTTCGATTGACGCACCTTATGCCGTTTTGGTACCTTTTTTAGGGGGGGCAGTAATATCGAGCGTAGCAAGCAACCCTTGGGAGGTAAGATCCGATGATCAACCGGCGGAATTTCATCAAATGCTCATTCCTTACCCTAGGGAGTTGCTTGTTCCACTCTCCCGATCCCCTTTATGCGCAAAAAAAGAAAGGGGAAGAGTGGCGTCCCGCTTATGAGAAATTGGAGGAAGAGGGCGAGCTGGCTCATAGGGTGCAGCAGGCTTATGCGATCTTCGAGAACTGCCAGCTCTGTCCCCGGAAGTGCGGGGTGAATCGGAAGAAAGGGGAAAGGGGGTTCTGCCGGGCACCGCTTCGGCCTGTGATCTTCAGCGCTCATCCTCATTTTGGGGAAGAGATGTCCCTGGTGGGAGATAATGGGTCTGGAACCATATTTTTCTCCAACTGTAATCTCCGTTGTATCTTCTGCCAGAACTGGCCCATCTCCCACGAGGGAAGGGGAGAAGAGGTTCAAGATGAAGACCTGGCGGAGGTGATGATCAAGCTCCAGAAGATCGGCTGCCACAACATCAATCTGGTCACGCCCACCCATGTGATGCCCAATATCCTCGATGCCACGCAGATCGCTTTGAAGAAGGGTTTACATCTTCCGCTGGTCTACAACACGAGCGGCTATGAACGGATAGAGATCCTCAAGATCTTGGATGGCATCGTCGATATCTATATGCCTGATATGAAATATATGGATCCTGAGCAGGCGGAAAAATATTCAGCCGGGGCTTCGGACTACCCTGAAGTGACGAAGAGAGCGATTCCCGAAATGAACCGGCAGGTCGGTCAACTCAAGATCGACCGTCGAGGCATTGCCCTCCGGGGGCTGATCATCCGGCATCTGGTCATGCCGAACCGGGTGGCAGGAACGGAGAAGTTTGTGAGATGGGTTAGCGAGAAACTGCCAAGATCAACCTACGTGAACATCATGGCCCAGTACCATGTGGATTATAAAGCTTTTGAATATCCGGAGATCTCACGGGGAATTACTCCAGATGAATTCTTGGAAGCGATGGGGTGGGCTGAGAAATATGGCTTGACTAATCTCGATCCCCAATCCGTGGCCAACAGGAACCTTTACCGCCGCTCCAAATGAATCTCTTCCACGAAACCTACTAAAACTTGAAAAAATAGCTTTGAGTGCGAATTAAGATTTTTTCGGTAACCATTCTTAGCGAAGCGAAACGGCTACAAATTGAATGTCCGGACCCGAAGGGTGAGTTTTCAATTTGTAGTGAAGCGAGCTTTAGAATGGTCGAAAAAATGTTTTGAGCGGCGAAAAGCGATTCTTTTCAAGTTCAAACTCACGCCCATATCCCCGGGATGGGTTTGCCGCAATAACCGCATTTACCGGCTTTAAGATGGATCTCGCCCACCATGAACCCAGTCCGTCGGATAAGGAGATTCTTGCATTTAGGGCAGAATGTATTTTCCGCTTCGTGACCCGGGATGTTGCCGATGTAGACATATTCAAGGCCCGAGGATAAGGCCGCTTGACGGGCCTTCTCCAAGGTTGAAACCGGTGTCAGGGGAAGGCTCTGGAGCTTGTAAAGAGGAGAGAATCGGGAGAGATGGATGGGAGTATCAGCGCCCAGCTCCTTCTTTATCCAGAGGCACATTTCCTTGACGGCTGACATCTGATCATTCTTCGTCGGGATGACGAGGTTCGTTATCTCGAGGTGGACCTTCTCCTCTTTCAAAATCTTCAAAGAATTGAGGACCGGTGCCAGCTCTCCATCGCACAACTCCTTGTAAAAGTCTTCGGTAAAGCCTTTCAGATCGATATCGGCGGCGTCCAAGACTTTACAAAGATTCCGGAGCGGGCCCGTATTGATGAAGCCATTGGAATGGCAGACGTTGAGGAGCCCCGCTTTCCTTGCGAGCCGTGCCGTATCCCACATGTATTCATAGAAGATGGTCGGTTCCACATAGGTATAAGCAACAGATCTTGCCATTGCCTCTTTGGCTTTCTGGATGACCGACTCGGGAGGGAAATCCACGCTGTAAACATCCTCGGGAGAGGCTTGGGAGATCTGCCAGTTCTGGCAAAACTTGCATTGGAAATTGCATCCCACCGTTGCGATCGAGAAGGAGCCTGTTCCCGGAAGGACATGAAAGAAAGGTTTTTTTTCAATCGGATCCAAATTGACCGCACAAGGATTTCCGTAAACGAGACTGTAATACTTTCCATCCCGATTCTCACGGACCCTGCAATAACCCCTTTTCCCCTTTGAAACCTGGCACTGTCTGGGACAGAGCTCACATTGAATTTCACCTCCCTTAAGGGAGGTGAAATAGGGAGAAACCTTCGTCTTGATCAAGCCCTTCCTAAGGATCTGTCCCTCAGAAGCTTCCGGAAGACCGAAGAGATCACCAGCGGCAAACATGCAGAAGCTTGTTCCACAGAGCTTCAAGAACTCCCTTTTGTTCATCGAAGACTTAAGTTCTTTCAGGCCTTCCATCTCCCTTTTTAACGATCTCCTTTGCCATTCGGATTGCATCCTCTTTCACCTTGGCAAGGTCTTCCTTGTTGGGACGGCCCCAGATGTTTCCGAGCCTCCCTCTGGTACTGTGCTCTTCTGAGCCATGGAACTGGCCGACCACATACCACTCGCCCAGCACATTGAAGCCCAGGTGCTCGAAGAACTGTCCGGCGCGAAGCCCTGCAGGTATGGCTTCACGAATACCGGTGTGCGGACCCGAATAGGTGCAAAAGATCATGGCATTCTTTCCCGGGACCAGGGGGCATCCCACTTTCACACGTCCCTCTTTCCGGTACGTACCGAACTTGAGCTGGAGAAACTCGTCCATGGGCTTGGGAAGGCTCCATTGATAGGATGGAAAACCGATGCAGACCAAATCGAAGGCATAGAAATCGATGTCTCCGGCATCTTCCACTCTTTTGAGCAGTACTTTTGCGCCAGCTTCCTTCAAACCGTCTTCGATGGCAAGAGCGACTTTCTCTGTGTTGCCGCCCTTGGACCAGTAGATAATTGCCGCATTCATCAAACCGCCTCTGTCAAGATTATTTTACGCCGTCACACCAGGCTCTCGCATTTTGAAACATCTGGATCCAGGGAGATTCCCTGACCCCGTCATTCAGGTATCCGGGTAACCACGGCCATTGCCATTTCAGAAATGACCTCTCCGGGTGAGGCATCATGGCCAGATGTCTTCCGTCAGGCGTGCAAAGACCGGCTATTCCGAAAGGGGATCCGTTCGGATTGAAAGGATAGCTTTCGGAGATCCTTCCATCCCTTCTCCCCCCATCGTCCACGAAGACGACCGAAACCAGTTTCTTATGGATGACATCGTCCATCAACGCGGGCTCTGGAAAGTGGAGCCTGCCTTCACCGTGAGCCACCCAGATTCCGAGTATCGAATCGGCCATGCCCTTGAACATGATTGCCGGACTTTCCAGGATCTTGACGCTCACCCAGCGGGATTCGAAACGGCCGGAAGTGTTCTGAACAAACCTTGGCTGCTTCGGATCCGGAATTCCCAGCCAGGGCACCCATCCGAGAAGGCCGAAGAGCTGGCAGCCGTTGCACACACCCAGAGAAAAGCTGTCGGCACGATGGTAGAAATCGTCAAACATCTTTCGCAATCTTTCATTGAACCGGATCGCCGAAGCCCATCCTTTGGCGCTTTCAGGAACGTCTGCATAAGAGAATCCTCCCACGGCCACGAGCCCTCTGAATCGCTCCAGGGTGACGGACCCCCGGAGGAGGTCGGTCATCGTGATATCCCACGGCCTGAAACCCGCCTGATAAAAAGCAGAGGTCATCTCCCGATCGCCATTGCTTCCTTCTTCCCGGAGAATCGCAACTTCCGGCTTATCTCTGGCTCCAAGGAGGTGAGCCGGTGTGGGCTTGGTCTTGAAGGGAACGACATAGTCCGGCCCTTTGCGATCGAAGATATTCTTTCTCTCCTGATCGGCACATCGGGGATTGACCTGGAGCCGTTCGATCTGGTAAGACGTTTCTTCCCACCGCTGCCGAAGAACCCGCATGTCAGCATCAAGGATCTTCTGCGAGTGATACGTGAGGACGATTCTCTTTTCCTCCAGGGTTTCTCCGATGACGGTTGAGGGTAGACCGAAAGAATCGAGGGTCTCCAGGACCTTCCGAACTTCACGGGAATGACACTCGATCACCACACCGAGCTCCTCGGCAAAGAGCCTCTCGACAGGGCTCCAGGGGCCGTCCATTTGAATGCGCAGGCCGCAATTTCCGGAAAAGGCCATTTCGAGAAACGTCGTCACAAGGCCCCCATCGCTCACGTCATGGCCTGCGAGGATCAGATCGTCAGCGATCAGTTTCTGGATCGCGTGGAACGCACGCTTAAGCATCTCCGGGTCGTCCACATCAGGGGATTCGTTTCCGATCTGTCCGTAAGCATGCGCGAGGGCCGAACCTCCGAGCCGGGCCTTCTCTTTGGAGATCTCTATGAAGATGAGCTGGCTCTGGCCGGGTTTCTTGATATCCGGTGTGACCACCTTCGTGATATCAGGGACCGTCGCATAAGCGGAGATGACCAGCTCACGGGGGGATTTGACGATCTCGTCTCCAACCCGTGTCGCCATGGAGAGGCTGTCTTTTCCGCCATCGACAGCGATCCCCAGTCGAACCATCAGGTCCCGCATCGCGGAAACCGCATCATAGAGGGTTCCCCCTTCACCGGGAAGCTTGGGAGCCCACATCCAGTTGGCAGAACACTTGATATCCTCCAGGCTGCTGATCCGGGCCCACATGATGTTGGTCAATGCCTCGGCGACAGCCATCCGGGCGCCCGCTTTTGGGTTGACGAGCATCTTAATCGGTTGCTCGCCGACCGAAGTGGCTGCTCCGGTTAAGCCGAAGTGGCTCTGGGCGATGACGGCTACGTCGCCAACCGTCAATTGGAGGGGACCGCAGCATTGCTGCCGGGCAATCAGTCCGGTAACGCTTCGATCCACCTTATTGGTCAGAAATCTCTTTGAGCCGACTGCCAGGTTGCGAAGGACGCGGGACAATGCCTCTTCCACCAGGAGCCCCTTGGGCAATTGAAGAGGTTTCAGCGAAGACTTCACCCGCTCATCCTTAAACGTCTTTTGAGGCATATTGCCCAGGACCTTTGCGAGATTGAGATCGACGGGCGTTGAGTCATCCTTTTCATCATGGACAACGAAGCGGCCATCTCCGGTCACCTCCCCGAGGATTTCGCAGTTGATTTTTTCTCTTTCACAGATGGACTCGAATTCTTCGATTCTCTCTGGAGAAATGAGGAGGCCGCATCGCTCCTGGTACTCTGCAATCCAGATCTTGAGAACGGATAAGGTGGGATCACCCAGTCTGATACGCCTGATCTCGATTCTGCCTCCGGCCTTTTCGACAAGTTCCTTCAGAACATTGGCCGGTCCGCCTGCTCCTTGGTCGTGGATACTGACAATGGGATTTCTTTCTCCCATCTCGATGCAGGCCCGGATCACCCGGTTCATCTTTTGCTCCATCTCCGCATCGCCACGCTGGACCGCATTAAAATCGAGTTCTTCCTCATTCTCGCCCTGAAGCTTACTGGAGGCCGAACCTCCGCTGACGCCAATGCCGTAAGCAGGGCCACCGACCTGGACGATCAGCATGCCCTTTTGGGCTTCATCCTTTTCGATATGCCTGGCGTCGATCTGCCCGATACCTCCCGTGAACATGATCGGCTTGATCCAGGCCCAGCGTTCTCCGTTTTGAAGCCTCTGGTCGAAGGAACGGGTAAAACCGAGGATCAACGGCTCGCCGAACTTGTTGCCGTAATCGCTTGCTCCGTCGCTGGCCTTGATCTCGATTGCGAGAGGAGAAGCGAGATTCGAAAGATAGACAGAATTCTTGTCCTCCCATGGGAGGTCGTAGCCGGGGATCAGCAGGTTTGCGACGCAGTAGGCTGCCGTCCCGGCAACCACCAGACCCCCTCTTCCTGTTGCCTGGACATCGCGGATCCTTCCGCCCGTTCCCGTTTCAGCGCCAGGGAAGGGGGCAACGCCAGTCGGGAAATTGTGCGTCTCCGCAGTGAAAATAATGTGATAGGAAAGCTTCCGTCTCTCAAAAGGAGCGGGGCTTCCCGGTCTTTCGGGTATGATCGTCCAGCAGTCATATCCTCGGATGCCGCTTGAATTATCCTTGAAGGCGATCAGGCTGTTTGAAGGATTCGCCTTTAGGGTCGACTTCACGATATCGAGAAGCGTTTCGGGCATGACCGCGCCGTCGATGATCTGTCTTCCTTTGAAATAGCCGTGACGGGAGTGCTCGCTGTTGGCATTATCCAGATCCCTTATTTCAACGATCGTGGGATTTCTTTTCTCTTCCTTCGTGAAGTAATCGTAGTAGAGGTTTCTATCCCACTCGTCCATTGCAAGCGCCGGTATTTCAAGAAGAGCATCCGGCCCCTTTTCCAGGAGAGGGATCTGAAAGAGGGGTTCCGGCAGGAAGCCGGTTTCGAAGGTCTGCAAGGGCTGGTCATAGACGCACTCTGTCATGCGATCGTGGTTCTCACGAATAAAGCGGGCTTTGTCGATCTGGATAGAAAGGTGATACCGCCGGGAACGCTCGATGCGTGTCACCTTCTCGAGCCCGCAGCTTTGGCAGATGGCGACGATATTGGTGGAGTAGGCTGTGGCAAAATTCATACGGGGGCCCAGTTCCACCACAATGCGACCGCCAGGGTCTCCCGGATTCGTCGATACGCTTTCCGAGACAAAACCCTCGGCTAAGAGCTGCTTTAAAATCGAGAGCTCATTGACATTCAGCGGGGCAGAAGTTTCTACGTTGAAGCAGTATTCCAGTTCTTCGTTTCTGCGCAGGAAAAGGTGGTACATTCCTTTCGTCCTTTCTTGGTTAGTGTCTCATAGCAGAAAGGTAACCGCCGCGTACCTGCGGGAACCCAAGAGGCCCGAGTTTCCCCGTAGGGAACGCATATATGCGTTCCCTGGCAGTCTTAATAAAAAAGCCTTTTCGGCGTATCACCTTTATAATAGACTTCTCCATGGCTAAGGTAGATGTGGCCGTGTACGACCAGGTTCAAAATATAACTTTGCCAGGCCCGTTCCTTTTCGTTCACCCTTCTGGCCAGAGTATCGGCATCATCCTCAGGTCTGATCAGGACCGGCAATTGGAAGATGATGGGGCCATGATCATAAGCGGCCTCGTCAACAAAATGCATGGTCACGGCGCTCTGGGTTACCTCGCCTCGATGATAAGCTGCCATCACCGCTTCGTGGACGCGGTGGCCGTACATTCCTGCCCCTCCGAACCGCGGCAATGGACCCGGATGGATATTGACCGTTCTCGCAGGATCGAGTCCCTTTACAAACTTCAACCAGCCTGAACACATGACAAAGTCAGCCTTGTATTTGTCAACAAATGTTCGGTAACCTTTGGCATCGAAGGGGCCGGACCAGTATTCGAAGGGAATATGAAGGCCGTCCGCCTTTTTGCGGACTCCTCCGTTTGGATGGTTGGAAACCACTCCCACGATGTGGGCGTCAAGGACCGGCGGATTGGTTCGGGAGAATTCTACCAGTTCCTGGAAACCAGAACCTCCCCCTTTTTCATCCCCACTCGCGAATACCAAGACCCTGATTTCTTGGCTCTTCGTTTCCATATCCCACCCCTTGTATCAGAGACTTCTTCCCCGGCCGTTCTATAAGCAGAGTAAATCATTTGCAAAAAAAGTCAATAAGAAAGTCCCTACGTAACTCAAGAGGGAAGGTCATATTGGCGAAGGAGTTTGGTTGAAAGGTCAAACCGAATCGGTTATTAAACAATTTAGAATTCTTCACCTGCACAATAGGAGGAGAGAAGCCGTGAAAGAGATCAACCGAAGGGACTTCTTGAAGTATTCGGGGATCGTGGGAGGGGGGGTGTTGCTGAACATGGACCATCAGTTTGCTTGGGGGAACACGGGAAGCCTTGTGGCAATGGTGAAGACCGAGGATCGGAAGCACGGCGTCAGGGCGTCGCTATCGACCCTGGGGATCAATCTTGTCGAAGGAAAAGATGTGTTGATCAAGCCGAATTTCAATACGGCAGACCCCACACCCGGCTCCACTCACAACGACACGCTGGCCACCCTGGTGGAATCACTCTGGGAAATGGGTGCGAAGTCCATCCGTCTTGGCGAAAGGAGTTTACGTCCCAACCGGGATGTGATGGAGCAGAAAGGGGTCCTTCCCCTGATGGAAAAATTGAACGTCAGGATCATCGATTTCGACCATCTGGACAATAAAGACTGGGTTTTGTGCAGACCAAAGGAGAGCCATTGGGCTGACGGATTTCGTATTGCCCGGCCGATCCTTGAATCCGAGTGCCTCGTCACAACATGCTGCCTTAAGACCCATCGGCCCCTGGGAGTCTTCACCATGGCGCTCAAGCTTGCCGTAGGCGTTGTGCCCACGACCCGGCACGGATTTGATTACATGCGGGAGCTTCACGGCTCGCCCAACGGAAGAAAGATGATCGCCGAGATCAACCAGATGTTCAAGCCCTCTTTGATCGTTCTCGACGGAGTCGATGCCTTTGTGGACGGCGGGCCTGGAAAGGGAACGCTCGCAAAAGGCAACATCTTCCTCGCCTCTACGGACCGAGTTGCCATTGACGCTGTCGGCGTGGCAACTCTCAAGTACCTCGGAAGCAATGAAAATATCATGAAGCCCAAAGTTTTTGAGCAGGAACAGATTGCGAGGGCTGTGGAGCTGGGACTGGGTGCATCGTCACCTTCGCAAATTCAACTGGTGGCCAGCGACGACAAGACCCGTGAATATCAAAGCAAGATCGAAGAAATATTGAGACGCGGATAGTCTGCCCGACTGTTATGTGACTGGAGATCATAGGTTCCGGAACGGGTTTATCGATCATGCCGATCATGCCTCTCCTTATTTTCCTTCTGACACTCCTGAGCTCAATTCCATGCTCCAGCCAGGCGCTCATTGAATCCTCTGATCAGATCTGGGAAGTTGGCGATCGGCGATGGGCCGTCGAAGAAGAATACCGGTTCGGAAGATGGGTGGATGGAAATATTGAGGAAAATTTCTTCATCCGACACAGGATCCCGACCGATTGTGCGGATGCGGTCTATGCGATCCGGTGGATCTATGCCAGGATCAACCATCTTCCTGCTGCTGCGACGACCAAGGATGGCAGGCTGGTCGGCCACTGGTCCGCAGAGTGGAAGCATCTTCCAACAGACGTGGAGTGGCACAAGGACGAGCGTTTCCGTGCTGCCCTCCTCTACCTTTTCCCCAACACCTGGACTGGGACCTTGCCAAACGACACCTATCCGGTCCGCATCGCTCCAGACTCCGTTACACCCGGAACCCTTTTTTTAGTCACGGAATCCCATACCGGGATCATCGGCCATGTCTTCTTCGACGGAAGCCAGGCTCATCCTCTTCAGACATGGGAGTCGGCGCTTCCGGTCAAGGTCCAGAAATTGAGTTTGAGATATCTCTTTTCGGCGAGACCGGAATTCAAGACCCGCTCAGGTCTCGTGAAGTTCCGATGGCCTGTTTCTGGAGACGGAGGGTGGACCTATCTCCCTGTCCAAGACCATCCTTTCTACTCTGAAGAACAATATGCTTCTAATTTCTGTGAAGGTTATGCCGATTTTCCCGAGGCGGTGGCCAGGAAGATCGATCCGAAAACCTATCCTCCAATGGAAAAGACCGTAAAGATTCTGGGAACCATCACGCAATTTCTGAAAGAGAGGGTTCCCGTCGTTCGAACGGGATACCAGGAGTGTCGTAATGGAGGCTGTCCGCAAGGCTCCGAAATGTGGGAGATTCACAGCACCCAGGGCCGTGACGGAATGATCGCCCTGATGATGGATCATCTCTCCCAGATCCTTGAGCAGAACCCGATGGAGAAGGGTGGAGTGAAGAAGATGATGGAGGCCATCCCCATCGATATCTCCGAAAACCGCTCGTTGACATTGGACGATCTCTATCAGAACCATCTTTGGTTTTCCCCTCATCCGGAGGACTCGATTGAGGCCCGCTGGGGATTGAAGAAGTGTGAGATGATCCGTGAAGAGATTCGTGCCATCCATAGCTCCATTGCCTTCATTCAGAAGGCTTACCGGAAGAGAGACCCTAAGTATGCGGACTTTTCGATTCGGCAACAGGAGCAACTCCTGACGAGACTGAGAGAGGAGTCGACCCGATCCGAATGCAGGGAATCCCCTCCGGTACCCAAGACAACAATCCGGCTTCCCGATCGACCAAGTCCAAAGACCCCGATCAAGCCCCGTCCCATATCGAAGGCGTGCATGAAGATTGACCGGGAGATTCGTGCTACATACGACTCGATGGCCTTCATTGAGAAGACTTATCGAGAGAAGGATCCTGCCTATGCGGACTTCTCGATCCGTCAGCAACAGCACATTCTGGGGAGGCTCATTGAGGAGCGGGCTCAGTCCGATTGTAAAGAACCACCATCCCCTCTACGGAAGGAAAAACCGACACCGAAGGGGAATCGGAAATGAAGGGAGGCCCGGCCTGATTGATCCGAAGAAAGATGCATCAACGGGATAAGTATCTGCTCAATGGAAGGGTTAATAGAACCATCAATGCCGCACTGATGATCGTAGTCGAGAGTCCGAGGGAGTCGGTCACCAATCCATAGACCACCGGCGATATGGCCCCCGAGCCCAGAGTAATGGCATAGTATAGCCCATATCCGCGCGAGCGACCGCCCGGAGCGATGATTTCTGCTACCGTCGCATAAAGGACTGAAGAAGTACCGTTCAACACAATTCCAACAAAAGGAAGGATGGCCCAGGTCACCAGAGGCGGCGACCAGATGAATGACAAGATCCCCACGGCGGTCAAGATTTCCGTTGCTACCACCATGGGAATGATTCCAAACCGCTCGGCAAGGACCCCGCAGGAAAACTTTCCCACCGCTCCCCCAGCAAAAAGGAGGGTGAGGGCAAAGCCGAGCTGAGCCACTGGAAAGCCTTTCCGTAAGAGGAGGAAGGGAAGGAAGGTGAGCAAAACATTGCGGGTCATGATATCGATGATTCCAATCGCGAGAAGGGCTGAGAAGCTTTTTCCGTCTCGAATTCCCCAGCCTTTTCCGCCCAGCTTAGGCTTCTCTTCAGGTTCGAGTCGTGAAGGAAATTCAGGTTTCTCCTTAGCGAGAGCCCAAAGAAGGCCTGTTGCCCCAAATCCTCCCAAAGAGAGGTAGAAGATCGCCTCCCTCCATCCCCGGAGGTTGATCATCAGAGCCAATAGAAAAGGCAGGCATACTTTTCCCACATCTCCGGAGAAATTATAAGTCCCCATGGCGGTCCGGCGTCTCGAAACCTCGAACACTCTGGAGAGGAGCGAAGAACTCAGTCCGTGCTGGCCAGCGGCGGTGGCCTTTGCAAAGATAAGGGATAGAAAGATTGCAGGAAAAGTGTGGACCCAGCTCAGGATCAAAAAGCCACCGGCAAGGCCGAAAGTCCCGGCGGCCACCACGATCAGCTCTCCCATCTTCTCTCCCAGGAGACTGAGAGGAACCTGAAAGAGACTCATCGACCCGGAGAAGACGCCCTTGAGCAGGCCCACCTGGCTGAAAGAGAGGTTCAGCTCAGCCGCAATGAATGGGAGAAGAAGATAGATGGAATCTGTAAAGCCGTCATCAAGAAAGTGGAAAGCACAGAAGGTGAAGAGAGATCGAGTCTTATGCCATTTCCCAGGGTTCTTCAACATACTTTCCAACGGGATTGACCGGCTCAAGGCTTTTTCCAGAGGGCGACCAAGAATGCACCGGTGTTAAGTCCCCTTCCTTGTCCTTCCTGTTCCCTCTCAGGTACGCGATCCGGTGCCTCGTCCTTCTGAAAGTGAATCGCAGTCCTGATCACGCCTTCCACGGGGGAAAGGGATTTCAATTCGTCAGGAGACCGAAAGATCGCTTCCTTAAACAGGGCATGGCCCTCCTTTGCCAGTGCCCTCCTTCGGGAGGCCCAGGGACTCAGACGATTGAGGGTTGCAACGACAATCCTCCCTCCCTTCTTCGTCACTCGAAATAATTCGTTAACGGCCGGCTTGGCATCCCTGATGAATTCGAGAGCTGTCACAGAGACGACCTTATCGAATGAACTGTCCTGGAAAGGAAGGTGTGACATGTCAGCGAGAATGGCTTGAAAGGGATATCCTCTTGCTTTCTCCGCTGCCCGAATGAGCATGGGACGAGAGATGTCGAGGCCGATGACACGGGGCCCGAATGAGAGGATATCGAGGGTAAAGATCCCGGTGCCGCAACCGGCATCGAGCAGGATCTCGCCCTGGACGGGGCGCAACAGATCGAGGATCAGCCCGGCTTCATATTTTTTGACGAAGGCCCCGATGGGAGTGGCGAACCACTGGTCGTACTTTTCAGGCCAGTCGTTAAAGAGGGCACGATCTTTCGTTTTCTTCACCGCCTGGTTTTCTTCAAATATCCTTTAACCTGACATTTCCACGCGATTTTTCGATTGCCTCTGAAATCTCTCTTAAATAGGAAGAAATCTTTCTCGATTCATCGGATGGGGGCTTATCAGGGATTCTTGCGATCCCGTGTTTTTCGTACTCATCCCAAGCGAATTTGACTGTAATATCTTCAATCGTCCGTCCTGGCTGAAAGGCGGCTTCGCCCCTGATTCCTCTTGTGGTCTCTGTCGCCAGCCCCACATCGGTCAGCTCATTGAGGAGCCGGCGCACCAGCCGAACCGGAATCTCCAGCATATGGGCAATCTGAACTGGAGTTAGTGGTTTTTCCCCGGAGGAGAATGTTTTGATCAGAAGATGGAAGACCCGGAGAGCAAGGACTCTTTTCGACGATACGCAGATTCGTGAATAGTCCGGATGAAAGCCGAACGTGTCGTAATGTTCGTAGGCATAGGCGGCTTCTGCACCGAGAAGAAGGATCATCCAGCTCATCTGAAGCCATGCCAGAAAAAGAGGCAGGGCGGCAAAACTCCCGTATAAGGCTCCGTAACTTGCGACCCCGATCTGAAACTTGATGTAGATCCACTGAACGATCTGCGCAATCGTCCCTGCAGCAACCCCTCCGAAAATACAGGCCCTGAGCGGAACCCTGACATTCGGCATGATCAGATAGACCATGGTTAACAGGACCCAAATGGAAACGTACGGCAGCAGATTCAAGAGGAGAAAGATCACCTTGCTGAAGACCCCGAGAACCGCAATCTTATTGACGATCACTTTGACCTGGCTCGCGACCAGGACGGTCGCACTGCTGGAGATGATGAAGAGAACCGGCGTCAAGACCATCATGGCCATATAATCGCTGAATTTTCTCACGAGGGTCCTTGATTTCTTCACCTCCCAGATCTCGTTCAAGGAATCTTCAATCCTCCCCAAAATCGAAATCACCGTCCAGAAAAGCAGGACCACGCCGATGCCGGCGATTAACCCTCCCTTGGCCTGTTCAAGGAGTTTGTGAGAAAACAGAATGATCTGATTGGTGATATCTGCCTGCCAATTGGCCTTATCCGCGATCTGGAGAATCTGTTTTTCGATGACCTTTTCAAGGCCGAACCCTTTTGCGATGGCAAAGGCCACGGCCACTACGGGAACGACATTGAGCAGAGAATAATAGGTCAAAACGGAAGCGGTCTTCTGGCAATGATCCCTCATAAACCCCCGGGAGGCCAGAAGAATGATGCGGAGGGATTTGACGAGAAAGGCGCGGCTCCACGAAAGATCTTTCAGGCGGACCTCCCAGATGCCGACCTTTAAAAATTCGAGAATTCGTGAGATCATGGCGTAGCTTCCTTTCCCTTCCGGAGGCTACCGGCAGGCGATTCGAAAAGCGATGGACCGAGTCCTCCAATCTTTCTCAGACGGTCTTCAATTTAAGGCAAATTTCTCTCTTAAGACCTTGAGGGCGTCCTCTCTCGTTTTAATCTCACCCTCGATCTGTTTTCCCCGGATAAAGCTCAAAATTTTCCCGACCGCAGGTCCGGAAGCGTAGCCCAGTGACATCACATCGTGCCCGGTAATCAAAGGAGGAGGGTGGACGATCTCCTTTTCCTTGGTGAGGTCGAGGATCCGAAGGCAGTGTCCTTCCACGACCTCATCGATCTGAATGGATAAGATCCCCCGGCTTGCCTCCTTATCGGCGAGGGTATGAAGGACAAGGAGGGAGGATTCTTCCCCCATCTCGTTGACCAGGCGTTTGAGGGCGGTCTCTTTGGTCTCCGGAGAGAGATTCAGAATTCTCATATGGTGCCGAACCAGACGGAGGATCTTATCCCTCGTTGGATTGGAGAACCTCAGCCTCTCCATTACGCCATCGGCCCGCTGGCACGAAAACGCTTCGTGGTGGTAGAAATGAACCCTCCCGTTCTCGTCTTTCGAATAGGTATCCTGTTTTCCCATATCGTGGAAAAGGGCCGCATAATAGAGGCAAAGCCGATTTTCCTGAGAGAGAGAAATCCCCCGTCCTTTTTGAGCGACCCAATTTAAGGCCCAGGGGATCTCGTCAACCATCAGAAGCGTGTGAGAGAGGGCATCGAGATGGTGGTGTTCGTTCTGACCGAGGTTTTCCAGATCCTTCGATTCCGGCATCAGAGAGAAAAGGAGTCCTGATCCGTAAAGAAACTTTATTCCCATCTCCGGACGGGGAGAAAGAAGGATCTGATCCAGCTCCATCTTGATCCGTTCTCCCGGGACCTTCGCAATCGTCTCTTTCTTGAGAGAGATTTCTTCCTCAAGGCCCCTGTCGATCAGAAATCCATCAAGGGTGCAGAGGTAACGGAAGGCCCGGAGCATCCTCAAAGGGTCCTGGTCGATGGAGTGGATCGAGACAGCCCGGATCACCCTCCTCTCGATATCCTCCAGGGCTCTCTCGACGAAGTGGAACGTTTCATCCCGGAGGGAGAAGGCCATCGCGTTGACGGTAAAATCTCTCTTCCCGAGATCTTCTTCAATTGTATTTCCCTGAAAGAGAGTGAGATCAACGGATATCTCATTTTTGACCATCCGGTAAGTGAGGGGATGGATCTCTTCTTTTCCGATCTTGAAGAAATGGAACCGGAGGGCCTCCTCCATCACCGGAATGAAGGAAGATCCCTCTTTGGGTAAGGTGAAGTCATAGTCCTTCCGATGGATTCCGAGAAAAAGGTCCCGGATGTAACCTCCCACCAGGAAGATCGAGACGTTCTTCTCCTTGGCCAGATTCGATAGCCTGGAAAGGACGCCGTCGCTCAGGATTTCAATTTTCAGATGGTCCAGATTCATCGATTTGATAAAGTTCTTTTTTTATGATAACTTAGCTATTAAAAGCCTATTCAAGCATAGACGATTAAGAGGAGTTTTGTCAATTGGGTAAATTAATCAGAGAGGAGTTGGAGGAGCGGGAGAGACTGATCCTCTCTCCTTTTGCGACCTTAAGTTCGAAGACAAAGGGACGGCAGACTTTCGAAGAGGAGTGTCCCCTCAGACCTGCCTTTCAACACGACCGGGACCGAATCATCCATTCCAAGTCTTTCAGAAGATTGAAACATAAGACCCAGGTCTTTCTCGTTCCCACAGGGGACCATTACCGGACTCGATTGACCCATACCCTCGAAGTTTCGCAGATAGCGAGGACGATCTCAAGGGCCTTGCGCCTCAACGAAGATCTGACGGAAGCCATCTCTCTGGCCCACGACATGGGACATACCCCGTTTGGCCATGCGGGTGAGGATACCCTCCATGAGATCGTTCCAGGAGGATTCAACCATGCCGATCAGAGTTTGAGAGTGGTTGATGTTCTGGAAAAAGATGGCAAAGGACTCAATCTCACCTTCGAAGTCAGAGACGGCATTCTGAAGCACACGAAAGGGAGGGGAGAAATTCTCTGTGAGGATCAATCTGAGATGGCTGCCACTCTTGAAGGACAGGTCGTTCGGATTGCCGATATCATTGCCTATGTAAACCACGATATCGATGATGCCATTCGAGGGGGGGTGATATCGCCGGAGGACATTCCACCGGACTGCCTGAAGTGCCTGGGGGACACCCATTCGAGACGGATCAATTCCATGGTCGATAGTATCGTTTCGGAGACCCTCCGACTGGGCGGCGGAAAGCTCTCGATTCGAGAAGATGTCCTTTCAGCGATTTGGGATCTGAGAGAATTCTTGTGGGACCGCGTTTACGAGAACGAGGCGGTCCATGCCGACTTTCACAAAGCATCCAAGATCTTGAGAGAGCTCTATCGATACCTTATGGACCATCCGGATTATTTCTTGACACTGATCGAAAAAGAATCCCTCAATGATTCTTTGGAACGATCGGTCTGTGACTTTTTGGCCGGCATGACAGACCGTTACGCCTTCAAGCTTTACGAAAAGATTTTCCTTCCCCTTCCCTGGACGATCCTGTGAAGTTGAGGGGAGAGAAATTGAGGCAGAGATGCGTCAATCAAAGAGCGAACCCATACGTGTGCTTATCCTCGGGGCTGGAGGCAGGGATTTTCACAATTTCAACACCTTCTTCAGGAACCGGCCCCATTATCGGGTGGTCGCTTTCACCGCGACTCAGATCCCTTTCATTGCCAACCGGACCTATCCTCCGGAGCTTGCCGGATCCAACTATCCCCGGGGGATACCGATTTACCCGGAAGAGGAGCTATCGCGGCTTCTGACGGAGGATCGTATTGATCAGGTTGTATTTTCTTACAGTGACGTCTCCCATCAGGAAGTGATGGAGAAAGCATCCCTCATTCTTTCCAAAGGCCAGGATTTTCTCCTCCTCGGGCCGGCCCAGACGATGATCGAAAGCAGGCTGCCGGTGATCTCAGTCTGCGCGGTGAGGACGGGCTGTGGTAAATCGGTGATCACAAGAAAATTGGCCTCCTTTCTGAAGAGGAAGGGCCTCCGAGTGTCGGTCATCCGTCATCCCATGGCTTATTGCGGGTTCAAACCCGTTTTGCGCTTTTCTAAAATGAAAGACGTGGACGAAGAGGCCTGCACCATTGAAGAAAGGGAAGAATTTGAACCTCTGGTGGAGATGGGAATCACCGTTTATGCAGGTGTGGATTACGATCAGGTATTGAGGCAGGCCGAAGGAGAGAGCCAGGTGATTCTTTGGGACGGGGGCAACAATGATTTTCCTTTTATTCGATCGGATCTGGAGATCGTGCTTCTGGATAGCTTGAGACCCGGTCATGAGAGGCTCTATTATCCCGGAGAGGTCAATTTGAAGAGGGGCGATCTCCTGATCATCACCAAAGTGAATGAAGGAGGTGGGGAATCCTTAAGCCTGATCAAGAAAAACATCTCAATGGTGAACCCTGCGGCAAAGGTTCTCGAAGCCCCTTCGGTGACCCATCTCGATCACCCGGAGAAGATTGAAGGCAGGAGCGTTCTGGTGATTGAAGATGGGCCGACCATCACCCACGGAGGCATGCCGTCCGGGGCAGGGGCGTCGGCTTCCATCAAATTGGCCAGGGAACTGATCGATCCAAGGCCTTACGCAGTGGGCTCGCTAAAAGAGGTCTATGAACGATATCCCCATATCGGCCGTGTGCTCCCGGCCATGGGTTATTCGGAAGAACAGATTAAAGATCTTGAGGAGACAATCCGGCGCTCCGTCTGTGAGGCGGTCGTCATTGCTACCCCGATTGACTTGGGAAGAAAGGTCAAGATCGAACAGCCCGTTGTCAGGGTCACTTATGATTTCGATGTCGATCTGGCTTCCTTCGTCGAGTGGGTGATGAAGGACAAACGAATCGCCTCGAAGCGGCCGGCGCCCAACCGGTGAGGAAAGAGCAAGGATTGACATTCCATGGCCCTTATGATAGAAATGCTTCATTCGTCGGCGAAGCCATTACCATTTTCTTCCAGATTTTAAAGGAGAACCGGAGTGGCAAGAGAGATCCTTATCGCAGATGGAGATAAGGCTGATCAAAAAGAGTTTAAGGCGATCTTCGAGGCCACAGATTATAATCTCGTTTTTTCCGACGATGGAGAACAGGTTCTTCTCCGGCTAAGACTCTTCAAACCGGATCTGATCATCATCGGTGAGTCTCTTAAAGAGAAGAAGGGCTCGGAAGTCTTCAAGTCTATCAAAGGGGACCCGGAATCGAAAGATATTCCTGTCGTCCTCTTTTCAAATGTCTTAAAAGGAATTGGGGAGGAAGACCGTAAGCGTTTGCGGGCGGACGGGGTGATTACACCGCCCTTGCTCGGGAATAAGACGCTTGATATGGTAGACCGCCTGTTAGAAGAGGGAGAGGTGAAAGGAAAACGGGAGGGTATTGTCGGAAGAGAGATGGAGTGGGAATCGATCGCCGATAAAGAACGAATGAATCCCGGAAAGAAGGAAGATTTTTCCTTGGATGGGGCGGGAGAGGACGAAGCTGAGGAGATCATCGACCTCGTCGATGTGGTCGAAGAGCCGGAAACGAAGATGAGTATCCAGAACTTTGTGGGATCGGGAAAAGAGGCACCGGTCACCGAGATCACCCGATTAGAGACCTGGGAAAAATTGATCGAGGAACAAAAACCGATTGACCAGAAATCGAAATTCGGTCCTGATGAAAAGGAGAGGGAAGCCAAAGGCCTATCTCTCAAATTCGAGGAAGAAGTTCAATTAAAGGGAGAGGTTTCAAAGAAGGAGAATCTGGAAAAGATCGAGCTGGAAGAGATACTCAAAAAAGTGGAGCAGATGACACCCTCCATAGAGAAGGAGTGGCCCCCTGAAGTAAGACAGACGATTCGCGAGGAGAGGAGAAGAGTACCGGAAAGAGAAGTTCCACAAAAAGAAGCGCCACCTCCGGAAGCGCCCTCGAAGGAGTATGCAGGCCTTGCGGAGTTCGAAGCGGCCCTCAAGAAAGGATTGGGGGAGAAGCCTTTAGACCAGGAGTTCCAGTCCTCTTTTGCTGAGAAACCGGCAGAAGAATCCAAGGTTGAAATAAGTAAGGAGATCAGGACTGAACCAATAGAAAGACAAGAAATAAGGGCTCCCAAGGCGCCTATGCCTGCGGCGGCTTCGTTAAACGAAGGGCTGATAGAAGTCAAGGAGGAGGAGTTTGCGGACCTTCGAATGGAAGAGCCTGAAGCGAAGGAGCCTCCGGCTATTGAAAAGCCTAAAGAGAAAAAGATAGAGGTCCTTGAGGAGATAGAGATCTCGGAGGCTGAAAAAGAAGAGGTTGAGGGTTTTGGAGAGGCGAAAGAAGAAGGGATCGAGATCTTAAAGGAGACAGAGGCACTGAAAGCCTTGGAGGAAGAGATCCGAGTTTTTGAAAAGCCCAAA
>JBHGBJ010000020.1:0-69945 GCA_041947025.1 Thermodesulfobacteriota bacterium
TCCATGGGGACATTTTAACTTAAGCAGTTAAGGGGACATTTCTACTTTGCTAACACATTGCCTATTGACTTGATTGACCTCCGAGTATAAATTGATTTTTGAAGGAAAATTTTCTTCAGACACAAAAACCAGGAGGTGTAACCATGGCCAAGATGAGCAAAGAAGTGATGGATGTATTTAATGATGCCGGTAGCGCGAAGGTCTTAGCCACAGCCGGCACAGCCTTGGAAATCAATGCCGTGCCAAAAGGAAGCTTGAGGGCAATCGACGATGAGCGAATAGCCTTTGCGGACATCTTTGGAGATAAAACCAACAAGAATCTCGCAGCGAATAAGAAGGTTTCGGCCTTAGCCTTCAAGATGAGCCCTCTGGCAGGATACCAGGTCAAAGGAACTTTTCTGGGGTTTCAGACCTCCGGGGAACTATTTGATCGATTCGCCAAAGAGATCAAAGAAAGGATCAAGCTCAACATCAAAGCAGTCGGGACGATCAAAGTGGACGAGGTTTACGCTGTAGCACCGCCACAGCCCGGGAAAAAGATTGCCTAATGGACGATGCTTCGGAACGCCGTAGGGGCAATTCATGCCTGCTGGCAGGTGCCCCTACTTTTGAAGCTTCCTTACCTGCCGATGATATATCGTAGCGGATCCACTTCGGACCGCAAAATATCCAACTCTTCCACTGTAGGCGGAGGAGTCTTGACGATCTCTTCAGCTTTGAGGAGCGGAAAGCCACAATTTTCCTGGACCTGTTCGAAAGTGAATCCTGCGTGAATTGATTCGACACGCATACGCTTTGTCTCTTCGTCATATCCCATCACGGCCATATTGGTGATCACCTTGTAGGGACCGGAATTGGCAGGTAAACCAACTCTCTCTCGTGCCCCGGGACCATCGAGATACCCCGGCGTGGTGACAAAGCTAACCTTCCGAACGAAACGCCTGGCATCCTGTGGAGCGATGACCAGGATCTTCCAACAAAAAGATGCGAAATCATTAGCCCCTCCTGACCCCGGAAAGCGGACTTTCGGCTTGTGCCAATCGCCGATGACTGTGGTGTTAAGGTTGCCATACATATCGATTTGGGCCCCGCCCAAGAAGGTGTAATCGACCATTCCGCGTTGAGAGGCTTCCATGATCTCGCACATACCACTCGCCATGATCGCTTTATAAAAAGTCCGCGAATCGCCAACGGAGATTGGCATTGTGGGAAGCAGGGGTGAAATCCCCCCGGCCTCGAACATAATTACCAATTTGGGGGCATGGGTTTTTTGAGCCAGCATGGCTGCAGCACATGGAGCTCCTGTACCGACCCCTACGGTGGATCTATCTTCGAGTTGACGTGCGGCGGCCACGATCATCATCTCAACCGTATTATAATCGACCATCCCGATTACTCCTTTCCCTTCGATTCAATAAGATTTTCCTGGGCTCTCAGTTCGTTAATTCTCCCAACGCCTCCGCAGAGCTCCAGGTATTCACTAAAATCTTTCGTGTCGTAAATATACTTTTTCAGGAACCTCTTGAACTTCTCAGGATCCCTCTCCGTTTCCAACCACAGCCTTAAATGTTCCTCATCCGAAAAGTACTCATAAGGCATATTTCCGGGATAGCTTCCGAAGGGGACTTCACAAACTGCATTGACGAGATAGTATGGAATAACCGTCAGGGATGGGTTATTCCGAATCTCATCGTTATGGATCAACCGTTCGCAAGTGATGATGAGATGCTTGGAGGCGCGCGCGAGTTCCATATCCGCTACGGATATGCCTTTGATTCGGGCATTGCCGTAGATGTCCGCTTCATGAACGTGAACGGCTGAAACATCAGGCCAGAGAGCCGGGTAAAGGGTATAGAGCTGTCCCGTAAAGGGACATTTCCCGACCCTTGCTGCGCTGTATTTAAAGGTATCCGTTCCCATCAGGTTACGCCCCGGAATGAAGGAGACTCCCATGGCGGCGGCCTTGAGTCGAAGGGCCAAGGCATAATTGGACCATTCGCAACACTCCACTTTTCCACTCTCCATGTACCGCCGGGCATTGGGAGACAGCCCCCTTGCTTCTAACCCCACAATGTATGCAATATCACAGCGATTAAAGACTTCCCCGGCCACCAAGATCTGGAAATCATGGGTCGACGTGTGACCGGCAAAGGCGAGATTCTTCTTCCTCTGCCTGACGATCTCATGGCACACCGCCGTGGGAATGCGGTTGGCCCCGAATCCGCCGATGCCCAGATAGTCTCCGTCGTGGACAAACAGGTCGACCGCCTCTTTCACAGACATCACTTTGTTGATCAAAGCTCTCTCTTTCTGCCGAAAAAAATCTCTCACTTTATCAGCATCCGGGCTTACGAAAAGAGGCCCTTCTCCTTGAGCGACAACTTCAAACATGACCATTCCCTCCCGATTTCCGTAAGGATCGGCTTAAAACCGCTCCCTGCTTGGAGACCCCGACTTTAATCACTTCTGAAGCTCCGGGACGATCTTCTCAAAGTATTCCAGAACCTGTGGATTCATTAAGGCATCCCTGTTCAGAACCGGTCTGCCGTGGATGATATGGGTGACGGCACTCTCCACCTTCTTCATATTCATCGTATAGGGTGCGTCTGGCATTTCCATGATGATCGCCGGAACGTGGCGGGGAGACGCATTCTTGCGCAAAGCATCTCGGATCTTGTTCTTCAATTCCTCTGATAAAGTCGCACCTCGGGCAAGTTTCACAAATAGGATGATCCGTTGCTCACCTTCCCGATTTTGCCCAACGGCAAGGCTATCGGCAATTTCCTCCAGCTTCTCCACGACATTATAGATTTCAGCCGTCCCGATCCGTACCCCGGAGGGTTTGAGAACCGCATCGGAACGTCCATAGAAAGTAATCCCTCCGGTGTCACGGTGCATGACGATGTAATCTCCATGACGCCAGACATTGGGATAATATCCAAAGTAGGCGGTTTGATAGATCTCTCCGTTGGGATCGTTGCAGAAGCAAAGGGGCATGCTTGGAGTGGGAGCCTCACAGACCAACTCGCCCTCCTTATCCCATACGGGTCCCCCTTTTTCATCGTAAGCCTTCACCTTCATGCCAAGGCCTGGCCCCTGCAGTTCCCCGGCATAGACCGGCTGAATGGGGCTGCCGATGGCAAAACACCCATTAATGTCCGTCCCTCCGGAGATGGAATTGAAATGGAGGTCCTTCTTAATCTTCCGGTAGACCCACTCGAAACCTTCCGCCGAGAGAACAGATCCTGTCTGAGAAATCTCTCTGAGAGAGGAGAGATTGTAATCCTTGCCGGGCTCAATCCCCTCGCTTCGAAGAAAGTTGATATAGCTGGCGCTTAGCCCGAAAATGGTGATCTTCTCATCCTGAACCATTTTCCACATCGCACCGGCACCAGGGTAGTTCGGATTGCCATCGTATAAGACAACCGTCGCCCCGACGCCCAGGGAGCTGAGCAGCCAGTTCCACATCATCCAGCTGCAGGTCGTGATGTAAAAGATCCGATCCTCTCGTCTAAGGTCTGTATGAAGAATCAGCTCTTTCAGGTGGTTGATCAGAATGCCCGCCGCTCCTTGGACCATGCACTTTGGTTTTCCCGTCGTTCCCGAGGAGAACATAATAAACACGGGATGGTCGGCAGGTAACTGCTCAAACATAAGGGATGGTTCCGGTCCCTTAGTCAAAAAGTCATCATACTGGACAGCATTGGGGACATCGCTGAGATTGAGGTTATTGTCTACATAGGAGACAACGACCACTTTTTTCAGCGACGGAATGGCCTTGCTCACCTCGGCGGCGTTCTCCAACGAGTCGTAACGCCTCCCTTTGTAAAAATAACCATCCACCGTGAATAGAACCTTGGGCTCTGTTTGGCCAAGTCGGTCAATCGCAGCCATTGCTCCGATATCCGTGGCGCAAGAAGACCAGACTGCTCCAACACTCGTGGCAGCCAGCATGGCAATGGCAGTTTCGATCAGGTTTGGCATGTAACCTGCCACTCCGTCCCCCGGACGAATTCCTATCTTGCGCAAGGAAGCTGCCAGGCGTGCAACTGCAGTGTAAAGCTCTTTATAAGTCATCGTAGCCCTTTTTTGAGTTTCTCCCCTGAAAACAAAGGCCAAACGATCATCTCGATACCGCAGGAGATTTTCAGCAAAATTGAGCTTTGCCCCGACAAACCACTTCGCCCCTGGGAACTTCTTAAGATCGTCAACGACCTGATCATACCCTTTTGAGGCTTTGATTCCAACAAAATCCCAGGTTGCAGCCCAAAAATCAGTGATACAATCGACCGACCACTGGTATAACTCCGCATAAGATTGGAATGATCTTTCGTATCTCCCATTAACGAATTGGATGAATCGAGTCATGCCAGCATTCTGAATCTGCGCCCCGGAGGGTGTCCACAGAGGCGTTTTCATAACATCCCCTTTTTGAATAAACTTCCAAACTTTAGATCTAAATATCACTCCTTATTTTTTCCGTCAAGGAGTATTTGGCATCCTCAAAGGAATTGTGTTATTTGTTATTAATTAGAGTTTAAGCCGTTTGGGATTTCGACATTGGGATTTATGGGTAACGGTTGATGGCCAAGATTGAGATTGATCAGGAAAGATGCAAGGGATGCGGACTGTGCACGATCTCCTGCCCGAAAGAACTGATACGATTGGGAGACGAAATCAATCGCCAGGGATATTTTTACGTCTGTTGGGATCAGAATGAGGCATGCACGGGTTGCGCCCTCTGTGCAGAAACATGCCCGGACGTAGCGATTCGTGTTTGGAGATAGCATGAGCGGTACAGGTTCAGAAAAAATACTGGTCAGGGGAAATGAGGCGATTGCCATGGGGGCCATCGATGCAGGATGTCTTCTCTTTTTCGGGTATCCGATTACTCCCCAGAACGAAATTCCAGAGTATCTCTCTAAACACCTCCCTGCCCTGGGTGGAGGATTCATCCAGGCAGAAAGTGAAATTGCCTCCATTAATCTGCTTTTAGGGGCCTCCGCTACAGGCGTAAGAGCCATGACCTCTTCGTCCAGCCCGGGGATATCTCTCATGCAGGAAGGGATTTCTTACATGGCAGGGAGCGAACTCCCGGTCGTCGTCGTCAATATCTCGAGAAGCGGACCAGGGCTCGGAGGGATTTCACCCTCCCAGGGTGACTATTTTCAGGCCACCCGGGGTGGAGGCCACGGCGATTATCGAGTCATCGTCCTGGCTCCCTCTACGGTTCAGGAGATGTATGAGTTGACCTGTTTGGCTTTCGACCTGTCCGATAAATACCGCAATCCGGCAATGATTTTAGGGGACGCTCTCCTGGGGCAGATGAAGGAGCCTCTTATCCGGGGAGGGTATCGTAAGATGGAACTTCCTCCAAAAGCGTGGGCTTTGACTGGTGCAGAAGGAAGAGAGCCCCAAAGGATTAAATCCCTTTATCTCCAGGATGGAGAATTAACAGAGCATAACTGGAAACTCTATCAGAAGTATGAGAGGATGAAGAAGGAAGATGTCCGTTTCGATGACTTTTGGACCGACGACGCCCAGTTGGTCCTTGTTGCCTTCGGAAGCATGTCGAGGGTATCCAGGACTGCAGTCGAACTGGCAAGAACAGAAGGCATGAAGGTAGGGCTTTTCCGACCAATCACCCTTTTCCCCTTTCCCGAAAAAGCGCTCCTCGGTCTCTCTCAGGCGGTGAAATCCTTTTTGACCGTGGAATTGAATACAGGCCAGATGGTGGAGGATGTGAAGCTTTCGGTGGATCGGAAAGCCAACGTCTTTTTTTATGGAAAGCCCCCGGGTGCGTTGCCTACGCCGGAAGAGATATTCGAAGAGATCAAAAGATACTATGGATAAGCACCAAATACCCTGCCTACCGGCAGGCACCAAATTCCAAATAAGCTCCAATAAAGAAATTCAAAATATCAAACGAAATCGTTTTGGTCATTTGAAATTGGTGCTTGGAATTTATTTGGGATTTGTAATTTGGGATTTGGAATTTCAGGAGATTTCGTTATGGATCTTGTTTTCAAGCGTCCGGAATGCCTGATCGATGTCCCTTTCCATTTCTGCCCCGGATGCCACCATGGTATTGTTCATCGGCTGGTGGCAGAAGCCATTGACTATTTTAAGATTAGAGAGAAGACGATCGGGGTCGCCTCGGTAGGGTGTTCTGTCCTCATGTACGATTATTTTAGTATCGACGTCCTGGAGGCTCCTCACGGAAGGGCTTCTGCTGTTGCCTCCGGAATGAAACGGGCAAGAAAAGACCGGATCATCTTCACCATTCAAGGAGACGGGGACTTGGGGGCAATTGGTATTGCAGAAGGAATCCATACTGCAAACCGTGGTGAAAACATCACCCTCTTCTTTGCAAACAATGGGATCTACGGGATGACAGGCGGTCAGATGGCGCCGACAACCCTACTCGGACAAAAGACCACTACCAGCCCTTATGGAAGAGATTTTACTTATGACGGCTATCCCATTCGAATGGCGGAGATGTTGGCCACCCTGGAAGGCAGTGCCTTTGTGGCAAGGGTAGCGGTGAATAACCCTGCCAATTTGATGAAGGCGAAAAAGGCCATCCGAAAGGCCTTCCAAATGCAGATTGAGGGGATGGGCTTTGCTTTTGTAGAAGTCCTGATGGCCTGTCCGACCAACTGGGGAATGAGTGCCCTGGATGCCAATCGAAGGATTGAAGAAGAAATGATTCCTTATTTCCCTCTGGGCATCCTGAAAGAACGGAAGATGGCCGATTATCTATAAAGACACGGTAATGAAGTTACCGGTCATGAAGTTATTGAATGACCTAATAACTGAATAACTTGATGACTAAGATTATATTTTGACCGTTGGGTTTCGTATTATGAATAACGACCGCTTCTATGACGATGTGATCATCTCCGGGTTTGGCGGACAGGGGGTCATGGTGATCGGAAACCTCCTTGCTCTGGCTGCGATGAAAGAAGGTAAGCATGTCACGTACCTCCCTGTTTACGGAGTTGAAGTGAGGGGAGGGACGGCTAACTGTACGGTTGTGATTTCCTCTCATCAGATCGGGTCCCCTGTTGTCGGAAGACCCCATGCCGCTATTGTGATGAATCTGCCCTCTCTTAAGAAATACGAACCCCTTGTTCTCCCCAACGGCCTCTTATTAATCAACTCTTCCCTTATTGAGCCCAAGGAGACTTATCGAAAAGACATTGAAATTCTTTCGATCCCTATCAATGAGATGGCGATTGAGAATGGAAACCCGAAGCTTGCCAATATGATGGCTTTAGGCGCTTTTAACGAAAAGACCAAATGGGTTCAGATGGCCTCCCTATTTGAATCTTTAGAGAAAGTCTTTGAGGAGCGTCACCATCATCTCCTTCCTTCCAATATCAAGGCAATTGAAACTGGTGCTGAATTCGTGCGATCACGTGCGTCAAAGGCTTAGGATAGACCTTAACCGATCGTCATTTTCTTCGCTGTCAAAATAGGGGGCGTCATGGATGAGAGAGAAGAGAAGAAGGATTTTGAAGAGGTCCGGGTCGGTGAAAAGATTAAAGCCCTGAGAGAACAGAAAGGACTTTCATTAAAGGAGGTGGCTGATCTGACGGGATTTTCCACGGCCCTGCTCTCCCAGATGGAAAATCATCTCGTCTCCCCATCCCTGGGCACGATGATCAAATTAGCCAACGCATTGGAGGTAAGAGTCGGGAGCTTTCTGGGTGAAACCCAGGGAGAACCTTTCACCATCGTGAGAAAGGAAGAACGGAAGAAGGTCTCCCGATTCGCTTCAAAGGAAGGGGTCAAATACGGCTATTCGTACGAATCTCTGGGATTCGAGAAGAAAGACCGGCACATGGAACCCTTCATTGTAACTCTGGAACCTGCCACGGTTAAAACTTCGAAAACCTCGGTCCATGAAGGCGAAGAGTTCATCTTTGTCCTGGAGGGAGAGATGGAGGTCATTCTTGGAAACCATACCGATGTCCTTCATCCGGGAGATTCGATCTATTATGACTCAATGATTCCTCATCGAGTTCAATGTCACCAGGATAAGTTGACAAGAATCTTAGCCGTACTTTATGCAGGAGCCAACCGGTAAAGGCGAAGTTAGAGTTCAAAGCTCAAAGTTCAAGGAATGCCAAAGCCGAGACGGAAATTTCGACATTTGCATTATGGAATCAGCATGAAAAGGACTGCTCTCTTTCTTTTTCTCTCCTTCCTTTACGCCTTTTCCCCTGGATTCACTTCTGCACAGCCTTCTCTCAAGGTTGGCGCTTTGATACCTTTTAGTGGTCAATGGGGGGACTCCGGGAAGGAATGCGCGAAGGGGATACTGGATGCCACGAAGTCCCTCAATCAACGAGTAGGTATTGCTGGAACAAAATTGGAGATCATCCTTATCGACGACACCTCTGATCCGGCTGAAACGGTTGCCGCATTCAGGAAGATGAACGAAGCAGATCAAATTCTCCTTCTTTATATCCACTCGACAGGAACAGCCCTTTCGCTGCTTCCCCACATCCAGTTCAATCGGATCCCTACCCTGGCAAGTTCCTTCCCATTTCATTTGGCCAATCCTTCCAAATACCCTTACATCTTCTCGATTAATCCAACCGACCTGGATTTGTCGAAGATTGCCGTAAAATTTGTCTCAGAGAGATCTGGCATCCAGGCGAGAAGGCCTAAAATCGTTTTCGTTGGATCCCCTGACCATTCCAGCCGATATTTTTTGGAGGAGACAAAGAAGTATGCCAGGCAGATGGACCTCCAGGTCGGACCGGATATCTGGCTCTCCGGGCTATCTCCATCCTTTCCTCTATCCATCATCAACTCCTACAATCCTGACTTTGCCTACTTGAGCCTTGGACCCAAAGAAGCTTTTTCCATGCTGCAAGGGGCCAGGGAAATGGGATTACGGACCAGATGGGTTTGCAGTGCAAAGGCCTTTGATGAAACACTGGCTCCGTTCAATGGAGTCTACGGAGTTCAACCCGTCTCGCCTTTCGGTGAGGATGTCCCGGGGATGGCTGAGATTAAGGAAGCTCATCAGAGATGGCATCCTTTCGACTCTCACACTCTTTCTTATGTGGAAGGGTGGGCAACCATCCAGGTGATCGCAGAGGCCCTTGCAAGGGCGATCACGGATCAAGGAATATCTCGTGAAAGGGTGAAGCCAGCGCTGGAAAGTTTCAAGAATTTCATCTTGGGAGGTCTGGTCCCTCCCTTGACCGTTACTCCTGCGGATCATCGCCCCAGTGTGGAATCGAGAATCTTTGTGACCAGGGAGGGAAAGATCTCGAACTATACGGAGTTCATTTCCGTTGAAAGATAGGAGATGACAAGGAATACGAAGTTACTCTACCTGAAGAGAAAATATTTAATTCTTCTTTCGATTCTCTTTCTGCTTTTATCCGGGCAAGTCCCGGCCCATGGAGAACCTCAATCCCCATCGGGGAATCGGGTGCCGATTCTCCTCTATCACCGTTTTGGACCTGTCGTTGCCGATAGTATGACGGTCACGACTTCCACCTTTGAATCCCATCTCCAATATCTCAAGGATCGTGGCTATACCGTTATCCCCCTCAGACATCTCATCGATTATTGTCTCGGAAAAAGAGCTTCCCTTCCCTCTCAATCCGTGGCGATCACTGCCGACGACGGCCATAAATCTGTCTATACCGACATGCTTCCCCTGTTAAGAAAATACCAGGCTCCCGTGACCCTTTTCCTTTATCCTTCGGCCATATCGAATGCCTCTTATGCCATGACATGGAGCCAGGTGAGAGAAATAAAGGGATCAGGCCTTTTTGACCTCCAGTCTCATACGTTCTGGCATCCCAACTTCAAGGAAGAAAGAAAGAGATTAACGCCAGCGGATTACGAAGATTTTGTCGAAAAGCAGTTGAAAAGATCCAAAGAGAGGCTGCAGAAGGAGCTTGATATCCGTGTGGACATGCTGGCATGGCCTTTCGGTATCTATGACCCATGGATTCTTCGCAAGCTCGCCGAAACAGGATATGTGGCTGGGTTCACCATGGAGCGGCGCCACGCCAGCCCTTCTGAGAACATGATGGCTCTTCCCCGATATCTGATCGCCGGCGCAGGCGGCATTCGAGCCATCCTCAACAGCAAGTGACAATTTCTTACCTCCCATGGAGTCCTATCAGAGTTTGCCCCTTAGGAGAAGGTAAAACATTGAGCCTCCTTCGATAATAGGCCGACACCTTCTATTGATCCAGCCCCCATAAACCCAAACTTTCCAAAAGGGTAGATCCAACGAACCGGTTTCTTATACCCCTCAAAAAGAGGCGTCCATCCAAAGAAAACCTGGCATTTTGCTTGCATTGATAACCCATCAGATATCGATCAAACTACCTATAGAGGGGAATAAAATGTTTCCGAAGACTATACATCCATTGCGTTATTTTAAGAATGAATTTAAAGCATTACACTTATTGCACTTTCGGGTTTCGGTTTCGAAAACCACATTTCTTAAAACCACAATCATTCTATTCTTAATCTTCTTCCTACT
Organism: Thermodesulfobacteriota bacterium; assembly: GCA_041947025.1. Lineage (GTDB taxonomy): Bacteria > Desulfobacterota > BSN033 > BSN033 > UBA1163 > CAVTZZ01. The sequence continues at coordinate 10,526 of JBHGBJ010000020.1, forward strand.
CACGCCCCGTGACATTTTTGCGTACACGATCGGAAAAGTGGTCGATTTTTTTACCAAGAGACCCCTGAAAGGAGCAATCGTTGTCAGTAATCAAGATGGCCACGCCGAGGAGACAGACGAAAACGGGATATTCTCTATAAAAGGCACCGGGTACAAGGTAGGAGTGAAGTCTTACGGGTATTTGAGAGCCGAGCAGATGGTGATGCCATCCTTAAGCGCTGTCCCCCAAGAGATCAATCTCCTTCCCTTCACCCCCAAAGCAGTCTACCTCTCATTTTACGGCATCGGGGAAAGATCGTTGCGAGAGTCGGCTCTGAAGCTTATAGAGGAGACCGAGCTTAATGCCATTGTCGCCGACGTCAAGGGAGACAGGGGGATGATACCCTATAAAAGCTCAATCCCCCTCGCCTCTGAAGTCGGTGCTCAGAGGATAAGAACCGTAAAGGATATGAACGGATTGATGAGGGACTTTAAAGAAAAACGTGTCTACACCATTGCACGGATTGTCGTTTTTAAAGACGATCTCCTTGCTTCGAAGATGCCCGACCTTGCGGTGAAGAACCAAAAGGGAGAGGTGTGGCGCGATCGGGAGAATCTCGCATGGATGGACCCTTTCAAGAAAGAGGTATGGGATTACAATATTCAGATTGCCATCGAAGCCGCTCAACATGGATTTGACGAGATACAATTTGACTATGTCCGTTTTCCCGACGCCTCCGATCTCCGATTTTCTATGCCCAATACGGAGGATAACAGGATCAGGGCTATTTCTGGATTTCTCATGGAGGCGAAGAAGAGGCTGAAGCCTTATAATGTCTTTCTCGCCGCAGATATTTTCGGTTATGTCTGTTGGAATTTAAACGACACGCTTATCGGACAGAAACTCGAAGAGCTCGTCTCCCACCTCGACTACTTCTCCCCTATGCTTTACCCCTCCGGCTTTCAATACGGAATCCCGGGCTATCGACTTCCTGTTGCAAACCCTTACGAAATTGTTTATCTTTCCCTGAGAAGGGCCCGGGAGCGCTCCCAACTATCGTCCGTTCGTTTCAGGCCATGGCTCCAGGCATTCAGGGATTATGCTTTCGATAAGAGAGTTTTCAATGGCACGGAAATCAGGAGCCAGATCAGGGCTGCAGAAACATTCGGTTCCCATGGTTGGATGCTCTGGAATCCTTTAAATGTCTATTACCGGCACGGTCTGAACGATTAATGGTGCACCACAAAAATAATGCCATTTTTCAGCGAGCATTTGGGCAGCCTATTTGCCGCGATAATGGTTTCCAAAGATCGTTCTATTTCTAGGGTACGCCACCCACCGGATTGAGAAGACACGCTTCTCAACGGGGTCAGTGGATCATGATGCGAATGAGGAAAACACTCATCTCCCTGATCTTCTGCATTCTTCTTGAACTCTCCTTCGCAATCTGCCTTGAAGCACAGGATGAATCCCAAGGTACTCAGGGAATCAACGAGAATCAATTGACCGCCATCGCGGGGATTGTCGATAAATCCATTCGGTCGGGCAAGATTCCAGGAGCGGTTGTCCTGATCGGGAACCAGGGCAAGGTGGTTTATCGTCGGGCCTTTGGTTCCCAATCGATCAAACCCAAAAGGCTGCCCATGAAGATCAATACGATCTTCGATCTCAGCTCCCTCACAAAGGTGATTGCAACCACCACTGCGGTGATGCAGCTGATGGAGAGAGGGAAACTCCGGATTGAAGATCGGGTTTCGGAGCATTGGCCGGAGTTCAAGATCAACGGTAAAGAAGAGATCACTGTCTGCCAGCTCCTCACCCACTATTCCGGGCTTCGACCCTGCCTTGAAGTCAGTCCAAAGTGGGCAGGATATAAAGCCGCACTCCGGATGATTATTGAGGAAAAGCCCTTCTCTCCCCCGGGCACCCGTTTCATCTACAGTGACATCAATTTCATCATTCTGGGAGAGCTCGTCCACCGGATTTCGGGACAATCCCTCGACCTCTACTGCGCCGAGAACATATTCAAGCCCCTTGGAATGAAGGACACATGTTTCAGACCCGCGTTCTCCCTCAGAAGCCGCATTGCCCCCACACAGTATCAGCCTGGGAAGAAAGGAAAGGTTCTTTGCGGAGAGGTTCATGACCCCGTTGCTTATCACATGGGTGGAGTGGCAGGTCATGCAGGACTTTTCTCCACGGCCGATGATCTTGCAATATTTGCACAGTCGCTCCTCAATGGAGGATCTGAGAAAGGGATGCGTATCCTGAGTCCTCTCACCGTTGAAAAGATGACCATTCCTCAGACGCCACCGAATAAGATGGTCTTGCGAGGACTGGGTTGGGACATTGACTCCCCCTTTGCTTCCAACCGGGGAGAGTTGTTCCCGGTGGGTTCATACGGACATACCGGCTTCACTGGAACTTCGATCTGGATTGACCCGGTTTCCAGAACTTACATCATCCTCCTGACCAATCGTGTCCACCCGGACGGAGGGGGAGATGTGGGATCGCTCCGCTCACAGATCGCCACCCTCGTCGCCTCTGCCCTCAGGCCCATTTCCGCAGACCAGATTCTTTCGACCCACCGGTCTCTGACCGGTTATTATGAAATGATGAGAAATTATCGCATGCAAAGTTTTCGGAGCGGGAAGGTCCAAACGGGAATCGACGTGTTGAAGGCCCAAAAATATGAGCCTTTATCGGGCCTCCGGATCGGACTCATCACGAACCATTCGGGCATCGACTCGGAAGGACGGCGCACTATTGACTTGCTTTATAAGGCCCCGGGCGTAAACCTCGTTTCCATCTTCGTCCCGGAGCACGGCCTCTCCGGCAAGATGGACGAGAAAGTCTCTTTCTCAGTCGATCCTGCAACAGACCTTCCTATCCACAGCCTATATGGGCAGGTAGACCGCCCCACGGAAAAGATGCTCAATGGTCTGAACGGACTCGTCTTTGATATCCAGGACGCAGGAACTCGCTTCTACACCTATATCACGACGATGGCCTATGCGATGGAGGCCTCAGCCAAGAAAGGCATTGCATTCTATGTCCTCGATCGACCCAATCCTATCACTGCTTCGGCAGTGCAGGGCCCTGTCCTCAACAGGGATCTCAGATCTTTTACCGGATGTTTTCCCATGCCGCTGCGCCATGGCATGACAGTGGCCGAAATCGCCACCATGTTCAATGCCGAAAATAGGATGAACCTGAAGCTTAGAGTGATCAAGATGCGTGGCTACCAACGGACCGATTGGTACGATGAAACCGGCCTCCTATGGGTGAATCCGTCTCCGAACTTGCGGACTCTCAACCAAACCATTCTCTATCCTGGCGTCGCCGTGGTGGAAGGTGCAAACGTGAGTGTGGGAAGAGGGACGGATACACCCTTCGAGCTTCTGGGTGCTCCATGGGTCAATGCAAGGGAACTCGCTGACTACCTCAACGGACGCAAAATCCAGGGCGTCCGATTTATGCCTGTTGAATTTATACCCAGAAACAACCGTTTTGAGAACCAGTTATGCCATGGTGTCCAGGTTATCCTGGTCGATCGGCATGCCTTGGACTCTCCTGCCCTTGGGGTCGAAATCGCCAGTGCCCTCTACAAGCTTTATCCTAACGATTTTCAGATCGATAAGACTCTCCCCCTTATTGGCTCCTGTGAAGTCCTTCAGGCCATTAAGGACGGCCAAGATCCAAGTTCCATCATCCAGAACTGGCAAGCTCCTCTTGAGCAGTTCTGTAAAATAAGATCAAAATATTTGCTCTATTAGAAAACCCCTTTGACGGCCAAACATATCCTTCAAAGCGAGCAGATTTAAGAACCCGCCCATTTTTCTGTTAGGAATTCTTAAGTGGGGTGAGATTGAAGCCTTCGCAAACTTGACCTCGCCGGGATGTCTGGAAACTCATCTTTGTTCGGATTTCAGCCGGTTTTCATGGCTCTTCCTAATCTTCCCAAATTAACTTATTGAAATATTAAACAAATCTGATCCTTCGTGTCTTGACAAAACCACATAATTCTGCTAAAAAAATTTATTTTTAGCTATGGGTGGCATATCTTAACTTGTTGTCAACCGCCTCATCCGTCGCAAAAACCGTGAGCCGAGACAAGGTGGATTGGAAAAGCATTCGCAGCCACCTTATCCGCTAAAGGAGTCTTCGATGGCCATCAGCAATGAAGTTCAACTTCAAGTCAACAATCTCTATATGGCCTTTGGAGGGGTCCAGGCTCTGATGGGAATCAGTTTTGAGGTTAGGAAGGGTGAAATCTTTTCAATTATCGGTCCTAACGGCGCCGGGAAAACAGTCCTGCTGAATTGCATCAACGGCCTATATCATCCTCAGAGGGGGGAGGTCTTTTTCGATGGAAAGGATATTACCAGGTCGAAACCCTATCAAAGGGCAAAAATGGGAATCTCACGAACATTTCAGAAGATTGAGCTTTTTAAGGGGATGACGGTCCTCGATAATATCCGCCTCGGGCGACATATCCATCTTAAGACAGGGCTGATCGGCGCCTCCGTCTATCTCGGAAGGACAGCTCGAGAAGAAATCGACCACAGAAATTTCATCGAAAGGGAGATTATCGATCTTCTGGAGATTGAGCATATACGGGATAAGATTGTGGGAATGCTTCCCTACGGACTTCAGAAACGGGTTGAATTGGCAAGGGCATTGGCCCTTAATCCCAAGATCATTTTATTGGACGAACCTCTTGCAGGTCTGAACTTGGAAGAAGTGGAAGATATGGCACGTTTCATTTTGGACATCAATGAAGAAAAGCACTGGCAGACGACCTGTGTCCTCGTCGAACATGATATGGGGGTTGTTATGGACATTTCTCATCGGGTCATGGCCCTTAACTTTGGGGAGAAGATTGCCGAAGGGCCCCCTTCCGAGGTTCAGAAGAATCCTGCGGTAATCAAGGCCTATCTGGGTGAGGTGGAGGATCTCTATGTCACACGGCGATAGTTGGAACGAGATGGAGATTACGAGGGATCTCACCATCCCAAAGCTCTTTTTCCAGGCCGCAAAGAAATACGGGGATAAGAAAGTGGCCATGCGGGAAAAGGAATTTGGAATCTGGATCCCCATCACCTGGAAAGAATATTTTGAGAACGTAAAGAAGATTGCATTGGGAATGGTTTCTCTGGGACTGGAAAGAGGGGATAAGGTGGCCATGATCGGGGACAACCGCCCTGAGGCCCTCTGGGCAGAGATGGCCACGCTCTGTGCTGGCGGTGTTGGGATCTGGCTGTTTCAGGACTCTTTGATCGACGAGGTGCAATATATCATCGACCATTCTGATGCCAAATTGATCGTGGGTGAAGGCCAGGAAGAGGTGGATAAGTGCCTCAAGATCAAGGACCAGTGCCCGAAGTTGAAGAAGATGCTCTGGGACAACCCCAAAGGGATGCGGGACTACGATGACCCTGTTCTGATCAGCCTCAAAGAGGTGATGAAGAAGGGAGAGGAGATTGACAAGAAGGAACCCGGGCTCTTTAAGGACATGGTTATGAAGGGAACCGGAGACGATGTCTGCCTTCTCTTTTATACTTCGGGGACGACGGCCCGACCGAAAGGAGCCCTTCTCACCCACTACAACATGCTGACCATGGGGCGAAACCTGATGAGGGTGGACCCCTATTATGAAACGGACGACTTTGTCTCTTATCTCCCCTTCGCCTGGATTGGAGAGCAGATGATGTCGATCTCTTGCGGGATTCAAGCGGGATTCACACTCAATTTTCCGGAAGAGCCTGACACGGCTCAGGAGAACATACGTGAAATTGGCCCCCATGTCATGTTTGCGCCCCCTCGGATCTATGAACAGATGGTGAGAAATGTTCAAGTGAAATATCTGGATGCCACATGGTCAAAAAGAAAATCCTATGAATGGGCCATGAAGATCGGCTATCATGTGGCCGATTTGAAATTTTCTAAGAAGCCTGTCCCCTGGTACTGGAAATCTCTTAATTATCTTGCCGATCTGGGTATCCACAAAAAATTGAAAGATCATCTGGGCCTTTCCAGGATCAGGGACACCTATACCGGTGGGGCTGCGATGGGACCGGACCATTTTCGCTTCTTCCACGCGATTGGAGTGAATCTGAAACAGATCTACGGCCAGACCGAGATCGCGGGTATTTCTGTGCTTCACCGTGACGACGATATTAAATTCGACACGGTAGGGAAGCCCATTCCAGACACCGAGGTCAAAATCACCCCGGACGGTGAAATCATTTCAAAAAGCCCCTCCGTTTTCAAAGGTTACTATAAGATGCCCGAGGAAACAGCCCAAGCACTCCGGGCGGGATGGCTTTACTCTGGGGATACCGGATTCATTGATGCCGAAGGTCACCTGGTCGTTTTCGACCGTACGAAGGATGTGATGACGTTGACCGATGGAACGAAATTCGCCCCCCAATATTTAGAGACCCGTCTCAAATTCAGCCCCTATATCAAAGATGTCTGGGCCATCGGCGACCAGAGGGCCCATGTGGCCAGTGTGGTTTGCATCGATTACGGGGTCGTAGGAAAATGGGCGGAAGACCGGAATATTGCTTACACCAGTTACCAGGAGCTTTCTCAGATGCCCGAGGTTTATGAATTGGTCAGGAAGGAGATCGTGAAAATGAATCGCGATTTGCCTCCTGTGGCCCGCATCAGAAAATTTGTTAACCTCTACAAGGAATTTGATGCCGATGACGATGAACTCACCCGAACCCGAAAATTGCGAAGGGCTTTCGTCGAAGAACGATACAAGGATATTGTGAACGGCCTCTATTCCGATCAGAATAATATTCATATGGATACCACGATTACCTACGAGGACGGAAGAGTCGTTCATATCAAGACGGACCTTAAGGTGATGGAAGTACCGCAGTAAGAGATCAATACAAAATGAACAATGCAAAATTAACAATCAGCAATCCAAAAAACGGGGTAGGGGCGGCTTTAGTCGCCCTCAAGCAGGGAAAGCTAAAGTCCTCCCTATCCTTTCTTGACCGGCAAGTGCCCCGCCCGCAGCGCCAGCGCTTGCGCGGCGTGCAAGCCCCGCCCTGCCTGCCTTCGGTAGGCAGGTAGGCGGGGGCAAGGGCACAATAAAAATGAGATTTCCTTTCCGGGAAGCCCCGCCCTGTGGGCGGGGAGCTTGTGGACGCTCATTTATAAATGTTCTGGTGTCCTCAATCTTGCGATGGGGGAGCTGACCCTGATCGGGGCTTATGTCTGCCTTACCTTTTACCACTGGCACATCCCTTTCTTATTAGCCCTTGTTTTGACGCTTTTGGTTGGTTTTGCTTTGGGGCTCCTGACCGAACACGTCTTCCTTCGGCCCATGGTAGGAGAACCGGTGTTGAGTGTAATCATGGTCACCGTAGGTCTTTCTTTCTTTTTCAAAGGGGTCGTGGAGCTCCTCTGGGGAACAGATACGGTTGTCTTTACTCCGGCGGTATTTCCAATCGAACCTGTCTTTATCGGAAAGATCGTCGTCGGCCAGGTCTACCTCTGGGCGTTCGTTGCATCCATTATCCTCCTTCTCGCTTTTGTCAGCTTCTTCAAATATACGAAGTGGGGACTCTCCATGCAGGCAACCGCCGATGATGAAATGGCTGCCCTCTCTTTGGGGGTAAATGCAAAGATTGTTTATGCCCTTGCATGGGCCATTGCCTTCATGGCTGCAGGAGTGGGAGGAACGTTGCTTGGAAACATCAACGGCCTGAATATTTCGGTTGGATATCTGGGCTTGTTGGTTCTCCCGGCTGTCGTTCTGGGGGGACTTAACTCTGTTCCAGGGGCTATTGTGGGTGGTTTGATCATCGGGGTTCTTCAGAATTTGGCGGATGGATACTTAAGCCGCTATACCCCGGGAGGGGTTAAAGAAGTTTTTCCCTTTGTCGTTATGGTCGTCGTTCTCTTATTCAAGCCCTACGGCCTCTGGGGCTGGATACGAATCGAACGCGTCTAAGAGATCATTGCAAAATATAAAATTAGCAATGTAAAGTTAAGAGTGAAAAGCAGGAAGAGAGTTCAAAGTTATAGGGAACGTGTTGAAAAAACTTGATATTCTTTATGGGTAGGGGCGACTTCCGTCGCCCTCCAACGGGAGGCCAAAGCCTCCCCTACCCACTTCATTTGTCAATTTCTTTCTGCCGTTCACTATAGATTAGGGTTTTCAATGTTAAATTTGCACGGTTAATTTTCCATTTTACATTGGGGGTTTAATATGGGTTACCGACCTTGTGGTGTTTATCACCAATACTATCGCCAGGATCATGCCTGGTGGCAAACCCGATTTGTCTGGGGAAAGATGATCCTCTTGTTTGTTGCCATCTTTTATCTCATCCCTAAGTTCGCAGGCCTGTACTTGGTGTCGGTTGCAAATGTCATCGGGTACACGATTCTTGCCGCCATGGGCGTCCAATTACTGATTGGCTACTGCGGGCAGGTCACCTTGGGCCACGCTGCGTTCCTTGCCGTGGGGGCTTATACGAGTACATTGCTCCTGCTTCAGTGGCACCTCCCCTACCCCATCACTCTCGTTCTCGGTGGCATTGTCGGCGGATTATGGTGCGTATTGTTCGGGCTTCCTTCTGCCCGCGTCAAGGGATTTTACCTGATCATGACCACGATGGCAGCCCAATTCATCACCGTGGAATTTTTCATTACCCAATATGTCAGCCAAATCGGAGGAAGAGGCGTCGCCTTCTCCATTCCACCGGGGACGATCAAGATTGGGCCATGGACGATCCAATCTGACTTGGAAGTTTACTATCTCATGATCACTTTAGTGGTGTTGTTCACCTTGATGATGTCGAACCTGCTCCGGTCGAAAATTGGCCGGGCCTGGATTGCCATTCGCGACAACGATATTGCTGCAGAGGCGATGGGTGTAAATATTGTCTTCTATAAATTGTTGGCCTTCTTTGTAGCCGGTTTTATGGGAGGAATCGCGGGAGCCTTCTGGGTGACCTCCATTGCGGCGGTCAGCCCGGAGCATTTTCAGTTTGGCTGGTCTCTCTGGTTGGTGGGCGTAATCCTCATTGGAGGGGTGGGAAGTCTCCATGGGACCATCTTCGGGGCAATGTTTATGACATTGATCCCAGAGGGTTTGAAGGCCCTGATATTCATCCTGACCCAGAATGAGCACCTGGTCAATCTGATGCCTTTTCTGCCCCACCTATTGGAAAAATTCCTCTTTGTAAAAGAAGCCGCCTTCGGTCTGGCCATTGCCTTGTTCCTGGTATTCGAACCGAATGGATTATCTTATCGCTGGTGGCAGATAAAGAATTACTTCAACCTTTGGCCCTTTTCATATTAATTTATCGGCCCGAAACACGTAAGGTTCAGGGCCCAAGAAGGGGGTGATGCAACGTCATTGGATGGTGGGAAGAAATCGGGGTGGTGGCTTGTGTTTATTTGAAGCTCCCCGGCCGCAGGCTGGGGCTTCGCGGTAAGGTCATTTCGTTTTATATTGTGCCCCTTGACCCCGCCTATCCCGCTTTGGCGGGACGGGGCACGATCCGGTCAAACTTTTACTGGAGGTAAGAAAATGAGAATCGAGAAGAGAATCTTTGCCATCGTTTTAGCATTACTCGCCGTGGGGTTCACCGCTTCATGGGGCTTTACCCAGGAGGTTAAACTCGGCGCTCTTCAGGATACGACAGGAGCTACTTCGGATGTGGGTAAAGACGAGGCTTTGGGGGTCCGGGAAGCAGTCCAATACTATAATGATACGGGAGGAATTAACGGCAAGAAGATCCGACTCTTTCAATATGATTATGGGTATCGGATTCCTGAAGCCGTTACGACGTACAAACGGTTCAGGGATTATGACAAGGTTGTCATGGTTTTGGGGTGGGGAACAGGAGACACGGAATCCCTTTCTCCTACAATCAACGCCGATAAGATGCCCTATCTCTCCAGTTCTTTTTCCGGCCATCTCTGTGACCCGAAGAAGACCCCTTACAACTTCGTTTACGGAGTGGACTATTCGACCAATGCCCGGGGCGCCATTACTTACTGGTTTGAAGAGGTTTGGAAAAAAGATCCCAAATGGAAGCCCTTGAGGGATAAAGGGGTTAAACCGAAGTTTGCATGTTTCATTGATACCTCGTCCCCCTTTTCAACCGCGCCGGTCAAAGCCATAAAAGATCAGGCCGCTTTACTTGGATTCGAAATCGGTCCTGATTACAACATTCCCTTAACAGCCCTTGACACCAAAAGCCAGATCATTGCTGCCAAGAACTTCGGAGTCAACCTGGGATGGCACGGAAATACCATGATGTCCACTTCCGCCACGCTTAAGGACGCTTATGCTCTGGGTCTCGGGGCAGACCATATCATGACCCACTGGGCCTTGGACGAAAACCTTCCTAAGCTGGCCGGAACCGCAGCGGAAGGAACGATTGGTCTCGTCGCCTGTGCGTTTTTCAATGAGGAATATTCCGCGAGGAAGAGAGTGATGGACTATGCCAAGAAACTCAATCCGGGCATTCCCATGGAGAATCGTACTATCCGTACAGTCCAGGGATGGGTGAAAGTGGCCCTGGCAGTCGAAGCGATGCGCAGGGCTGACAAATCAGGTAAACTGAATGGACCCGGGATCAAGGACGGCTTTGAGACCATGAAGGGCTGGACCGGCTTAAAAGAATATGGCGGTCAACTTGTGACGATTACCCCAACGGACCATCGTTATAGCTCCATCGTGAGGGTCGGACGGGTCATCAAAGGAAAACCACAAACGGTCGCTGAGCTTGACATGAAAGCCAAGTTTCCCGACAAATGGGCTTCCTGGCTTGGGTGGTAAAGGAAGCATTAAGCTCGGGGTTCAGCGTTCAGAGTACAATAAAATGAGAGGAAGCATTGGAAACTAAGAATAACATCTTAAAATTGAATAACATCGAAGTCATGTATCACGAGATCATCTTGGTTTTGAAAGGGGTTTCGATCGATGTGCCCCAGGGAAGCATTGTCGCCCTTCTCGGGGCAAACGGAGCCGGAAAATCGACCACCTTAAAATCCATATCCGGTCTGTTAAAGCATGAAGATGGTGAGGTGACCGACGGAAGCATCGAATTCATGGGCGAGAAGATACATCATTTGTCTGCCGAGGAGATCGCCAGAAGAGGGATCTTCCAGATCATCGAAGGAAGAAGGGTCTTCGAACACCTCACGGTGGAAGAGAATCTTCGGGTCGGAGCCCACCTGAGAGGGAATGGCTCTGCCATGAAACAGAGGCTCGAAATGGTCTACCACTATTTCCCCAGATTAGTAGAAAGACGGAATGTCTTGGCGGGGTTCATCAGCGGGGGGGAACAGCAGATGACCGTCATCGGCCGGGCCCTCATGGCCCAACCCAGACTCATGCTTCTGGATGAGCCCTCCATGGGCCTCGCTCCTCTTCTGATTAAGGAGATCTTCGACATCATCACCCGGCTGAATAAGGAGGAACAGATCCCCCTTCTTTTGGTCGAGCAGAATGTAAAATTGGCCCTGACGGTGGCCCCTTATGCCTATGTTTTGGAAAACGGAAGACTCGTGATGCACGATACCTCAGAGAAATTGAAGCAGAATCCGGACATCAGAGACTTCTATTTAGGACTCTCTGACATGGGTGAGCGAAAGAGTTTCCGGCAAGTGAAACATTATAAGAGAAGGAAGAGATGGCTCGCGTAAACTAAACCATGCAAATTGCAAAATTGGCAATTTATGAATTAACATTGCTAACTTCCCATTGAATATTTTGTACTTTCCATTCATCTTTTGAGAGAGGAGGTTGATTATGCGGAAAATATTTTTGATACTATTTACCGTCGCCTTGGCTGGCTGGGGGTGTAAGCCCGGCCTTCTTCCCACCGAGGACGCAGGAAAACCCAGTGTCACGTTGGAACGGGTGGAGGTGATGAGTTACTTCCCCTGGACAGATTTTCCTGTCCGCACTCCGATGACCCTTGGTTTTTTGTTTAATGTGAACAACCCGAGCGGATACAACGTTAAGTTAGATAATATTAAATTTACAGTCTCCTTCGAAGCGGCTCCAGATAAATATATCGAGATTGCCACCCCCACGTACTACGATCAGGTCTACTTCCCAGCCAATACATCCAGCCAGTATCGAATCGTCAGTGTCATGGATTCGGTCACCATGCGGCTGACCCTTCTGATTGCCCAGGCACCAAAGATACAGGCTTTGAACCTTAAACCGGATGATGTGATTAAGAATTGGTACGCAAAGGTCGGGGATTTTGGTTTTAAGATCGCAGTCTCAGAAGGGATGGCGGTTTTTTCGAGTGAGAAGGGAGACATCTTCGTTCCCTTCGAGGGGAAATTCCCAAAATAATGATCAAACTTTCTTAACTCCTATCCAAATCCCCCGCGCCCCCCTTTGCTAAAGGGGGGCGCGGGGGGATTATGATCTGAGGAGCCCTGAAATGCCCAAACAGGCGATGATGGACCGCACTACAGGTTTCCTGAAGAAGAATCTCGAAACCATGCCATATCAAAAGCGGATCGACTACCTTAATCAAAAACTGCGAGGGATCGTTCAATATGCCTCTAAGCATTCGGTCGCCTTCAAGAATAAGATGGATTCCATCGGACTGAGACCCAAAGAAATCCGAACCATTAAAGATTTGGAAAAAATTCCGATCACCCCAAAGACCGAATTGATGGAACTCCAGAAGAAAAATCCCCCTTTTGGCGGGTTTGAAGGGGTTCCCCTCGCCCGGATGAGAAGAATCTTTATCTCGCCAGGTCCGATCTACGAGCCGGGGCAGGAAGAGTATGATGAGTTGGGATGGGCCCAGGGAATGTATGCGGGAGGGTTTCGGCCCGGGGACATTGTCATCAATACCTTCAGCTACCATATGGTCCCCTTTGCTCTCCAAATGGTGGATAATTCTCTTCACCGGATTGGTTGTGTGGTCATCCCGACCGGCATTGGCAATACCGAACAACAGGTCAATATCCTGAACTACCTAAAAGCCAATGGATACTGTGGAACACCCAGCTTTCTTCTCAACATTGCCGAGAAGGCAGAGGAAATGGGACTCCATTTGAAAAAGGACTTGAATCTCAGAGTCGGTTTTGTGGCCGCTGAGATGCTCCCGGAGTCCCTTCGAACCAAACTGGAAGAAAAGTTTGCGATGGTCATCCGTCAAAGCTACGGAACGGCTGATGCCGGGGGGCTGGCTTACGAATGTACCGAGAAAAACGGAATGCATATCGCAGATGACAAGATCGTGGAGATTGTGGATCCCCAGACTGGCAAACAATTGAACCCAGGCAAGGTGGGCGAGATTGTGGCCACTACCTTTAACCGGGTTTATCCACTGATTCGATTTGGGACGGGAGACCTTTCCATGCTTTCCGAAGCCCCCTGCCCTTGCGGCAGAACCTCGCCAAGACTGCTGAAGATTTTGGGAAGGGCCAATCAGGCGACCAAGTTCCGAGGCCTTTTTATCCATCCCGGGCAAGTCAATGAAGTGGCGTCAAAACATTCAGAAATTGGCAAATGCCAGGTGGTGTTGACACGAAAGGAACACAAAGACGAGATGACCTTTCGGGCTGAACTCAAAGAAGAACCTCCCCACAGGGAACCGTTAAAGGGGGGAATTGAAAGATCGATCCGGGATGTGATGAAGGTCAGGGCCGAAGTCCAGTTCGTCCCGAACGGATCGATTCCAGAGGAAGCCAGAAAGATCGAAGACCTTCGCACCTGGGAGTAGGTACAAAATTCTAATAACCAAAGCCCCTGCCTACCGGCAGGCGTTTCCTACAAGGCGAATAACCTAACCGCCCCCCCCTAACTTAAGGGGGGATGAAGGGGGCTCATGGACTCTATTTTCTTGATAACTAAATTTTGGCGATCCTTTAACAGGTGTGCTAAAATGAGGTTATGCTGTTGAAAGGAGGGAGTGGACCATGAAGATTAACTACAAAGGATTTATGAGGGAGAAGATACAAAGAAACCCGGTGACGATTCGACCGGATGCGTCCTTTTTTGAAGCCCGAGCCCTCATTCATGAAAAGGGTGTCCGGCATCTGCCTGTGGTCGATAAGGATAATTCCCTGGTTGGAATCGTCACAGACCGGGATATTCGGGAAGCAGCCCCTTCTGATGCAACGATGCTCAGCGTCCAGGAACTCAACTACCTTTTATCAAAGCTGAAAGTATCAGCCTTCATGACGCCAAAGGAAAAATTAGTCTCCATCACTCCGGACACCCTCATTGAAGAAGCGGTCCAACTCATGCATGACCATAAGATCGGATGTCTTCCTGTCATGGAGGGAGACAAGCTGTATGGATTGTTTACGGAAACCGATGCCCTGGGCCATCTTGTCGACATCTTCGGTTCGAAGGAGAAAGGCACCCGTCTCTCTCTCGCTCTTGAAGACAAACCCGGCACGATGCTCGGAATACTCGAAATATTCAAGAAGTATAACATCAACATTATCAGCATTGTAACTCCTTCTTTTATGGTCGAGGGAAAGAGAATCGCTGCCATTCGGATTAGAACAGAGGATTACGAGGATGCGGTCAAGGATTTGGAAAAAGCAGGTTATGATATTCTTTCCATAGGGAAATGGCCCTCTGTGTAGTCGGCCCAAGTTCTTTTTTTTCTTTCTGGCTTTATCAGTTTACGTTAAGTGGTTTCATGAAGATCAACGGATCGACCTATTATCCAATCGGCGAGCTAGCCAGCCTGGTTGGAATGAGCACACGGACCATCCGATATTATGAGGAGATCGGTCTCCTGAATTCTATTAAACGAATGGAAGGAGGCAAAAGAGTCTACACCAGCCAGGATATTCAGCGTCTTAAGTTTGTTAAGAGGCTCAAGCACCTGGGTCTCACCCTCTGCGAAATGCAGGAGCTCGAAGATATTTACCAAATCCATCGGACCAACAGAAAGGTTTTGCCCCGCCTTTTGGAATTATTGGACAATCATATAGGAAAAATTGATGAACGGATCGACAACCTGACTCGATTGAAGGAAGACATTTTTGATTACAGAGGGAAGGTCCGTCGGAAACTGAACTCAGAACCATGACGGGGCAGAAGGAGAGAAGCTCAATGAAAGAGGTGGTCATTACCAGCGCAGTCCGCTTGCCCATTGGTAATTTTCTTGGAGCATTAAGTCCCTTCAGTGCAACAGAACTGGGGGGATGGGTCATCGAGGGCGCTGTGAAGAGATCCGGAATCCGAAAAGAAGATGTGGATGAGGTGATCATGGGTAATGTCCTCCCCTTCGGACTGGGTCAGAACCCTGCCCGACAGGCAATGATCAAAGCAGGGCTTCCAATGTCCGGAGGCGCCGTCACAATCAATAAAGTCTGTGGTTCTGGTTTGAAGGCTGTCATGTTAGCCGCTCAGGTGATTATGGCCGGCGATGCAGAGGTGATCGTTGCGGGTGGAATGGAGAGTATGAGTCGGACTCCCTACTATTTGGAGAATGCAAGGACAGGATACCGCCTCTGGGATGGCAAGCTGGTGGATGGGATGGTTCATGACGGCCTGTGGGACGTCGTCAATGGTTACCTGATGGGTTTCACTGCGGAAATCCAATCGAAAAAGTTCAATATCAGCCGCGAGGAACAGGATCAGTTTGCTTATGAATCAAACGCCAGGGCGATGAAGGCGATGCGGGAAGGAAGATTCAAAGAGGAGATCATGCCTGTTCCGATTTCATCAAAAAAAGGAGAAACCACTCTGTTCGAAGTGGATGAGGGCCCCCGCGATTCGGGTCTCCAGGAGATGGCCAAACTGAAGCCGGTCTTTAAGGAAGACGGGGTCGTCACCGCAGGAAACTCCTCCAAGATCAGCGACGGGGCCAGCGCTCTCGTATTGATGTCGAAGGAGAAGGCTCAATCCTCAGGAATCAAGCCTATGGCAAGAGTGGGCGCTCAAGGAGCGGCAGGGGTAGAGCTGGAAGATGTCCTGGTTGCTCCGATTCAATCGATTCCGAAGGTTCTCAAAAAAGCAGGGCTTTCCATCGGAGAGATCGATCTTTTCGAGATCAATGAGGCCTTTGCTGCAACGACATTGGCTGTCATCAAGACCCTGGGAATTGATAAGAATAAGGTCAATGTCCATGGAGGAGCAGTGGCCCTGGGTCACCCAATCGGAGCAAGCGGTGCAAGAATTTTAGCCACACTTCTTTACGCAATGAAGAATCGAGGGGCAAAAAGGGGCATGGCATCTCTGTGCCTGGGAGGAGCGGAGGCAGTCAGCCTTATTGTGGAGCAATTATAACAGATCATTGTAAATTGCAGAATTAGCAATGCAACGTTATCAATAAGACAATTCTTCTCCTTTCATTGCTAACTGCCAATTTTGCATTGGGCTTTCGACCGGAGGATTTATGGAGATCAGGACCATTGGGGTGGTTGGAGCCGGACAGATGGGAAACGGAATCGCTCAGGTCGCGTCCCAATCCGGATTCCAGGTGGTGATGGGCGATATTGCGGACTCCTTTGTCCAGAAAGGGCTTTCAACCATCTCGAAGAACTTGGACCGAATGGTGGAAAAGGGAAAGATCTCTTCCCGGGACAAAGAGGACATTGTGAAGCGGATCAAAGGAACCGTTCACCTCGAGGAGATGGCAGGGACCGACTTTGTGGTGGAGGCAGCCACAGAGAATGAAGCTCTGAAATTTAGCCTCTTCAAGGAATTGGACCGGATTTGTCGGAAAGAGGTCGTTCTCTCAAGCAATACGTCTTCTATCTCCATCACCAAGATTGGCTCATCAACCCAGAGGCCTTCACAAGTCATCGGAATGCACTTCATGAACCCCGTTCCTGTCATGCAGCTTGTGGAAATCATCCGGGGCCTCCAAACCTCGCCGGAGACTTTCGACACCGTGAAGATCCTTGCTCAAAAGATGGGAAAGACCCCTGTGGAAGCCAATGATTTTCCGGGGTTCCTCGCCAATCGAATCCTGATGCCCATGATCAATGAGGCGATTTATGCCCTCTTTGAAGGAGTCGGAACACCGGAGGCCATCGACACCGTTATGAAATTGGGAATGAATCATCCCATGGGACCCTTGGTCTTGGCTGACCTCATCGGTCTGGATACGTGTCTGGCCATTATGGAAGTGCTTTACAAAGGATTCGGAGACTCGAAATATCGGCCCTGTCCTCTCCTCAAGAAATATGTGGATGCAGGTTATCTCGGGAGGAAAACGGGAAGAGGCTTTTATACTTATTAGTTCGGAATGCAGATTGCGGAATGCGGAGTTCAGTCGCTAAGGGCTGAGTTACGTAGCTCAGGGCTTTAGCCCTGATGGTTCCGAATTCCGCACTCCGAACTCCGCATTGAGAAAAAATGGATTTCAAACTGACTCGAGAGCAAGAGACCATCAGGGATATGGTGAGGGAATTTACCCAGAAGAATATCAGGCCCATAGCCAGCCTGTGCGACGATGAGAAGCAATTCCCTTATGAAAACCTGAAGCGAATGGCTGGGCTTGGCCTGATGGGCATGAATATCCCTGTGGAATTCGGTGGGGCAGAGGTTGGCGTCGTCGCCCACAGTCTTGCGATCACCGAGATTGCGAAGGGGTGTGCTTCCCATGCGGTTACAACCTCTGTAACCAATATGGTCGCAGAGGTCATTTTTCAGTTTGGAAAAGAAGAAACAAGAAGAAAGCACGTTCCAAAGCTATGCAATGGTGAGTATCCGGCGGGCGCCTTTGCCATCACCGAGCCCCATACAGGATCGGATGTGGCCAACATCCGAGCAACGGCCGCCCGTCAAAATGATGCCTACATCCTTAACGGAAGCAAGACCTTGATCACCAGCGGAGAAGCTTCAGGCGTGACAGTTACCTGGGCGGTGACCGATCGGAATGCGAAAAAAGGGAAAGGGATCAGCGCTTTTGTCGTCGAGAAGGGAACGCCCGGATTCATCATCGGAAAGGCCGAAGAAAAGATGGGCCACCGAGCTTCACAGACCAATGAATTGTTCTTTGACAACTGCGTCGTCCCGAGCGAGAACCTTTTGGGGAAAGAAGGGGAAGGGTTTAAGATTGCGATGATGGAGCTGGATGGTGGAAGGATCGGCATCGGGTCGTTGGCCTTGGGGGTTGGGTTCTCTGCCATGGACTTCGCAACCGAATACGTCAAAGGGAGGGAGGCTTTTAATAAACCCCTCTCCGATTATCAGGCCATCCAATGGATGATCGCAGATTCTTACACAGAACTGGAAGCGGCTCAGCTCCTCGTGTTACGGGCCGCCTTTTTAAAAGAAACCCATCAGCCTTTCACCAAAGAGGCATCCATGGCAAAACTCTTTGCCACGGAGACGGCGAGAAACGCAGCCATTCGTGCCGTTCAGATGTTGGGCGGATACGGTTATACGAAGGACTACCCGGTGGAACGTTACCTCAGAGATATCATCGGGACAACCCTCTACGAAGGCACCTCTGAGGTTCAGCGGATCGTGATTGCGAGAGAGATACTGAAAGGATAAGAGAATAATGCCAAATGTCAAAGTCCAAAGTTCAAATCGATGCCAAAGTTCAAATGCCAAATCCCCCCCTTTAGCAAAGGGGGGTGGGGAGGAAGCAACAGGCAAATAAATTTCAATCAACAATTTCCAAAACTTTTGGATTTTGGCTATTGAATATTATTTGGGATTCGAATTTGGGATTCGGTCATTAATGTCCAGGAGATTTTAACGATGGATTCGGCAGATCAGTCATTTGCTCAAAAATTTGACCTTTGGGGTTGTTATCAATGCGGAAAGTGCACCGGGGGATGTCCGGTCTCCCTCAAATCGAGGCTGAATATACGAAGGCTGATGATCGAGGGTATTCTGGGAAAGAACCTCGATCGGATCAATGAGAAAGTTGAGCTTTGGGATTGCACGACTTGCAAAACCTGTACCCTTCGTTGTCCTCGGGGCTTGAAACCCATGGACCTGGTCATTGGGATGAGGGGGACTCTGGTCGAAGAGGGGCATATCCCTAAAACGATCATGGAAGCCATGGAAAGTGTTTATAAGCATGGAAACCCTTGGGGAAAACCGAAGAATAAGAGGGCCGAATGGCTAAAGAATCTTCCCGAGGGGATTAAAGTCAAAGACTTCTCGCAGGGCGACCGTGCCAAATACCTCTATTTCACCGGATGTACCGCTTCTTTCGATCCTCGAATCCAGGAGGTCGTCAAGGCGCTCGTCTTCTGTCTTCGGCAGGCAGAGGTCGATTTTGGGATTCTGGGAAACAAAGAGCAATGCTGTGGCAACGAGATCCGAAGGATGGGGGAGGCCGGTCTCTTTGAGGTGCTTGCCGAAGAAAATATCAAGAGCTTCGAATCTTACCAGATCGAGCATCTCTTCACCACGTGCCCCCATGGTTTCAATGTGCTCAAGAATGAGTATCCTCAGGGAAAGCTCGATGTCCTCCATACGACTCAACTCTTAGGGAAGTGCCTGGAGGAAGGCAAACTCCGTTTCAAACGGGAGATCAAGAAATCGGTCACCTACCATGACCCGTGTTTCCTGGGCAAGCAGAACGGGGTCTTCGATGAGCCCCGAATCTTGCTCCATGCCATTCCGGGTCTTACCTTTAAAGAGTTGGATCGTTCTCGGGAGCGAAGCCTCTGCTGTGAGGGTGGAGGCGGAAGGATGTGGGTGGAAGCCTCTTCGGATGCAGGAAAGCGCCTGGCGGAAATTCGAGTCCATGACGCGGTGGAGCTCGGCGCCGAGATTTTGGCAACGGCCTGCCCCTTTTGTGTGCTGACCTTAGAGGATGCGGTAAAAACTTCCGGTCATGAGGAAAAGATCCACGTGATGGACATAACGGAATTATTGGCAGAGGCTTTATGAAAGAACCGAATCACAAGCTCCAAATCCCAAATAAATTCCAATAACCAAAATTCCGAAGAAGACCTTTGGGTCATTTGGGATTGGAATTTGGAGCTTATTTGGTATTTCCCTGCCTGCCGGACAGGCAGGGAATTTGTGATTTGGAATTTTGAGAGCCGTCATAGAAGCTTGGGAGAGATCTAACCGAGGGATTGAAAATGAACACCATCGTTTGTGTCAAAAGGGTGCCCGAGACAACAGACGCAGATATCTCCATCGACAAGTCTGGGAACGATATCGATAAGAGCGGCTTGGCCTTCGATCTCAATGAATGGGATATTTACGCGATTGAGGAGGCTGTGCTGCTTAAGGAGAAACTCGGGGGAACGATCACCGTCATCACGATGGGAGAAGAAGAATCGAATGAATCCTTGAGAAAATGCCTGGCCATGGGCGCCGATCATGCGATTCGGTTGACAGACCCCGCCTTTAAGGGATCCGATGGCTTTGCCACGGCGAAGATTCTGGCAGGAGCGATTCGCAACATTCCTTATGATCTTATCCTCACAGGCACTCAGGCTGAAGACGATGGCTACGGTCAGGTGGGTGTTGCCCTGGCCGAACTCCTTGGAATTCCCCATGCCGCCCTGGTCAACCGTCTTGAGGTTGAGGAGTGCAAGGCCAAGGTTCACAGAGAGCTTGAAGGTGGCTTGGAGGAAGTCCTGGAAATAAACCTTCCGGCACTCCTGACCGTTCAAACCGGGATCAACGAACCGCGTTATGTCTCCATCATGGGAATCCGCAAGGTGGCTAAGAAAGAGATTAAGATCCTTGGAGCTTCAGATCTCGATCTGAAGGCTGAGGAGGTTGGACCCTCTGGTTCTGATGTTCGTCTGGAAAAGATATTCCTTTCTCCGGTCGGTGAAGGGGCAACGATGTTGGAGGGTAAATCAGAGGAATTGGCTTCAAAGGTCTTTGATATTCTGAAAGATCGAGGAGGGCTTGTCTGAGTGAAAGAGATCCTTGTCTTGGCAGAACATCGAAAAGGAGAATTAAGGGATGTGACCTGGGAGATGCTCTCCTTGGGAAGAGAGCTCGCAGGGATCTCAGGTGCTAATCTCGGGGTTGTCCTTTTAGGAAAGGGGTTAAAGCCTTTAGCCGATGCCCTTAGATCTCGATCTCATCGAGTTTATTTCATCGAGGACGACCGCCTCGAGTTCTACAATTCTGAGACTTATGAGAAAGTGCTTAGCCAAGTGATCGCAGACCGAAAGGCATTCCTTATCCTGATCGGGCATACGACGACAGGCATGGACCTTGCCCCGGGATTGGCTGCCCATCTGAAGATACCTCTGGCCACAGACTGCATTGGGATTGACTTGCAGGGAGAGGCCGTCTCCCTCACCCGTCAACTTTACGCTGGAAAGGTCAATAGCCTGGTTTCTTTTAGGAAAAAGGGACCTTCCATGGTGACGGTTCGGTCAGGCGCTTTCCCCGTCGTTGAAAGAGATCTCCTGCAAGGAGAAATTGTTCCTCTCCCCTCTCCCTTGACCGATGAGAATCTGGCCAGATCCTTTCTCGAGTATGTCGAGGCTGCCGCGGGTGAAGTGGATATCACCCAGGCTGATATCCTCGTGTCCGTGGGAAGAGGAATTAAGGATCCGGAAAATATACCGATGATCAAAGAATTGGCGGATGCCATAGGAGGTACCCTTGCCTGTTCGCGGCCAGTGGTGGACAAGAAATGGCTTCCTAAGGGTTGCCAGGTAGGGACCTCCGGAAAAACCGTCAAACCCAAAATCTACATCGCCATTGGGATCAGTGGCGCCTTTCAACATATCGCAGGGATGAAAGGCGCAGGCACGGTGATCGCCATCAATAAAGACCCAAAGGCCCCGATCTTCAGTGTGGCCCAATACGGGATTGTGGCAGACCTGTTCAAATTTATCCCTGTTTTGAAGGACAAGGTCAAAGAGTTGAGGAAATCATCCCCCCACACCCCCCTTTAGTAAAGGGGGGAAGGAGGGATTTGTGTGAGGCACCCATGGACTTCGAGCTGACCCCGGAGCAGAAAGATATTCAGAAGGCAGCCAGGGAATTTATCCAGGGGGAATTCGATAAGGAAAAGATCCTTGAGTGGGAAAAGACCCATGCCTTTCCCAGAGAGATCTGGAAGAAGGCGTGTAAATTGGGATTCATCGGCATCCACTTTCCTGAAGAATACGGCGGTCAGGGCTATGGCGTGACGGAGAACATCCTGATCGTTGAGGAATTCTGCCGGAAGGATTCCAGTGTAGGCATTGCCCTGAGTCTGGCTGACTTCTCTTCGGAGATGGTCCTTCATTTCGGCAACCATGAACAGAAGAAGCGGTATCTCGTTCCGGTAGCCAAGGGGGAATTTATCTCCGCCGGCGCGTATACGGAACCCGATCACGGAAGCGATATCACCCTGTTGGCTACGGCAGCCTCCAAGCAGGGTGGTTCTTTTGTGATTAACGGGACGAAGACCTTCATCACTAACGGATGTCTGGCAGACTTCTTCGTCGTCCTCTGCCAGGCCGATCCCGATGCGAAACCTCCTTACCGGGGCCAATGCACGATTCTTGTCGATAAAGGAACAAGAGGTTTGGAGGCAACCGAGATTACACCCAAGATGGGGATCCGAATGACCTCGACGGCCGAGCTTTCTTTCAACGACGTGGAGGTGCCGGTCACCCAGCTTTTGGGCGAGGAGAATAAGGGGTTCTACCAAGTCCTTGAATTCTTCGACGAGAGCAGGATCGAGATTGCCTCCCAGGCCCTTGGCATTGCTCAGGGAGCGTTTGATCGGGCTTTGGACTATACCAAACAACGGAAGCAGTTCGGGAGGAGGCTGGTTGATTTTCAGGTCACGCAACATAAATTGGCTGATATGGCCACAAAAATTGAGACGGCAAGGCTTCTCACCTATAAAGCAGCCTGGAACTTCGACCAGAAGAAGATCGATCCCAAGCAGACGTCCATGGCCAAGATGTTTGCAGGAAGGACAGCCGTGGAGGTTGCGGATGAAGCCATTCAACTCTTTGGAGGATACGGGTATATCACGGAATACGAAGTGGAACGTTTCTATCGGGATGCAAAAATTACGGAGATTTACGAAGGCACCCGGGAGATTCAGAAAAATACGATTGCATCAGCGTTGATCGGAAAACTAAAGTGAAGATGAGGTCATCAGGTTACCAGGAAATCAGTAAGCAGGATACCGGGGGCAGGATAACAATGACGCGGAGACGCGATGACACGGTGACGCGGTGATTTTTCTCCGTGTCCCCGCGTCACCCCATCACCGTGTCATTCGGATAGCCCTTAAATGCTATTAGGTGAATTGAGCTGATGAACGTTCAAAAAGATAGAGATGTGGTTCCTGAAGCCCTCGTGATCGGTGCGGGTATTGCAGGGATGCAGGCAGCCTTGGACATTGCCCAAAAGGGATTCAAAGTCCATCTGGTGGAAAAGGATCCCTCGATTGGCGGCCATATGGCCCAGCTCGACAAGACCTTCCCTACCCTTGACTGCTCCGCCTGTATCATCACACCTAAAATGGTGGATACTGCAAATCATCCCAATATCCACCTGCTCACCTATTCGGAGGTGATGGAAGTCAAGGGCTCTGCGGGGAATTTCAAGGTGAAGATCCGAAAAAAGCCAACCTATGTGCTGTCGGACAAGTGCACGGGCTGTGGCGCATGCATGGAAGCCTGCATGCTGAAGAAAGGAGTTCCATCCGAATTTAACGAAGGTCTCTCCAGGAGAAGGGCAATCTATGTCCCCTTCCCCCAGGCCGTTCCTCTCAAGGCAACAATCGATCCGAACGCCTGCCTTTTCTTAAGCAAAGGGAAATGCAAGAAATCCTGCATGGAAGCGTGCGGAACGGGAGCTATCTCTTTCGAGCAACCGGAAGAGATCATCGAGGAGAATGTTGGGGCGATCGTCGTTGCGGCGGGTTTCGATCTCTTTGATCCGAGGCTCAAACCGGAATTCGGCTACAAGGCCTATCCCAACGTCCTTCACGGACTCGAATTTGAGAGGCTCTGTTCTGCGAGCGGCCCCACCCAGGGTGAGATCATCGTCGAGGGCAAAAAGCCAGCCGATGTCGTCTTTGTCCATTGCGTCGGATCGAGGGATAAGACCGTTGGAAATGAATACTGTTCGAGGGTCTGTTGTATGGCGACGGCCAAACAGGCTCACCTTCTCAGGGATAAGATTCCGGACGCCCGGATCACGGTTCTCTACATGGATGTCAGGGCCTTTGGCAAGGGATTTGAAGAGTTTTATGAGAGGGTGCAAAAAGAAAGGATCGTTTACCGGAGAGGAAATCCCTCCGAAATCTATCGGAAGAACGGAAAATTGGTGGTCAGGGCTGAGGATACCCTCCTGGGAGAGCCCTTCGAGCTGGAAACCGATCTGGTGGTCCTCGCAGCGGGGATCACCCCCCGAAAAGAAGAGGCCGCACTTGAAGACCTGCTTGGATTGGAAAGATCACCGGACCGATTCTACAGGGAGGCGAGCAGCTTCGATCCTGTTCTCACCCATCGGGAGGGAATCTTTCTGGCAGGGTGTTGTCAGGGTCCCAAAGACATCCCGGATACGGTTGCCCAGGCCAGTGGTGCTGCTTCCATGGCTTGCGCTATTTTGGCAAAAGGAAGGAAAGGAGAAGTTCGGACTTCGTAACCCCCCGATTCCCCCCTTAAATGAAGGGGGGATGAAGGAGGGTTAGCGCTTTTCGAGTTTTGGTATGAAAATTGGCGTTTACATTTGTCACTGTGGAATTAACATTGCGGCGACAGTCGATGTTGAAAGGGTAAAGGCCTTTGCTCAGACCCTGCCCCGTGTCGCAATCGCCCGAAACTACCAATATATGTGCTCCGATCCAGGACAGGATTTGATCAAGAACGATATTAAGCAACTGGGCCTTGACCGCATCATCGTGGCTGCCTGTTCCCCGCGAATGCACGAAATCACTTTTCGGAATACGATTCGAACCGCCGGGCTCAATCCTTACTTCTTGGAAATAGCAAACATTCGTGAACAGTGCTCCTGGGTTCATCCAAGCAAAGAAGAAGCCACGAAGAAAGCGATGGATTTGATCGCCTCTGCTGTGGCAAAGGTCTTCCTCCATGAATCTTTGGAGGAGAATGAGGTCGGGGTCACGCCTGCTGTCTTGGTGATCGGGGGTGGCATATCAGGAATTCAGGCAAGCCTCGACATCGCCCACTCGGGTTTTGAGGTCTATCTTGTCGAGAAGTCTCCCATCCTCGGAGGCCACGTGGCACAGATGGATCGAACCTTCCCCGGTTTGGAAGAAACAAGGACATTTCTGTCGCCCAAATTAGAAGAGGTGAAAAATCATCCGTTGATCCATCTTCTCCTCCAGTCTGAGGTGGAAGAAGTCGAAGGCTTTGTCGGTAACTTCAAGGTCACGGTAAAGCACAATCCGCGATATGTGAACCCGGATAAGTGCAACTGCTGCCGGAAGTGCGAAGAGGTCTGCCCGGTCAATGTCCCGTGTGAGTTCAATATGGGATTAAAGGAAAGAAAAGCCATCTATCTCCCGGCGTCCTACGCCATCCCCTTCACTCATCTCGTCGATTCAAGAGATTGTCTCTATCTGCAGAAGGGGGAGTGCGGGAAGTGCCGGGAGGTCTGTCCTGAAGGAGCAATCCAGTTTGAAGAAGTGGGGGTGGAGTTTCAGATCGATATCGGGACGATTGTGGTCGCTACGGGGTATGATCCTTTTGACCCCAGGCTTAAACCCGAGTTCGGGTATGGCTCTTATAAGAATGTCATGACAGCCCTTGAATTCGAGCGCCTGCTTTCCGCAAACGGTCCTACCGGCGGAAGAGTTCTGATCGATGGACAGGAGCCGAAGAACGTCTTTTTCATTCAATGCGTGGGATCCCGAGACAAAACAGCGGGAAACGAATATTGTTCCAGGGTCTGCTGTATGTTTACGGCAAAACAG
The DNA here is from genome assembly GCA_041947025.1 of Thermodesulfobacteriota bacterium. Lineage (GTDB taxonomy): Bacteria > Desulfobacterota > BSN033 > BSN033 > UBA1163 > CAVTZZ01. The sequence goes on from JBHGBJ010000020.1 coordinate 36,326, forward strand.
GCCTCCCTCGTCAGGGACCTTCTTCCAGATGCACGAATCACCGTTTGCTACATGGACATCAGGGCCTTTGGGAAAGGATGCGAGGAGTTCTACGAGGCGGTTCAGAAAAAAGGAATCTTCTATCGGAAGGGGATCCCATCGGAGATCTATCAACGGTCCGGGGAGCTGATCGTCAAGGCAGAGGATGAGCTTCTTGGAGAACCTTATGAAGAAGAGGCAGATCTTGTGGTCTTGGCAACCGGTCTCACGCAGAGAAGGGATGCCGATCCCCTCCGCAGCCTTCTCAAACTCTCCCAGGGACCGGATCGCTTCTATTTGGAGGTCCACCCCAAGTTAAGGCCTCTCGATACCGCTACCGATGGCATCTTCTTGGCCGGAACCTGCCAGGGGCCAAAAGATATCTGCGATACGATCGCTCAAGCTCACGGAGCCGCTTCCAGAGCAACCATCCCCCTTTTCGCCGGGAAAGTGATGATCGAACCGATCACTGCGGTGGTGGATTTTCTGATGTGTGCGGGATGTGGCCTTTGTGAGCAAGTCTGCGAATATAGGGCCTTAGAGATCGATCCCTATCGGAACGTGATGACGGTCAATGAAGCTCTCTGCAAGGGATGTGGCGCCTGTAATGCCACCTGCCCGTCGGGTGCCATCAGCCTGAGGCATTTCAAGACCGAACAGATCATCGCCCAGATAAGAGAAGTCTGTTGATTGCAGATTTCAGATTGCAGATCGCAAGTTTTGTTCAATCTGAAATCTCAAATTTGAAATCTGAAATGAAAAAGGGGCTTGTTCAGGTCTATACCGGAAATGGCAAGGGGAAGACGACCTCCGCGTTAGGGCTTGCCCTGAGGGCAGCCGGACATGGTCTGAAGGTATTGGTCATCCAGTTTATGAAGGGAAATATCCAATACGGAGAATTGGAATCTGCCAAAAAACTCTCTCCTTACCTCACGATCCGGCAGATGGGCCGGGAGACCTTTGTCTCGAAAACCCATCCAGATCCCATCGATATCAAATTAGCAAAAAAAGGATTCTCCCTTGCACAAAAAGCGATAAGAAATAGAGAATATGACATTGTGGTTCTCGATGAAATCAATGTGGTTATTGATTATGGCTTAATCCCTCTATCTGACCTCCTTCGACTCATCGCTTCCAAACCGGCGAGTGTAGAACTCATCCTCACCGGCAGAAATGCCAGCCCTGAAGTCATCCATAAGGCCGATCTGGTGACGGAGATGGTGGAACGAAAGCATTACTACAGAAAAGGAGTCAAGGCCCGTGAGGGCATCGAACTCTAAGAGAACAATGCAAATTGCAGAATGAGCAGTGAAAAATTGGCAATAAGGAAAAGTCTTTGAAAATGCCAACCTTGTAATGATCATTTTGCATTGCGAATTGATCGGTGTAGAGGGGGAACCATGCTCAATGAGGATCAGCCAAAGAGGGTTAAGGAAGAAAAAGCAAAGACCCCGGAACGCCTTCCCCGCTTTTCCACAATCTCCGATCTGGAGATCAAGGACCTTTATACCCCGGATGATATTCAGCAGATCGACTATTCACGAGATATCGGCTTTCCGGGAATCTATCCCTTCACCCGAGGAGTCCAGTCTTCCATGTACCGGGGAAGGCTCTGGACGATGCGAATGTTCTCCGGGTTGGGGGGGCCAGACGAAACGAACAAGCGGTTTCGTTACCTCCTTGATCACGGGGAGACGGGCCTCTCCATTGCCTTTCACTACCCCACTCTCATGGGCTACGATAGCGATTCCCCCATGGCGCGAGGTGAGATTGGGAAATGCGGAGTAGCAATCGACACCCTGAAGGACATGGAGATTCTGTTTGAAGGGATCCCTTTGGATAGGGTCACAACCTCCATGACCATTAACCCCCCGGCCTCGATCTTATTGGCGATGTATATCGTCGTTGCGGAAAAGCAAGGGGTGAGTAAGAAAGCCATCGGAGGAACGATTCAAAACGATATGCTGAAAGAATTCATTGCACAGAAAACTTTCATGCTTCCCCCAAAACCCTCTCTTCGGATCATCGTTGATACGATCGAATATTGCACCCGGGAGGTTCCTCGTTGGAATACGATCAGTATCAGCGGGTACCATATCCGTGAGGCAGGGGCTACTGCCGTACAAGAACTCGCCTTCACGTTAGCCGATGGAATGGCTTACGTGGAAGCAGCGATGGGAAGAGGAATCTCTATCGATGACTTTGCACCAAGATTCTCTTTCTTTTTTGATTCCCATATCGACTTCTTTGAGGAAATCGCTAAATTCAGGGCAGCCCGGAGGATGTGGTCTAAAATCATGCGGGAGCGATTCCTGGCAAAAAATCCCCGATCCTGGATGCTGCGCTTTCATACCCAGACCGCCGGCTGCTCTTTAACCGCTCAACAACCCTTTAACAATATCGTCCGAACCGCTTATGAGGCACTCGCCGCCGTGCTGGGCGGAACCCAATCGCTTCATACGAACTCTCTGGACGAAACCTATGCGATCCCTACCGAAGAGGCAGTCACCATTGCCTTACGAACGCAGCAGGTCCTTGCAGAAGAAACAGGTGTGGCCAATACGATCGATCCATTGGCGGGTTCCTATTTTGTTGAGGCTCTGACCCGTCAGGTCGAAGAAGAGGCTTGGAAGTATATCCAGAAGATCGACGAAATGGGAGGCATGGTTGCCGCGATTGAACGGGGCTATCCTCAGGCAGAGATTGCCGATGCGGCTTACAAATATCAGAAGCAAGTTGACTCCGGGGAAAAGGTGATCGTCGGTGTGAATAAGCATGTGACCGACCATCCGCCGATCACGATCTGGAGAATGAGGCCCGAGATTGAAGACAGACAGCGGAGGAGGCTCCGAGACGTAAAATCGGCCCGGAATAAGGCAAAGGTACAAGCGTGCCTCGATCAAATCAGAAGGGCTTCGCAAGAGGGAGAGAACCTCATGCCTTCTATTATCAATGCGGTCAAAGAATACGCCACGTTGCAGGAAATCTGTGATGTATGGCGAGATGTTTTCGGCCAGTACACGGACCCTGGATACTTCTAATGCGGAGTGTGGATTGCGGAATGGGGAATAAGAAATCTCTAAATTGAAGTCTTTTTCATTCCGAAATCCTCATTCCGCATTCTGAATTCGAAGGGGAGGGATGTGTGGCCCGCAAGATTCGCATTCTCATTGCCAAGTCCGGGCTGGACGGACACGACCGGGGCGCGAAGGTGATTGCAAGGGGATTTCGGGATGCAGGCTTTGAGGTGATCTATACCGGACTCCATCAAACGCCTGAGCAGATTGTTGCCGCTGCCATCCAGGAAGATGTCGATGCAATCGGATTATCGAGCCTTGCCGGCGCCCATGATTACCTCTTCCCAAGGGTCATTGAACTCCTCAAAGAGAAAGGGGCAGATGATGTCTTTGTCTTTGGGGGAGGAATTGTTCCCGAAGAAGACATCCCTGCCCTCATCCAAGCGGGGGTAAAAGCCATCTTCACTCCGGGGACATCTATCGAAGAAGCTGTAAAGTGGGTCCGTGAGAACGTCAAATCGAGAAGATAATGCGGATTGTGGATTGCGCCTGCCTGCCGGCAGGCAGGGAATGCCGAGTAAGAGATCTCTAATTAGCAGCTCGAATTTTTGGTTTTTAATCCGAAAGCCGCACTCCGAAATCCAAAATAGACCGGGAGAGGGGGTGAAACGTTTTGAATGTGAAAGACCAGACGTAAGAGGTGAACGGGTCTTTTCTTACACCAGGCCAGAGAGGAGGGAGAAGGATGATCACATTTAAAGAAGGGAACCTGAGGGTTCCCAAATGGAATCGTAAGGTTTTTATCGTGGCAGGAGGGACAACAGCCTACAAGAAATATTTCCCCGAATATAAGCTGGAAGAATTGGTTATGATCGCCTTCAAGAATATGTTGGAGGATAACGATTTAAAAATGGATCCTTCGGAGGTCAAGGGATTGATCAACTTCGCCGCCTATGGTGAGTTCGCCGACCATTTTCAGGACCAGTTGCTCTGCGAGGCTAAGGTCCATGACTACCTTGGATTGGATCCCCTTCATAATTTAGGAATCAAGACGGGAGGAGCCACCGGAGGTTCAACGATCCTTGCTGCGGCGATGGCAGTGGCTTCGGGCTATGCCAATGTGGCCCTCGCTGCGGGTTGGGAGCGCATGGACGAAGTGGATACCCGGACCGGCAACTTCTACATCTCAACAGCCGCATGTAAAGATTTTGAAACACGCCTGGGAAGGGTTTATTCTTCCTATTATGCTCCCATGGCAAACCGCTTTTCGTGGAGTTTTAACGTGTCTGAGATTACCCGAGCAAAAATAGCGGTGAAAAATCATCTCTATGCCTACTATTCCCCATATGCTCAGCAGCCGGGAAAGTATACCGTGGAGGAAGTCCTGGCCAGCCCCATGTCTGCTTATCCCCTACGATTTCTTGAATGCTGTGCCATGAGCGCCGGCGCAGCCTCTGTTCTCCTCTGCGATGAAGAAACGGCCTATAAGCTGACCGATCACCCCTGTGAACTCTTTATCTGTGGTGGCACCCACACCTTACGGGTGGCCGACCGCAGGCATATGGAAGTGCCTTTGCTTCCCCATGAAAGCCCGGATATGTACAAAGATCTCTATGGTAAGGAAGGAGCCCGTTATCCGGGATTTGAAAGCTTCCTCGCCGCCCGATTTGCTGCGTGGCTGGTCTACCGTATGGCGGGCATTCAAAACCCGATTGAGGATTTAGATCTCGTGGAGCTCCACGATGCCTTCACCATCAGCGATCTACAGACCTACGGAGACATCGGGCTCAGACCCTACGGTCAAGAGCAGGATTATATTGAATCCGGAGATGCCTATTACATCAATCCCCTTACAGGAAAACCAGGAAAATGTCCCTCCAATCTTTCAGGCGGGCTGATTGGGACAATGCATGCGGTAGGGGCGACCGGTATCTTTCAAGCGGCTGAGTGTCTGTGGCAGATTCAGCAAAAGTACGATAAATTTCACGGCGACCCCAAGCTCTGGAAGAAATGGGGAAAGGAGAAGCCAAAGGATTGGCAAAGCCTTCAGATCCCTTCGACCGGTAAGCAGGCCCTCTGGGTCTCTCATGCGGGCGTCGGCTCTCACGTGACTGTCGGCATTCTCAGAAAGAGCTGGTAAATTAGGCGACCTGTAGGGAACGCCTGCCTGCCCCTGCCTAGGCAGGGGTAGGCAGGCATCTATGCGTCCCCCACTTCAAAGAGGAGGAAAGATCTCATGGCAAAGAAGAAGGCAACGACAAAGAAAAGAATACAACCCAAGAAAAAGGCCCAGATGAAAAAGAGACCGCAGGCAAAGAAATTAAAGGAAGTAAAATTTATCGGCAAGGTGACAAAAATCCGTCAGAAGGAGCCGGCCACAGTCATTGAATGGCCTCGCTCGATTACCCATGTTCACACTTATGGGATGTTATCGCCGTTCTTTCAAGGACTCCGGGAGGGAAGACTGATGGCCACACGCTGTCCGAACACAGGCTGCACGGAAGACCGCCTCTGGATCCCTCCCAGGGCCCATTGTCCGGATTGTTGCACGGAGATGACCTGGGAAACCTTGCCCAATCCGGTCATTGGCACAATCCATACCTTTACTGAGGTTGTCTATGCGGGAACAGGCATGGAGCTGACCACGCCCTATTGGCAAATCGATGTGGAAATTCCGGGTTTGGCCACGATCCCCAAGAGCTATTTGCTGTACGGGCAACCCCATATCGGGATGAAGGTGAAGGCTGAATTCAGGACAAAGAAACCAACCAATACGATACTTGACTATTACTGGATACCTTATGAAACGTAGAAGCGAGACGCGGAGACTGGGAGACACGGAGATGTCCGATATCATCGCCATGCTTGTTTCTATGGTCGCACGGCCTGAGCAATGGGCCACCCGACCATCTAATAAGCCGAAAGGTTAAAATCGATGCGGGAGAAATTCCCCGCGTCTCCACGTCTCCGTGTCTCCGTGTCTTTTAGATTTGGAGGAATCCCATGGCCCTTGATTTTGATCTGACCGATGAGCAGCAAATGCTTCGGAAGATGGTCCGAAGCTTCGCCGAAAATGAGATCGGTCCTGTTGCGCAGGATCTGGACGACAGGGAGGAGTTCTCTTACGAACTGACCCGAAGAATGGGGGCGCTGGGCCTGTTCGGCCCCTTCGTCCCTGAAGAATATGGGGGAAGCCATGTCGGTTATATCTCCTACATCATTGCCGTGGAAGAGATTGCCCGAATCGACGGCTCTCAGGCTGCAACACTCGCCGCAGGAAACTCCCTGGGGATATCACCCATCTATTACTACGGGAATGAGAAACAGAAAAAGGCATGGCTCCCGGATCTCTGCTCCGGAAAAACCCTTTCCTCATTCGGCCTGACCGAAGCCAATGCCGGCTCTGATGCCGGGGCTTCCAAAACCAAAGCCCTCTTGGAAGGAGAGAATTGGGTCATCAACGGTTCAAAGATCTTTATCACCAATTCAACAACCGATATGAGCAGCGTCTGTGTGGTCCAGGCCGTCACCGGAAGACGGAAAGACGGGAAAAATGAACTTTCTTGCATCCTCGTCCCAAACGGCACTCCTGGCTTCAAGACAAAGACGATGCACGGGAAGATGGTCTGGAGGGCCTCCAATACGGGAGAGCTTTATTTCACGGACTGCCGTGTCCCAAAGGGCAACCTTCTCGGTCAACGCGGAGACGGATTCCACCAGATGCTCGCCACCCTGGATGGAGGCCGGCTCAGCATCGCCGCTATGGGTCTCGGGGGCGCTCAAGGCGCATTTGAGCTGGCTCTCAAGTATGCGAAGGAAAGGGAGCAATTTGGCAGACCGATCGCCTCCTTCCAGGTCAACGCATTCAAGTTTGCGGACATGGCTACAGAGATCGAATTGGCCAGGCTCCTCCTTTATAAGGCCTGCTGGTTGTGCGAGAATCGTCGGCCTTTTTCCAAAGAGGCGGCCATGTCGAAGATGTTCTGCTCCGAGATGTATCATCGGGTGGCCAACCAGGCCGTTCAACTCCATGGGGGATATGGGTTGATGAAAGAATATCCTGTGGAGCGTCATTATCGAAATCAGAAACTCCTGGACATCGGAGAGGGGACCTCCGAAATTCAAAGGATCGTCATCGCCAGACAGATCGGAGTCCCAGGAAGAGCTTTATAAATGAGGAGTAATGAATGATGAGCTAAGGGCTCGGACTCTTGATCCATGAAGGCTGCTTCCTTTTTCTCAATTCTACATTCTTAATTCTAAACTCTTAATTCTTAATTTATCTATTGCCACATCCGTCTAATTCTGATAATTTTTTAATTGATGGGTCTTGTTGAGCGCATCTTGAACGGTGATGTTCGGGCGGCTTCAAGGTTTATGAGGGATGTCGACGACCGAATCCCTGCAGCATTGGAGGCGCTCAAAGAGCTTTATCCCAAAACAGGAAGGGCCTATATTATAGGAATTACAGGCCCTCCTGGCTCCGGTAAATCCACGATCGTCGATAAGATGGTTGACATCTTCCGAAAAGAAGGGAAGACCGTTGGGATTGTGGCGGTCGATCCAACAAGCCCCTTTACCGGCGGGGCCATTCTGGGAGATCGGATCCGAATGCAGCGCCATGCTACTGATGAGGGTGTGTTCATCCGTTCGCTTGCGACCCGTGGATGTTTGGGCGGACTCTCCCGTTCTACACAAGACATTGTCAACGTGATGGATGCCATGGGAAAGGATATCATCTTGGTCGAGACCGTGGGAGTGGGTCAGGACGAAGTGGAGATCGTCAACACGGCCTATACCTCAATGGTCGTTTTGGTCCCCGGCATGGGGGATGATATTCAAGCCATCAAAGCGGGAATCATCGAAATCGGGGACCTCTTTGTTGTCAACAAATGCGACCGACAAGGGGCAGATAAGACGGAGAGAGATCTCCGTTCGGTTCTCGAAATGGGCAGGAAGCGGGAGGACGGGTGGGAACCTATTCTCTTTAAGACGGATGCCATTTCAGGGAAAGGGATCCCTGAATTGGTCCATGGAATTTACCGGCATAAGCTGGCGTTGGAGCAGAATCAGGGTTTAGAAAAAAAGTTGAGAGAAAGGGCAAGAAGAACCTTTTTGGAAATTCTTGGAACCGAGACCCTGGTTTATTTCATTAAGAAGATAGAAAAGGAGGGGCAGTGGGAAGCCATGATCAACGACCTGATCAATCGCCGGACAGACCCCTATTCCCTGGCAGAGAAGATCATGGCCAGTGAATTAAAAACCCATTGAAAATTGCACATTGGAAAATGAAAAATTGGCAATGAAAATCATGAATCCCCCCTTGCCCCCCCTTCAGATTAGGGAAGGATTTGATATTGAAACTTTTTCAATGCTAATTTTGCAATCTATATTGATCTTTTGGAGGAGGGGTTCCCATGAGGTCTGCGGAATCGATCCGTAAAGAACTGGAAAAGAGAAGGCAAGAAGCGCTCTTAGGAGGAGGAACGGAGAGAATCGATAAACAGCACAAGGGAGGCAAGCGAACGGCCCGCGAGAGACTCGATCTTCTCCTTGACGAAGGGTCCTTCGTCGAACTGGACCGATTTGTAACCCACCGTTGCACGGATTTCGGAATGGGAGATAAGAAGGTTTGGGGAGACGGAGTCATCACAGGTTATGGCAATATCAACGGCCGATCCGTCTTCGTCTTCTCCCAGGATTTTACGGTCTTTGGCGGATCTTTGGGAATGGCCTTCGCCGAGAAGATTTGCAAAGTGATGGACCTCGCCCTGAAGACGGGAGCACCGATCATCGGGCTCAATGACTCCGGCGGGGCAAGAATTCAGGAAGGGGTGGAGAGCCTGGCTGGCTATGCTTATATCTTCCTGCGGAACGCCCTGGCCTCCGGTGTCATCCCACAAATCTCAGCGGTGATGGGCCCCTGCGCAGGAGGAGCAGTCTATTCCCCTGCCATGACCGATTTTATTCTGATGACAAAACAGACGAGCTACCTGCACATCACGGGTCCCGACGTCATCCGGGCCGCCCTCGGCAAGACAGAAACCCCGGATGGAAACCCGATCACCTCTGAACGATTGGGCGGGGCAAAGGTCCATATGGAAAGAAGCGGCGTTGCCCATTTTGCCGGTGAGAATGATGAAGATACCATTCGCCTTATTAAGGAACTGCTCCAATTCTTGCCACAAAACAATAGAGAGAAACCCCAGATCATCCAATGCACAGACGATCTGAATCGAATGGATGAATCTTTGAAGACGGCCATACCGGAAGATCCCAAGAAGTCCTATGATATGAAGAAAGTCATTCTGCCTACGGTGGATCACGGCTACTTCTTCGAAGTGCAGAAGGATTGGGCTAAAAACATCATCGTCGGGTTTGCCCGTTACGGCGGGATGACCACGGGGATTGTCGCCAACCAGCCGAACTGGCTGGCCGGAGCTCTTGATCCGGATTCTTCAGTCAAAGCAGCACGATTTGTTCGTTTCTGTGATTGTTTCAACATTCCGATTGTCACCTTCGTCGATGTCCCGGGCTTTCTCCCTGGAATCGATATGGAGGAAAGAGGAATCATCCGACACGGGTCCAAACTCTTGTACGCATTTTGTGAAGCGACGGTACCAAAGATCACGATCATCACTCGAAAGGGTTATGGAGGAGCCTATGATGTGATGTCAAGTAAACATATCCGAGGAGATGTCAATTATTGCTACCCCTTCGCAGAGATTGCAGTCATGGGTGCTGAGGCCGCGGTGCACATCATTTTTCGAAAAGAAATCAAAGAGGCCAAAGACCCCGGTGAAACCCATGAGCGACTGGTCGCCGAATATCAAGAAAAGTTTGCTAACCCTTATAAAGCAGCCGAGTTGGGATACGTGGATGAGATCATTCAGCCCGAGGAGACCCGTCCAAGAATTATTCAGGCTTTGGACACTCTGAAGACCAAAGTCGATACGAACCCATGGCGAAAACATGGGAATATTCCGCTGTAGATGATTGCGGAATGCAGAGTGCGGAATGCGGAATTTCAGAAACCATTTTTGAGAAAACATTTGAATTCCAAACTCCGTATTCCGAAATCCCTGCCTGAGGCAGGCAGGCGCAATCCGAATTCCGCATGAGGAGCAGATCATGTCCAAGGACATTCGTGATGAGTATGAACGCTGGGAAAAAACAACTCTCCCAAAAGCTCTCTCCAAGGCCCCCGAAAGAGAATCCAACTTTCAGACCACCTCTCATATCGAAATCAAAAAGCTCTATACTCCCTTGGATATGGAGGATATCGATTACTGCCGTGACCTCGGGTTCCCGGGAGAGTTCCCTTTCACCCGGGGAGTCCAGCCCACCATGTATCGCGGCCGCCTCTGGACGATGCGAGAATATGCGGGGTTTGCCACACCTGAGGAGGCGAATAAACGGTACAAATATCTTCTTGAACAGGGGCAGACCGGTTTGAGCATCGCCTTCGACCTGCCTACGCAGATTGGCTACGATTCGGATCACTCTCTCGCAGAAGGTGAAGTGGGGAAGGTCGGCGTCGCCATCGATACGCTCAAAGATATGGAGATCCTTTTTGAGGGCATCCCCCTTGATCGGGTCTCAACGTCGATGACGATTAATTCCACAGCAGCCATCCTTCTCTCGATGTACATCGCTGTAGCAGAAAAGCAGGGGATCAAGAGCGAAGTCCTTCAAGGGACCATCCAGAACGATATTTTGAAAGAATATGTTGCAAGGGGGACCTATATCTTTCCGCCTCTCGAATCGATGCGAATTGTGACCGACATCTTTGCCTTTTGCAAAGATCATGCCCCTCGTTGGAACACGATCAGCATCAGTGGCTACCACATGCGTGAGGCTGGCTGCACTGCGGTTCAGGAGGTGGCTTTTACCCTGGCCGATGGCATTGCTTACGTCGAGGCAGCCATTCGAGCAGGTCTCGACGTGGATTCCTTTGCATCCCGAATCGCATTCTTCTTCTGCTGCCATAACCATTTTGTCGAAGAGGTTGCCAAATTCAGAGCCGCTCGAAGGCTTTGGGCAAGAATGATGAAAGAGCGTTTCCTGGCAAAAAAGGATGAATCGTGTATGCTTCGATTTCATACTCAGACGGCCGGCTCTTCCCTGACAGCCCAGCAGCCGGAAAACAATGTGGTGAGGGTAGCCTTCCAGGCGCTGGCTGCGGTATTAGGGGGAACCCAATCCCTCCATACCAATTCCAGAGACGAGGCTTACGCCCTGCCCACGGAAGATTCCGTGAGGATCGCACTCAGGACCCAGCAACTCATTGCCTATGAAAGTGGTGTCACCGATATGATCGATCCCCTTGGAGGTTCCTATGTCGTGGAGACCCTGACGAGCGAAATCGAAAGAAGATCCATGGAATACATCGATAAGATCGATGCCCTGGGGGGTGCCGTCAAAGCGATCGAAGCAGGGTACGTTCAGAATGAGATTGCTGAAAGCGCTTATCAATATCAGAGAGAGATCGAGACCAAGAAACGGACGATCGTGGGATTAAATCGGTTTCAGATGGAAGAGGAACCTCTCAGAGATATCTTAAGGGTACGACCCGAAGTCGAACGATTCCAGAAAGAGAAGCTTTCGAGGGTGAAGAAGGAAAGGAATGATCGTAGGGTGAAGGAGACTCTTGCTCTTCTAAAGAAAGCAGCACAAGGGAGAGATAATGTGGTTCCGACCATCCTGCAAGCGGTCAAGGCTTATGCCACAATAGGAGAAGTTTCGGACACGTTGAGGGAGGTTTTTGGAGAATACCGGGAACGATAACCCAAATGCGGATTTCGGAATTCGGAATGCGGAGTCTTTAAAGATAAGAATCTTGGTTTCTGAATGATTCCGCAATCCGCACTCCGCATTCGGAAGGGGGTAAACGATGGCCCGTAAAATAAGAGTTCTCATTGCAAAGCCTGGGTTGGATGGTCATGACAGGGGGGCAAAGGTGATCGCCCGAGCCCTGAGAGATGCCGGAATGGAGGTGATCTATACGGGCATCCGGCAAACGCCCGAGCAGATAGCCAATGCCGCTATCCAGGAAGGTGTAGACATCGTAGGTCTCTCTTCTCTCTCGGGTGCTCACAAACACCTCTTCCCCAAGGTAGTTCAGGTCCTCAAGGAAAAAGGGGCTGAAGATATCCACGTTTTTGGAGGCGGGATCATTCCCGTGGACGATATCCCGGAGTTGAAAAAGGCAGGGATTCGCAAGATATTCCAACCCGGTGCCTCCACCGAGGACATCATTAAATACATTAAGGAAAATGTGAAGACGTAACTCAAATCCCTCATCCCCCGCTTTGCTAAAGGGGGGATTATTCTTTCATGAACGGAGAACCCGATGCTCAAAAAAATCAATCACATTGCCATTGCCGTCAATAACCTTGACGAGGCAGCCAAGTTCTATCAGAATGTCTTGGGTCTCAACCTTTCGGGTGTTGAGGTGGTTGCTGCCCAGAAGACCAAGGTGGGCTTCTTTAAAATCGCGGAATCAAATATCGAACTCGTTCAACCTTCCGAGCCGGATTCTCCTCTGGTTAAATTCCTGGAGACCAAGGGCCAGGGAATCCATCACATCTGCTTTGAGGTCGATGATATCGAGGCAGAAATCAAAACCCTTCTCGAAAAAGGAACGACCATGGTCGATCAGAAGCCGAGGCCAGGCGCCCATGACTCAAAAGTCGCCTTCATCCACCCGAAATCCGCAAGCGGCGTCCTCATCGAACTCTGCGAACTCAAAAAATAGGGACAAAATCGGGACACATACCATTTATTTACCCGGAAAATGGTATGTGTCCCGATTTACTTACTTCCCCAGATCAGTAACAGCCAGAGATCACCGATCTTATTGTTGTCAAAAAAGAGCTTGAACCTGATGGCCCATTCCGGCGCGGTTTCAACGGGCGGGACCATTGTCAGCTGCTTTCTCCACAGATTGCCAAAACTCGGGTCCTGGACAAGCTCATTCTTATTCTGAGTTCCTTCTGGATCCGACGTGATTGCAATGCTATCCATATCACCTCTCGCAAAAACCGCTACTTGAATAATCTTTTTGATTCTACCCTTGCACCAGAACGGAAAATGCTCCTGACGCAGCACAAATGATAGCTCCGATGTCTTTTTCGCCTCATCAAGTGTCACGCTCGTAAGCTTCGCCCATTCGCTTGGAAATTCCTGCCGAATTGAAAATAACCTGACACAGCCCGCAGCAGCTGCCTTATCAAATAATCCGGTCAATTCGCCGAGAGCTCCATTTTTGAGATCTTCGCCACCTTCCCGGCCAGTATATTTTAGATGGAGGATCACATCCGAAATGGTGCCATAGTCGAATTGACGGACCTGATTCGGCAACTGGATGCGCCAATTGCTGATGGCGCCTGCTCCCTCAAAGGGCAGATACCTTTCATCACGGAAGTTCAATTCAAAGAGACCGCTGTCGTTTTGACCGTGGCTTGTCGCGATGGATTGAACCGGCACAAGATTGTCCCTAAAGCGTGGATCATCATTGGACTCATCTCGCCTGTATAGATTGCCTTTGAGCAGATTCGGCTTCACCCGGACAGAATTCCGAAGGAGCGTCAGTGTGCAGTTTACACTCGCATATGGACCTGCAACACAGGGAATCGATAGACTGCCCGATTTCACGCGCCGCATATAGTGACCGGGATGATCCATATCAAAAAGCGCCTCCGGTAAATCCACCACGCATTCCCCCGTTTCTTTCAACTTCAGCAACGCCATCGGGCTTACCGTGGCCAATGAAACGTGTTTGGTGAGTTCGTATTCACGCTTGTTCTGGTCCAGATAGGCCATCTCCATGCGTTTGAGGTCATAATGCAACCGCTCCCCTGCAAGTAAGCCTTTCTTAAGGCTGTCCCAATACCCAAACTGGATGAAGTTGGTATTCTCGACTCCCAGCTCGAATTGATAGCTCCGCTCCGCCCGCTTGGCAATGTCGTAGGCCAACTGGTAGCTCTGGAAATAAACGGCAGAGATTTGCCCCACCATCCAGTCATAGAGTTCCTCGTTCGTGAACTTGTCATGCATCAGCACATCGACCTTTTTGGCATTCTCGATCTGCAGTTCATGATTTTCAAGCTCTTTTTCTGCGATGGCCAGCCGGATCTCGGTAGCGGCGATCTGTTTTTCCATGTGCTTTAATTCCTTGCTCGCCAAATCAGCCTGATGTATCCACTCATCCTGTCGACGATGATAGCCTGCCGTAGTGACGTTCATAGAACCTTGAGTACTCAGCATGCTGGACGCAATTCCGGCCGACGCGCCAAAGGCCTGTATCGCGCTCGCGACATTTGCGCCTCCGTATGTTAAGCCCATGCTTGTCGGCGCTCCGACCTTCGTGTTGGGGATCAGATGCAAAATGGCTGCCGCGACTTCTGAAACCATATGAACGCCTTGGGCAATGAGACTCGTCTTCAGCTGCTCGAGATGGGCTGTTTCCCACTGATTCATGAATGTCCGACTGCTGTAGTATTCGTAACGCGCCTGAATCACCTTTTGGGATTCCATCAACCCTTCCAGAGTCTTTTTCGTTTCGTCTTTCTGAGCCTTTTTTACCTCGCACATCGCCTGCAACAATCCGATCTCATGCGTAGAACGCAATCGAGCAATCGATTCGGCATCGCGTTTTTCCAATGCGGACAACAGAGCTCCACCCAGCCCCTTGACCTCTGCGCAAAAGTCTGCAGCTTTTTGAGCGATCAAATGAAAACGATAAAAAGCCAACGGTGCGTAAAGGTCGCTTAACACACTGCCGAGGTCCAAACCAGCGGCTGCAGCTCTCACCAGCATAGCAGGATCAATCGGCGGCTCATAGAGTGCCAGAGGGCGCGCCACTCCCTCGATGTTCAGACCATTCCTAATTTTGAACAATCGGTCAGCGACCGTATCCCAGTAACCCAACAGCTTGTCATTTCGGGGTATGCCGAAGTACAGCATTTTCCCTGTAAATCCTGGGCTTGAGGCTGAAGCAGTGGCTCCGAGCCCCAGCAGGGGAACAATCTGTTCTGCCTCAACTAAAGGATCAGAGAAATCATCTGTCCTAAGGCCGTTGCTGACGTTACTTGCTGCACTCAGTATGCTGTACGTTACCAATATAGGCTTGAACCGAGGTTTCAGAACTTCGGGCCTGCGCCCTAAAATCTCACCTGCCAGAACATAAAGCTGGGTGGCCTCGTTAATCGATTCAATCGTATCACGGCGGAAAAGCTGATCCCCCCATGCGATCAGATTATCGATATACTTCATGAGGACCGTTTTTTGATAGGCGGTGGTGCGCAGCCGGGCCACCACATCCGGCTTGAAGGGATCTTTTCGCCAGCGTTTCACAGCAGTGACAAGGTTCTGATAATTAGGACTCTGTGGGTCTGCGATATGTTTCAGCAAATCCTCTATTTTTTCTTCATCATAACCGGCCCGGAGTCGCTCGAAAAAAGGTTTTGTCAGCCAGTAGTGCTGTTGAGTCTCACTTCCCTTGCCCGACGTGTCCATCGGATTGAAAATGTAATGGAACCATTGCATTGCCTCTTCAAAACACTGGTTCCTGCTTAGGCGATCGGCAATGAGCAGAGGAATATGGAAGAACAATTCCCAGTTATACAAAGAATAGGCACCGTTCTCCTCAAATTCCACAATTTCATCGGGATAGGGCTTGCCCACAGAGGCAGGTCCATAATCTCGGATGAACGCATTTTCACACAGATAGATTTGGCCATTCAGCTTTGTGGGAACGAGCTCGTAAGTGAACTGATGACTTCCCGGGACTCCGCCTTGGATTCCCCCTGTCTTATTGGAAAGATCGTGGTAAACATAGAGGTAATGCCCCTGCCATTCCAACCAGATTATTTTTTGGGTTGTCCCAGGCATCTCCGGAGTTTTTATGAACTCCCCATTCTCCACCCAACTTAATTCAGCCGTTTTGTTTTTTAAGAAAGCCTTCAGTATCGCACTCTCACTTCCTGGCACATTCTCCCAGCAAAATTTCCAATTATATTGATACTCAGACAATAATTGGGTACTGAGCTTAAAAAGACCGCGAATCCCTTCGACCGCTAATGCTGCACTGAAATGGCCGACATAGGGATGATAAAACAGGGTAAATAGATATGGAAAAATACCTGAAACTGCAAAGGTTCTTCTGTTGTCATGATAAATGAAAACGTCACCCGCTTTATACTCCGGAAAATTAGGAAGATATATCTTGGCAGGGCCATTCGGGGTATACGAAAGAATCTCTACGCCTCCAGGAATATTAAGAATGAATGAATTGTCATTACTTTCGATGGGCACATCTTCTCTGTAGCCCATATACTCCTGGGAGAAAGAGCTGACCGGCACGGGGTTACTCTGTCCATATATCTTTTCTGAGAGAACAGACTGTTGAGAACTAAAGAACTTGAACTCCCTGTAATTAAACCACCCTCTGTTTGAAGAGGGTGCGTATCTTACAGAAATGATCAAATCATTCTCTTCGGTCCTCGCTCTGAGGTAAATCCTTTCCTTCGGACATAAACCATCGGGGTAGACCGTGGGGTTGACCAACTCCAGCCTGGCTGGCGTGACGGTGACCTGCTTTGGTCCCCACACATGATTTCTGAATCTGCTCCAAACGAGATTAACACTCCAAACTTTCAGTGTATCAGACATAGGAGTGTTAAGCTTTAGCGTAAGTGGTTGCGGTTCAGGTTCTTCTTTAAACGTCAGCCAAAAGAGATAGAGGCTTCGGTTCCATACCACAGGCAGTAAATGATCTCCTTCGATATCCAAATCAACCTTTTCCCACGCGGTCCAAAAAGAACAATCAATTCTTTGACGGTAGTAATAGACGTGGGGTGTGTTAGGGGTCCTGGCAAAAACATGTAATCTCTCTATGGCAATTTGCCCGCTTGTATCCTTCTCAACTTGATCATACACCCCACAAATCTCCAGCCTTGCTACTCGGTCCAGCTTCTCCAGGTAGTGGCGCAGTGCAGCTTCGGCAGTGTCATTGGTGATCTCGTTTTGCATCATTTCATTTTCAAGTTCCTTAAAGAAGGGCGATTTATCGTCACGCAGCTCCGGCTCGATCCAATTTTCGGGGAATAGAAAAATTTTGCGGTTGGCCTCCCAGATACGATAGTATTTCATCCATCTTTCCCACTCAAGCCATCTATCGTCCGTTGCAGAATCGGCTTTCACCTCCGCTTCCAGATTCATCAGAGATCGCTGGGCAAAGAGCTGGGCTGAGCTGCAGGCCTGCTTGATGCGGGATGTGATCATCGGCGAGTTCATCTGAACGTCAATTAGAAAATAGCTGTAAAGCTCCTTCACATCTTTCCACCGGTATCGGTCCTTGTTAATATTCTGATGGTTCGAGAAATAGGTATCCGGATGTGCTACAAGATAGGCTACAAGGGCATCCCTCTGCCTTTCTCGCAATTTATCAACGAGCGGCTTGGCGACTTCCTTCCAATCAGCACTGGAGTACTTTGCTTTAACGGCTTCCCGTGAGCTGACCGCATCCTTCCAGGTTAACGCAGATCCCTCGGTGTCCTCCTTCGTCCATGCGCGGCATTGCCGGGCGGAAACACCGAGGCGCCGGATGAAATCAAAACACCGGTTAAGCTTTAAGAGCCCCTTCTCGTCACGGTATGCCGCGTTCTGGACAAGCTTGAAACACTCGGTGCTGGCCAGGAACTGGAGATCAGCTAAAGCCCAATTCGTCCGATCGCTCATTTTTTGGAGCAGCTCTTCTTCGGTGGTGTCCTTCAGGCGGGCGAGCGAGAAAACTTCCGCTAAGACCAAAGGCCCATTGGGCAGGCGGTCGCGCAAAGCAAATAGATCCACCAATCGGGCCCACTTGGGAAACAGAATGCTCCCGTTAAGCACAACCCCGGGTTCGACTGTGACCTCGTCCGGTTTAAGCCAGCCCACTTCGGGTGCATAGACGAACAGCCAGACCAGCTGATCCCGAGAGACATTGAAGCGGCTGATAATCATGGCAATCTTGTGCAACAGCAGAAAAGCTGCAAACTGCTTGGGAAAAAGTTTCCTGGTTAACTTGATCCGTATATCACAGCCGGCGAACTCTGGTTGAAGGAAAATCTCAAGTAGTTTACCTGGTTTTCCATCAGGCCGAGCAACCCAGCGGTCCATCAACTGAAACATGATGCTGGCCTCAAGCCCCATCGCCTCAGCCAGTTTTTGAATCACTAAATTACGATTTGCAACGGCCCTGCTGTGATCGAGGTATTTACCGAGAACAAACTCAAGCCGCTGCCACCCTTCCGGCTTTTTGCCGCCAGTCCCGTTAAAAAGATCATGAATGTCCTCTTCTCTGATATATGCATTTTCGGGGTCGATCTTGCAGGTAGAGGGGTCATCGTACATCTGAGACAATTGAACAACCGTGTCCTTGAAAGTTTTGCATCGATCTCTTAGTTCTGTGTCCCCTGGGGCTTCGGCTTCCCGATCATCGGCCAATCTCACTATTTTCTCCTGATCGGAGTCGGTCATCCAGCCGAGGAAACAGAGCTTTTGCTCAGCCGAATCGTAGTAGATCTTCTTCAGTTCCTGCGGGAAAATGATCCCGATTTCGGCTGGGGCAAAGGCAAGATCCGTCTTGAGGAGGGGAGGATCAAATGCTTTGAAAGCATGGAAGAGAAAAGATCTTGGCCGGTCGTACAAGGATTTGATCGCGTCTTCAAAACCCGGTAAGAGGGTCTCTAATTGTTGTTTCTCTTCCCCTGTCATAACGCCGGCGAATCGGATCAGTCGTTTTGTCGCATCGTCTTTGTCGGTATCAATAAAGACTTTGCACTTAAGCTCGTCCGATAAGGCCAAAGATTGGGGCAGTTGGGAGATCGGTTCGGCAAACGTGGGAATTTTAAGCTCCTCCGCATGTTGGGCAATGTAACTCCGGGGCATATCAAACAGAGCCTCTACCGCTTGATGATATTCAGGATAAACAGAACTGGAGAGGAGCCCGAGCAACTCGTCTCGCTCTCCAGGTGACATCACCCCTATCACCCGCAACTCTTGGTTATCCTTGTCATATATAATCTTCTTCTTCAGCCCTTCAGGGATAACGAAGGGATCGGGTAGCGAACCGGAGGGAGACTTGTACACGGATTCCTTAAGCTTCATGAGCTCGTTTTCAAACTGCCGCTCATCGCACTGCAAAAGGGTTACGGCTTTGGCCGCTTTCTCCGCATCAGCAACCAAGGTGAGGCTCTTACAGGTAAGGTCGCCATTCGGGTCCGGTTTTAGTACCGTTTCGGCAGCGATCTTCAAAAGGCCTGCTCTGATCTCTCCAAGAGCACCGGCGATCACTTCTTCCCGGGGGGCAAGAGGCGCAATCGTGGAGTCCAAATTACGCAGGAGATAATTCAACTCATCCAGAGTGAAGCCCGAATTCTTCACTTTATCGGACAGCTCTATGAAAGCCTTCGTCGCAGCAGTCCGTGGGAAATTCTGCGGAGAGGTATGAAAGGGCAGTTTTTCCGTTAGGTGAATGATCTGCAATAACTCCTGCACCTTGAGTCCAAGGGCCTTCGCGAGGGTTACGTGCCGGTACATCGTCGAAAGATTAGCTAAGGTGAGCCTTTTCCCGCTCTCGACAACTGGTGCTATGGGCCTCCACTCTTTATTCCCGAAGCGTGCGGTTTGACCGTCCAAAAGAAGATCAAAGTCCTTACTGGCTATGCCTAAAACTGCTAGGATACGGCTTTCGATCTCTTCGCAATCCAGCCTCATATGATCAAAGCCCGATTCATTTCTGACAGGATCAAGGGCAAACAGATCCAGTTCATTGGTTCGGTTTCTTACAAAGGACTTGTTCTGAAACAACTCACTATAAAACGATTCTAGGTGCCCTTCTCCCCCGGCTCTGTATGGATGGGTATCCAGGAAGCCATACCAACTCAAAAGAGAAGCGACTTGCATATCAAAGTCATTCTGGAATCGTTTAATATCCGAAAGTTCGAGCATCACTCGGTCCGAAACCTTTATCTTCGCAATGGCGAGATAAAGCCTGTAGAGTAGAACATTAATGGAGTAAACCGCTTGTTTCATCAAATCTGAAGGATTAAGCAACGAAGCGATCTCGGCCAGAATCTTCGATGCAGTTTTCACGCACCGGGCACAGGATTCAAGACTGACGTGGGACTGGCTAATTAACGTGTCAACGAATTGCTTAAAATAATAAACATCCCTCAAAAGAGCTTCGTTAAGACCAAGTCCTTCCAGACTCGTACCGACCCATTCCGTCAGCTTCCCCGAGCCTTGCAACAATTCATCAACCTTCCCGTCAAGTTTTTCCAGGTCGGCTCGGAAGGATTTGAGAAAGTCATGACAAGCAATAGCCAGATCCAGAGCCATGCCAACCGGGGCATCTTTACCCACCAGCCTGGTGAGCGCCTTTTCCATATTGACGATCAAAACCACGACTTCCCGGTCAAGCGTGACGGAGGAGCTTTCTTCACCAGAGTAAATGACGGGTAGCTGACCAACTTGCCGGTTAAAGGCATAAAGAAAACGGCAAATATCATCCAGTTTCTCAGTGGATGTTGCCGAAGCACGAGAGAACTCATTGTACAACCATTGTCTCGCATCCTCATCAAACATGAAATCCATCAATGCCCCATTGGTGAGGTCAGCATGAATATCGGCGAAGGGTGTCAGCTTTCCCCTGAGTGAAATCAGTGGCTGAATCCATTCCGGCTTTATCTTCTTCGCATCGACGAGATGACGTAGCGACTGGTTAAATTCTTTCAATCTTTTGCTGAGGATGACAAAACATTCTCTCAGTCTATGATCATCGAGGTCGGGAGAAATGCGGATCCCTTCCTCCGCTTTCTCGAAATCCTCCAATAATTTGGCTGCTTGGAAAATATCGAGATTCTCCGAATCGAATTCTTCGATCAATTTCTTCACTTGATTCAAGGCCGTGAATACTTCGTGAGGGATACCCAGCTTCCGGAGAATGTCCACGATTGATTGGACAAGGCGCCTTCCAGCGTCATCATATTCGTTTAAGACATTGGCAAGCCTTCTCTTCTGCTTCTCCGGAATTTCCTCCAAACGGTCTTGCACCATCTTGATTTGATCAAGCTGCTCGTTAAGAAAGCCGATCGTGAGATCAGCACCGGATTGCTTTTCGATCACTCCAACCAGCTTATCCAGTTCCTTCGCTACATCAGACAATCTGGACAAACTCTGCAACAGAGTCTTTGCAGCCCTAACAAATGTCTTGACCGCACTCTTGTAATCATCCGAATCAGTTCTAATCGTGGCCGCCAAGAGTTGATCAAGTGCTCCTCGGAGCTCACCAGCGGCTTTCGCTGCATCGGTGTCTGCCTTCAGCGGGTTTCCTATGAATGTTTCAATGGCGTTAAGAAGATTGGCACCGGCAGCCCTGAGACGCTGTTCTCCTTCTGCAGGCAACGGCCGACCGCGAAACAAAGCGATAGAACTCTTTACCTCATTAGCAATAGGCAGCAGGTCCTTGAGTTGCATCGGCGCTTGAAGCACAGCGTCTAAAGAAGCAGAAACATTTTTTAACTCGTCCCAAAGCATATTTTGCCGACCGATGCTGACCAAAGTACAGAGGGCTTGATCCAGTTCCACCATCGTCCAGCCAAGCTTACGCCATAAACGGACAAAGTCATGGATGCGCACCGCCGCGTCTCCCTCTTCGTCCATACCCGACAGCTCCAATTTCGTGGTATCACAGGTATCAAAGGGGATGGGCTGACCGTCCTCGCCGTTGCCTTCCCTCGCCTTGATCGATAGGCTGCCGAACAGATTGACAAATCGCATCTGGAGGAGTTGATCCAGTTCATCATAGGAAAGGCCACTCTTTTCCAGGAAGGTGCGTACACACCTCAACGATTCAAGCCAGTTGTCTCCCGATGTGTATCCCCAATATGCAAAATTTTCTAACGACTGAGTATTTCTGGTTAAATCTGTGATATGGGTCCACTCCTGAACCGTCATTCCAAGATAATCGGCGGCTGCGGCAACAGTATGCGGCCCCTCAAGGAGATCGTCCGGATAGAATGCAGCGATAAGATTGTGCCGTTGAACACCCAGTTGACCCAAATATGTTCGCACCCATTGTCCCCAGAGATTAAAAGGAAGTGTCCATGGAAATACAGCGTTCTTGAGATGTTCATCATAGACTTTCGTATGAATGTGCTCCGGAGCAACGGCAAGATCATCGGTTTTCCCTCCGGTCTGGGGCCAAGGATGAACTTCGATTTTGCCTCCCTCAGGATCGAAGAGCTGAAAGTTCCAGCCTTTGTCTCTGATTCGCCACTGTTGACCTTCCGTCATTGAAATGAGCTGGACCTCGGCTTCATCGCTTAACGTATATCCTTGGGATTCAAACTGGCTTCTCAACTCTCCCGAAATGGCCGTCTTGTTCAAAGCTTCGGTGATCGTACCTTTAGGATCGTTTATCGAAAAGTTGCGCGGAGAGATAGCCTCTTCCAAAATCTCGTTCACCAGATCGATATAAGGCAGGGTCGTGTCCCCGTTCTCACAGGTCAGCTCAATCTCAGCGAGATCAGGCCGTCGGGCCAGGAGAATATCCAAAGCGCTAAGTTGGACAGATTGGCCATTCTTAACCCCTGTTTTCCGGTCTTCTAAAAAATGGAGGATATCCGTCAGATATGCCCCCGGGCTCAACACTGAGCGGCAATGGGGACAGTCGCACAGATCGAAGGTGCCAAAGAGGGTCTCCCAATCAGGGATATCAATCTTTTTTACCGCATCTTTATTGCTCTTCAGGGCCGCTATGTCAATCTGGCTGAATGCAGGATGATATTCAAAAAGCAGTGCAAGGGCCATCGACGAGGCATGCTGGGCATTATCATAGACCTTCGCCGCAGCGCTTTCCCCTCCCTCGAGGGACCTCTCGTATTTCTCGATAAAGACATTTTTTCCCATGCGTGCAATCTGCATCGCCGAATGGATGCCATCAGCCGATAGGCGCTCCATATCGGCCGCACTTTCTGTTAATCTTCTTAGACGTTGCTTTAATTTCAGCTCCGCGATTAACGATTTTTGGCGGTCTGCCGGAATACCTTCCAGCATGGAGGGATTTTTCTTAAGATAATCCTGAATCAGCGAAGTTCGCAGATCAAAGGATCCCGTTTTTTTAAGATCTTTTAGATAATTGCTGAAGAATTTGCTTACCTCTTCAGGAGATCCAGCTGGGTTTTTCAGAACACGGTGAGCGATAACGTCGGTTGGAAACTTATCTTCAATACAACGCGAAAGCCGCCCTGCCTCTTCCTCAGGCTTCTCGATGCCTGAATCCTTAACAAAACTCTCCCACTCTTGTTGATCAAGTCTTGCAAGATCACGAAGGCTCCCGAGCTTCCCATCCTTTTTCTGTTGCTGGAGCTTTTGAACAAGCCCCAGTTTGTTCCGGGTCAACTCACCCAGCTCCATCGTAAACTTCAGATCCTCGGACTGTTTCATTAAGTCAGGATCCTTTTTGAACTCCTCTGACTCGAATAATTTCTGAGTTGGACCCCGATGTTTTTCATAGAGAGATATGAACTTCTCGATTTTCCCTTGGGGAAGAACGGTACCGATGAGCGATTCAAAAGCCCTCTTTTCCCGGGCTTTTTCTTCGGCAAGGATCTTTTCATCAACAGTAAGATTTTCAACTTGCGGTTGGGCCACTGCCTGCGGTGCTACTTGTCCCTCTATTGACTTTGTCAATCTACTCTCTTTCGTAGATTTTGCTTTCGACCCTCTTTTTTTTGCCATATCTATCTCCCCTCATTAACCGTTTAAACAATCGACTCCTTGTTGAATTGACCGGCAAGTGCCCCGCCCGAAGCGCCAGCGCTTGCGCGGCGTGCAAGCCCCGCCTGGTAAGCGGGGAGCTTCACTATTCTATTTTTTCGAATAGACTCCTGTCACCCAGCCATAGATGTCGCCAAAGTGCGTCCCGTAAAATTTGTCAGCGACATCTATCGGGGTCTCTTCGCCCTTCACTGCCGCCCGAGCGGTTTCTGCGGCAAGCATGACACTGCCCCCTGCCGCTAGGCCAGCTGCAGTTGCTGTCGCCGTAGCAAGGAATCCGCCCTCTGCAATGAGAGCGCCGCCCTTCACCGCCAGTGGAACTCCGACTGACAGCCCAAGGTTCGCCGCCCCTTCAACTACCGAGATTGTTCCAGAAGCGGTCTCGCCTTGGACGATCTCTTTGGCTCCACTTCCCATCTCATACAAGGCCAATGCAGTTCCAACTCCAGCAAGCACTTTAAGCACACCCTTAGCTCCTGTCTCGGCCACTTTCTTCGAAGCGGTTAGTAGCGCCGTTCCACGTCCTCCGCCGCTCTGAGCGGCAAATTCGCCCATAGGAGAGGATAAAACAGCCTTACCTCGTTCAACTGCCGCCGCCGCTTTGCCCACCGGCGTTGGCTTCTGCACCTCCACCCAATCCGTCATGCCCGCATTGGGATTGTTTGGGGAATTGGGTGCAAATTTGGCCTTGCCTACCAGGACCTCGCCATTAGGCTTGAATGTAACCGTCTTCATGACCTTCCCTGACTTTGAAACCCGGACTAAGGTGCGGTCGTTAAGCGATTCAATCACATGTTCCCTGGGAGCGCCACGTGTGAACTCCCGGGCTTGTGCCCGGACTACTGTCCGGTCGCCGACAGAAGGCGTGCTCGTCGGGTCAGTTGTCGGATGCCGATGCC
This sequence comes from Thermodesulfobacteriota bacterium, assembly GCA_041947025.1. Classification (GTDB taxonomy): domain Bacteria; phylum Desulfobacterota; class BSN033; order BSN033; family UBA1163; genus CAVTZZ01. The sequence continues at coordinate 61,086 of JBHGBJ010000020.1, forward strand.
CGAGCATCACGTCCTTGCCCCGGTGCGGGATGGTCGAGCCTCTGCCCCCGTGAACATCCCGTAGGGCGGTACCACTCCTCTCCTGCAACACAGCATGCTCGACATCCCAGTTGGGGTTGCGATGCATAGCCTCCAACTGGGTGCGCACCTCGTCAGGGTCTGGAGTGTAGTAGGTCTGCATGCCGTTCGGATCAATGAGAACCACTGGGTTGTTTTTGCAGAAAGCGTAAAGATCCAACGCATCGATAATCCCTTTAGGATCACAACTCGTCCATCGCCCCAGCCACGGCGCATAATACCTTGCTCCGTAGTAATACAGCCCGGTTTCGTCATCGCGTTCTTTGCCTGCGTAGCGGTATCTTTTCAGGCTGACTTCTACTTGATTTCTTCCGCTGATAAACGAAGTTTCTCCGTAAGGATAAGATTCTTCATAACTGATTACATTTGCGTCCGTTGTCTCACCTACTTCCAATACTGCTGAACCCAAATGGTTTCCTAACTGATACCGGATGCGAGTCTTCGATTGACCAGCTTCGGTATTATCCAGGTCTTTTGTCCGGGATTCAATGAGTGCGATTCGGTTCTTGTCATCCATGACGTGCAGCGTCTTTCGCTCAAATCTAAGACCGGTCCCGTCATGCCTGCGATAGATTTCATAACCAGGAAGATAAATTCGTTCTTCCCGGACTCCACTCCGATCGATTATTTTCCTCACCCTCTGCCCCGCTCCGTCGTAAAAATAATATGTTTTATCTCCTGCCAGATTAAGATCAGCTTCGACCATTTGATTCTTGAAATCCCACTGGATTTTGTTTAGATGCCGCATGGTAATGATATTGCCATTGCCGTCGTGCTCAAAGGCAAACCTCGGTTCCCCCGTGGAGGGATCGTCTGAATTGGCACCGCTGAAGGCAAGCCGGTTGCTTTTGGGATTCCCATTCTCATCTGTTTCATACTCCTGATTTCTGGCCCAGAGCACGGGAGAGTTGCTTGACGCCCCACGTCGGTGTTTTACTTGATTTAGGTTGCCCGATGGATCATACTGATACGTCTCTGTGTACATCTGGAGGGCTTGGCTATCATTGAGAGGAGGAGGAATTGGTAAGTATTCGGACTGCTTGAGAGCGACCGCCTTTTTATAATGAGCTGGGCTCATGGCCTGATGCTCGCGGCCCGTAGCGGCAATCAGCCGATAGATGGGATCGTATTCGTACTTACAAACCCCTTCAATGAGTTGCTGATCGTAATAAACGGTCTTGATGGCATTGTCCCTAATCTCCATGATATTCCCGACCGGATCGTAGGTGTAGGAGAGGTCCTGAAGAATTGTGCCATCGCCTTTTTTGCTGATCAGCGATGTCAATCGATATGTTTCGAGGTCATAGGCATAAGAGGTGGTGACACCGTTGCCGTACTTGACCATTAACCTTTGCCCTTTTTCGTTGTAATCAATATCCTCCACGAATAGTATTTCCCTCGTGTTGATCACACCCGTCCTTTCATCAATTTCCTTAAGATTGACCTTTAAAGACTCTAACAGGTTGGCCTCATTGTATTCCGGGATGTAGGTGCTGCCGTCCGGAGTTGTATTTCTAGTAACACGATTCAAAGCATCGTATGAGGTTTTTGCTGAATAAATTTGATCATTAGCGAGGAGAGCGGAGGCAAATGTTTCATCAAAGAGTTTCGAACCAAACGCCGACCAGATCACTTGCTCTCTAACTCCACTTACCAACCTCCGATTTGTCTCCAGCAGACTTCCCTTAAAGTCGAAAGCCACATTCGTGACAAGGCCTGCGCCGTCATACCCTTGATACACCTTTCCCCGATGGTTTCCGGTAATCGCATCGGTCATTCTTTCGCCATAAACCGTCTTCCCTGCCAGAAACTCGTCCGAATCTTGCGGCCTCTTCACCCAGATCTCAATTGGCCTTCGAAGTTCATCATAGACGATCCTCGTCTGGTGCCCACTGGCATCCCATAACCTCACAGGTATACCACTAATGTCCGGGAGGATGATTTTAAGTCCGGCATCCACACTGTCGGCTAAAAGCTTCCGTCCTGCAATATCAAAGACATGTTTAAAGACCGAGACGCCCCTGGGGTCTTTGATCTCAAGATCATTCCCCCTAATGTCGAGAGCAACCCTTGTCTCGTACTTCCGCTCCGAGCCGTCATCAGCCTTTCCGTTATCCGCTATGGTTAGAAACGCCCGTCCTAGCGAGTCAAAATGAGCCACTGTCGGCGTTTCGAAATGAAGCAGAGTTCTAACCGCTGCCCTTTTCTCAGGATCCAAGCCGGCACCATTCTGTGGGGGGTTATGCGGATCAACTCCTCGCTGTTGAAGCCATGTCTCCCACCCCCTTGGATCTGCCGCAACTTGATTAAAGTACTCTGAAACATAACCGGATATGTCCGAATCTGCTCTCGGGTCACTGGCCACCGTATCGTTCATGTCATAAGTTTTCTGCCGCCACGGGTCGAAAACCACCTTTTCGTAAGTATGGTTCGGATGCAATGTGGCAACGACCCTCTCAAGTGGGTCGTAGAACATCGTAGCGCTTACGCCTTGCTGTCTGGCATATTCAAAATCATGGGTTTTAGTGAAAAAAGGCTCGTACTGTTTGACCGGTTTGCCCTTGTTGTTGAATATAATCCAACCGCTTCCAACCCAGCGAGGGTCGGCCAATGTCCCATCGACCTCACCTGACTCAGCCTGTATTTTCTTCTGGATTTCACGGACGAACCCGTCGGAGTAACTAAAGCTAACCTGAATTTTGGGGTTTTCTCCCGGTGCGAGATCGCTCACGTGGGTCTCTCGCGCAAGCGTGGCCGCGAAGCACGGTTGGCCACTGGTCTTGAAACGGTCCAGGTCATAGATAATGCGCGTAGTCGCTTTACCCAGCAGTGTGGGCGCAGGCACATGCGGATCGCCGTGCTTGAAGAAATCATCGATTTCTTGCCAGGTCAGGTCGGCAACGACACCGTCCAACAGGTCGCCTTTAAGCCTCCCTTCGGGTTCATTCTCCTTGCCCATCACTGCAGTGCCGACGACCAGGCCGAGCGTATCAAAAACAGCGGCGGTTCGATTGCCATTCGCATCGATCACCAACCTCGGTTGGAGGACGCGATAATCATTTTCGACCCGCATCTCATTCCTGAGAGGATCCAGGGTCCGAACCACCAGCAGGTCATAGCGCGGTTTCACCGGATCAGTCGGACGATCGTAATCCACGATGGTGCTGTTTCCAAATGGGTCTTGGTACCTGCGCGGAAGGAAAAAGTGAGCTTGTGCTTCCTCAAGTTCTTGAGCGCATGTATCAGTGCTTTCCGGTGAGTAGGAAATTTTCCCTGAAGGAACCCACCAATTTCCATTTCCGTCAAGATCAACATGCCCTGCTTCGTTTCGGAGAACGGTAATCAGGTCATTAAACAAAATTCTTGAGGCGTATGTATCCAGCAATCCAGGAGTAAGGACCAGTTTGTAGGTTTCGAAGGGGAGTGCCATGGAGTCAATCTCGCCGAGAGCAAGAGCATCTCCCAGATCCTTCCTTCGGAATAGGGTACGGATTCTCTCTATCAGCCTTTTCTGTTTTTTGTTTCTGTCTGTGGATTTCTCATAATCAATTTCTTCAAGTGCAAGAATGGGCGCAAACTTATTAGCGGCAGTGGCGTCAATAAAATCCGTAAGACGAAATCGTTGTGAACCTGTCGCCGGGTCAACCCCTGAAAGTTCATAGGTACGGGCTTCATAGAGATGCGGGGTGCGATAGTCGTCTCGTTCAGTGAGAATGTCGCCGGTAAAATCATTTTCGGTATAAGTGATCAGGGACTGCCTCTGCTTTTCCTTGTCTTGCTCGTCCTTAAGGGTAATCCGGGCAGGCCGTCTCCCGTAGCCGATTGCGACACTCTTTCTTACGTTGCCATATTTATCCACATCAAGCGTCAGTGAATGGCTTACTCGCGGGTCATGAGGATTTCGTTCATAATGATAATCGAGCGTTTCCAGCGGATGAGTGAAGAAGACGCCGTGGCGATTTGTTCCTTGAGGTTGTAACCATTCAATTGCATAGCTGCGTTCCGAGAGGGTATAGGGATCTTTCTCCTTGGGTGAGCCATCCTGTCCATAAACCTCGATGCGTAAGATCGAGCCTTTAAGAGCGCGGCAGGCTTCTCGTCTTTCCTCGGCAGATAAGCCATCCGGCAACACGGTGTCATCGAGCAGAAGTTCTTCTGCATCTTGCTGGGTCGTGCCTGGCTCACGGTAGTATTCATCTTCGAAATGTCGAGAAATTTCTTCGCCCTCGATGTAAGCACCCGTGTGAAACCATGTCTTGGTGCAAACTGGGGGGACATGGGACGCCGGATCAATATTTGTGGCCTGAGATAGGTCACCGGTGCAGCTGAGCACAGCAAATTCTTCCGTATCCCATTGCTCCACCATCCCAAAACCGTGGAACTCACGCTCAACACCGTCAAAATAACCATTATGGTAAGCATAGCGACTGACGAAACGATTGCGACCGACGCGATCATAGGTCTCCACCCGTTCAACGACGTGCACCGGAAATGGTAACCGCATAATCCAGGGATTTCCATCTGTCTTGTCTTTCAGGTAAAACTTTGTTGAGGACGCATACGACACCACCGTCTCCGCGCCGAGGTTGTTAACGGTCTTGATGAGCAAATGAGGTTTCTGTCCTCCAATGAGGTCGATGTAGCGCATAGGCTGCCGGTGATCAGCCGGAAGCGCAGACGACCAGACAAGACATGCGGTGCCGTTTCCGAGCAGATCCGTTGCAATCACGGAGGAGAGATCATCAACAGGGGGAAAATTCTTTAGATACTCTGGATCGCTCCACCCGTTGCCGCAGTCGTTTCGGTAGATGGCGATACGGTCGTGCTTTAGGTAGACGATGTCCGTCGTGCCTGAACCATCGATATCGGCCAGGCGAATACGCTTCTGATCAAACAGGTCCGGAGTATCAAACCAAGGAGAGTTATCCATCGTCACTTTTGCCCCAAACCTACCGTAACCCAGGTTGGGCCAGTAGCAGATCTCGCCGTTTCGTATGCGAACGAGATCCGTAAGCCCGTCGCCAGACAGATCTGCCAGATAGATAGACTGGGTACCATCAGCAAAGACAAGCCGCGGGCCTTTCTCCTCGTCGAAGGCTTGGGGAACTCGTTCGGCTTTATCGAATCCCTCTTCAGCCAGGGACGGATAAAACGTGAAGACACTCTCTTCCGTGACGAGTACATCAGCATGTCCGTCACCGGTAAGGTCCACAAACCTTAGGTTGGCGTCGTTCCAAGGGATGTTTGGGAGAGAGGTGAATGTCCTGAAGGACTCCCACGTTTGATCTCCCGTGCGCTCATAAAAACCGGAAACCGGTCCGTTGAATTCGACCAAGTCGAGCTGGCCGTCGCCTGCCAGGTCCAAAAGCTGCTGACGCCCGCCGCTCAAAGCTGCCAATGAGGGCCTTAATGCAACCGTTTCCAATGGACCAAACTTCCCGTCGCCAAGATTTGGCTTGTAAAACCAGGCATCTGCCTGTTCAGTGAGAATGCCCGAAAGACCCTCGCCGTCCAGGTCTACCCACTGATAGCGAGTACCATCTAATCCGTTAGGGAGATTCTTGAGACTTTCAGCGTCGACTGCCCGTATGTCTTCATTGATGACTGCTTTGCTGTATTCAAACTCAAGTGGCGGCAGGGATTTTTTGAGATACTTTCCCTTCCCCTTGTCATATTTATACCCTGACTGTGTAATAGTCGTAATAAATGAAGCGATCGGACTTTGTATGTAAGTGAATTCAGTCGAACGGACGAGATAATCGGCAATACCATCGAGCTCAGCCGGAAAATGATGAAACATCAATACCCGTTGACAAAGCCGGTACGTACGGACCTCGAAACTCGCCCTGTAGCTGGAGAAGGGATCTTGACGGACGGACCACGCCCGGGTCCTGTCATCGGCACTGTCATCCCCTTTGACCTTATTCTGGGCGTGCACAAATTCGTAGCCTGAGGCGCCCTGAAGCAAGTTTTCGTAATGCTTCTCATCGTAATCGAACACGACTTCAAAGAGCCAGTTCAGCTTCGAAAGGTCCGGCTCGACCAGACGCGATGGTAGATTGCCGTATTTTATCCTTTTGAGGTAACGATTAGCCTTTCGAGTACTGGGCGTCCGGTTCCGTTCGTGCGCATGAGATTCGTCAATTCCTGCTGAATCTTCAGGCACATATTCATAGATTATTGCATTGCCTTTGTCATCGTAACTCTCACAGATCAACCAGCTGAATATGTGTGTTTTATCCACTGGGTCGAAAATACGGCTATTCTCGGTCTTTCCGTACCACGTTGTAATATTGTCTTTTGAAATTGACCGCCAGAAGGTGTCTTCTGGTTTGTCTTTGTTGGTCCAACGCTCAATCCTCGCAAATAACCCCTCGATCCGCGGTCGATAGCGTTTGATGGAGTAGGTATCGTTACCAACTGTCCTGTCTGGTACGTCTTCAGGCACCCAATCACTGCCTTGTTGTTTTAGAACCGGCACCAGGTCTTCCGCGCCAGACAGGATAAATTCGTCCGACTCCTCGACGTCCCGATATCTCGGAAGCCCCTTGTCGGTCTTGCGCGTGATCGAAGGAAGAGAGAGGCTCCAGCCGAAGCCAAAAGGGCCATTGCCAGAGCCGGAGTCATAGGAAAGTGCGAGTTGTGGCCCAAAGCCTGAGCGACCGGGGCTGGTGGCAATAGGCACCGTCATCGATCCAGTGCCAGTAACCGGATTTGCGCCAAATTTCTCCCCGATACCGCGGATAGCGCCGCCCCCCTTGGGCAAGGAAATAGACGGAGGGGAGATCATATGTGATTTGCTATCACTTCCACTCTTCTCTTGTTTTTGCTCCATGAGAACTTTCCTTTATGGACTTTCTTGTAGCTGATTAGCGGATCCCCGGCTTACCGAGGAAGGCTAAGCGACCAGACTACTAATCTGGGGAGATCGTATCGAGAAAATTTATTAACACTTTTTAAGAGGATCGGCAAATTTGAGTGTAAAAGAAGAGCAGGGTAAAAAAAAGCGGATGGTGTAGCCATCCGCTTTTTCTTTGATCGATGAGTCGCAGGTATATTCTATCCCTTTGCCTCTTTTTCTGGGGCAAAACCCGACCGGTTCCGGTCACCCCTTCTTCAGACTAATCCCGCCAGTAACCCGGTACCCACACCCATTCCCGACCATCAGGACCATATCTCTCTTCCCAATGGCCAGGGACCCAAGCCGGGTCGCGATACCTTGGCCCCTCATAGACAGGAGGTGGATAATAATGCCGGTGGTAAACAGGAGGGGGAGCCCAGATAAGAGGCGGGCCGATGAAAATTCCAAAACCTGAGTGACCATGGCCCCTGAAATGCCCGCGATGGCCCCAGCCCGAGGCAAAAGAAACCCCGGCTACAAGAAGAATGACCAGAAGAACAGTCACTATGATCACGATTTCCTTTTTCATTCTGACCTCCTAGATAATTATAAAATAAATAGCCTCTTATCACTAACTTCTCAAGTTCTTGTTTCTTAATTTATTTAGACGGATTCTTTAAGAAATTATTCAAATTCCTACAAGAAGAAGTGATCCTTCGAGGGCAATAATAAAGATACCCATTTTTTTCAGGAGGTTATGCGCGGTCTTCAAAATCTCGTAACCACGGCCTTTGACCAATGACGAACCTTCCACACCCTGACCTGCAGACTGTCTCTTCATCACGGGATCAAGGCATAGACTTGCGCCTTCTTCGCCCACTCGCTACCGGGATAATCCCTCTGAAGGGCCTCCAACCCCAGTTTCAATTCCTTTGGGTCGTGACTCGCCTTATACTTGGCAACTCCAAGGAGGTATTGAGCTTCAGGGGCAGCATCTGTTTTGGGGTACCGGACCAGAATCTCTTGAAAGCACTGGATCGCCTGCTCGAAATTGTCAAGATTGAATTCAGCCTTTCCCCTGCCAAGGATGATCTGGCCAATAAAATCCTCCGGTGGCAGATAGCCTATAAACCGGTGATGTTCATCACCATCCGAACCTAAGATCACAACGGTCGGAGTCCATTTAATCCCATATCGTTTTACCAAAGCCTTATTCTTGTTAAAATCAACCTGGAGGGCGACAAAATTCTTCTCCACAGAGGCGCAGACATTGGAATCGGGATAGGTAACAGCTGCCAGCTGTTGGCACCCAATTCAGAGATTGTTATAAAAGTCCATTAAGATTAACTTCTTTTCCTTTTTCGCTCTTGCCTTCGCCGTCGTTAAGGATGCTTCCCAACGTATGGATATCGCCATCATAGAGCCTCCTTTCGTAGAATGTATTCCGAGCGAGCCGGGTAACCCGTAGATTCCACCAAACTTGTTTGCTGTAATTTCATTACGATGGATCCTCGGGCCTAAGACAATCCTCTCTGAAACAACATTGAACCTGGTCACATTGGTCTTTGGCTGATCCAAAGCAATCAAAATTTCCTTCTGCCCTCTGAATTCTCCGAATCAGCTCCGCCTTCGATAATCCAAAAGTCTTTTTGATGCCCAAACCCTTCGCCTTTTCTCTCACCTCTTGCATTTTCATCTTCGCCACCTCACTCCCAACCACTTCATCGGGTTAAAGTTAGAAAACCCCGCCCAAACATTTCCCCTTCCTGACATTTTTTTACGATCTATGACTTTTGTCAAGTTTAATTTTTTTTCATCCGTACTCCCTTAGTTACGGGGGACGATGTGGCAAAAATCCTTCCAAAAGTTTATCAAGCGGATTTTGAATGTGGAATTCAAAAGATACCGGATCATGTGAATAAGCCTTTAAAAGGATCTATT
>JBHGBJ010000021.1:0-51966 GCA_041947025.1 Thermodesulfobacteriota bacterium
CCTCAAAGGAGTGCACTTTTAAAACTTAAACGGTGCACTTTTAAACTTTAGCTAACACCAAATAGTTTAATTGCCTCAAAGCACAACACCCCCCTCACCAGCTTGTCGATTATTGATTGCCGGTCGGAAATTTGGTCGGGCCTTAACCGCTAAAAAAGGTTTAGAAGCATTTAAAATGTGCTAAAAATAGGGCATCTTCAGCGATTCTCATACATCGGTAACCAAGGACTGGGCTCGGAGATTTTGAATTTGACGGGGCTATCGGTTATATTAGAAAATATACCCGATACCTGCTGGGTTTTCCAATGAAGAAACAGGATCCTATTGCCCAAAGCAAATCCGTACCGATCCCGGCTGTTAAGGAGTTTCCCGCTGCGGAGTCATCTCCCGATATTGCAGGGTGGATTTTTACTGCCTTGATTGTCGTCGGTCTCACCGTGGTTGTCTACCTGACCTTTCGGGGTCGTCTCTTTCAGCCCCTCTTCCAGGCTGCCAAGGCGGCTCATTGGTCCAAGCTAATTGTGCGGCCGAGCCTGTGGTGGGGCATGATGGGCGTTTTACTCCTCGTCATCCGCAGCATAGCCTGGGTTCGATACCGGCCCTTTCCTCCGGCCGAGATGGCCGACGCTCCATCGCTGACCGTGATTATCCCGGCTTACAATGAAGGGCCGATGGTGAGAAAATCGATTCATTCAGTGGCGGCGGCTTCTTATCCTCATGATCGTTTGGAGATTTTTGTCGTAGACGACGGCAGCAAGGATGACACGTGGCTCCATATTCAGACTGCAGCCCAGGATTATCCCGGTATCGTGACGGCTCTCCAGTTTCCGGTGAACCGCGGAAAGCGCGCAGCACTGGAGGCGGGATTTCGGCGGGCACGCGGTGATATCGTCGTCACGATTGATTCTGACAGCGTGATCGGCCGGGATACCCTGCTAGCCATGGTGGGTCCTTTTTGCGATCCCAAGGTGGGTGCGGTCGCAGGAAAGGTAATCGCCTACAACCGGAATCAGGGAATCATCCCAAGGATGCTTCATGTCAGATATGTCTTATCATTCGATTTTCTCCGTGCCGTTCAGTCCTCCTACGGAACCGTCTACTGTTGTCCGGGTGCTCTTGCGGGATACCGTCGATCGGTCGTGCGCGAGGTGTTGGACCAGTGGGTGGGGCAGACATTTCTTGGCAGGCAGTGCACCTACGGAGAGGACCGTGCAATGACAAACTACATTCTGGACCGGGGATATGATACGGTGTACCAACGCTCTGCAGTCGTGCGTACGATTGTGCCGTGGACGTACAAAAAGTTATGCAAGATGTATCTCCGCTGGGATAGGAGCTACGTCCGTGAGGAAATACGGTTGACCCGGATCATTTGGAAGAGGCCCCTCAAGGCTCTCGCGATCGCGCTCCTGGATAAGTTCGTAACCAATCTTCGGTATCCCATTGGGTATGTTAGCTTGGGGCTTCTCGTCGTCCTGTCCTTTCATGATCCGATGACGATCGTAAGGTTTCTCTTTGCCATGGGGCTGATGTCGTTCCTGAACATGTTTTACTATCTCCTGCGGGAAAAGTCCTGGGACTTTCTCTTCGGGATTTTCTATGCCTATTTTTCTTTCTTTACCCTGCTCTGGATATTCCCTTACGCCTTTCTCACGGTACGGTCAAAAGCGTGGATGACCCGATAAGGGACGGAGATCTTCTACAGTTCATCGGCCGCCTTTGATTTTCGTGGTGAGATCTGATCTGCAATAGATGCTTGCCGGTGAAGACTATTCGGGCGTTATTGGCTGAGGGACGTGGGAAGTATCATGGTTGAGTTTCTCGAGGAGGCCGCGATAGCAATGAATCATGATGCCTCCAATGGCCGGGTCTCGTTCTGCTGCCTCCAACAATTCAGGGACAACCTTCCACAATTCTTCATTCGCTGCACCCCAGAAGCTGACGTGAGGATCCTGTTTCAGCTTAACCGTTTCAAGGGATGGAAAAATGGCCTTCCCGATCTGCCGGGCGTACCGCCGTTCGTCTTCCACGCAGTCCAAGACCTTCCGAGAGGAGCGCCGATATGACATAATCGTGATGAAATCCGTCAGATCCTGGATATGTTCGTTGAAGCGTTTTCTTTTTCCCTCGAACTCCAGAACAAACTTCTCTTTGTCCCACCAGAAGGGCGTATCCGCCGCGAGCCAGAGATGAGGTGCCTCTTCGTCCAAAATGGATCGTGCCCTGCGAAGAAGAGTCAGGTAGTCATGCATCATCGGGTAAAGAGGCCCCCCTTCGGTCTTCCATTCTCTTGTGCAGTAGGGCTCCACATCGTACTTTATTCCTCTAAATAGAGTGTCCTGGGGCAGCGTTTCGCCGAAAGCGACAATCGCACGCAATTCTTGCAGCGTTCGTTCGTGGTTCTCGGAGAAGAACATTTTTGGATTGCCGCGAAGGGCGGCCGTTGTGATCTTATGTTGCCCGGCCAATGCGATAAGGGCTTTGAAGGCCTCCGCATCTTTCAAGACCACCCTGGTGCTGTCGGGCCTCATCTTTGCGTGAACATCGAGATGACCGATGCGGTGCTTTATGCAGAATTGAACAAGTTGCAGTCTCGCCCCCTCTGTGAGGAAGGACGTGTTTGACCATACCCACATCCCAAGGCCTTTTCTCGGCTCAGCGTTCAAAGCCGGTGGCATAGCGAGCGTTCCTATGACCGAACTGAGGAAGAGAACGTACAGGGATAGTTCTAATGTGGACCTGTGATGAACCCCGAATGAAAGCCTGAATCTTCTACGGGACGGATACTCTTTCTTACACCGATTCCTGCAGAGGAGAAGAGTCACCTTTGAAGACCTTCCTATGGCAAACCCTCTTGATTCGGCATGACCAAGATGGATGATAACTGCTATTATACAAGAATGGATTCAATTTTCAATGCAATACCATAAGTTCGATTTGGCGGATAGATTACCCCGGCCTTAGGGCAGGGTTCTTCACTTTTCTTTTTCTGAGGTGACGGTAGGGATTTAGAAGGCCAGGTTGGTCTTCGGGAAGGGGTGGGGCTTGCTCTTGACCCCTCCGGTATGATCTTTCTCAATTCTTTGATCGTAGGTTTCTAATTAAAACGAGGATTATTGAACCGTCTTACTCGACTTTGTCTTGAGATGATCACGGTTAAACCGACAAGATTTATGGCAAGAAAGAATCCAACAATAAGACCCGCTGCAATGCCATACCAGAAGAGATTGTTAACCATAAGATACCTCCTTTTGCCAATTTCGATCACGGTTGTGTCCGGGAGGACTTTCCGAATGCAACCTCTCCGTAAGGATATCCGTACACATTTAATAATTACACGTAAGTGATAAAGATTAAATGAGGAAAACGCTGTATTTTGTGACGGAAAAGAATGTATTTTTCCGGTTCATCCGGGCATTGGAAGGAAAAATATGGTATAAAAAAATATAGGATCGGTTCGGAAAGAACGAATCGATCCGGATCAGTTCCGTTTGAAATCCTATATGGCAGAATAGAAAGGGGCAATCAGTCTTTCAGGAGGTTCCGTTCTATGATACGATCCAAGTTCATTTTCTTAACGATTGTGCTTTCCCTTACCCCCTCCATTGTTTTCCCACAATCTCTGCGCCTTGAAGAGAAAGAAAGTCTCTATGTGACGGCAAAGGATTTACAGGGGAATAAACTGGAGGGATATCTGCAACTTTACCCTAACGAGGTGACTGTATCTACAGAGGATCATAAAGAGAAGTCCGTCCCCCTGAAGATGATCGAATCGATCAAGGTGGAGAAGATTCAAGGGGCTATTCCGGGAGCCGATAAGATGGAGGGAGAATCGTACTATTCGGTTCGGTTACAGAATAGCCAGGAAATCTTTTCTTTACGAAAGAAGTATGTCCTTAGCTTGAATACCAGCATCGGAGTGGTGACCACGACGCTCGATCCTGAAGTCATCAAGGATTCCCTACAGAAAGAATCCACCCCTGTCAGCGCGCCTGAAAACAACCGGCCTTTCATCCGAGACAAGAGTGTCCTGTTCAGTCTTGAAATCAAATTTTGAGAAGGCCGCCGATCCCTTCTTACTCCCCGCTGAAATCCGGAACTCAAAAGTCCTTGACCTACAATCTAAAAGAGATTAAAGTGAGATCGTCCAAAGGAAAGAAGGACGAAGGGTGGTAAATTCAGATACCTATAAAATGGAATACCTTCCTGTTACCATAGATAAAAGCCATTTGATCACCATTGGAGAGAGGCTCTATTCGGAGAGCATTGAGCTCATCCGGGAGTTTGTCAATAACGCCTACGATGCCGATGCGACCGAGGTCAACATTAAAATGACCGATGAATTGATCGAAGTAAAAGACAACGGCGCCGGAAGGCAGAGCAAGCTCCTTCGGGATGCCTTCGTTGAAACTCCTTCCGGTTGAAACCGTTTTGGATCCTTGGAAGAGATGGAGCAGAAAATTAAAAAACCGAAGATATTTTATGGTTGGTACATCCTCGCGATCGGGATGGTTGGCGCCTTCGTGGCAGCGGGCACGTCTCAGCTCTTTATGAGCATTATGATTAAACCCTTAACCAAGGAATTTGGCTGGAGCCGGACCGCTGCAACGGGCGCGATCACGGCGGGTACCATTATAGCAGGTCTTCTTTCCCTTCCTTTCGGCAAACTGGCTGACCGATACGGTCCCCGCTGGTTGACTTCATTGGGCGCTCTTGTCGTAGCGGGGGCGTATTTTGGGTTTACGAAGTTTGTTAATTTGTGGCAATTTTATGCCATTTATGTGATCGCACGCGCGGTTTCAACCAATACCCTTTCCATCATCACTCCTCAAACTGCTGCTGTGAACTGGTTTCGCCGCTACCGGGGCCGCGCCCTGGGACTGCTTTCCATGTCACCGGCCTTTGGGATCTCCGTTCTTGCGATGATCGCCCAGTTCATTATGGAGCGATATGGCTGGCGGGCCGTTTTTATGACCTTTGCCCTCGGGATGATGTTTTTACAAGTGATTCCTGCAGCCCTCGTATTGAGAAGGCGACCCGAAGATATCGGTTTAGTCCCTGACGGAATCGAAAGTGCAAGGGTAGAATCGGTTCCAGCCGGTCAAAGTGTTCCAAAAGGAGAGGTCGCCTGTACTCTTAAGGAGGCCATCCGAACAGGGGCTTTATGGTGTCTCATCATTGCGAATATGGTGGCAAGTATCGTGGCCTCCGGATTGGGATTTCATTTGGTCGCTTATCTTACGGATATCGGGATTGCACCCTCGGTTGCAGTGGGGGCTATTGGAATCTACGCCCTGACCGGGGCTGTGGGGAATGTCATCTGGGGTTTTTTGTCAGAAAAAGTCTCGGAGCGACTCCTGGCATCGGGTGTGATGCTCCTCATGGCAGCCACGATCCTTTATCTGCAATCGGTGAGGACTGTTACAGGGGTATTCATTTTTGTGATTCTATTCGGCGCCGCAGCCCGGGGGGAAGGGACCCTTGTCAATATTATCTTGGCGCAATACTATGGCCGAAATTCCTATGGTGCCATCAGCGGGTTTAATTTCCCTTTCCATATGGTGGGATTAGGCTTCGGTCCCCTGGTCAGCTCTTTCTCCTTTGATCTCACCGGTTCCTATCAGGCGTTGTTTTATGTGTTTACCGGGGTTTCCGTCATCGCAGCCTTCCTGCTCTGGCTGGCAAAAAAACCGACCCTGGCCCGTTCCCTTACTCAACCTTGATCTTGATCTCCTTCTTCTTGGCCTCTCCAGACTTTGGGAGGGCCACTTTCAAGACACCATTCTTGTAAGAGGCACTTATCTTATCGCGGTCCACCTTCTTGGGAAGGCGAACCGAGCGGGTGAAAGACCCGTAGCTTCTCTCCATCAAGTAATAGTTCTCATCCGCCTTCTCATTCTCTTGTTTCTTTTCTCCTTTGATGGTGAGGGTCCCTTCACTCAGAGAAATGTCAATCTCTTTGCTGTCCAAGCCGGGCATTTCCACCTTCACAATGAACTCACGATCTGTTTCTATCAGGTCAACGGCAGGAAGCCATTCCCCCTCCTCTCGAACTCCTCCTTTTTGAGGCTTTCCCCAGTAAAAGGTGTCCCACAGTCTGTCCGTTTCGCTTCTTATCTTCTCTATATCTTTGAAGGGATGAGTGTTGATCAGTTCCCAGGCCATACTCTTTCACCTCTTTTTTTTGAATGTTCTATAGAAAAAGTAGTTTCCGTTTTTAGGTTTGTCAAGCTCTGTGGCAGCCATGTAGCCTGTTGGGAGGCCGATAGGAAAGCGCCGCCATCAGGGGGGCGCTTTCCTATCATGTACTGAAGTTAAAGGGAAGACTAATCCACTTTAATCTTGATCTCTTTTTTCTTGGCTTCTTCAGATTTCGGAAGGGTGATCTTCAAAATCCCGTCCTTGTAAGCGGCACTGATCTTGTCCTCCTGGACTTCGCTCGGCAGTTGAACCGACCGGCTAAAGGCTCCGTAGCTTCTTTCGACAAGATGATAATCGGCCTCTTTTTCTTCTTTTTCCTGTTTCTTCTCCCCTTTAATGGTGAGCACCCCGTCGGAGAGGGATATATCGATATTCTTAGGGTCCATTCCCGGGACCTCGGCCTTCACCACCAGCTCATTCTTTGTCTCGGCGATATCGAGGGAAGGAATCCATTCCCTTTCTTCCTCAGGTCTCCTTCTCAGTCTTCGCTCTAAGAAAGAATCCCAAAATCGGTCCATCTCATTCTTCATTCTCTCAAATTCCCTAAACGGGGTCAGCTCCCGCAGGGGCCTCCAGGTGGTTAACTCCTTTGCCATACCTCGTCACTCTCCTTTCTTCTAATTTCTGATGAAAAAATAATTACGGCCCCTCCGCTTGTCAAGGAACCCTTCGCTGAAAGAGGACGATTATGTTGCCGACTTCCTGGAGAACATCAAGCGGGAAACGGAGGAGGGGCGAATGAAATGATATGATTTCTTACTGAATGTCCAGAGCCGGAGTCATCACGGCACCCGTGAGGATCCGCTGTTGCAAGATAGCTGCAGCCATTTCCGCCAGCTGCTCTGGTTCACAGACGTGGTAGGACCGGTGGGTCAGCCCTTCGAGTATTAGTGTAACTTCCCCATGTCTGGGACCTCGCTCCACCAGAAACCCCCATTCTTCAAAAAGCTGAACCGCCCTCTCAAAGGACATCTTCTCAAATTCCGGCTTCAATAGCATCCCCCTATAGTCGTTCGTCTGTCCCGAAGGGCTTGAAGAGTCAACAAATGTCGGTCGGAACTGAGTGTTACCAACCCCTTAACCGGTGCCGGCATGATCTATGAGAGAGGCCTGCGGGGAGAGCCCTATCTCGTCTGAGGCAGGGCTCTCCTCGAAATCAGGGACAAGAACCTACAATTTCTATTTCGTTTTCCGGATGGCGGCCACAATGCTCCCAGCGCTCCCGGTGGTCCCATGGATCCGAGTCCTTGCCATTTAGGTCGCATTCGGGATCGGGAATGGAGATCAACAAGGACGCAGGTGCAAAGGTGCAGCCTTCTTTTAAAGGAACTACCGTGTACTCACCGGCAGGCAGATCGATACTGAATCTTCCTCTCTCCGCTTTCTTGGAATATTTTCCGGTTGACGATGTGGTAACCTCGCCCACATTCCCAAGGGAAAGCAAGGAGAAGGTGAGCTTCACATCCGGTATACCCTCTCCTTTGCTACCAGAGACCTTGCCGCTGACCGGATAGGTGCGGGGATTGATGGCTCCATAGATGACCAGCTTTGCCCGATCTGCCAAATTCCATCCGCCCTCATACCAGTTGAAATCGGTGGTTCCGGCAGGAAGAGGATCCACACGGATTGCTGTGACCGTGCGAGCGGAAAAACCCGCATTATGCTCCTTGTTGATCTTGTCACAATCCCAGCCATCCCCTACCTGTGGCGTCCCTTGCTTACAGGAACGGTCAGGACTCCCCGCTACCTTTTGAGGGGGGATCAGCCGGTAGGGGCCTTCTCCGTCAAGCTTAAAGGACGAGTTCAATTTGCCAGGGGTTAAGGGGTCGCCATCCCTCATATAGGCAAGGAGCATATAGAGCTTGTCCGGGATGCGATCGCCGTTATCAAAGCAGCCGGGAATAACGCCATAGCCTACGAAATCGAGTCCTCCGTAATAGGTCCCGTTGGGATAAGGCCCCATCACATCGTACTGGACGTTTGCAGGATTTGTTTGCGGATCGGGAACGTCGATGGGAAACGCCATACTATAACCATCGGGTGAAAAGACCGTGATCTGCGTGGCCTCTTTCCGAATCCCAGCGTACTTCAAAAGATCTTTCACTTTCACGCCGGTGTACCTCGCGTAAAAATCGTCACTATTCGAGGCGTTTAATAAGAGAAACTCGCTATAGCCCGGCAGCTTCAAAAGGCGCTCCAGATTCATTCCGACTGCCGGAGCAGAGACCAAGCCGGGATAATCCAGGGGATTTCCCGGAAAAGTGAGGGCGCTGATTTCGCCATTGTTGGGGGTGCCATCCCCGTCTGAATCGTCATCCTTGATGATTCCGAAGGCATCTTTATTCCCCCCTGCATCTAAATAAGCTTGGCCGAACGCATTCAAAGGCGCTCCCCCGGCCGCGTGACAGTAGTCGCAACTGCCATAGGTTTTCGACCCGATCTTGCCGCCCGGATGGCAAAGGGCGCAATCATCAAGTTTGGTGCCCTTCGCGAAAGGGTAAGTCGCCAGAAAGTTGTTGACATCCTGATCATTCTGATGAGCGCTATAGGCAGCAAGAGCAGGCTCAACAGTTGTGACCATCCACAGGAGACCTAAAACCATAATCCACATCAAGCAAACCTTTTTCATACGTGACCTCCTATTCTCGATGAGTTTTCTCAGATCACCCGAATTCAAATGATTGCCTTTTAACAAAGCCGTTGGCATCATAAAGCAAGGAGGTTATTTTGTCAATAAAAAAATAACAAATAAAGACTTTTTATTACTAATCCGTACATATTATTATTTACAAATCGGATCTCGCCGGTTACCATTTGTACTTCTCGCGAAAAGAGAGCTTATCACATCGTAAGGACAAGCATTCGGGTGAGGTATTTTCAATCGAGACGAGCCATGTATTCTGTGAACCCGTTTGATATCGGTTCCTTAGAGTCTGAAGGCCTGATGAAACTTTTGCATGAAGCCACTTTCTATAGGCAGAATATCCGGATAGAAATGGTCGCTTCCGGGAGAGGGCATCGGAGCGGTGAAGAACATCCGGTCGCAACGATTGGTTTGGCCCATCAGACCCCTACCGTCCAGTTTTCCGATTCGTTGGGCAGAGAACAGCGAATCGAAGCCATTGCTCATGAGTTACTCCATTTACTCTTAGTCTATCGATTCGGCCTTGGAGTCATTGGCAGGAGAGTTCCCTATCCGGGAGATAGCCGCGATGTCTTCAATTATTATATGAGTATGAGGGGAGACTGGGTTTACCTTCTTGGACAGATTGCCAATACGGCCCATCATCTTATCCTGATAGACTATCTCAGGGAAGAATATGGAATTGAGGACCGTCTTCATATCTGTCTTCTGCAGCAAAACTTCTCCGTCGCGGTAAATGACGATGGCAGGGACAAAGAATCGCAGTATGGCAAGGGAATTGTCACCTTTGAATACGAGGAATTCATAGGGAATGTGAGCCGGGTGATCCAGAATTACCCCCAAACAGAGTTCTTCCGGAAGGCCTATCATGTGGCAAAAAAACACTTTGGAAGTTTTAGCTTCCAGTCCATTCCAAACCGCTCGTCTTATGAAGAGGATATCCTCTCTCTCCTCGAAGATTTGGGCTATGAACGGGAGGATTTTCTCTTCTTTCCAACTCCTGCGAACATACCACACTGTGTCAGCCCATGAATTCCTGGGCTTCAGCCCCTTCCGAAAGGAACGGAACCAGAAAATCAATGGATGGAAGCAGAGCTTATTCGCCAGGGAGGAGCCAGATGGATTCCCACTTGAAGGCAACTTTCACAAGCTGTCCTTCCCTAATACGGAGACTCCGGTAGGGAAGGTTCGGCAAGGAAATCTCGAAATCATAATCGTCTCCACCCTGTTTGAAGAAGAGCGTATGCTCTGTTCCCTTCTCAACGATACGGACGATTCTGCCTGTAAAGGTATTTGCCTTCAAATTCTTCTTAATGGGTCTATTCTCTTTTAACACCATAATCTCTTCCGGACGGATGCAGAAGTGTACCCCTTTTCCCACGACCGCACCTTCCCGATAGGGGATAGAAGATTGAAAGCCCTTTTCGCCCACCCAGACGGTCATATTCCCTTCCTCAGGGTGAGTCTCCGTGATTTTCCCGCGGAATATATTTTTCACACCGAAAAACTTTGCCACGTTTTGAGTTTGTGGACGATAAAAGATATCTTCCTTGCCCCCAATCTGTTCGACCTTACCCTCTTTGAGGACAACGATCTCATCCGATAGAACGAAAGCCTCCTCCACATCATGGGTGACGAAAACAATCGGAACATGCTCTTCTTCCCTAATTTTTAGGAGATCGAGTCTCAGTTCTTCTCTGACGGGATTATCGAGGGAGGCAAAGGGTTCATCGAGTAGGAGGAGCAACGGAGAGGTAACAAGGGCTCTTGCCAGAGCCACCCTCTGCTTCTGACCGCCGGATATTTGGTGGGGAAAGTTCTTTTCTAAACCGCCCAGTCTCATCCGATCGATCATATGCTTGACCTTCCGGGTCCTCTCTTCAGAAGAAAGGCCGGAAATCCCATAGGCGATATTCCCAAATACACTCATATGAGGGAAAAGAGAAGATTCTTGAGAAACATAACCTACTCGCCGGCGATGAATCGGGACATTGACTCCTTCATTCCTATCGAAGTAGACGACTCCATTGACCCGGACCATGCCGGAATCGGGTTCGACCAGCCCAGCGATCGTGTGGAGTGTCAGGGTCTTACCTGCACCGGAAGGACCGAAAAGAACGGTCAGACCCTTCTGAAGACTCAGCGAGAGATTCAGCGAAAAGGCCCCAAGATCCTTTTTTACATGAATGTCGATCATGAAGCGAGACACCTCTGCCGGACTTACCAGACCCCCCGCTTGCTCAGTCTGTTGGCGATATAGAGAAAGGCCGCCGAGACCAGCGTAAAAAAAACGACCATCCCATTTGCCTTCACCCAATCCCCGCTGCTCGCAGAGGTGTAAATCGCAATGGGCATGGTTGCGGTTTTTCCGGGAATGTTTCCGGCAACCATCAGCGTGGCCCCGAATTCGCCCATAGCCCTGGCAAAGGAAAGGACCGCCCCCGCAATCATTCCTTTCCTGGAAAGAGGAAGGATAACCTTGAGAAAGGTTTTGAACTCCCCGTGCCCGAGGGTATACGATACCTTGATGAGATTCTGATCCACGGATTCGATGGCTGCCCGGGTCGTCTTGATCATCAACGGAAGGGCCACAATAAAAGAGGCCAGAACGGCAGCGTACCACGTGAACATGATACTCCAGCCGGTCCAATGGTAGAGGTATTTCCCGAGCAAGCCATTCCTCCCCATAAATAGAATCAAATAGTACCCTGTCACCGTAGGGGGAAGTACAAGGGGAAGTGTCAACAAAATATCCAAGATTTCCTTCCCTCTGAAATTCTTTCTTGCCAGGATGAAAGACATTGCCGTGCCGACCAGTACAACCAATACCGTGGCGGCAATAGCAACTTGAAGAGAGAGTCTCAGTGAAAACAAAACCGATTCGTCCATGCTGGAACTCTTTCCAATTCTGCGCCGTACTCCTCGCGGAATGATGCTGCGGTCTCTGGTTTACATCGAAGGGCCCGCAGTAATAAAGCCATATTGGCTCAGGATACTTTGCCCTTCTGTCGAAATTACAAAATCCACAAACTGTCTTGAGAGTGACTCGTTTCTTGTTCCTTTGATCACTCCAATAGGGCAGATGACAGGTTGATGACTGCCCTCAGGGAGTTTCATCACCACTCTCGCTTCCTTCGACCTGGCCATAGCATCTGTTAAGTAAACTAATCCGGCATCCACTTCATTCCTGGCTACATAGTCCAGCACCTGGCGGACATTTTCGCCAAAGACCAGTTTATCTTGAATGACATCCCAGAGCTTGAAATGCCTCAATCCCTCTTCTGCATACCTGCCCGCCGGAACGGTCTTAGGATTGCCAATGGCGACCTTCCTTACTTCCATTCTCTGGAGGTCTTGCAAAGACTGAAGGGATATGCCTGAACGGGCGGGCTTCACCAAAACGACCCCATTCTTTGCAAAGTTCTTCCTTGAATGAGGTGCAATCAAGTCTTTTTTCGCCAGATCATCCATATCCTTTTGAGCCGCTGAGGCAAAGATGTCCACGGGTGCACCGGCTTCAATCTGTCTTGCAAGGTCCCCTGAGCCGCCGAAGTTAAATAGCACCTTTGTCCCCGGATGCCTTTTCATAAAGGTATTTCCGATCTCCTCAAAGGCATCCTTCAGGCTGATGGCTGCCGACACCACAATTTTTTTGTGATCTTGTCCTATGCTTTCATCTGCCATTAAGAGGACAGGGAACACCCAGACGACGATAACAATAAAGATTTTCCTGGTCACTTACTTCTTCCTTTTCTTCAGGGACTCATCAAATGGAGAAAAATGTTTTTGGTAAATTGTTTCGATGGCTTCTTCCGCCTCTTCTCGAAACTTGCCATAGCACTCCATCAGCGATTTTGCCCGCGGGGTAATTTGAGAGCCTCCCCCCGATCTACCTCCCACCTTCCGACTCAGCAGAAAAAAACCAAGCCTTCGCTCCATCATCCGAATGAGTTGCCATGCTTTACTGTAGGCCATCTCCATTTGACCGGCAGCCTTATGAAGGGAACCGGTCTTATCCACCCCTTTGAGAAGTTCGTAGGGGCCGTCTCCGAATGCCTTCCCATTTCGGTCGATCCAAATCTTGCAAACAACCTTCGATTCCATGAAACGCTCCTCAGGGACCGGACAGGAGAAATAAGGAATGCGTTATTCTTGATTGAGAATAATGGTAGTTTATCCGAACCATTACAGTCCTGTCAAGTCCAAAACAAAAAGGTTAAGCGACATTCCGGGGAAGGAGGGGCTCCTTGAGGCCGGCTCAAAGAAACCCACTCCACAAACCACTTGATCGCCCGGTTCGGGAGCTCCATATCCGAACAGAATGCTTTGTTGGTGAGTATGCTGCTTTCGCCCTGGGGAGGAATTAAGGTGGGCCATGACTCAATCGTAAAGCTCTATACTTACTTTGCCCAGGACTGCCTTCCTGTGATGCACGGGATGCCGCCTTACGATTACTTTGCCATACCGCCTGCCAGAGGGCGAATCCCCATACACCGCACGGACGTAGGGACTCTGATTCTTGCGGACCTGATTGGGGCGCGGACCTGCATTTTCATAAAAGATGAAAAAGGCCTTTATACCGACGATCCCAAGAAGAATCCCGATGCAGAGTTCATTGGCCGAATTGGGGTAAGAGAACTGATGGAGAGAGACCAAGATGACCTGATCGTGGAGCGCCCTTGTCTTGAGATTCTACAGAATAGCCAGGTGATCAGCCAGATACAAATCATCAATGGTTTGGAAGGAGGAAATATCACACGCGCCCTCGATGGCGAGCCGGTGGGGACGATCCTTTATAAGGATTAGAGCTACTGTCTGGGGGCATGGTCCCAGTTAGAAGGGATCTGAGTTCGTGAGGTTAGCCGGTCTACTGTATTATTACGGTGAACACTGCAACCATCATATTCTTCCTTATCATCTTTTTCTCCTTTGTTTTTGTTGAACATTCTTCAAAAGTTGCTCTCGTTATTTGGAGCCTTCTAATCCAAGACCCTCTCGACTTTCTTGCCTCCTCTGTTTGGAAACAAACCTGCACCCTCATGCAATTGGAGGGAGTTTCGCCCCCGGGTTAAAGTAAAGAATGGTTTAAATTGGGATTCTTTAGGTGAATTGTATGTTATAAGTAACTTTTGGTAATGTTTTTCATTGACACGGAGAACTTTCCTCGTTATTATATATTCATAGTAATGCCCTTTTGCAGGAGGAGAACATGTCCGAAGAGATGATGAATACCAAAGAGGTGGCTCATTATCTGGGGGTCCATGAGAAACAGGTCTACGCATTGATCAAATCGAAGCGGATCCCATCTACCCGTGTGACCGGAAAATGGGTCTTTCCAAAGAAATTGATCGATGAGTGGATTGAATCAAACGCTGAAAAAAGCCTCGGTCAGGCAAGAGAAAAGAGCAGGAGGATCGAAGGGGCACTGCTTGCCTCCGGAAGCAATGATCCCATCCTGGACATCCTTCATACCCATATGAGGACCCACTATCCCGAATTTTATATCTTTACAGCCAACACAGGAAGTACCGACGGTCTTAAGGCCCTCAATAAGGGATATACCGATATTGCATGGTCCCATCTTTTTGACCCGAAAACCAGTGAGTATAATATCCCCTTTCTTCCGAACTACGTTCCGGATATCAAGCCGGTTGTGGTCAATCTTTTTTGCCGGGAGATCGGATTTCTTGTTGCGGCCAAGAATCCTCTCGGAATTCATGGATTTGAAGACCTTGCCCGAAAAGAAGTCAGGTTTATCAACAGGCAGAAGGGCGCCGGAACGAGGGTCCTCTTGGACTATTATCTTAAGAAGTTGAGAATTCCTCATTCCGGGATCAAAGGGTATGAGAAGGAAGTCTACACCCATCTTGAGGTTGGTATTTCCATCCTCTCGAAAGAGGTGGATGTTGGAATCGCAACCATTGCTGTTTCGAAATTTTTCGGTCTCTCTTTCATCCCCATCACGACGGAAAGCTTTGATATGGTCCTCGAGCAATCGACCTTTTTTGAAAAAGGGGTCCAGGCATTTGTGGAAATCTTGAACTCAGAAGAATTTCGGAAGAGGATTACAAGATTGGGCAACTATGATTTCAAAAATTCAGGCAAGATACTCTATTCAAAAAGTTAGAAAAGGAGAGGTAAGATGCGGTGGATTAGTATCGGATTAATGCTTTCGTTCTGTCTGGTATTATCGTGCGCAGAGTTGGGTAAACCTAAGACCAGCAAGTTCATCTTGATGGCGAGTACGATCGGTCCCATCGATGCAGGGATTGTTGACGTCTTGGAGACTGAGTTTGAAAGGGATTCGGGCATTCGCGTGCGCCATGTGGGGGCTGGGACCGGGGCAACGCTAAAAATGGCAGAAAATGGGAATTTCGACCTCGTCTTGGTTCATGCAAAATCGCTCGAAGAGAAATTTGTGAAGGAGGGATTTGGGACCGAGAGGATCAGCCTGATGTACAACGATTTTGTGATTGTAGGCCCTCCAAATGATCCGGCGGGAATTAAAGGGATGAAGCTGGCAACAGAGGCCCTGAAAGTGATTTCTCAGAAGGGAATAACCTTCATCAGCCGTGGGGATAAATCAGGAACCCATGTGGCAGAGATGGAGCTATGGGAAAAGGCGGGGATTAAGCCTTCTGGTTCATGGTATGTCATTTATGAAAAAGGGGCAGAAGGGAATGGCCCCACGCTGAAGTACACCGACCAGAAAAGGGCCTACACGGTGATTGATCGGGCTACCTTTCTCACCCTTAAGAACCAAATTAAGCTGGCGGTTTTGGCCGAAAAGGATGAGGCTCTTCTCAATTTCATTACCTTGATACCGGTTAATCCCAAAAAGTTTAGCAGGGTCAATTATGAGGACACGATGACCTTTGTAAAATGGCTAACCTCTCCGGAGAAAGGGCAGAGACTCATCCGGGATTTTGGGAAAGATCAATATGGAAGCCCTCTTTTCTTCCCGGAATCAGATGCATGGAAAAAATCACAAGGCCTAAGTAAATAATCCAAGCGCGAGAGATAAAGTGATAATAGTCCCTCTCTCGGTCTCGTCCCTTAAGGGGTAAGGGAAGGTGGGGGGATAAAGTAGATGATCTCGTCCGTATCATAATATCAAAGGAGGAAAAGTCATGGATCGAAAGAAGATGAATTGGGTCGTTCTATTGGGAATTGTTACACTGTTATTTTTTTCTGGATCAATAAACGTCCAGGCGCAACAGAAGACCATCATTCTGTCAACCACCACCAGCACCCAGGACTCCGGGCTCCTCGATGTCTTAATCCCCATTTTCGAAAAGAAGACGGGTTATTTCGTCAAAACGATCGCGGTGGGCTCTGGTCAAGCCATGGCTATGGGAGAAAAGGGAGAGGCCGATGTCCTCTTAGTCCATTCCCCAGCAGCAGAAAAGAAATTTGTCTCCGAAGGCTATGGAATCAATCGCAGACTGGTTATGCACAATGACTTCATCGTTGTCGGACCCCCTGAGGATTCGGCGAAGATTAAAGGAACAAAAACCGCTACAGAGGCATTTAAAAAGATTGCTTCAGCAAAAGCACTATTTTTGTCCAGAGCCGATAAATCAGGAACCCATACCAAAGAGATGGATATATGGAAGGCCGCTGGGATCAAACCCGATGGAGAAAAGTGGTATCAACAAACCGGGCTTGGGATGGGTCAGACCTTGAATGTGGCAGCTGAGAAGAAAGGCTACACCCTTGCCGATCGGGGGACCTACCTGGCATTAAAGAAAAACCTTGGGCTTGATATTTTGGTAGAAGGGGATGCGATTCTCCTTAATGTCTATCATGTGATCGAGGTGAATCCCGCAAAATGGCCGAAGGTCAATGCACCAGGTGGAAAGGCATTTGCCGACTTCGTGGTTTCAAAAGAGACCCAGGAAATCATCAGGACATTCGGAGTAGATAAATTCGGGTCACCTCTCTTCTTCCCGGATGCGGGCAAAAGGGACGAGGACCTGGGAAAATGATGGATCTCAAACCCTCTTGGTTCGTGGTTACGTTCGACTAAGAGTTTAGTGTTAAAGACGTTGCTTCTTAAAGCACCGACGAAAGGGAAAATCTGAAAGGAGATTGATATGAAGAAATGTTTCCAATTGGTTTCAACTGGGCTTCTCTTAATCCTGGTCCTCTAAGCTTGGGGGTTCCGAAATTAGCTCATGGATCTCATCCTTGAAGGCATAAAAAAGGCTTTTTGGCTTTTGATCACGTTCGACCCGGAGGTGATCAGCATTACCTTCCTGTCTCTCAAGGTATCCGGATTGGCTACCCTCATCAGTTTGTTCATCGGAATATCAATCGGGGCAAGCGTTGCCCTTTCAAGGTTTCCGGGAAGAAGGATTGTCGTAAGTATCATTAACACAGGCATGGCGCTTCCGCCGGTTGTCGTGGGTCTCTTCGTCACCATCTTTCTGTGGAGGAATGGCCCCCTCGGGGTTTTAGGAGTCCTTTATACCCCTACAGCCATGATTATTGCCCAAACCATCATTGCCGCCCCGATTGTGACGGGCATCACCCTGGCTGCGATTCAACAACTCCCCCAAAAACTTCGCCTCCAGATTCTCGCCCTTGGAGCAACCCGGCTTCAGATGGTCTGGATTCTGATTAAAGAGGCGAAGCTTCCCCTGTTAGCCGCGGTGATGGCAGGGTTCGGTGGTGTGATCTCTGAAGTGGGTGCTTCCATCATGGTAGGTGGAAACATAAAGGGTTATTCCCGGGTTCTAACCACTGCAACGGTCATGGAAACGAGCCGGGGAAACTTCGACATAGCCATTGCATTGGGAATTATTCTTCTGCTGCTTGCCTATTTCATCAATTTGATCCTTACGCAGATACAGCAGAGGGAAAGACCGAGATAGAAAGCTCAAAGCTCAAAGGAGAAGAAGGAACTTGAATGATCGATTCGATACCAATTCTGGAGGCAAGAAACCTTGAGGTGAAAAGGGGAGGGGCGGTTACTCTGAATGTTCCCTCCCTTTCAATCCAGCAAGGGGAAATCCTGTCCCTCATCGGGCCGAATGGGGCAGGAAAAACGACTTTGCTCCAGGTTCTGTGCTGCCTTCTGAAACCGGTCCGGGGCGAAATCTCCTTCCGAGGAGAAAGAATCAGCTCAGGTCATTCCGCTTTCGAATACCGGAGGAAGCTCGCAATGGTCTTCCAGGAACCCCTTCTCTTCGATACCACCGTGTTTGAGAATGCTGCATCAGGGTTAAAAATCAGAGGAATGAAAAGGCAGGATATCCAGCGTATAGCCATGGAACAATTAGATCGATTCGGTATTGGTCATCTGAGCCGTCGCTCTGCACGAAAGATTTCCGGTGGAGAGGCCCAGCGAGCGAGTCTTGCGAGGGCCTTCGCCCTCCAGCCAGAGATCCTTTTTCTCGACGAACCCTTCGCCTCTCTTGATCCTCCGACCCGGGAATCTCTGATCGAGGATTTGGAAGGCGTTCTTCGACAGACCCAAACGACAACGCTCTTTGCCACGCACGATCGGCAGGACGCACTGAGGCTTTCAGATCGGATTGCTGTCATGAACGAAGGAAAGATTCTTCAGATCGGAAGGCCCGATGAGGTCATGAACCATCCTGTCGATGAATTTGTCGCCTCTTTTGTGGGGGTGGAAACCGTCCTGACAGGGAAGGTGACCAAAAGGGATGGTGGGACCTTTGCGGCTTCTATTTCAGGAAGTCAGATCGAGGCGGTGGGTGAGGCTAATTTAGGAGAGACCGTAATCCTCTGCATCCGGCCCGAAAATGTGACCCTTTTCATCCACTCCTCCAAAGAATCCACAAGCGCCCGAAATGTTTTTTTGGGAAAGATTGTGAGGATGACCTCCCTGGGACTTTACCAAAAAGTCCAACTCGATTGCGGATTCCCCCTCGTTGCTTATGTCACCAATCATTCCTCTCAGGAGCTCTCTCTAAGTGAAGGAAAGGAAGTGAAGGCTTCCTTCAAAGCCACTGCCATCCATGTCGTGAGAAAAGGATAAATTTGGAAGAAGGGATGGTCGAGTCCCAGATCAATTCCACACGGGAGTCCGGTGGGAAGATCGGCCGTCTTATCTTCCTTGGGAAAATCCTTTGACATTTGCCAAATAAAATCATAGCATAAGAAAAATAATTTTTAAGCGGCAGGACACTCGGATGAGGAATTTCAACCGTGGTTTTACCCTATTGGAATTAATAATCGTTATTGCAATCATCGGGATTTTGGCCGCATTTGCGATCCCTTATTACCAAGGGTATATCGTTCGGGCAAAACTAACCGAGGTCGAGCACGCGATGACCCTGGTAAAAAGTGCCGTTTCGGCATACCATCAAGAGAAGGAAGATTCTTGGCCGGATTGTCCGAGTATCAATGAAATCAGAAATAGTTTAGGGATCGGATTAAAGGCTGTTGAAAGAGTCTCTTCATTATCGATAGATAGTGCGACAGGTGTCATTACCGCAACAGTGGACAAAGTTCATCCCATGGTGGATGGAAAAACCATCACTTTGATACCGACACCGTCAAAGACGGGCGATGGGTCCTTCAGTTGGGCCTGGGGATGGTCTGAAGATTTTCCCATACAGTATAGACCCAAATCCCCGAGGTAGGTTGTCCGGCCCGTTGCCGATCCGCTCAGAAAGAAAAGAGAAGGGGAATGGTCAATCAAGCATCACAAACAGAACCAGGAGAATGAAGCGATGGAAAATCTGATGGCCAGAGTTTTCAGGAGAAGAAAATATGTCATCCGACCGAAATTTCAAGTGGTCCTGATGATCATCTCCTTTAGTTATGTGATTTTTTCCTGTGCCATCATGGGGGTGTTTCTGTTCATTCCGTTGATGGTGGAACTGGACAAATCGGATATCGGATCAGAGCAGGCCTTGGTAGCGGCAATACGGATCCTGTACTTAAATGAAAAATTCTGGCCCGCACTATTATTATTCTTCTTTGCGATAGCCTGTCATTCGATATACACTTCCCATAAAATAGCAGGGCCTCTGTACCGTTTTAATTTTGTCTTTAAGGCGATAAAAGAAGGGACGATTCCGCTCCCTCTGCAGGTCCGAAAGAAGGACTACCTCTGTTACGAAATGGAAAGTATCAATCAGATGCTTGAAGGGCTCAGGGACAGATTGGCTGACCTTCAGGAATCGCAGGCGCAACTGAATCAATCGATCCTGACATGCAAAGATACGGTTGGGCGTTCGTCGGAAAGTGAATTGATTAAAAAGATGGAGGGCCTTGCAGAGCAGGGGAAGAAGCTTGAAGAAAAGCTGGATTTTTTCAAGATCTCTCCTCCTAAGACGGGTGGGTTGGATCGTAAACATCCGGTGGGGTGACGAGCGGGGAGGATCTCCTCCATTCCATCGAATCTATTGAATGCCCCTCTGCTATTTCTTAATGGGGTGAACCTAAAATCTTCAGAAATGCCGCAACGACCTGAGGGTCAAACTTAGTCCCGGATTCCCTCTTCAGTATTTTCATGAGGCTGGTTTTGGAATACGCTCTTCTGTAAGGCCGGTTAGCGGTTAATGACCGGTAGGCGTCC
This sequence comes from Thermodesulfobacteriota bacterium, assembly GCA_041947025.1. Classification (GTDB taxonomy): domain Bacteria; phylum Desulfobacterota; class BSN033; order BSN033; family UBA1163; genus CAVTZZ01. The sequence goes on from JBHGBJ010000021.1 coordinate 20,400, forward strand.
ACCACTGAAATAATCCTTGCTCCAAGGGGGATCTCCTTTCCCTTTAACCCGTCAGGATATCCTTTCCCATCCCAGCGCTCATGATGATGGAGGATGAACGGGATCGTACCGCGCAGAAAGTGTAGGGGCCGGATGATATTGGTGCCCAGTTGCGGGTGTTTCTTGATCGTTTCGAACTCCCTCGGCGTCAATTTGGATTTCTTAAGCAGAATCGCTTCGCTGATGCCCGCTTTGCCGATATCATGCAGCATGGCCGCCTTCCGTATGTGCTCGATTTCACTCTTGGGCAAATTCAACATTTTGGCAATTTCTGCAGCATAGTTCATCGTACTCTTCGCCGCCGTATCCGGGTATCTGTCCTTCAGTCCAATGGTCTTGGCCACCGCAAAGATGCCTTCAACGAGACTTTGGTTCGCCCGTTGTGAGAGCCGATCAATCTTCTTCATCAGAAGTTCCATATCGAGAGAGACCTCGTTTTCCAGGGAAAGACTGCCTTCGATTCTTTTTACGTCTTCCGAAGAATAGACCTTGTTGCCACCGTATTCCTTCACCTTATTCAAAATCTGGTCGGCCAGGCGGACTAAATCGATTCCTCTGATCAGCAGGCCATCTTCAGGATAGGATGCAACGCTGATGCTGAGTTTCAGGTTGACGGCTCGAGTCTCGCTTCCGAAACTGCGTGCACGGACGGTTCTTAGAAGTCTCTCGGCAAGAACAAAACTGGTTTGCCGATCCGTTCGTGGAGAGATGATCACAAATTCTTCGCCACCGAATCGGAACAGGATATCGTATCTTCGTATCACTCTTTTGAGTGTCTTGCTAAACTGCTTTAATACGAGATCTCCGAAGGTGTGGCCATAGGCATCATTGACAGACTTAAAATAGTCGATATCCATCATCAGGACGGAAACGGATTGGGCGTGCCGTTTGGCTAAGGAAAGTTCTTTCTCGAGTGTTTCTTTAAGGTAACGGCGGTTGTAAAGGCCGGTATGGGAATCCTTCAGTGCAAGATTGTTCAGTTTCTTATTTAAAAGAAGGACGGCGTGGTTTGCTTTTTCTAATGTTCTCAGGGTTTCCGTAAGGCGTGCGTTGGATTCTTTAACCTGAGCCAGTTCGACCTGCAGTCGTTTTACGGTATCGCTTTGTTCCATCTAAGAAATATTTAGGCCCCGATCCGTCTCTCACCTCCGGCATCATCGGGTCGTAGTCCTTTGTTCGGAGCCACACCCCTGTGAGAAGCGTACTTCAGGCAATTCTTAAGATCGTATATTTCTTGATGCCCCCGGGGGTTCGGAACGTGACCTCTTCCTCCACCTCTTTACCAATCAAAGCCTTGCCCAGAGGGGAGGCGATGGAAATCTTGCCTGAGGAGATATCCGACTCATCAGGCCCGATGATCTGGTAGGTGACCTCGTCTCCATTGCCGAGATTTTTCAATGTGACGACGGAGCCAAAGCCAACCCTCTCGTTCGAAAGGTTAGTGGTGTCTATGATTTCAGAATTGGCTAACTTCTGTTCAATCTCGTGAATCTTCTTTTCAATAAAGGATTGTCTCTCTTTTGCCGCCACATATTCCGCATTCTCACTCAGATCTCCATGGGCACGGGCCTCTTCGATGGCCTTGATCACTTGAGGGCGAATGACTTTTTTGAGATTCTCGAGGTCCCTATGAAGTTGATTATACCCGTCTCGGGTGATCGGACTGCGTGGCATCAGCGCTCCAATGATTCATGGATGACGGTTCGTATTAAAAAATCTCCCGGGCAAAACCATTGAACTATAGCCAACAAACACGGTTCTGTCAACCAGCGCCCCTTTCGGCATTGCCGCAGGCATCCGGGTTCACGAAAATGGTCCATGGAGATGTGTCCCCACAGGGACGGGTCGAACTGCAAAAGAATAAGGCCCCTTTGAAAGCGGGCCTCATTCTTATTCCCTAAACTTCAAACCTGTTACAAATTGATATTGGCGTATTTCTTCCAGGGTCTGGCAACCTGTTTATTCTGTAAGAGCTCAAGGGCATTACAGACATACTTCCTGGTGTCATGGGGCATAATGACATCGTCCGTGTAACCCCTTTCTGCCGGCTGATAGGGATGTTCGTACTTCGTGCGATATTCGGCGATCAACGTCTTTGCTGTCTCCTTCGGGTTGGGGGCGTTCTTGATTTCCCTGGCGAATATGATGCTTGCTGCGGTCTCAGCACCCACGATATTGACCTTGGCTGTGGGCCAGGAAAAAACAAGATCTGCTCCGATGCTCTTATCGAGCATGGCATAGTGAGCCCCGGCATACGATTTTCCGATAATAATGGAGATCAGAGGCACGGTGGCTTCTGCCCACGCAAAGAGAGTCTTTGCGCCGTGACGCAATATCCCCTTCCATTCATGAGGCGAGCCGATCCAGAAGGCAGGGCAATCCACAAAGGTTACAAGGGGAATATTGAAAAGATCGCAAAAACGAACGAACCTCGCCAGCTTGTCAGACCCGTCGCAGTCCATTCCACCCATGAGCACCTTGGGCTGATTTGCCACGATCCCAGCCACCCGGCCATTGAATCGCGCAAAGCCGACGATAACGTTCCGGGCGAAATACCGATGGATTTCGAAGAAACTCCCCTTATCGACGACCTTGTCGATCAGGGGATACATGTCATAGGGGACTCGAAGCTCAGGATCCGGGATGAAATTGTCGAGTTCCGGGATCTCCCGGTTCGGATCGTCGTTGCTCTCGATCGTTGGCGGTTTTTCTTTATTATTGGAGGGAAGGTACGAGAGAAGTCTCTTGGCAATTTTGATAGAATCTTTTTCGTCTTCCCCAACGATATGGGTGCCGCCTGACTTCATGGCATGGGCTTCCCAGCCAGCCAATTTCTCGAGTGTGATGTTCTCACCGGTCACCGTCTTGACAAAGGCAGGCCCTGCAATCCCCATGAAGCCCGTTGTCTTACTCTGGATGACGAAATCATTCATGATGGGGTGGTAAGCTTGTCCGCCAAGGCATGGCCCCAAAAGCAGAGCAATCTGGGGAATAATTCCTGAGGCATGGATTTGAGCACTGAAGGTCCAGCCGTAGGACTCCAGGGTATCCATTCCTTCCTGAAGGCGGGCACCTCCGGAATCGTTGATTCCAATAAAAGGCCATCCCTTGTCCTTTGCGAAGTCGAGCGCCCATACGAATTTCTTTCCATGATATTCCCCAAAACTACCGGCCATAGCTGTGAAGTCCTCTGAAATAACCACAGCATACCTGCCATCGATCTTTCCGTACCCGGCGACCACTCCCTCGGCAGGTACCAGCTTGCCAGCCATGCCGAATTCCGTCTGGCGGTGGGTCATGAAGGTGCCGACTTCGGTAAAAGTGCCAGGATCAATGAGCAGATCGATCCTTTCCCGCGCGTTAGTCTGGCCCTTTTCTTTACGCTTTGCGAGTTCCTTTTCACCCCCCATTGCCAGTACTGCTTTCCTTCGCTTCATATAATCGTCGTATATTGCATCAAACTTTCCCATTATGGATCCTCCTTTCTTTTATTTCCCCATAGTTAGATTTATGAATTTTTTCACAATATATTTAACAGAAAAAAAAATTTATAGCAAGAATTTTTTTTATTTACTTTTTCTTCCGTTTCTGTTATGGTATAACCTATGAAAATTCCTAATAAAACTAAGTTAGCTCTCTTCTTCCTTGGCCTGGCCTGTTTCATAGGGGTTGTGACAAGCATCATTGTCAATGCTCTGATTACCGACCAGATCATCTTCGAAGCCCAAGAGAGGGTGAAAGATCATCTCAGCACAGCCAGATGGGTCTATGAGTCAAGGATCAGGGATATCGATAGGACCATACGGTGGACATCAATCAGGCACGTCTTGAAGCAGGGAATAAAAGAGAAAAATCTGTCTCCGATTCGAGAAGAGCTTTCAGGCCTAATGGTCGAGGAAGGGCTTGATTTTTTAACATTACTGGATCGAAAGGGAACCGTTATACTCAGATTTCATCATCCCGAAACATCAGGGGATAGCCTCATCCACGACCCCTTTGTCAAGAATGCCCTTGGGAAGAAGGCGATTTCAGGGACCCAGATCCTCACCATGAAGGAGTTGTCGAAAGAAGGGGCGTCTTTGACAAAAAAGGCCACCTTACGATTAGTCCCCACTCCAAAAGCAAAACCGGTTGAGAAAGTGGAGGAGACCTCCGCGATGATTATGAAATCGGCCTATCCGGTCATCGATTTCAATGGGGATCTGCTGGGAGTGTTGACAGGGGGAGTTCTCCTTAACCGCAATTATGAGATTGTCGACCGGATCAAGAATATTGTCTTCAAGGATGCCAAGTACAAAGGGAAAGAAATTGGGACGGCCACTATTTTTCTGGGTGACTTAAGAATATCGACCAATGTCATGGATAAGGAAGGAAACAGGGCGATTGGAACGCGAGCGATGAAGGAGGTTCAGGAGCGCGTCCTCGAAAAAGGTCAGCCATGGATCCAGAGGGCCTTTGTGGTCGACGATTGGTATATTACAGCCTATGAGCCGATCCGGGACATCGGGGGGAAGATCGTCGGGATTCTCTACGTGGGAATGTTGGAAAGCAAGTATGCCCTCATGAAGGAAAGGCTGATCCTTCTCTTTTTCTTCTTCTCTATGTGTGGGATGCTGATTGCCCTGACGGTGTCCTTTTTCCTTTCGTGGACCATCCTTAAAAAATAGCCCTGCAAATGATTATATACGACACCTCGTCTGGCCTAATCCTCTTTATTCTCTTCTTCAGGTCCTTTATTCTGTTTTCTTTTTCTTAATCCTTTTATAATACCCGAAATGAGAAGCCATAGGACAATGATGACGATGCCGATCGTCAGAAAGTTCGGGGCCCCTATGTTTTTTAAGAAATCTGAGAGAGATTCTATCGTATCCATCATCCAGGTTTTTCTGCAATGGCAAGAAGAGAAGTGCCGAAGGGCAATGGGAAGAGTTCCTCTACTTTGAAGAGAGGGACGAGAAGATTGTAGATTCTGAGTTGGAACGAGGGGAGACTTTTTCTTTTGAAAATTTTACTATTCAGATACCATCCCAGAATTCCGATCCGATTGAAGTATTTTAAGAGGATTACCTGGAACCCTGCTTGCTCTAACTTCCTTTTCAATTCTTCTCTGCCATAGCGTCTGCAATGGTTTAAATGGTGATCCAGGCTTCCGTAAAGCCACGGATGAGAAGGGACAAAGAGGAGGAGACGGCCTTTGGGTTCCAAGAGATGGAAGATATTTTCCAATGCCCCTTCATCCTTCTCGACATGCTCCAATACGTTGAAGCAGAGGGCCGAATCGATACGATAGGGACGATATCGTTCCATGTTCGATCCGGAGATATCGAGGTTTTCGATCACAAATTTCTTGTATTGACCGAAGGCATTTTTGAGAAGGGTGAGGTACTTGGGTTCCACATCCGTGGCAACCACAAAGTCCCGATCCATGAGCAATTGGGTTATATTGCCGATTCCGGAGCCGACTTCCAAGACCCTCCGGCCCAAAAAGGGACGAAATTTTGAAAAAATCCACCGATTATATCGATGGAGCCGCTTCATTCTCTGGAGGGTTTGATAGACGACGTCTTCTGTCCCCGCATCGAAGAAGTTATACCGCAAGATGGAGAAGACGGCCTTCAATCCGTCGATCCATTTAATCTTTTTCCCTTCCCAATAATCCCGGCCGCTGTAAGAGACGGGGACTTCGTAGATTCGGTAATTCATCTTGGCAATTTTGGCCGTGACCTCCGGTTCGAAACCAAACCGATTTGATTTTAAATGAATATGGTCCAGGACTTCCTTCTTAAAGACTTTATAACCTGTCTCCATATCCGTTAGGTTGAGATTCGTGCAGAGGTTAGAAAGGAATGTAAGGAGCTTATTGCCCAGAGTGTGCCAGAACATCAAAACCCGTCTCGGAGTTCCCAAGAACCGGGAGCCATAGACCACATCGGCTCTTCCATCGAGAATCGGTTCGATCAGCTTGGGATATTCCATCGGGTCGTATTCCAAATCCCCATCCTGGATGAGGACAATATCGCCCCCGGCTTCTTTGAATCCAGAGCGCAGAGCAGCCCCCTTACCCCTATTCTCTGGCTGAAAGAGGACTCGGACTTGATCGCTTGCTCCTTCCTTTCTCTGCGCCAGCCATTTTCTCAAGAACTCTCCCGTGCCATCTGTGGAGGCGTCATCGACGACGATCACTTCTTTAGGAAGATCGACCTTAAGAACCCTGGAGAGAGTTTCCTCGATGGTATGGATTTCATTGTAGACGGGAATGACGACGGAGAGCTTCATAGGAATTTTGCGCATTATAGCAGGAAATAAGGAATAGTAAAAGGGCTATTTCGATTGCGAGGACATGACAAAATTTGGAAAAGGTGGAAAAAATATTGCCACATTCTGGATGAGCCATCTAGTAATCTTCAATATTTTCTGAGGGTTGTATTTTATTAGGGCATGGCACAAATATTGCTGTAACATGGCATAAATATTGCCATCGAACCACAAATTACGGCCAATGGCAGATGTTTTTCTGATATTTACAAAAATGAATCTAATATCTTAATATCTTTTGTCGATACAGAAGATCATTTACGAGGAGGGTTTGCCATGAAAAGGATACTCACCATACTCTTTCTTTTGGCTATATTGCCTGTCCCTCTCCTGGCTCAGGAGAAGACCTATCTTGAATTCGAGTTTGTGAAATTTTTTGAGGGACCGTATGTAGCCCCGTCTGATGCCCAGCGAGAATATAAGGCGCAATTCCCCAAGAGTTCGACGCGATATGTCTTTTTCCTCGTGGGGGCCAAGAACCTTTTGTATAACAATAGAGCCCATAGACCGGAAATCGTGGGCCGGTATTACAAGCCGGACGGAAGTTTTCACGGTGAGGGGAAGGTGAATGTAGATATTCCACCCGATTGGGAGAAGGCAGATCTCTGGGGCGGCTGGGGATGGGATAAGGCAGGGAACTGGTCTGTTGGGACGTACCGCGTAGAGATTCTGTTCGGTAATGTAAAAGTCGCGGAAGCATCCTTTTCCATCTATGATGATCGTGCTTCAACGACGACCCCTCCGGTAAGCTCTGTCCCTTCTGAGAAAGTCTACCTTGAGTACCGGTCGGTAAAGTTCTTTGAAAGTGGTGCTACAGAGCCCCCTGCGTCCCAGCGCGAGTTTAAGACGGATTTTCCCAAGAGCACCACGAGGTATGTCTATTTCCTCGTTGAGACCAAGAACCTCCTTTACAGGAACCGAGCTCATAAACCGTTGGTCTTTGGTAAATATTATAATCCGGATGGGAGCTTGCGCGGCGAGGCGAAAGTGAATGTGGACATCCCATCGGACTGGGAAGATGCGGAGCTCTGGAATGCCTGGGGATGGGAGAAGCCTGGGAACTGGCCCGTCGGAACATATCGTGTGGAGATCTGGTTTGGCAGTTCGAAGGTTGGAGAAGGGTCGTTCAGTATCTATGACGATCGTGCCTCGACGACGACTCCTCCGGTAAGCTCCGTATCTTCCGTACCTCCTGTCACTTCTGAGAAAGCCTTCCTCGAGTTTCAGTCGGTCACCTTCTTTGAAAGCGGTGCGACAGATCCTCCCGCATCCGAGCGGCAGTTCAAGACAGACTTTTCCAGGACTTCGACACGATATATCAACTTCTTTGTTCTGGCGAAAAACCTCCTGTACAGGAATCGCAGCCAAAAGCCTCTGGTCCGTGGCCGGTATTATTATCCAGACGGAAGTTTCATGGGGGAAGCAACTGTGAATGTGGAGATTCCATCGACCTGGCAGGACACCAATCTTTGGGCTGGCTGGGGATGGGATAAGCCTGGCAACTGGTCCATTGGCACGTACCGATTGGATATTCTCTTTGGGGATACCAAGGTCGGGGAAGGAAGGTTTTCCATCTCCGACGATCGCAAGTAAGGGTTCCTCGCTTCTCCCTTCTCCCTCGCCTACCGCCTGCCTGCCGGGAGGCAGGTTTTTGAAGGGGAAGAAGGAAAGGGGAAGAGAGCCGATTCGGATGGAGCCATTCACTCTCCGTTTGTCTGAGATGCCTCAGAGAGGCGGGAAGGCCGAAGAAACCAGACCCTCAGCCGCATGGGCCATCGAAGAGGGCTGCGAAGCCTTCTCCAGGCGGATTGGGCCAGAGATAACTGCTGCTCATTGAGAACGATCTCTCCATAAACCTGCTGATTGAAGGCTTCGATAATCAACTCGATCTCTCCTCTCATTCGAGGAAACCCTTGTTTCAGTCGTGAACCATACTCTGTTGGGGTCTCGCTTGGCACATGGCGCAACCCGCTGCGGCGCCCCCAGATTCGGAGAGCGGTGTAGAGCTGGATGGCTCCTCGATAGCTTTTCATTCTTCGCAAGAGCCACATCCAGCAGGAGCGGAGAAAGAGCCGTAGTCTTTCCGCCCACAAAGCGATCAGATGTCGCGGGCTCTGTCTTTCCTGATCGATCGGAGTTCTTGAGATCAGCCATTGGTAGAAGTAATAAGATGCGACAATCAGGAGAAAGAGGAAGACCGCTCCCAGCAAGATCCAGACGCCCCAGGCCAAGATCTTTCCCAAAAGCTCTACCCACCAGCTCTGTTCTCCCTGGGAGACCGCGTCAAGAATTTCTTTCTTTTTGGGGGGCAACTTTTCGGACAGAGTAAAGTCACCCCCGAAGATAAAGCGCAGGATGGTCAGCAATACGGAACCGACGGGCCTGGAAGCAGCTTTAAGGATCGTATACCCTGTCTCGGCAGCCAGGGTTAAATAAGGCATGCAAAAAAATACGAGACCCGTGCCAAACAGAAGAACCACCACAACGAAGCTTAAGATGATCCCGATGCCTCGATAGCCAGGAAGAAAATCCTTTGGAGAAGCGCTTCGATTCCGGACCAGACCGATCGCCAAGAGACCGAAAATCAGAAAAGGAAAGATGAAGAGCTGGGAAGCGGATTCTTCAATCCGGATGCCTTCTTTAGTCTCCAGGAGAAATTTTGTCAAAAAGAGAAGGAAGAAGGCAATGAGGCCCCGGTCGAAACGAGAGCAGATCGTGGTGTAGTCGGTCGGCCTCCTGGCAAGACTTACGCCTCCTGCCCAAAAGACGCATATCCAAAATATGATCAGAAGGCCGATGAACCACCCGATGGCACCTGTGGGATGATCGTAGAATTTTATAAGCCAGGTTTGATTCAAGAATGAGTCCGTCCAGGACAGGAAGATATGGAACATTCTCAGGAGGGCAGGGATGAACCCCATCGCCTGAGCGACCAGAACGTAGATGACCCGCCACCCCCTTCCCTGGAAAAGGAGGGTCAATACCGCCGCCAAAATAAAGGAACCAACAGCCTCCCGAAAGGGGAAGGAGCGGTTAAAAATTGCAGCCGTAAGAAAGGTGGAGCAGGCGTAGAGATAGCTCAGTTCCATGCCCGCAAAGACCAGAAAGAGAAAAACCCCCTTTTTCCTTGTGATCTGTTCTTTGTCTAACGAGTACAAATGTCCTCCAGACGATAAGCCTTAGGCTGGCCCCCAGGCGTCTCTTTTCCCGAAGGCAAACGGGGCCGGCAGACAAAAAAGACCACAGGGGTCCTGCGTTGGGTAAAGTACTGCTCTGCAGTGGAGACCGTCTCATCCTCCTGGTGAGAAAAATAGACGCAACTGATGCCCCAGGTGAGCGTCAGCTTATGGCGCAGCAATTCCTTAAGGTCCCGATCGGATTTCATTTGAAGCCTGGCGAGAAGCTCTAAGATGGCAGGAAGCTGTTGGTCATTCCTTGCGACCGCAACGATGGGGGAGCCTCCTCCTTTGATGATGCCATTGGCGATCAATCCGATAGAGTGTCCCTGTTGGTCCAGACGCACAGCCAGGGAGGCCACGACTTCAAGGGTCCGCTCGAAATCCTCTTCAGCCCTGCGCCTCTCGAAGGGTTCCACATTCACAACGAACAAGACCTTTTCTTGTTGTGTGGATTCAAAGACTTTTTCCTGCAATCGATGTTGCCGTGCACTGGCCTTCCAATGGATGTATTTGGATGGCTGCCCATTCTGATAATCCCGGGTGCCCAGAATATAGATGGGGTCTTGAACAGGGCTCTTCGCCCTGGGAACGCCGAAGAAATCACGCCTCGGTAAAGAAACGGATTTCAGAGAGATGAGTCGTGGATAAACGATGATCGGGTAAGATTTTTCAGCCCTCTTATGTCTGGAGAAGAAGGAAAAGAGGTCTCCTGCCAGGATATAAAGGGGTCCTATTTGATAGACCCCTCTTCGCTCAGCGGTCAATTCCCATTGGAAACCCGTCCTCTGGTACCATAAGAGGCCACTTTCCTTCCTGAGCACCCGTTCCCCGGATGTCCCCTGCAACAGGGTCCCGATATAGACGTTCATCTCGAGCCAGATCGGAAGGAGTTTGGCATTTTCAGCCCTTAATTTGATGGTGAGAGTTTCTCCCGGGAAGACCTTCTGCCTGTCAACTCTCAGATCATATCGGACGGAGGAAAGGCTCATCCGGGCCCAAAGCCTTGTACCGCTGGTCACCCCTAAGACAAGCAGGGTCAGAACAGTCAGCTCCCGATGGCCATAGAGTAAGGCGATAAAAAGAAGTACTCCCACGAAAAACTGTATCAGGGTGATTACGAAAAGTGATGGGACTCCGTGATCCTGTCCTTCCATCCTGGTTCCTTATCCGGTAGGAGCAGGCACCGGTATTTGGTTGGCGATCTCCTCCAGAAAATGCTCGGGGGTTTCCCCTCGCAGGCGTTCTTCTTCTTTGAGGATCAAGCGGTGAGCAAGGACCGGGACGGTCAAAGACTTGATATCATCGGGCAGCACGTACTCCCGTTCCCGTAGCGCAGCCAGTGCTTGCCCGGCCCGCATTAAACCGAGAGATCCCCGGGGACTCGCCCCGAGTCGCAGGGAAGGGGTGCTCCGGGTTGCTCTCACGATATGGGTGATATATTCTTTGACCGGGGAGGAGATACGAATGCTTCTCCGTATTTTCTGCAGCTCGGCGATCTGCTCGGGGTTTGCCACGGCTTCTAATTCCACCAGCGGATCTTCCTTTTGGAAACGTTCCAGGATGGCGATCTCTTCTTCCTGATCGGGATAGCCAAGACGGACTTTGAGAAGAAATCGGTCCAGTTGAGCCTCGGGCAAGGGGAAGGTCCCTTCCAGCTCAATCGGATTTTGGGTGGCCATCACCAGGAAAGGATGGGGGAGCGGATAAGTTTTCCCATCTACGGTGACCTGGCGTTCCTCCATACTTTCCAGAAGACTGGACTGGGTGCGGGGAATGGTGCGGTTAATCTCATCAGCCAGAAGAATATGGGACATGACGGGCCCGGGTTGAAACGTAAACTGTCCGGTTTGTTGATTATAAACATTGAAACCGGTGATATCTGAAGGTAATAGATCCGGTGTGAACTGGACCCTTCTGAAGGAGCCGCCAATGCTTTTTGCCAGGGATTTGGCAATTAAGGTCTTTCCCAATCCCGGGATATCTTCTATGAGAACGTGACCGTCTGCCAGCATGGCAACCAGAAGGAGCTCAATGGATGGGTCCTTGCCCACAATCACACGGGAGATATTTTCGACAATCCTTTTACACAAACTAAAATCCATCATTCCGTTTCCGTCTCATGCCGCTGTTTCTGTGGCCATCGATAGCTGTTAAACGTTGCGGACTTAATATTATAACTTTTCAGTTGTGGAAATCAAGTGGAGTCCCGTTAGAAAAAGATTGTAGGGAACGCATATATGCGTTCCCTACGGCTAAATTCTTAAGAGGAGGGCCAGAAAGAACGTTGCCAGGCTCAGGCCAGAGAAGAAGAACATGCCCGCCAAGAATGATCCCGTCACATCGACAAGAATACCGGTCAGCCATGGCCCTGTGCAACCGCCGATTTCAGCGATGGTGAAGAACATCCCGGCCGCGGCCCCCAAATATCTTGATCCCACCTCGGGGATCTCCATTAAGATGAGAGTCAGGATGGGAAAGAAGCAAGCATTGATTATTCCAAACAAGACCAGTCCTGCAATTTGAACGTGACCCGAGGTGGTCATGGATAGGACCAGCGTTACAATGGTGAACAAAGCAGACCATGATAAGAAACCCTTCCGTGACTTGGGTGGGACGAGAGACGGGAAGATCAGGCGAGGTGGAATTCCCGCAGCGATGGGGATCGAAGCGAGGATGCCCGCAGAGGCAGGAGAGAAACCGCTTGTCTCAAGAATCTTGGGAAGCCAGTTCGTGAAACCATGAGAGATTGCAAAGGTCAAGAGCGCCATGATCAATACGAGTTGGACGTTCCTAACCTTGATGAGCCTTGCGAATACCGTAAAGATGCCTGTGTCTTCATGACTCACCTCACCCTCGGTATTCCTTCCTAAGAACCACCAGAGCGAAGCCATCGTAAAGGTCAATGCCCCGTAAACAAGAAAGGTCAGCCTCCAGCTGTGCCCGGTCAGGGGCATGACAAGGCTATTGGTAAAAGTGAGTGAAAAGATTCCACCGACCCAGGGTCCGGTAAGATAAATACCGACTGCAGTTCCCCGGCTCTTTCCTCTGAACCAGGCGGCAATCGCCTTCGGGCAACCGATGGAGATCAAAGAGCCTCCGACACCAAACAGGGCTACCGAACCCAACATGGACCAGAACTCCTTCGGGAAGTAGCGCAGTGCCGATGAAAGGCCGATGATCACGGTTCCAGCCAGCAGGGAGCTCCGGACACCCCATTTATCAATGACGCTTCCGGATATCATGGCAACAAAGATGTAGGTGAGCTGCCATGACCCCAAAATCAGCCCCATCTGCGTGTAAGAGAGATGGAGGTCTTCGAGGATGGGGGTGACCAAGGGAGCGATGGCCCTGTTGACGAGGCCAAAAGCAACATACAGCAGCCACAGAAGCGATAAGATGACCCACCGGTACCCGCTCTGATACGGCTCCACTCGGTCCCCTTTTACGAAATGAGATATCCCTGGCTGCATTTTCTCAATATGAATGTGCTTCCAATAACTCAATCATACCAAATAATCAAACTCCCTATTTCATTTTCACCATAAATATGCTACAAACCTGCCATGCTTGGAGCCGTCCTGGGATTGATTTCCGCTGTATTCTTCGGAGCAAACTCCATCATTACCCGGCGCGGGATGATGCGAGTGAGCTCCAACTATGTCGCAACCCTTACCGTCTTTACGGGTCCAGTCTTTTTCTTCATCGTTGGAAGCCTGACAGGGGATCTATTTAAACTGGGGCAAATGCCCTTAGAGGCTTATGTGTATCTGGCCCTCTCCGGTATCACCCACTTTGCCCTGGGACGGACCTGGTCATATCGAAGCGTTCAACTCCTCGGCTCGACCCGTTCGAATATTGTGACCAGCCTCAACCCGGTGGTGACCATCATTCTTGCGATGATTATCCTGGGCGAAACGATCACATCGATCATGGGTATTGGGATCCTATGCACGCTGTTGGGGCCTTTGTTAATCCTTTTGAAGGAAGAGGTCATTCAGAGCAGTAGTCAATTAAAGTCAAATCCCCATGGCAAAGAATTAGATCGCGCCACATTATTCAAAGGGATCTTTTATGGCCTCGGTGGCGCCTTCTTCTGGGGGAGCAGCGCGATCTTCATAAAACTTGGCCTCGAGCACGGAGGTTACTCTATTGCCGGAAGTTTTATCGCTTACCTATCCGCCTCCCTGACGATCATGCCCTCGGCATTTATGAATAAAAATCGTAGACAGGAGATGCTTCATGGAGGCGGGAAAGCCTTTAGAATAGCCCTTCTAAGCGGTCTTACCACGAATATCGCCCAGCTGGCGAGGTATGTTGCCATGGGATTAGCTTCCGCGATCGTTGTCAGCCTGATGCAGAGAACGATGCCCCTGTGGGTTTTGATCTTTGCCTTCATCTTCAATCGGAAATACGAGAGCTTCAGCCGCTGGGTTCTTATAGGAAACGGCCTTCTGATTGTAGGGACGGTCTTGATCTTGCTGTCTTAACCCCCTTTCTTCCCGCTATTAATCAGAAAAGGGGACAGTTCTATTATTCCTATTTCTAAGTCTACCTACCTAAACACCGGACTTCAGATTTCCGTTACCAACAAATAGAACCGTCCCCTTTTCTACTACGAACCCATACGAGACTCTCAGGATAAGATCGTCGGAATCCTGTATGTTGGAATACTGGAGAATAAATATGTGGTGTTAAAAGAAAGGCTCATCCTATTATTTATGCTTGGGATGTTGACCACCGTTGCCATTTCTTCTTTCCTTTCCTTCAGAATTCTGGAAAAGGAGTTCCGGGAGACTATGGCTTCTAAGTAGCCTGAACGCCGTCTCCGGCGCTCCCGCGCCCAGGGCGAGGGGAAGTTTCTCGCGTGGCGGATCAGCCGGAGAGTCGAATGGGTTGATTTTTTCGTCGCTCCTGTACTTGTCACAACAACGGGGCGGTCATGCCGAACGTGCCAAAAGACTTTAAAGGAAGATTCAGGGCAGACGGCTGATGCCTTCAAATTGCTCAAAATGTTTGTCGAAGGCAAAGGCGCTTTTTAGTCTAAGGGATCTCATGATGGAGAAACTGGTGCAGTCGGTAAAACTTGGACCTAAATTCGTAAGCGGAAGAGGGCACGGGCGTTTTCTTCGAAGATCTTCTTTCTCTCGGCCGCCGAGATGTTCATCTCCTCCACCGCCTTGACCGTTTCGCGGGTGGCTCTCTCTCCCAATTGATCGTCGTAGGGCATGTCCGTGGCAAAGAGCATGTGGTCAGCCCCGAAGAAAGAATATGCACACATCAACGCCGGTGTATTCCCCTGGATCGCTGTGTCAGCGTAAAACATGCGGTAATAGTCGAGGGGAGGCTTCTGCAAGGGGGGATCGTACTGATAGCCCATGCGGATGTGGTTGAAATCGTGGGAAAGCTCGATCCTTCGGGCAAAGAATGGGACCATTCCGCCTGCATGATGGGTTAATACTTTAAGGTTAGGGTATTTGTGGAAAACCCCGCTGAAGGCGAGCCGTGCCATTGCCACGGAAGTCTCATAAGGCCACCCGAAGTTGGTGTAGATCAGGTATTTCGATATCTTCTCTCCCGCATAGTCCACCCTGAAATTTTCTCTTCGCGGGTGAAGCAGAACGGGCAAGTTATAGCGCTCCATCTTCTCGTAAAGAGGGAGAAACTCCGGTGAGTCCACAGGCTTTCCATTGATATCGGTGAAGATCTCGACCCCCTGGAAAGAAAGCTGTTGAATCGCCCGGTCCGCCTCTTTCAAGGCGGCATCCACATCATTCATGGGAAGGCATGCCACAGCCCCGACGAAACGTTTCGGATATTTTGCCACCAGCCCGGCCATTTCATCGTTTGCCATCCTTGAAAGCTCGACCGCATCTTTAGGGCTGGTGATGCTCTCCACATTGGGTCCGGCTATGGTCAGCACATGGACGAGGTCTTTGAATTGATCCATGATTCGGAACCGGATACTCAGGTCCGTGAGTCCGGGATTGGCGACCGGATACTTGGCATACTGTGAGGTAAAGCCGGCTCCTGCCCTCTTGTTTCGTTCTACAAGATATTTCGGGGGCAAGATGTGGGTAAAGACATCGATCATCATCTCAAATCGCCTCCTAAACTCAATGTACTATTCAATCAAAATAGAGATTGAAGAACAATAGTAACTCCCCTCCCCCAACCCTCTCCCCTGCCTACCGGCAGGCAGGCATCAAGGGAGAGGGGAGAAGATCGATATTTCAATTTCTAAGGTCAGTATCACAGTTTTAAGATCCTCTTCCCGTTTCCTCCAAAGATTTTTTCCTTATCTTCTTCAGGGATATTTAACGTTTGAATCGTCGAGACCGACCTCGACATATCTCCGATCACATGGGGATAATCGCTTCCGAGGACCAAGTGGTCCGCTCCGAAAGTCTGGTAGCCGCACATCAAAGAGGGGATGTGAAAGGATACGGTATCATAATAGAAGTTCTTCAGGTATTCGCTGGGGAGTTTCGGGATGCTGGCCTTAACGTCCGGAAAGGCCCGGTATCCGTTATCGATCCGCTCATAAAGGAAGGGAATCGTCCCGCCCATATGGGGAAGGATCAAGACGAGATTGGGATACTTTTGAAAGAGGCCGCTATAGACCATCTTGGTCACGGTAAGAGTTGTGTCCATCACGAATCCGACCAATGGCACGAGAGGCCATTCTGCCATGGTCTCGGGATGGAGGGGGACCATTGGATGGAGGAAGATGGGGAGTCCGAAGCGGTGGACTTCCTCATAGAAAGGCCAGTATTCCTTGACGTGAAGATGTTTACCCTGAATGTTCGTTCCGAGGACCACTCCTTTCATCCCGAGATCCTTGACGGCCCGATGAAGCTCCGCGATAGCATCGTCCGGATTCCCGAGGGGTACGCTGCAAAAGCCGATGAAACGTTTGGGATACTTCTGAACGAGTTCGGCAAAATAGTCGTTCGTCATCCGGGCCAGGTAGAGGTTTCTCTTCCGAGTGGAGAAATAGACGTTCGGTGTCGAGAGGGTGAGAACTTGAATGTCAATTCCATAACGATCCATATCTTCGATCCGTTTCTCAGCCGCCTCCATCTGGGGCGTGATCCCGAGAAATCGGGCCCCCTTCTCCTTGACGATCTTTAACCCGCTGGCATCGTGTGTGAACTCGTATCGATGTCCCCATTCCTCTAATTTCTTCAGATATTCCGTGGGGTAGAAATGGTTATGGAAATCAATCTTCATAGAAAACCTCCTTGTCTGATCTGTGGTTCAATGTGCGATCTCTTATATCTCATCCCTCTCGAGAGATAACCTGATCTTTAAGAGTATGTCAAGGGGTGGGATTGAATCCATAAGACAAATGTCCTATAAATAAGGGCACCGTTCCTTCAATTGCTGGTTTCCATGAAAGACCTCCAAATGAACGAAATTTCAGCGGACATTGCGATCATCGATGGCGGGGTCGCAGGATGTATGGCCACTACCCGCGCCTCTGAACTGGCCGGTCGCCTTTTCGTCGTTGAAAAATGCGATACCCGAAGGAGCGGCTGTGCAACAACAAGTGTGGATCATATCTGGACGTATGTTCCTGAAATTCATGGGCCGGAGGTCTGTGTAGAGGACATCGTTCTCGTCATTCCGCGGAAGCGGGAATCCAGTAGAGGTTAGAAGTGAATTCTTGGATTGGTGAATGTGAGAATCTTGAAGTGGAAAGAGGAAATGGATTTTTGATTTAACCCATCTTAACCTAAGGAGGATGCTATGAAGAAGAAAGTGGATGGTGGAAGAAGGATAAGTCGGAGATCGTTTCTGAAAGGTGCTGCTGCTTCAGCCGCTCTTGCGGGGGTGGGGGTTCCGATGTGGTCGGGAAGGGCCAGAGCCGCCGAGACCCTCAACATTATGATGAATGGGGGTGACTACGAAAAGCTTGCCAGAAAACTCGTGGTCGCACCTTTTGAAAAGAAGTATGGTGCCAGTGTTTCCATCACCCCGGGATCGGGCGCCCAGATCTTGACCCGGTTAAGGGCGGAGAAACAGAATCCCTCGCAGGATTTTGTGGTTCTCGACAGCGGTCCCGCGTTCCTCGCCGCTTCAGAAGGTTTGGTGGAAAAGGTCAATCCCGCTAACATTCCAAATCTGAAAGACCTGGATACCATGGCGATCGATAAACAAGGATTCGGTCCTATCATCCACAGCCATTCCGTCGGCCTTGCCTACAATGAAAACTTGATGAAGAAACCGATCCCCCAGTCCTGGATGGATCTCTGGAACCCCGTCTACAAGGATACGGTCCTCCTCGTCGATATTACGTTGACTCCCGGATATCTGCTTCTTTTGCAGATCAACATGATGAATGGCGGAACCTACGAGAATATCGATCCGGGCATCGACATGATCAAGAAGCTGAAGCCGAACGTCAGAAGATTCGTGAAGAATATGGCTGAGGTTCGATCCACACTTCATTCCGAAGAGATCATGATCCCTTGCGGTCCCAACATTCCCTTTGAGGAGGCCAAGAAGGACAACCAGCCCATCAAGCCCATCTTTCCGAAAGAGGGTAATGTCCTGTCTCCGGCCACAGGCCAGATCATCAAGGGGACCAAAAAGAAGGACCTGGCTGAAAAATTTCTCAACGAATTCCTGAGCCCTGAATCCCAACTGGGATGGTCCGTCGAATATAATATTGCCAATTTCAATAAGAAGGTAAAGCTCCCTCCTGACGTGGCAAAGCGGCTGCCTACCAAGAATGTCCTGTATGACTTTGGTCAGATCTCCAAGAATCTTGAAAAATGGGTTGAAAAATTTACGAGAGAAGTGAAGATCTGAATCGTTCGGGGTAGGGGCAATTCATGCCTGCTGGCAGGTGCCCCTACACAGGGGAAAAAGGATGGCCTTTGTTGAAATTAGAGGTCTGAAAAAGGAATTTAGAACGGTTGTGGCAAGCGATATCGACCACCTCGAAATCGCCGAGGGGGAATTTGTGTCCCTACTGGGGCCGAGCGGATGTGGAAAGACCACAACACTGCGTTGCATTGCTGGCTCCATTGACCCCGATTCTGGTTCAATCTTCGTGCGGGGGAGAGAGATCACCCACGTCCCCATCTACAAAAGGAAATTAGGGTTGGTCTTCCAGGATTATGCTCTCTTCCCCCATATGACCGTTTTTGATAACGTCTCCTACGGGTTGAGATACCGGGATATTTCAAAGCCCGACGTGAAGAAGAAGGTGTCCGAAGCCTTGGAACTCGTTGGTCTGGCCGGTTTTGAAGACCGATATCCCCATCAGCTGTCGGGAGGGCAGCAGCAGAGGGTTGCTTTTGCACGTTCCGTGGTGTATGAGCCCGATGTCCTTTTGCTTGACGAACCTCTCTCCAATCTCGACTTTAAGTTGAGAAAGGCGATGAGATTTGAACTGAAGCGAATGCAGCGTCAGTTGAAAATCACTACAATCTTTGTGACCCATGATCAACAGGAAGCCCTGTCTCTATCCGATCGAATTGTCGTGATGAATCAAGGACGGATCGAGCAGGTGGGAACTCCTAATGAAATCTATGAGAATCCCGTCTCTGTTTTCGTGGCCGATTTCATTGGATCAACGAACATCATACGGGGAGTGGTGACCCATTGCGATGCGGACAAAGGGATCTGTGCGGTGAGGCTTGCAGGTTCTTCCACGATTTCGATCCCTTTCAAAGAAAAGGTCAAGGTGGGTGAGGAGATCAACTTCATCATCAAGCCTGAGAAGGTTGGTCTGGGGAGGACGCCACGGGTCGAGGATGCCGTGAAAGGAGAGATATCGGGAGCTTCTTATCTCGGTTCGGCTTTCAACTATGAGATCCGGATAGGAGATCTGAAGCTGGAGGTTCTCGACAGCCAGGCGGACTACAGAAACCGTTATGAAATCGGCGAATCCATTTTCTTAACTTTTGATCCGGAAGGGGTCAAGGTCTTACGGAAATGATATGGATCTCAGAAATTATTTGAAGAAGCGAATCTACCTCTTTTTTCTCGTACCTCCCTTGATGGTCTTGACGGTATTCCTCTTGATCCCCCTTGCCATTCTGCTCCAATACAGCTTCAGCACTCACATTCCGGGTCAGGGGCTGAAGATGGTCTTCACTTTGGATAACTACCTCCGTTTCGTCACTGACCAATATTATTTGAATGGACTCCTGATTACGTTGGGAACCGGACTGCTGGTAGTGATCATCAGCCTTCTCTTTGCCTATCCGGTGGCTTATCTCTATGCGAAGGCCCGTTTTCGATACCGGGGCCTTCTTCTCATCATGCTCCTCTCGCCTTTCTATACCAATATCATCGTCAAGATTTATGGCTGGATGGTCATCCTGGGACGCCAGGGGATCGTCAATAAGATGCTGATCCAATACAGCCTGCTGGAGCGGCCCTTTGAGTTCCTGTACAGTTACATCGGCGTCATTGTGATCATGGTCTATGTTCATGTGCCCATGATGACGCTGCTGCTGATCGGGCCGATCCAGAACATCAAGGATAGCTGGATCGAATCGGCCAGGATCTGCGGATCAAGAAATTTTGATGTCATCAAGAATATCATCCTGCCCCTGAGTGTCCCTGGGATTCTTTCCGGCGCCATCATCGTCTATACCGCTGTCATTGCGGCCTTCATCATTCCTCTCCTGGTAGGGGGAGACTGGGGAAAGCGTTTCATCTCGGTGATGATGTATACTCACATTAATGTCACGCAGAATTGGGCCTTTGCCTCGGCCATTGCTGTGATTCTGATCATCACCTCTTTGTCGATCATCATCACCTTCTCGCGTCTGGTCAAGTCCATGAAGGCAGGAGTATTAATCAGTGAGAAATTCAATCGGTAAATGGTCGCTGGTGGCCAGTAACATCATTGTCTATGCCTTCCTTTTCGTCCCTCTCCTCATTGTGGTCGGGATCTCCTTCAGCCCGACATATCAGATGTTCTTTCCACCGCAGGGGCTCTCCCTGAGATGGTTCGAGTACATTCTGGATCAGAAGGAGTTTGTCGACTCTTTTTATGTGAGTGCTGTCGTGGCCTTCTTTGCCTCCCTGATGGCCCTCGTGATCGGTGTCCTGGTCTCTCTCGCCATTGTCCGCTATCAATTTCGGTGGAAGACAGCGATCGAAAACATCTTTATGATGCCGATTATCTTGCCAACGGTTGTGACCGGTGTTGCGATGCTGCAGTTTTTCAGCATCATGGGCTACCAAAATTTCTGGACGAGGCTGATTCTCGGCCATATCATCGTTACGATCCCGTACACGATACGGAGTATCTCTGCCAGTTTATACGGGTTTAACAGACGCCTGGAAGAGGCTTCTCTGATTATGGGCGCGAATTACATGCAGACCTTTAAGAATATCTTGTTGCCCCTGATCAAGCCAGGCATGATCGCGGGCGCACTGCTGGCCTTCATCATCTCTTTCGACAACGTAACCGTTTCACTCTTCTTGATGGGAGCAAAAACCGTTACTCTTCCCGTTCGCATCATGCTCTATCTGGAATGGCATATCGACCCATCCGTGGCGGCGATCTCCACCATCTTGATTACGTTGACCGTCATCACCATTATCATCGCAGAAAAGATTGTGGGCCTGACGAATATCATGAGGCTCGAATAGGATGAAGGCGGAAGACAACACCAAGAGATGTGACTTAAATGCAATGGAGATGAATCAGTGACGACCCACCACTTAAAGACAGACATCGTCATCATGGGAGGGGGACTTGCGGGACTCAATGCAGCGATTGCAGCGGCAGAGCGGGGCCTTCAGGTTGTCGTCATGGACAAGGGAAAGATCGAAAGGAGCGGGAATATCTCCGGTGGGGTAGACCATTTCATGGCCTATCTCGAAACCGGAGAGCCCTGGGATAGCCGGGAGGCCTATCTCCGGTATGTTCAGGAAGAGGGATATGGCATCGTTAATACCGAGATCCACAATCGGGTCTTCTGCGACGAGTTGAAGGATGCGATCAAGCGGCTCGAACGAATCGGATCTCCTCTCTCCGATCCGAATACAAAAGCTTACTACCGGACGGCCTCCATGGGACAACCCGGCCCTTACTGGGTCAATTTCAACGGAAAATACCTCAAACCCAATCTGGCAAGAGAGGTTCGCCGGCTGGGTTGCACGGTTCTCGACCGGGTGATGGCCACGCGGCTCTTTGTCTCCGATCAGAAACTTGTAGGAGCCTTCGGTTTTCATACGAGAACAGGGGAGATGTATCTGATCGAATGCAAGGCCCTGGTGGCGGCCACCGGTAACACCAACAGGCTTTACGAAACTCCAACCCGGATGCCCTTCAACACATGGTTGTGCCCTTATGATACGGGAGAGGCGCAGAGATTGGCCCTGGAAGCAGGGGCAACGCTCGCCAACATGGAGTTTTTGAGGATGACCATCGTGCCCAAGGGCTTCAGCGCCCCGGGATTGAATGCTTTCACCGGCATGGGTTCTTATTTTATCAATGGATTGGGTGAAAGATATATGTCCAGGTATCACGAGAAGGCCGAGAGGGCCCCCCGCAACTGGCTGGTCTGGGGGACCTTGAGTGAAATTAAAGCGGGAAGGGGGCCTGTCTTTGTCGATTCGAGGCACCTTCCAGCCGGGAAGTTGACCCATCTCAAAAAGACCCTCGGGCTTGACAAAGAAACCCTGGACGATTTTTTTAAGGCCCGGGGGATCGATATCGAGAAGGGACCCATGGAGATCATGGTGTCGGAGGCCATGCAAACGGGACCCATCGAGGTGGTCGGAAGCGGGATCCATATCGATGGGAACTGCATGTCCACGGTGGAAGGCCTGTTTGCCGCAGGGGATTGCGCGGACCAGATGAAGGTGGTTCATATGGCGGTTGCAGGGGGTTACGCCTCTGGAAAATGCGCTGCCGGATATGCCCTCAAGAATAGCTTGGGAGGGTGCAGGAACGAATGGGTGCGGGAGGAAGAGGCTCGAACCATAGCACCCTTTCAAAGAAAAGAGGGGCTGCACTATCAGGAGGTTGAGGACGTCTTACGTCGGATCATGGCCGAGAGCGTTGGACCGAGCCGGACCCAGACGTCCCTAAAGACCGCTCAAAAGAAAATCAAAGCCCTCGCCCCTTACGTCGATGAGATCAAAGCCAATAATCCTCACGAGCGAATGAGGAGCTTTGAAACGGAGAGCTTGATCAAGGTTGGAGAGATCATGACCCATGCAGCCATGTTTCGGGAGGAGAGCCGGTTCATTCCCTACCATTACCGGGAAGATTATCCCCAGACGGATAATCAGCGCTGGTGCGGCCAGGTGCTGATCAAAGAGAAGGATGGAAAGATCGTCACTGAATTTAAACCGCTAGCATATAAGATTTGATTCTGAGGTCGTCATTCCCGCGAAGGCGGGAATCCAGTCCAGAAACACTGGATTCCGGGTCAAGGCCGGAATGACTGAATGGCCTCGTCCATAAGAGAAAGTGAGCCTATGCCCCCTCTGATCAACGACAAATGCATCTATTGCGGCAACTGTTATGAGATCTGTCCCGGAGACGTATTCACCTGGCCGGACCAAGGTGATAAACCGAAGGTCTTTTATCCGGCTGAATGCTGGCACTGCGGAGCCTGCCGGCTGGAGTGCCCGGTGGACGCCATTGAATATGAGTTCCCTTTGGGGATGACACATGCCTAACTAATTATGAATTTGGAATTTTGAATGTTGAATTCCAGGATTCTTTAACGAGGAATCTTATGACAATTCGATTCGCAGATCATCTCAAGGATATTCCGGATTATATCCCCGGCAAACCGGTGGAAGAGCTGGAGAGGGAGTTGGGGATTAAAGAGGCCATCAAGATGGCATCGAATGAGAACTTTTGGGGACCCCCTGAAAAGGTGAAGGATGCCATTTTTGACAAAATCAAAGAGCTGAACTTTTATCCGGACACGGGCTGTTTTCTCTTGCGCAGCGGCCTCGCCAAGAAGCTTGGAGTTCAAGCAGACCAGGTCATCATTGGAAACGGGAGCAACTACCTCATTGAGCTGATCTGTCGTAGCGTTCTCAATCCGGGCAGTGAAGCAATCACGTGCCCTCCCACGTTCGCTTTTTACGGCCGCGCCATCCAGGGGGCGACTGGAAAGACCAGGATGATTCCCATGAAGAATTTCGACGTCGATCTTGACGGTGTCTTAAAAGGGGTGACTGATCGGACCCGCCTGATCATCCTGGCCTCTCCCAATAACCCGACAGGCAAGGTCATCCCTTTTGCAGAGTTCAAGGGGTTCATGGACCGTCTTGATAAAAAGGTTGGGGTTGTTCTGGATGAAGCATACTTCCATTATGTCACTTCCAAAGACGCAGGCACAGGTCTCGACATCTTAAAAGACCATGAAAACCTGATCGTTCTAAGAACCTTCTCCAAGATATACAGTCTGGCAGGCTTGCGTCTTGGATTTGCGATCGGCCATCCCACCCTGATTCAGGCCCTTATGAAACTCTTCCTTCCCTTCAGTGTGGGAATGCTTTCCCAGGTTGCTGCGCTTGCTTCCCTGGAGGACGAAAGCCGCCTGGACGAGATCAAAAAAATCAACGAGGGAGGGAAAAAATATTTTTACAAGGAGCTGGAAGCCCTGGGCATTGAATTTGTCCCGACAGAAGCTAATTTCGTGCTCGTCCGCGTGGGACAGGCAGCCAGAGTGTATGAAAAGCTATTAAGAAAAGGGATCATTGTGCGCGACATGACCCCGTGGAAGTTACCGGACCATATACGGGTCACCATTTCGCTGCCGGAGCACAATGAGCGCTTCATCCGGGAGCTTAAGACCGTACTCGGGAACCGCTGATGTCCCCGTTGACTTTATCCTGTAGCTTAAGTAGGATGATTCAGGAGATCATCATTTCTAATTTCAAAGGAGGTGTTTTATGAAAGAGAAAGGATGGAGGAGAATAAGACTGATTCTACTGCTTGGATTTCTTATGGTGATCGTGCCGGTTCTCTCGTTTGCCCAACCGTATCCCACGAAGCCCATCAATCTGATCGTAACTTTCCCTCCGGGTGGGACGCTGGACGTCAGCGCGCGGATTCTTGCAACCAAAGCTGAGAAATTTCTCGGCCAGCCCATCGTCGTTTCGAATGTTGGTGGGGGAGCAGGGTCGGTCGCCCTGGGCCAGGTGGCAAAGAAGAGAGCGGACGGTTATGACATCACGGCTTGCACCAGCACCGGTTTGATCAGAATTCCCCAGTTACGGGCCGTACCCTACAGCCATGAAGACTTTATTCCGATCATGCACTTTACGGCGGTCCAATCGGGTTGCGTCGTGAAGTCGGATTCTCCCTTTAAGACCTTCAAAGACTTGATTGAATATGCGAGAAAGAACCCAGGAAAGGTCACCTATGCCACTTCAGGAGCGGGCTCGCCCATGCACATTGCCATGGAATTTGTTGCCGGAAAAGAGGGGATCAAATGGACCCATGTTCCGCAAACCGGAGGGGCTCCTGGCCTCGCCGCGGTCTTAGGCGGCCATGTGACTGCCATGTCGGATAGTACGGAATGGCTTCCCCATGTGAAGGAAGGGTCGCTCCGCCTCCTGGTCACGCATGGAGAAAGAAGAATGAAGGCCTTCCCGAATGTGCCCACCCTGAGAGACCTGGGATATGACTTCATCAACGAGACGGTCTTCATGATGGCTGCGCCAAAAGGAACCCCCGCCGCGATCATAAACAAGTTGGACGAGGCCTTCCACAAGGGGATGGATGATCCGGAATTCGTCAAGACGATACAGACTCTGGAATTCGAAGTGGCCTACCGCAACTCTGCGGATACGAAGAGCTATTTGGAAGATGCCTACAAGCGTTTTGCAGAGATGATTAAGAAGCTCAACATCCAAAAAGAAAAATAATGAAAACCCTCGATCAGACAAGCAGCCTCTTCTGGCTGCTTGTCTCCATTGTTGTTTTCATCGAGTCTCTTCGTCTTGGAATCGGAACACCCCATAATCCGGGGATGGGTTTTCTGACCCTCGGTGCTTCGGGAATATTGGGGATCCTTTCGCTCGTCCTTTTCCTTCAAGCATCCGTCCGGAGGAAAGAGATGAAAGCGATTCCCTTCTTCGCAAGCCCATTGTGGAAAAGGGTCCTTCTGGTTCTCCTTGGCCTTATCCTTTATTCCAAGTTCATGCCCGTCCTGGGTTACCTCATCAGCACCTTTCTTTTGATGCTCGTCCTTTTCTGGATTCTTGAGCGGAGGAAGATCGGGCTGGTCATTGTTTCTTCCACACTGGCTACCTTTTTCACCTATCTTGTCTTTTCAAAATGGCTCAACTGCCAGTTCCCGCAAGGGCTGTTCGGTTTTTGAGGAGTAAGCGTGGAGGTCTTTGATAGCATCCTTTATGGTTTTCAGGTTACTTTTCAACCGATCAATTTTCTTTTCTGTGGAATTGGCGTGTTGGTTGGGACCCTGGTGGGGGTACTGCCCGGCATTGGTCCCGCAGGTGCCATGGCCCTGCTTCTCCCTGCAACCTTCAAATTTTCATCTACATCAACCCTGATCCTGCTGGCAGGGATTTATTATGGGGTTCAATACGGCGGGTCAACCACTTCCATACTGGTCAATATTCCCGGTGAAGCCTCTTCTGTCATAACCTGCATCGATGGTTATCAGATGGCCCGCCAAGGTCGTGCAGGGCCTGCCCTGGGAATTGCGGCATGGGGGTCTTTTATTGCAGGAACGATCGCCAACATCGGGCTGATGCTTGTCGCCGTTCCTCTTGCCAAGGCCGCCTTAAGTTTTGGTCCTCCCGAATACTTTGCTTTGATGTGCACAGGACTGATCATCGTGACCTACCTGGCTCAGGGCTCTATTTTGAAGGCCCTGATGATGGCCCTCGTGGGCATTATCCTTGGAAGCATTGGGCTCGATATCATCACCGGCCTCCCGCGCTTCACTCTTGGGATCAATGAATTGACGGATGGCGTGGGCATTGTTCCGCTCGTGATGGGCCTCTTCGGGGTGTCGGAAATCTTTGTCAATCTTGAAGAGAGTCTTGAGAGAGAGGTTTTTAAAACCCGTATTAAGAACCTGTGGCCCTCCCTGAAGGATTGGGCTCAGGCAAAGTGGGCCATCGTGAGAGGATCGGTCATCGGATTTCTCATTGGCATCCTCCCGGGAGGAGGAGCTGTTCTTTCCCCCTTTGTCTCCTATGCTGTTGAAAAGAAGGTGGCCAAGAACCCGGAGAAATTCGGAAAGGGTGCGATTGAAGGGGTCGCAGGTCCGGAATCCGCCAATAATGCAGCGGCTGGAGGATCCCTCATCCCCCTGCTTTCACTCGGAATCCCTCCGAACCCGATCATGGCCATTTTCTTTTCTGCACTGATGATCCACGGAATCCAGCCGGGTCCCCTTCTGATCAAACAAAACCCCGATCTCTTCTGGGGTCTGGTTGCGAGCCTCTATCTGGGCAACACGTTCCTCCTGCTCCTCAACCTTCCTTTAATTGGCGTGTGGGTTAAGGTGCTCGAAGTTCCGTATAAGCTCCTTTTCCCATTGATCCTCCTTTTCTGCCTGATCGGGGCCTACAGCCTGAATAACGTTATCTTTGATGTTCATGTGATGATTTTCTTCGGGGTGGTCGGCTGGATGATGCGAAAATTTGGATACGAGGGAGCTCCCCTCATTCTTGCTTTTGTCCTCGGGCCGATGCTTGAAAATGCCCTTCGTCAGTCTCTCCTAATTTCGCAGGGGAGTTTTATGATCTTTGTGAGCCGCCCCATTTCCGGCATTGCCTTGGGGTTTGCCTTCCTTCTCCTCCTTTCGACCCTCCTTCCTTACTTTAAGAAGCAGCGCAAAAAATATGAAGAATTTAAGGAATAGAAATTACGCTTTGTCGCAGCCGAAATACTTCAATAGGCCGGCGATATAGTTGCCCCAGGTTGGAACCATCTTGTCGATTTCGTATGGATGGATTGATATTTCTCCGTTGTGAAACTTATGGTGAAGCTCCTCCAGTTTTTGGTATCGGAAGGGCCAGGTTTTTCTCCCTAATTGATTGACGATGTAGAAACTCTTTTCCTTCTCATCAATGTCCAATATTCGCAATAGGTTAAGCCCATCGGCAGCCCAGAATTCAATTCTTTTCTCCTTCATCTCTTTTATTTTTTCCCAGCCAAAGGAACAACCCTTCGGATCATTTCTTGCTATCTTAACCATTATCGCTCCCCTTACTTCCCTTCTTTCTAACCCATGCCTGCGGTGGTTTGTCAAGTGCTGCATTGCGAGCGATTTTTCTTGACAGACCAGTTCCGTATTTGTATAGTTTCGCAGGGTAGTTCTTACCACTAACTTATCTTCTTAATGAGGTGCATATGGACAGAATTCTTTGCAGATCGTTTAGGCTGGGTTTGGCATTGGCGCTCGTGGGATTGTTTTCTCTTCAGGCAGTGTCGGCAGAGGATAAGGTGAAGAGAACGACCCGCCCTGCGGTAGGTACGCCAACATCAAAGGAGCCGGCATTAAAAACGGGACCGGGGAAGGGGGTCCCCCAGGCGCTTACCTCGGATGTGCAGGTTTTGAGCATCGATTCGGTTCAAGTCATTCCCCCGCAGGCCGGGTCAAACGTATTAAAGTGGGTATGCCGTGTTAAAAACAATAGCAAAATGGTTTTTCAGGCTCCGTCGGTCTATGTCGACGGATTGCAGAAGAACAGTCAGGGGCAGTGGATCATGACCGGGCGCTGCATGGTCGATAGAATTGACCCCTTGGCAACCCGCGAATTCGTTCAGCAATTTTCAATATCGGGCAACAGTACTGTGTTTAAAATCAGACTGGGACAGGCACCCAACACCACCATTAAAGAATCGCAGGAGATAGCCCTGCCGGCAGTGCAGATGCCTCAGGTGAAGATACAATCGGCTGTGAGGGTAGGTAACGGGTGGGACATAACCGTGAAAAATGAACAATCATCGGGTTATTCTCCGATGGGTATGATCCTCCAGGTACTTGCTGCGAAGGCCAACAGTCCTACTACATGGACAAGTTCAGGCTCATGGACGGTTCCGGCCTTGGCTGCGCAGGCAACACATACACAGCATTTCGGCATTCATCTTGATTCTTCTTATACTATTTACCGTGTGCGGCTTGTCTATGATACTAATACGCTTGACGAAAAAAGCTTGAACCTGTAAGACAGGCTTGAAGAAAAGGAAACCCAACCGGATTGAGCTGGGTTCCTTTGCTTTATATAAGGGTAGACACCGCTAAGTCTCAACAAGAGCAGCACTTGCCCGGTGTTTGGCTTTTTTTCTCGTCGTCAAGGCTCGCGGTGAGGATGTAGGTACGTTTGCAGTCCCCGCACATCATCCTATACCTCCTGTCGGGCAGGACGTCAACCAGTTCGGATTGTTCGCCCTTTCCGCATTCGGGACATTGAAATTTAAGCACCATGAATATCACCTCCTTGGCCCCCCCTCAATGTATATGTAAGCACTTGTTTTCAGAAATCCAGCTTCATTCTTTTTCAGCCAATGCCTTCAGGTACTTTTCGATCCGCTTCGCGTTAGTGCCCACATCGCTTTTGCCCACCCGGGATACGGACCGAACGTCGATACGGCTGCCTTGGCCTGAAGGTGTTATGCGAACGACAATATCATCCTTGAAGCCGAAAAAGAAAGTGGTGTCCGTCGCCTCGATGCGACCTTCTCGTGGATTCCGATCAATGATCTCCCAGCCCATCTTCAGGGCTGTCCTGTAAGCCCTCTCAAAGGCCTGCGGAGGTGACAGGGGCAGAATAATCGGGACGATATCCGGGTAGGCTTCCTTCTGCTTTTCTGCGATCTCGGTTCCCCCATATTCCACCGGATTCGGGGCATCCTTTCTCAGAGGCAAGACGGAGACAAAACCAGGTGGGTTCTCCAGATCGGTGGTGATATCATGGATTGGAGGGACGTGTCTCGCTGTCCACCACCAGCATAGAGGAACTCCAAAGGTGAAGAGGGCGATGAAAAGCCCGGAAAGCGACAGAACGAAACCGCGCCGGAGAGTCCCCGGCCGGGTTAAGATCGTACCGGTAAAAGAAATCACGGCAGCAGCAATTCCTCCGTAGGCAGTCCATCGAAGGATCGAAAAACCGGTACGGAAATGCCACCAGTCCCAGCGGGTTCCGAAACCCGACAGGACGGCCGTGAAGCCGGCAAGTGCCGCAAAGATGAACCCGAGAAGAGCAAGGCGAGAAACTGCTTGACCTTTACGCGAAAACCTGTCTTCCATCCGATTTTCCTTCCTTATCTATATTTAAGCACTTTTTTGGGGAAGTCCATGAAAAAATGTAAAAAATCATGGATGGCATGAGCATTTGAAGGATGCAGAGCATTTAGGGGACGTAGTTCACAGTATTCACAAATATATTTCCCCGAGAATGCAGGACCTTGATGGGATTGAATAGGTTGAATGAATCGAAATTGGTCGAGATTCAGGGCAGGCGACTGATGGCTTCAAATTGGGCAAAATGCTTGTCGAAGGCAAAGGCGCTTTTCAGTTTGAGAAACCTCATGATGGAGAAGCTTGTGCAGTCGGTAAAGCTGAAATCCTTGTCGCTGTATTGTTTAAAAATAGCAAAAGCCGAGTCCTCAATAGGAGGGGTAACTGTGACAATTTCAATGAAGCCACTCTTCTTCAGGTTCTCCCGGAAGAGAACAGCAATATCATGTGAAATCTTCGCCCTGAGATAATTCATCGTTTCGCAGACAACGAAGTTCGTAGTGACAAATCGTATCCCTTTTTCCTTTGCATTTCTGTAAAAGGCAGCAGCAGTTCTGTGGTTTTCGTCATCCGCATCCGTGAGTGCTATGAATGCCCCTGTGTCTACAAACAACTTCATTGTTTTCTCCCGTAGAGGTAGCGGTCGTGCTTTGAAGACGCATCTTTGTTGCCTGATCTTGCGATTCCGATCACGGCTTCAAAAGGGTCCTCTTCGCGTTCTTCAGGTTGTGGAGCGGCAGAAAGAGCCATCTCGATCGCTTCGCGGATAATCTGGTTCACACTCTTCTTCTCCTCGATTGCTCTGTACTTAAGGGCCTTCAAGAGATCTTCGGGAAGCCGTATATTCGTTGCAATCGTTGCAGACATAATCAACCTCCGTTTACCCCGTCAGAGGGAGAGGGCTTTCTAACGAGGTTTATATAATGATATAATAGTATCATAGTATCAAGATGTCAAGGTAGATTTCTTGTGTTCCGAATTTTAGGCAATCAAATTCCTGTCTAGAGACCGGTACTGGATGGCTTCGGAGAGATGAGAAGCTTGAATGTCTACCTGGCTCTCGAGGTCGGCAATGGTTCGGGCTACTTTCAAGATTCGGGTATAGGCTCTGGCGCTCAAACCGAACTTATCAATCGCCATCTCCAGAAGCTTTTGGCTTGCCTCGTCAATCTGGCAGTGTTTCTTGATGTGGCGGTTGCTCATCTGCGCATTGCAATAGATCTTCAATCCTTTGAATCGATCGAGTTGAATCCTTCGGGCTGCATCGATCCGCCTCTTCATCTCACGGGAAGACTCCCCGGCTTCTCGGCTCGCCAGGTCCCGGTATTTCACCGCGGGAACTTCGATGTGAATATCGATCCGGTCCATCAAAGGTCCGGAAATCTTCGATCGGTACCGCTGAATCTGAGGAATGGTGCACGTGCACTCATTACCGGGATCACTGTAGTATCCGCAAGGACACGGATTCATTGCGGCAACCAGCATGAAACGAGCAGGGTAGGTGAGGGAGGTTGCTGCCCGGGAGATCGTCACGCGCTCCTCTTCCAAGGGTTGCCGCATTACCTCCAGGACATTCTTCTTAAACTCCGGAAGCTCGTCCAAGAAGAGGACCCCATTATGGGAGAGGCTCACCTCTCCCGGTTTTGGAATCTGTCCCCCTCCGATCAGACCCGCGTCGGAGATGGTGTGATGAGGATTTCGAAAAGGCCGGATGACGATGAGTGAGCTATCGGTTGGAACCAGCCCCATTACACTATGAATCTTTGTCGTCTCCAGGCTCTCCTCAAAATTCATGTCCGGAAGGATCGTAGG
>JBHGBJ010000022.1:0-48724 GCA_041947025.1 Thermodesulfobacteriota bacterium
GGCCGACCTCGCAGGTCCAACCGGGAAGCTTTACAGAGGCCTCGTTGCAATAAAGGACAATCCCATCCGCCGAGGCCCGCAGCACAGGATTCGGATTTTCATCCGGAAACCGCGCCAGCCAGAGGGCCCGCTCATGGGCCGCCTGCCGGGCCTCTTCCGCCTGCTTGCGCTGAGCGATTTCTCTCTCCAACTCTGCTTTGGATGCAGTGATGGTCTTCAAGTCAGCGGTCATCCGGTTGAAGGCGTGTGCCAAATCGCCAATTTCGTCTTTCTTCTTCTCTTCGATGATAAAATCAAGGTTGCCGGAGCCGACCACAGCGGCACCGGCTTGAAGCCTCGCCAAGGATTTCAGGATGCGACGGTAGGTCAGCCTATAGCTGACCAAGAAAAATATACCGAACAAACTCACCATGACGTAGATCAGCATGGTCATTCTATTCCTAAGCTGATCCACCCGTTGATCGAATAGCTGTTCCAGGCGTGATGCGTCCGACACGAGCCCCTGGCTCTGGATCCCCATCCGGCTCCATGAGACCTGAAGAAAGGCCGGGTCAAGGGTTGTTCTTTGATTCCGAGATGAGCCTGGGGGAGCGGATGCCACGCTGTCAAAGACTTCTTTCAACCGGTTCTGGTTTGCCCTTATGTTGGCAACGAGGGCCTGCTGATCGGGCCTGTCCCCGCGCAGACTGGCCACATGTGCGGAAAACAAGGCGAATCTGGATTGCCATCGCTTGAGTTGCTGGCTTTCGCGGTAGATCAGGTAGTCATTGGCAAGGTAGCTTAACTCGCTTGCCCCTTGAGCGATGCTGTTTGCAATCTTCTCCTGTTCGCTGACCCTTTCCACCTGTTGATCCGTGATGATCGCCGACAACGCCATTACGATCAGGATAATGACGAACAGGATCATGGTAATGATGAATTGTTTCTTGAGTCTCATGGCTCCCCTTCTTTGTAGTCCTGTAGTCCAATAGTCTCGTAGTCAAATAGCCAGACTCGCCCTAAGGGCAATGGCCCACAAGACAATTCGACCATACGACTGCACGACAGTCTTATTCTCTTTATCGTATAATGTTCACCGCCTCCGGGTTTATTGCTTTGAGACCATCCCTATAGATGAAATTCGTGAAATCAGGAGCCTCTTTTTCACTCGCGAGGCTATTGTTAATCATCCATTGAGCTTCGTCTTTCATGGCGACAATGAGCGTTTGATCAAGGGAAAGCGAAAAGTGGTGCTGAGGCCAGACGCTTGCCATATAGGAATCCTCGTAATTCAGGCGCTTTTGCACGATCGCTCTTGCTTCATCCGGATGTCGAAGAAGGTACTCTTCCGCCTCCCGGAGAGATTTCAAAAAACGATTGACCGCACCCGCATGCTCCGTTAGCCACCCCCTGCTGCAAACGAGAACACCGTATACAGCCTGACTGCTTTGCGCCGGCCAGACGACGACTCCTTTCACTTCCTTTTGTATCCGGTGAATATAAGGCTGCCAAGAAATAATGGCGTCAACCTTGCCGTCTGCAATGGAGTTTACGTATTGTCCGGGTGCGAGATCGACAAGCGTTACCTCCTTCATCTCCATGCCGTTCAAGGCAAGAAATCGGCCCAGATAGAATTCATTGATCGTCTTGAGGGTAAGACCGATTCTCTTCCCCTTGAGGTCCGACTTTCTTTTGATTCCCCGGTCTTTCCGCCCCGCGATATAATCGTTCTCGAATTTGTCGGTGCAGGCGATGATGAGGATCTTCTCATTTTGAAATATCGCCCTGACGAACGGAAACTCGGCAGCCCCGGCGATATCCGCCTCCCCTTTCAACATTCCGTTAAGGGCAGTCACCCCCGAATCATAGTCCTTTATCACAACCCGGAGGCCATGATCAGCGAAAAATGTTTTATGATCTGCAACATAGAGCAACGCATTCTGTTCGAGGGCTGGAACCCCAATCGTTACGGTCTCTACCTTTCCGGAATGGTCGCCCCTGGAACAAGAGCAGAAAGCAAAGACTGTCAAGAGCGTGAAAAGGAGAGCAATTGTCAGAAGGGGTCTCCTCGCTGATCCGGTAATCCAATCGTTTGTCATGCCGGACTTGATCCGGCATCCAGTTTCTTCCTGGATTCCCGCCCAGGCTCCGCCGAGGCGAGCTTTCGTGGAAATGACGTTCTCCGCTGTGTCTAATGAATCCGTGTAGGATCGTCCCATAGGATCTCGGCAGATGTTTCCTTCTTTACCGGATTATATTCACCCCTTCGGGTTTTACCGCCTTAAGCCCGTCAACGTACATGTAATTCAAGAAGTCGGGAACCTGCTTTTCATTTGTCAGTTTGTTCTTAATCATCCACCGTGCCTCGTCTTCCATGGCACTAAGGAGCGATTGGTCAAGGGAAAGGGCGAACTGATAACGAGGCCAGATCATCTCCGTGTACGCTTCATTGAAATTCATCCGCTTTCTGACGATAGCTTTCCCTTCGTCTTGATGCGTAGCGATATAGTCTTCCGATTGGACCAGCGATTTCAAAAGCCGTTTCAACGTGTCAGAATGTTTGTTCGTCCAGTTGGCAGTACTGACTAAATTCCAGTAGGCATACTGTCCGCTTTGCAGCGGCCGCGTGATTGCTTCTTTACCCATACGTTCATTGATTTGGGCTACCCAGGGTTCCCACGTGGCGACCGCGTCAACCTTCCCATTGAGAAGAGATTTCTCCGACTCTGCAGCTTTGGTGTCAACGAGGGTTACTTGCTGGATGTTCATGCCGTTCAGATCGAGAGTTCTCCCCAGGTAGAATTCCGAAATCGTTTGGAGGGTAACGCCAACCTTCTTACCCTTGAGGCCCCGAATCGCCTTGATGCCGCTATCGGTACGCCAGATGATGAAAGTGTTCTCATATTTGGCTATCGTTCCAAGGCCGACGATATCCTTTTTATGGAATACGTGCCTTACGATCGGGAACTCAGCTGCCAGGGCAATGTTGGCCTCAGCGTTTAACATTCCGGCGGCTGCAGTCGCTCCTGAATCGTAACCTTTCACGATAACCTGAAGGCCGTTACGGGCGAAGAACCTCTGATCTTCCGCAACATAGACCAGCGCATTCAATTCCGTCGGCACAGCCGCAAGGGTCAGGGTCTCCGGTTTGCTGGGACCGGTATTCGAGGAACAAGACCAAAAACCAGAAACTGCCGCAAATAACGCGGCGAGAAAAGCCGCTATCAGTACGAGATCGCCTACTCGATGAGCCTGACTCCGCATTCCACACTCCACATTCTGCATTCGCCTTATCGTATGATGTTGACCGCTTCGGGTTTTACGTCCTTCAGACCATCAACGTATATGTAATTCAAGAAATCCGGAACCTGTTTTTCTTTGGTCAGTTTGTTGCGGATCATCCACCGCGCCTCATCCTCCATGGTCACAAGGAGGGCCTGGTCGAGAGAAAGGGAGAACTGGTTTTGAGACCAGACTGTTTCCATATAGGCGGTATCCAGGTCCAGCCGCTTCTGCGTGATGGCTTTTGCTTGGGCGGGATTGCGGATGACATACTCTTCGGCTTGTGCCAGGGACTTGAGGAACCTCCTGACGGGGGCGGGGTGCCTGGTTATCCACTCACTGGAAGAAATGATCAATCCGTGCACGGGCTGACCACTCTGTGCCAACCAGACAATGGCGTTAGCACCCAAACGGGCTTTCGCCAAATTTGCATAGGGTTGGGCGGTGGCAACGGCATCAATGTTTCCGTTCGCAACGGCATTCACCCATTCCTCGGGTGTTTTGACGTCAACGAGGGTTATGTCCTGCATGTTCATGCCGTGGAGATTGAGAAATCTCCCGAGATGAAAATGCGCCACCGTTCTGAAGGTGGTCCCCACTCTTTTTCCCTTTAGGTCTGAAACCCTCTCAATCCGTCGGTCTTTCCGTCCAACCAGATATATGAATTGACCTTTATCCATGTTTCCAATGATTCGAATTTCTGCTTTCTGCAAGGCCCTTCCGACGAGGGGAAACTCTGATATCCCCACCGCCATCTCCGTTTCGCCTTTCAACATTCCATCCAATGCCCCTACTCCGGTATCGTACTTGCGTAAGGCTGCGTTAAGGCCATTTTGTTTGAAAAACTGCCGGTCTTCAGCAACCCAGAGAAGGCCGGTGGACTCAAATGGCGAATATGCGATCGTGATTGTTTCGATCTTGCCCGAATAGCCGCTGGGGACACGACGCGACAAACCAAAAGCTGCTCCAAAAACAACGATCAGAGCTGCGGTTCCCGCAAAAATCATTCTCTTACTCATTTATCCTTTCCCCACAAGAGACGCACTAAGACGCATAGGAATGAACTCTAATTGGCTGTAATAGATGCCTTAGCTACTGCACGCGGGTAAGAGGTGAAAATCAAAGAAGATAATTTCCCATGACATTGAATAAATATTTTAAATCTGCAAGAATTTATTGTCAACTTTTTTGCCGAGATAAGCCTGAGAATGTTCCGTCTGATAGGATACAACAGGCGTGACGAAGAAGCTCAAAACCTCTTCCGTAACCTACTCATTTGCCGCTCCGGCTGATAAGAGTCGGATTCGTCGACTGTTATCGGAGTGCGGACTGACCACCCTTTACGTTCACAGGCACTTAAGATCCTTTATGGTAGCGAAAGCGGGCGCAAAGGTCGTTGGGGTGATCGGAGTTGAAATCCAGGGCCGAGCGGGTTTGCTTCGCTCATTATGTGTAAAACAGGCTTATCGGGGCCAGGGCATTGCCAAGGTGCTCAATTCAAGGATAGTAGCCTATGCACGGGCGAATAAAATAGAGAGGCTTTACCTTTTCACCCTGAGCGCTGAAAGATTTGCTTCCAAGTTGGGCTTTCATAAGATAGATAAGAAACAGGTTCCCAAAAGCATCCGCTTAACCTGGCAATTCCGTAAGCTTAAACCCTACCCGGTCGTCTGCATGATGAAAGAAATCTCAGCAAGATGGACGATTGACTATCGTTGATTGTCGATTGGGTTTCAATCATCAGTCCGCAGCCATCAATCATAGATCAACAGAACGCCTTGAAAAGGAGGGAATGGAGAACTATCTTTAGTTTAGAGGATATATGAGCATTTCACAACAAAAGGAGGAATTCAAGATGAAAAGAATTTTGTCGGCATTGGCCGTTCTTTCTATTCTCAGCTTTGGTCTTTTCGAAGCGGGTTCTCATGCGGAAACGATGGCGCAAGGAGGCTGGCACACCTACGAGATCAGGCAGCTACTCAACTATGGAGTCAGGAACCCCCAGGGAGAATTCCTGGGAAGGACGGAGGATTTTGTGATTGACTCTAATGGTCGTATTCTTTTTGTAATTGTCTCCAAACCTGGCATGTTGGGAATACGGGGAGAACCGGTTGCCGTTCCCTTTCAGACCCTCTCCTTCGGAAGCAGGAAAAACGAACTTGTCCTCAACATGAGCTGGGAAAAGTTCGCGGCTGCGCCCCATTATGACAAGAAAGCCGGCCTGGAAAATTCTGCTTGGGCGGCAGACGTCTACAGATACTTTGGAATACAGCCTTATTGGACGGAATGAAGCTTGTATTTGGGGCGTTTGCTTGAGTCGAGGGTCTTTTTTCTGATGCGCACGGAGGTTGGGGTCACCTCGACCAGTTCATCCTCTTTGATGAACTCGATGGCCTGCTCGAGGCTGAGAAGTCTGGGGGGGATCAGCTGCAGGGCTTCGTCCGACCCTGCGGCCCTGATATTGGTGAGCTTCTTCTCCTTGGTCACATTGACGTCGAGATCATTCTCTCTTGAGTTCTCACCGACCACCATTCCTTCGTAGACAGGAGTATTCTCCTTGACGAAGAGTGTGCCCCGGGGCTGGAGGTGGTAGAGGGCATATGTGGTTGTCTTTCCCGGCCGGTCCGCAACCAGGGTTCCGGTCGTCCGCTTTGTAATCAGGCCATGCCAGGGCTCATAGCCATCAAAAAGATGGTTGAAGAGCCCGGTCCCTCTCGTGTCAGTGAGAAACTGGGAACGAAAGCCGATCAGCCCTCTCGATGGGATCCTGAATTCCAGGCGGACCCTGCCGTGGCCATTGTTGCTCATCTTCTGCATCCTGCCTTTGCGGATACCGACCTGCTGTGTCACGATCCCCAGAAATTCCTCGGGGACATCGATGATCAGATGCTCCATGGGCTCGTGAAGAACGCCCTTCATCTCTTTTGTAATACTCTCCGGCATCGATACGGAAAGCTCATAGCCTTCCCTCCGGATCATCTCGATCAGGATTGCAAGCTGGAGTTCCCCCCTTCCCATCACCTTGAAGGAATCTGTGAAATCAAAGTCAACCTTGATCGACACATTGTGCAGAAGCTCCTTTTCAAGGCGCTCTCTCAGGTTTCTCGATGTTACATATTTTCCCTCCCGGCCGGCAAAAGGGGAGGTGTTCACAGAAAAAACCATGGAGATGGTAGGCTCATCCACCGCAATTCTCGGAAGGGGCTCCGTATCTTCTATATCCGAGATCGTATCCCCGATGGTGATCCCTTCAAGTCCGGCCAGGGCAACGATATCGCCTGCCCGGGCTTCCTTGACTTCAACCCTCTCAAGGCCCTGGAAGGCGTAAAGCGATGTGACCTTCGTCTGGATGGGTTCTCCTGTCGCATGAATCATCGATACCCAGTCCCCTGCTTTAACCGAGCCTGAAAAGATTCTCCCGATGGCGAGCCTGCCTACGTAATCGTTGTAATCGATGTTGGTGACCAGAAGCTTCAGCGGCGCTTCTTCGTCTCCGTCGGGCGGTGGCACCGCGTCAAGGATGAGTTTGAACAGGCATTGAAGGTCTTCCGAATTCTCGTCCGGATGGCGTTTCGCAATCCCGACCTTTGCGTTGGTGTAAACAATGGGAAATTCAAGCTGCTTCTCTGTGGCATCGAGGTCGATGAAGAGATCGTAGACCTCGTTCAGCACCTCCTGGATCCTCGCATCGGCCCGGTCTATCTTGTTGACCACCAGGATCGGAGGGAGATCGAACTCGAGGGCCTTCTTCAGAACGAATCTCGTCTGGGGCAACGGGCCCTCCGAGGCGTCGACGATCAGCAGCACGCCGTCAACCATCTTGAGGGTCCTCTCCACCTCCCCGCCGAAGTCGGCATGGCCCGGCGTATCGACGATATTGATCTTGACGCCCTTGTATTCGATCGCCGTATTCTTGGCCATGATGGTGATGCCCCGCTCCCGCTCCAAGTCGATGTTGTCCATCACCCTTTCCTGGACTTCTTCGTTCAATCGAAAAATGCCGGACTGTTTGAGCAGCCCATCGATGATCGTCGTCTTTCCATGGTCCACATGGGCAATCAGGGCAATGTTTCGCAAGTCTTCGCGCTTCATCAAGGCCTCATTTCAACTGAGAATGAAGTCTGTAATCAGGAAATCGTTTGGTTCACATGAGTAGGACTGTGATTTGAGTGGAAATTCATTCTGCGGTGGTTTGGACTCCCTTTCGGATATTTGTGGTTGCTCCTTTTCCTATTCGGTCCGGAGCCGGCATGGAGGTCGGGAATGGTGCCATGCCACACGGGATCGATGCGATTCATTTGAAACAAAGACTTCACGGTCCCCAATTCCTGACGGGTCACAAAGGTCATGGCCGTGCCCGAACGCCCCATTCTCCCGGTCCTTCCTGTCCTGTGCGTGTAAGATTCATGGCCGCAGGGATAGTCATAATTGATCACATGACTGACATGGCTGAAATCGAGCCCGCGGCTGGCAACATCCGTGGCCACCATGAAGGTAATCTCGTGCCGGCGGAAACGCTCAAAGATCGACCTCCGCTGGGATTGCTCCAGACCTCCGTGGATATACCCGATCGACTTGAATCTTCCCTCCAGCTCTCTGATCAGCTTTTCACTGTGATGCCGCGAATTGCAGAAGATGATGGCCTGTGAAATCCTCTCTCGATCCAAATACTCAACCAGGGCCTTGAACCGGTCACGCCGGCCCGTATACTGAAAATGGTGGGCGAGGCTTTCCGGAGCGATCTGTTCCTTATTCAGCTCTATTCTGACAGGATCTTTCAGATAGGTCTTGATCAACCGGCTGATCTCTTCAGGCATGGTCGCCGCAAAAAACAGGGTCTGATGCTCGTGAATCAGGCAGGACATGATCAGGTCGATATCTTCAATAAAACCCATCTTCAGCATCTCGTCCGCCTCATCCAGAACGAGCGTGCGGACGGAAGAGAGGTCAATCGATGTGGTATGGTATAAGAAATCAATCAGCCGTCCGGGGGTCGCAACCAGGATATGGACCTTATCCCTTAATTTTGCTTTTTGAATCTCCATGGAGAACCCGCCGAAGACGGCAAAAGGGACGACATGTGTCAGTCTTGAAATCTTATCGATCTCTTCCACATATTGAAGTGCCAATTCACGGGTGGGGACAAGGATGAGGGCCTGGATGGCATTGAGCGAAGGATCGATCATCTGGACCAGTGGAATTCCGCAGGCCGCTGTCTTACCCGAGCCGGTCTCTGCCTTGGCCAAGAGATCCCCGCCCCTCAGGATCGGAGCGAAGGTCTTTTCCTGGATGGGAGTCAAATCCTGATAGCCCATGTCCGCCAGGGCCTTCAAAATCTCCGGCTTTAGATCTAATTCTGAAAACTTCATCGTCAACCATTCGATAACTCACGACCGAGCGGAGTTATCCCTTTCTTTTATAGGCCAAACCAATGATTTCTACGATTTCAAACGACTTAGGCAGCCCAGGACTCAATCACGCAGAAATGGTTGGAAGGCTCAATCTTCCTAACAAAAGAACCCGTAAAGAATTCGTCCTGAGCTCTTTACGGGTTTTCATCTCACCTATTTTCAAAAAGCTCCATAAAACAAATACATTATATACTGCTTTCTGCATAAAAGCAAGACCCGATTGATTATTGTGGACTGATGATTGTTGATTCCCTTTAACGGGACAATTTTCTTTTACCGGACTTTAACGTAACCTTATCCGGATCGGTCAGCCAGGGCCAAAGAGCAGCGAAGATAATTTCATGCCCCTCCTGCTTATAGAAAAAGGACTGCCCGGGCCATAAGCCACCTATGGAATCGACGACTTCCTGAATCGCTTCAGGCAAATGCAATTCCTTCCCTCGATTCTTTGTCGCCGGCCCCAAATGCTTTATCAACATGGACTCAAGCAGGTTAAGGTCTTTCTTGGTAAGGACTGCTTCAAGATATTCCAGCCCTTCTGAATTCGGCCTCACTTCCATTTTGACAACCTTCTTGATCTCTTCGATCAGGTTCATCCTTGTTCTCCTATCCCCCTTCACGCCCTCCCTGAGAGGAAACAGGGAAGCGTCATTAGGGTCAGACTTCGGCGTGAGATCGAGCAAAGGCTCAGTCGAGGGCCTGTCAAACCATCAGCCGAACGGGAAGGGAAAGACACTGCTTAAAGAAAATACGACTATGATTCCGAAAGGCTCACCAAAAAACTTTTTAAACCATTCCGGTCCTCCGGAGAGATGTTAACAAATTTTACGCCGGACCGGTAATCCCCCCAGTCTTTACCGAAATGCATATCCATCCAGACCACCTCGCCCAGCACTTCGATCGCGTTTAAACCAGAATCGGATGAGATGAAAAGCTTCAGGTTGAGCTGCTGGCCGATATCCATCGGTTCAGGAAAATCGACCAGCAATCCGCCTTCACTCGCATTCAGCGCACGCCCCCCATAACTGGACGATGAGTCGGCTCGGCAATACTCTACGGGCAAATCCACACTGAACCTGGGATATTTTCTTCTTTCAAAATGAACAATGCCGGTCCTGGGTTTCGCAGCTTTCTCTTCTGTTTTCATCGGTTCCTTCGACGCAAAACCTACTAAATTTCTCCGTCGGAGTCAAGAGCAAAATTGAAAATGAGATTCAACTGCCCCGAAGGACCTCCGCTGGCCCGTTTCTAACTTGACCCGTGGGCCACCTCTTGGGATCTCTTGCCCCACCTTTCCAACCACTTTTTCTGTCCGTCAGGATTGACGGCATACAGAGGCCATTGCCCTCTCATGGCCATCATGATCTGTCCCATTGGTTTGAACCAGAATTCAGTCCCTGAGTCGGAGCTGGTCGAATACCAGGCACTGTGTCCTGTAAGAATGACGCTGGGCATTTTGAGAAGGGGGTTATCCGGGACCAATGGATCGTCTACTGTCACGTCCAGTCCTGCACCAGCAATGGAACTCTCCTGAAGAGCCCGAATGAGGCCTGGCTGATCTACAATTTCACCCCGGGCAGCGTTGATCAAGTAGCACGTAGGCTTCATCTTTTTAAATTCTTTGTACCCAATCATATTTCTTGTCTCTTGATTGAGCAATGCGTGGATCGTGATGAAGTCCGATTCCTTAAGGAGGGTGTCCAGATCCACAGGTTCAACCCCGCGGCTTACCATCACCGCCCCGAGAACGTAGGGGTCATAGGCGATCACTCTCATTCCTAATCCCCTGGCCTTAAGGGCCGTAGCCGTCCCTATCCTGCCCAACCCAATGATTCCTAAAGTTTGATCCCGCATTCGGAATATGGGATAAGCGATTCCTTCGACGGTCTTCCTGTTCGGCGGAATGAAATTGACCTGTCTTTCTCTTACTGCCTTGTCTAATTGGAAAAGTTTGTAGCCCAGGGCCATCATCAGTGCGATCGCCCTGCCCGAGACCTCATCGATGCAGTAATCAGGAATATTGGTGACAGCGATCCCGTACTCACTGCTCGCTTCCAGGTCGATGCGATCATAGGCGTTCCCGAGGCTTGCGAGAATTCGGCACTTCGACAAAGTGCTGAGGACCCGACGGCTGAAGGGCTGAAGGGGGCCGGAACAGAGCACAGCGTCGGCATCTGCCGCATTGTCCATAAGCTCCTCCTCCGTTCGCCAGAACCCGTTAACCAACCTGACACCCAATGGCCCCAGCAGTTTCTCTCCGTAGTCCAGCCCAGGAACAAAAATGGTGTTGACGATCTTAAAGCTCATTTTCTCCTCCTTCCCTGATGCCTTCCTGTGGCAGTATTGACGCGGGAGGCTTCAGACACTCTCTTCATGAGCACCTCCTAACACGTCCAAGGATGAACATCAAATGGATTTTACTAAATACTCACCGTCGGAGTCAAAAACGATCTCGCTCCAAGCGTGAATACCGCCTTTGGAAGGGATGAAATCTCGGAGAAATCCAGACGAAGGGCCCGGGAATCCGAGAGATCGATTGACATCTGAGGATGTCTCTTCCGGAATAGACCTTCCCTCCGAACCGGGAAGTCTAACTGACCTCTGTGTTCAGCCGGATGAATACCCGGGAACCGGTAGAGGGGGTGAAGAAAGGAGGATTATCCAGATTGGGCAAAAAAGGTTTTAAGAAATTTCTTATTGAATGAAGAAACTAAATAAATTATAGTGAATGTTGTTTGATGATTTGGTTTATTTCTGGGGGCCGATGGTGTAGATCTATTCGTTAAAATATTCAATAACTTCAGGCAATTTA
The DNA here is from genome assembly GCA_041947025.1 of Thermodesulfobacteriota bacterium. Lineage (GTDB taxonomy): Bacteria > Desulfobacterota > BSN033 > BSN033 > UBA1163 > CAVTZZ01. Next base: position 11,485 of record JBHGBJ010000022.1, read on the forward strand.
ATTCTACTCCAATCCCTCCCTCCATCATCAAAAAATTCCCTTGACAAAAAAAACCTGTTATTTTAGTATCCAAACCATTGTGATTATTGTGATTATTGGCACATGGTGGATGATCGAGAAACAAGAAAATTAAGCATTATACGTGGGAGAAGGGGGGGATACCGGATCTGAAGAAGATTAATGATTTAAGCCTCGGAGGGTTAGTTGAATTAAGGGATTGAAATCAAAAGCAAATTTTAGTGAAAGGAGGAGTCTAATCGATGGCAAAGATCTCAAAAAAGTATACTGAGGCGGACCCGAGAAAGCTTCCGGACTGGCAGATTGCTGAAATAGCAGAAGAAAATATGCCCACGATCGATCAGGCCCAAGAGATGCTTGGGCTCAAAAAGGATGAGATCATTCCGATGGGGAAGTTATGCAGAGTCGATTTCATGAAGGTTATAGACCGACTCAAGAGTAAGCCGGATGGAAAATATATTGAGGTTACAGCGATTACTCCTACTCCGTTAGGAGAAGGGAAGACAACGACATCGATGGGTTTGATGGAGGGTCTCGGGAAAAGAGGAAAGAATGCCGGAGGGTGCATCCGCCAGCCTTCAGGTGGTCCAACCATGAATGTCAAAGGAACGGCTGCAGGAGGAGGCAAAGCACTCCTCATTCCCATGACCGAGTTCTCCCTCGGTCTTACAGGGGACATCAACGACATTATGAACGCTCACAACCTAGCCATGGTCGCCTTGACGTCGAGAATGCAACATGAACGGAACTATGACGACGCCGAATTGGCCAGGCGCAAACTCAAACGGCTTGACATCGATCCCACCAATGTGGAGATGGGATGGATCATGGATTTTTGCGCCCAGGCCCTTCGAAACATCGTGATCGGCCTCGGCGGCAAGATGGATGGCTTCACCATGGCGTCCAAATTCGGTATTGCCGTAAGTTCGGAGTTGATGGCCATTCTCTCCATCGTACGGGATCTCAAAGACCTTCGGGAGAGATTGGGTAAGATTGTCGTAGCCTATGATAAGAAAGGGAAGCCTGTCACCACGACAGACCTCGAAGTGGCAGGGGCTATGTGCGCCTGGATGAGGAATACGATTAACCCGACATTGATGTGGACAACGGAATACCAGCCTTGCTTTGTTCACGCCGGGCCCTTTGCGAATATCGCCGTGGGACAGTCTTCCATCATCGGTGACCGGATTGGCTTAAAGATGTTCGATTATCACATCACGGAGAGTGGTTTTGCGGCAGACATCGGCTTCGAGAAGTTCTGGAATGTCAAATGCCGGTTGAGCGGTCTGACGCCTCATGTTTCGGTTCTCACGACAACGATCCGGGCCTCGAAGATGCACGGAGGTGGCCCCACCGTCGTTCCCGGACGGCCCATTCCCGAAGAGTATACGAAGGAAAACCTCGGCCTTCTTGAGAAAGGCCTCGCCAACATGACACACCTCATCGGGGTGATCCGGAAATCCGGGATCAACCCGGTCGTCTGCATCAATGCCTTCCATACCGATACGAAGGATGAAATTGCGATGGTCCGCAAGGTTGCAGAGAAGGCGGGTGCCCGTGTTGCCCTCTCGGAGCACTGGTTAAAGGGCGGGGACGGAGCTCTTGAGCTGGCTGACGTGGTCATGGATGCCTGTAAAGAGAAACCCAATTTCAAATTCCTCTATCCTCTCGAAATGCCATTGCGGCAGCGGGTGGAGATGGTTGCCAAAGAGGTGTATGGAGCAGATGGCGTCTCCTGGACTCCCGAAGCAGAAGCCAAAGCCAAACGGTTTGAGGCTGATCCCTTATTGAAGAATTTCAATACCATGATGGTCAAGACCCACCTCAGCCTGACGCACGACCCGACGAAGAAGGGTGTGCCCAAAGGCTGGACCCTTCCGGTTCGGGATGTCCTCATCTTTGGCGGCGCGGGTTTCCTCTGCCCGATGACCGGGGCCATCAGCCTGATGCCAGGAACAGGTTCAGATCCTGCTTACAGAAGAGTCGATGTGGATGTGAATACCGGCAAGGTAAGCGGACTCTTCTAATCCGTTATTTAGTCCCCCCCTTTCCCCTTCCGCAGAGGGGGAAAGGGGGATTTTAACGCGGAACTGGGTTACAATTTTAATCAATGCAGAAGCATAACGTAACGTTTCAACCGGTTGCAAGGAAGATTCTGGTTGAAGAGGACGAAAATCTTCTTCAAGCCGCTATGGAAGCGGGGATTCATATCAATGCCTCCTGCGGAGGAAGTGCAACCTGCGGAAAGTGCAGAATCAGACTCCTCAAGGGCAAGGCAGATTCTCCGAAACATCCGAAATTAAGCGAGCGGGAGTACGAGGAAGGGCATCGTCTGGCCTGTCTGACCACGGTCAAGAGCGATATCGAGGTTGAAATTCCCCTTGAATCTCGGGTGGATCGATCGGTCCTGGCCCTTAAGGGCGATCGAACCGTTCACAAGTATCTCCTTTCTCCTCAGGATATTTACCAACTCGTTCCGGGCTGGGAAGTAGACCCTGCTGTCTTCAAGAGATATGTTCGGCTTGAGCCCCCTACCCTCAAGGACAATATGAGCGATTTAACCCGGTTGCTCAACGGGCTGGCTCGTCAGCACGGGATCTTAGAAGTTTCCGCGGATTTCCGGGTATTGATGAAGCTCGGCCGTATCCTCCGGGAATCGGATTGGCAGGTGACGGTTACACTGGTTCTGGCAAGGAAGGGCTATAAATTGATCCATGTGGAGCCGGGTGATAACACCAGGCAGAATTATTCGATCGTGTTGGACATCGGGACAACGACCGTTTTCGGCCAGATCCTTGACCTCAATGGGTGCGTGGTGGTTGCCTGCCCGAGCGGCCAATGCGACGGAACAACCCTTTTCGCCCTTGCCGAGGCTTCTGATTATAACGCCCAGATCAGTTACGGGGAGGATGTGATCAGCCGGATCGTCTATTCTCAGAAACCCGGCGGACTGAAAAAGTTGCAGGAAGTGGTGGTCTCGACGATCAACAAGATCATTCAGGAACTGCTCGACATGAGCAAAATCGACCGGTCCCTGATCTCCCATATGGTGATCGCAGGCAATACGACCATGACCCAACTCCTTCTCGGGCTCGATCCGAAATACATCCGGGAAGCCCCTTATGTTCCAACGGCGAACTTCATCCCTCCGGTGCGGGCCGTTCACCTTGGGATTAACGTTGGCGATCATGTCCATGTCTACGTCTTCCCGATGGTGGCGAGTTATATCGGCGGAGATATTGTCGCAGGCATCCTTGGATCCGGAGTCTTTCGAAGGGAAACCCTCACGCTCTATATGGACATCGGAACCAACGGGGAGATCGTCCTTGGCAACAAGGATTGGCTGGCCAGCGCGTCGTGCTCTGCGGGCCCTGCCTTTGAAGGCGCCGGAATCAAATTCGGGGTCAGGGCCACCCGTGGGGCGATTGAAGAGGTCAGTATCAATCCTCGGACTTATGAACCCATGATCCTCACCATCGGAAGGGCCAAACCCATCGGGATCTGCGGGTCGGGCCTGATCGACACGATCGCGGAACTTCTGGAAACAGGGATGATCGATCCGAACGGGAAGTTTCGAAGGGACCTTCCGACCGGCCGGGTCCGGCAAGGGCCGGATGGTTATGAATATATCCTCGCACGAAAGGAAGAGACACAGATCCACAAGGACATTGTCGTCACCGAGATCGATGTCGAAAATCTGATCCGCACCAAGGCCGCGATCTATGCCGGATGCAAAGTCTTATTAGACAGTGTGGGATTGGGATTTAAGGATGTCGAGCAGTTCATCATCGCCGGCGGCTTTGGCCGCCATCTCGATCTGGAAAAAGCGATCTTCATCGGTCTCCTTCCGGAGATCGATATCGAAAGATTCATTTTCGTCGGAAACGGTTCTCTCCTGGGGGCGAGGCTCCTCTCTTTTTCTAAGAACTTCTTAAAAGAGGCGGAACGAATTGCCTTGATGATGACGAATCTTGAGCTGAGCAATCACCCGACTTTTATGAACGAATTTATCGCTGCCATGTTTCTTCCCCACACCGATTCCTCCGCCTTTCCTCAGGTGATGAAGAGACTTTATCCGGGCAGCAGGGAGCATCGATCCGAGAGGGTGATTGAAGGCCGGCTTTGAGTGGTGCACGAGAAAAATAACGCTGTCCTTCAATGAGCACTTGAATGATTTATTTTACTGCGATGAATCGTTTCCGGACTAAGTTCTATTTTTGCGGCGCACCATGAGCTTCACAGTCGCGGTTTCAGGAAAAGGAGGAACAGGCAAAACGACCCTCGCCGGGATGATCATCTGCTATCTTCTGGACAAAGGGAAAAGCCCGGTCCTGGCGGTGGATGCTGATTCCAATTCAAACCTCAACGAGGTATTGGGTGTCGAGGTGAGGGCGACCATTGGCGATGCCAGGGAGACAATGAAAAGGGATGTCCCTTCCGGCATGACAAAGGACATCTGGTTCGAATATAAGATGCAAGAAGCACTGATGGAATCCAAAGGATTCGACCTCATTACGATGGGCCGGCCGGAAGGGCCGGGCTGTTATTGTGCTGCCAACACCTTGGCGAGAAAATGCCTGGACCTTCTGTCCGGAAATTATCGTTACATTGTGATCGATAATGAAGCCGGGATGGAGCATTTTAGCCGTTTAACCACCCGCGATGTGGATCTCCTCTTTATTCTCTCCGATTCGAGCAGGCGAGGAATCACGACCGCTTCGCGAATCAGAGACCTCATTCATGAACTGGATTTGCACATTGCCCGTGAGGTATTGGTGGTCAATCGGGTTCAGGGCGAATTGGATTCCGAGATTTTGGAAGAGGTGAAGAGACAGAATCTCGAATTGGCGGGTGTCATCCCTGTCGATGAAGAGGTTTATCAGTACGATCTCGAAGGGAAGCCGACGTTTCGGTTGCCTGCGGAGTCCAAAGCAGTTCACGCTGCCAGACAGATTTTCGAAAAATACATCCAGTGATCAGTGGCCAGTGATCGGTGATCAGTAACCGATGACGGATAGCTGGTTACTTGCTCAATAGGTTGCTGACACTAAATTCAAGAAGGGGGAGGTAAAACATGACGGCAAAACTGATCAACGGTAATGAGGTCGCTCAGCAGATCCGAGAGGAGTTGAAACAGGAAACAGCCCAGTTGAAAACCAAACATGATGTGGTCCCGGGTCTGGTCACCATCCTGGTGGGCGAAAACCCGGCCTCGGTGAGCTACGTCACGGCAAAGCAGAAGACTTCCAAAGAGTTGGGTTTTTACTCCATTCAGGATAACCAGCCCGCTACCATCAAAGAGGAACAGCTGCTCAAACTCATCGAGAAGTATAACCTGGATCCCAAGATTCACGGGATCCTGGTTCAGCTTCCCCTGCCGAAGCACATCAACGAGACCAAGATTCTTTATGCGATTGATCCGAAGAAAGATGTGGATGGATTCCACCCCGTCAATGTGGGAAAACTGATGATCGGAGAAGCCGATTACCTTCCCTGCACGCCGGCTGGAATTCAGCAACTCCTGATCCGGTCGGGTGCCAAGATCGATGGGGCGGAGGTGGTGGTCGTGGGAAGATCGAACATCGTAGGGAAACCCATTGCCAACATCCTCCTGCAAAAGCAGAAAGGGGCCAATGCAACGGTCACCATCTGCCACACCGGCACAAAGGACATGGCCTTTCATACCAAGAGGGCAGACATCCTGATTGTGGCTGCAGGGAAACCCAAGGCGGTGACGGCCGATATGGTAAAGCCAGGGGCTGTGGTTATTGACGTGGGGGTCAATCGGATCGGGATGACTCCCGAGGGAAAAGCCAAACTCTGCGGCGACGTCGATTTCGACGGGGTTAAGGAGAAGGCCTCCGCCATCACCCCTGTCCCGGGCGGGGTCGGGCCGATGACCATTACCATGCTGATGATGAATACGGTGAAAGCGGCCAAGGTAGCCGCAGGGATCAAATAGAAGAATAGGTCAAACAATGAAAATCATACACCTCTCCATCAACGGCAAAGAGATCGAATGTTCCGAAGGCGAACCGTTATTGTGGGTGGCCCTGGATAACGGGATCTACATCCCAAACCTGTGTGCTGTGAAAGACATGCCGGAAGCCTACGGAGCGTGCCGGCTCTGTTTTGTGGAGATCGATGGCGAGAGCCTGCCTGGAACCGCTTGCACCATAAGGGTGAAGGAAGGGATGGCCGTCAACACCAAAGGGGAAAAGGCTTTGAGACTCGCCCGGACTGCCTTTGAACTCATTCTCAGCAACCATCCGGTCGATTGCGGCCATTGTCTTAAGAGTGGCTCCTGTGAGCTGCAGAAGATTGCGAAGCATCTGAGAGTCAAACTGAATACGAAGAAATTCAAGAAGATCTTGAGGGACCGTCCCATCGATGAGTCAAGCCCCGTATGGATCTACGAACCGAATAAGTGCGTCCTCTGCGGCAGGTGCGTCCGGTATTGCGAGGAAAAGCTCGACACAAGAGCAATCGGATTCGCTTACCGCGGCTTTCAAAGATGGGTCACTACTTTTGGCGACGAACCCGTCGGATTATCGGAGTGCCGGGACAGGGCCGAACTGGCAGAGATCTGTCCGGTAGGTGCTTTTGTCTCAAAGAAAGAGAAACATAAAACGAAACAGATAGGAGGATAAGTCATGATCATTATCGGCGAGAATATTCATGTCATTGCGAAAGATGTATCGGTGGCGATTAGAGAAAGGGATGGAAAAGTGATCCAGGGCCTCGCAAAAGAGCAGACCCAGTCAGGAGCCCACTATATTGACTTGAACGTGGGACCGATGAAGAAAGATACCGAAGAGACGATGAAATGGCTGGTCAACTGCGTCCAGGAGGCCACCCCCCTGCCTTTGTCCGTTGACACCATGAACCCCCTGGCGATGGAGGCAGGATTGAAGTTCTGCAAAAAAAGGGCCCTGATTAATTCCGCATCTGGAAAGACCGACTCCAAGGCCCAGATGCTTCCTCTGGCCAAAAAATATAACTGCGATGTGGTCATCTCGGTGATGACTGATAAAGGGATGCCTCCTGACATTGACTCGAAGATCGAAAGCATCATGGAGACGGTTTCCCATGCCAATGAACTGGGTATCCCCAACGAAGATTGCTGGGTCGATCCCATCATTCTTCCCGTGAGCACGGCCGGCGAAGGTCAAAATATCGCCGTGGGAAATCTCGAATTCATTAAGATCCTTCAAGACGTCCTTCCTGGCGTCAAATCGACCGTGGGGCTTTCCAATATTTCCAATGGGGTTCCTGCCCACTTGAGACCGATCCTGAACCGAACCTACCTCGTGATGCTTGCGAGAAACGGACTCTATTCGGCCATTGCGGATCCTCTCGACGAAGAACTGATGGCATTCATGAAGGGAGAGCTTCCTCAGATCACGGAACTCATCTATAAAACCATGGACGGAGAGGAGGTCGATCTCTCTCCCCTCTCCCAGAAAGAGGCGGCCTATGTGAAGACCGCAAGGGTCTTGATGGCCCAATCACTTTATTCGGATGCGTGGCTGGAAATTTAAGAACCTATGTGTCATATTTTTTTTATATGCAAAATTTTCTTTTCCAGGACTTATCAGAAGGAGGCGGATGATGGAATACAAGGCACCTAAAGAAGCTTATAAGGGAGCGGTAAGAGAAGTGACGATTGGAAAAGGAGACAAGACCATGAAGGTCGGGGGTGAGAATATTCTCCCCCTTCATTTCTTCGACGAGGGTTCACTGCCCAATCCACCGAAGTTTGCTTTGGAAGTGATCGATATGGAGCCTTCGGATAAGATCCCCCATCTCCTGGAGCCTTTTGGAGATGCGATTTCCGACCCGATCAAATGGGCCAAAAAGTGTGAAGGGTTTGGTGTCGATGCCATCTGCCTGACCCTTACCAGTACCGATCCTGCCGAGAAGGATTCCTCGGCAGACGGGGCGGCTCAATTGGTGAAACGGATGGTCGGAGAGATCAAGAAGCCCTTGATCGTTTATGGATCGGGAGATGAGAAGAAGGATGCCGAGGTTTTACCGAAAGTAGCTAAGCTATGCGCCGGTGAAAACCTTCTGCTCGGGCCCGTTCAGAAAGAAAACTTCGAGGTTGTGGGCAAGGCCATACTGGAAAACGGCCACGTGGCCATTGCCCAGAGTCCCCTCGACATCAATCTTCTGAAAGAGTTGAACGTCAAGCTCTGCAAGTTCTTGCCCCCGGAGAAGGTCGTGATCGATCCCCTCTCTTCGGCGTTGGGCTATGGGATTGAATACAGCTTTTCCCTGATCGAAAGGGTGAAGCAGATCGGGGTGATCACGAAGGACAGCATGACCATGATGCCCATTATTGCCAATCTCGGCGCGGAATGCTGGAAGACGAAACAGTCCAAAGAGAATAAGACGCAGGGGTTACTCTGGGAGGGAATGACAGCCCTATCCCTTTATATTGCAGGGGCGAATATCCTTGTCTTGAGGCATCCCGAGACACTCAAATCCATTAAAGAAACTTTAGGGAGGTAATACCACATGGCGGAAATGAAGGAATTAACGCGAAAGTTAAAGGAGGTCCATGAGAAGATCAAGGCCGAGATTCCCTGGGAGCCGATCGGGCATACGCCCATGCCCGAGATCGCAGACCTCAGAAGCTGGGATATGAAACTGCTTCAAACCTATAAACCCTTCTACGCCCCGTTCTGTGACCTTTGCTGTTTCTGCACCTACGGTAAATGCGACCTGACTGAAGATCGAAGAGGGGCCTGCGGGATCGACATCGGTGCTCAACAGGGGAGGTGGATTCTTCTGGCCTGCCTGATGGGCGCCTCAGCCCATGCTTCCCATGCAGGACATATTCTGGAGGTCTTGATTGAGAAGCACGGTCCGGACAAGAAGATCAATCTGGGCAACTCCATCGAACTTGAGGCACCGATTATCAGGACGGTCCTCGGGTTAAAACCGGAAACACTGGGCGATCTGAAGATTGCAATTGAGTACGTTTACAAAGAGATCACCCAACTTCTTGACTCCACCAATATGGGACAGGAAGGAAGTAACCTCGATTATGAATCGAAGGCCATGCACGCGGGAATGCTCGACCATGTGGGCATGGAGGTGGGTGATATTGCTCAGATCGTAGGATTCAACTATCCCACTTCTGTCGCAAATACTCCTCTGGTCGATCTGGGCTGGAATTCCGTCGACAAAACGAAACCGATCATCCTGTTTGTTGGACATAACCCCGCTACCTCCACGGTCGTGGTGGACTATCTGAGAGAAAACAACCTCTATGACAAGGTCGAATTCTGTGGGGTGTGCTGTACCGCCCTTGAGACGAGCAGGTATTCGGATAAGGCAAAGGTGATCGGCCCCTATTCCCGACAGCTTTTCTTCCTCCGAAGCGGTTTTGCCGATGTGATCATGACCGATGAGCAGTGCATCCGGACCGATATGCCGATCGAGGCCACAAAAGCCGGCTCCGCCCTGATCGCCACCCTCGACAAGGTGATGTACGGCCTGGAAGATGCGACCGAGATGGAGACCGGAGAGATCGTGAAGAAGATGGTGGAGGAGAAGAAGCATTTTGCCATTCTGGACTCGAAGAAGGCGGCTGAGGTGGCTGTCAAGGTTGCCATGACCATCGCCCCCCAGAGAAGGAAGGAATGGTTAACCGAACAGGAAGCCACAGAGCTTGCCAAGAAATGCGGCCTCTGCGGTATTTGTGAAACAGCTTGCCCCAATCTTTTCGACATCGGCAAGGGCATCAATGCCGTGGCTAAGGGAAATTACGACGTTATCCGAGAACAATTCAATTTGTGCGTTGGCTGCGGCAAATGTGAGGAGGAATGTCCCCGAAACATTCCCATCCTGAAGATTATGCAGGTCGGAGCGAGCAAAGAGAAATGGAAGATCAGGGCAGGACGCGGTCCCATCATGGATACGGAGATCAGAACCGTCGGCGCACCGATCACCCTCGGCACCATTCCTGGAGTGGTGGCTCTGGTGGGCTGCTCCAATTTCCCCGATATCCGGGACCTCGCTGAGATCGTGGATGAATTCGCCCGTCGAAAATATATCGTCGTCGTTTCCGGGTGCACGGCCATGGCCGTGGGGATGTGGAAGGATGCGGAGGGAAAGACGATTTATGAGAAGTACTCTGGCGATTTCGATGCCGGATGTGTGGTCAATGTGGGCTCCTGCGTTGCCAATAGTCATATTGCCGGAGCAGCGATCAAGATCGCCAATATCTTTGCTGCCTTGCCTTTGAGAGCCAATTACGAAGTCATGGCCGATTATGTGCTCAACCGGGTCGGAGCAGTGGGTATTGCCTGGGGAGTCTATTCTCAAAAGGCAGCCTCCATCGGTACGGGCTTTAACCGATTGGGGGTCCCGGTCATCCTCGGCCCTCATTCATCGAAGTATCGCAGGCTCTACCTCTCAAGGAAGGAAGAGGATGAATGGAAGGTGATGGATGCGAGAAAGAAACAGATCGTGGAAACCGCAGAGCCTTCACCCGAGCATCTGGCCTATGTCTGCGAGACAAAAGAGAAGGCCATGGTGATGATCCCGAAGCTTTGCATCCGGAAGAATGATACGCCTCAGGGAAGAGCGATCAAACTGAATCACTATATCTCTCTCTACAAGAAGTACATGGGAGGGGGACTTCCGGAAGACCTCCCCCTCTACGTGAGAAGAGATCCCGACATTCCTCTCGTTTATAAGAAGGAGGTCAAGGCCCATTTGACCCAGATCGGCTGGAAGCCAAAAGAACCGGTCGGACTCCCCACCCTGATCGGGACTTATCCAACGAAGGTCCCGGTGGATTCGGTCATACACTAAGAAGGAGGAAAAGAACATGAGTCAATTAGCCCCTTTATTGCCATATCATAGAGTCAACGTCCTCACCGGGACAAGAACGGCGAAGCTGGTCGAGGATCCGGTCGAGCTTGCCAAACAGATCTCGAAGGCCGAGCGGCCCCTCCTCGTCCTCGGCCCCCTTTTGATGAAGACAACCTTGGGTGGAAAGTTGCTCATTGAATATGCCCTCGACATTGCGAAGGCCAAGAATATCCCTACTTGTGCCACCGCCACCGTCAAATCGAAGATGGTGGAGCTTGGAGTCAAACCCGACAGCGTCTACGATATCGTCGAGATCATCAATGCCTTGAAAGACCCGCAGTGGAAAGGGGTGAGGAAGGAAGGAAACCACGATCTGGTCCTCTTCTTCGGTTTCAGAACCGATCTCGGGGAACAGGGACTTTCCGTGCTCAAACACTTCGCTCCTCATCTCAAGACGATGACCCTGTGCAAGTATTATTACCCTCATGCTGATTTCTCCCTTGCCAATATCAGGAAAGATGAGCAGTGGAAGGGTCTCTTAGAGGGTATGATCGATAATCTCAAGAAAGAATAAATCATCCAAAGAAAGGAGAGTGGAAATGGAGTTTCATGCTGATATTGGACCGCAATATGAAGGCGAGGTCATTCGGAAAGAGAATCTGTATATCGAGTTCGGAGGACCCAAGGTCTCACATAAATTCGAACTGGCCACTGTGAAAAGCCCCGATGAGATCGAGAACGAAAAGGTCGAGATCATCGGCCCTGACATCAACGAATTGACACCCTATAACCCGGAAACGGACAAAGGCGGAACCTACCCCATTGCGATCTTGATCGATGTCGCCGGATCCGAATTGGACAAGGATGCGGAGGCCATCATCGAGAGAAAGATCCATATGTACCTCAATTTTATTCAAGGCTGGTACCATATGAATCAGAGACAGGACACATGGGTCAGGTTGAGCACGGATGCCTACAAGAAGGGTTTTACCTCTTTAAAAGAATTGGGGGAGATCTTTAACTTCCTCTTCACCTCGGAGATGCCGATCATTGAAAAGATTCAGACCACGATCATCACCGATCCGAAGAAAGTGGAGCAGCTTTTGCCAGAGGCTTTGAAGAGATATGCAGCCAGAGATGAAAGGGCGAGACAGCTCAAGGATGAGGATGTCGATACATTCTATGGCTGTGTCTTATGCCAGAGCTTTGCTCCGACCCATTGTTCGATCATCGCACCCAACCGGATTGCGAACTGCGGCGCCATCAACTGGTTTGACGGCAGGGCCGCTGCGAAGATCGACCCTGAAGGTCCGATCTTCGCCATCGAAAAAGGGGAACTGATCAACCCGGCCAGAGGGGAATACGAAGGGGTCAATAAAGTCGTAGCGGAGAAATCCCTGGGCAACTATGATAAGGTCTACCTTTACAGCGCCTTTGAGCATCCCCATACTTCCTGCGGTTGTTTCCAGGCGATCGTCTTCTATATCCCTGAGGTCGATGCCTTCGGCATCGTCAACAGAGAGTACAAAGGGGAGACCGTGATCGGGACGACCTTCTCCCGTATGGCAGGCGAGACCTCCGGAGGAAAACAGATCGAAGGCAGGCTCGGCACGGGCTTGGAGCAGATCCGATCCGCAAAGTTCATCCAGGCGGACGGTGGCCTGGCAAGGATTGTCTGGATGCCTAAGGAAATAAAGGAAAGGTTTAAAGACGTCCTCGAAGCAAAAGGCCTCTATGATAAGATTGCCACAGAGGACGATGCCAAGAACCCCGATGAGCTTTCCGCATTCTTGGACAAAGTGGGACACCCCTGGTTAAAGGGTGAGGTGGAACTCCCAACGTAATAAGTGCGTGACTGTGTAAAAGGGGACAGTCCCGGATCTACGCCCCTAAGGGGCCGTAATTCTGGGACAGTCCCCCAATATTTTTTGAATATCAGGAGGTGCGACATGCCAATATCAGGATCTGAAATTGTGAAGATGCTTCCCGGGAAAAAACCCTGTAAAGATTGTGGGTTCCCTACCTGTTTTGCTTATGCCATGAAGCTGGCAACGGGAGGGGCAAAATTGGAAAAATGCCCTTATCTTTCTCCCGAGGTTAAGGCCAAGCTTGAAGATCTCTTGGCACCGGCAATCAAGCTGGTCACAATAGGAACAGGAGAGACCAAGGTGCAGGTCGGAAATGAAGAAGTGATCTACCGGCACGAGAAGACTTATGTCCATCCACCGGGTATTGCCATCCTCATTTCGGACAAGGAGAGCGACGCGAAGGTTGATGAGAAGATCAAGAAGCTGAAGACTCTGGAATTCCCATGGGTGGGTCTAACACTCAAGGCAGACCTTCTTGCCCTCCGATTCGAATCCGGGGACAGGAACAAATTTCTCGCTCTGGTTAAGAAAGCGACCGGAGCGAATCTCGGAATGATCCTCATCTCGGAAGATCTGGATACTCTCTTTGCGGCCCGGGATTTATGTGCCGACAAGAAGCCTTTGCTCTATCCGATCACAAAGGAAAATATTGATAAAGCCATCCCTAAAATCAAAGAAAAGCCGACCCCCGTGGGAGTTCGCGGAGCGAGCCTTGAAGAACTCGTTCCTTTAACGATGAAATTGAAGGAGGCTGGAGTTGACGAGGCTGTTTTGGACCCAGGGTCCAAGAATCTGATGGACGCGGTCAGGGACCAGACCTTCATCCGGAGAGCTGCCCTGAAGCAGGGCTTTAGACCCCTGGGCTATCCCACGATCGCCTTTCCCTCTTTCATGGCAAAGGATGGATTAAAGGAAGCTCTTGCCGCTTCTGTTTTTGTGAACAAATTTGCCGCCCTGATCGTCCTTTCCGATTTCGATCAGTTTTCGCTCCTCCCCCTTCTGGTGCAGCGTCTGAACATTTACACCGATCCGCGTTTCCCGATGGCGGTCGAAGAGAAGTATTACGAGGTCGGACAGCCGGATGCCAATGCGCCGGTTCTGATAACCTCCAACTGGGCTCTCACTTATTTCATCGTCTTTTCAGCGATTGAAGCGACAAAGATTCCAGCTTACTTGCTGGTCAAGGATGCAGAAGGCCTCGGTGTTCTCACTGGCTGGGCCGCAGGCAAATTTACCGGTGACCAGGTCGGTGCAATGGTGAAGAAGTCGGGAATTGAGAGTAAGGTCAAAAACAAGAAGATCGTGATCCCGGGAAGGGTGGCAAGAATTAAAGGGGAACTGGAGGATGCCCTGCCCGGTTGGGAAGTGGTTATCGGTCCGAGAGAGGCAGCCGGGATTGGAGCCTTTTTGCCGGAGCATGTAAAGACATTGAAGAAATGACAGAGAAAGAAGAAGAGCAGCTCTGCGCCATCCTTGAAGGGCATCGCGGAGAGAAAAAGGGTTTAATCCCTGTCCTGCTTGAGATTCAGAAGGAGTTAGGATATCTTCCAAAAGGCGGGATGACCAGGGTGGCCCAGTTCTTGGGGATAAAGCCCATCGACGTGTGGGGGGTCGCCACCTTTTTTAACCAGTTTCGATTGACCCCCCTCGGAAAGAACCATGTGAAAGTCTGCATGGGGACTGCCTGTCATCTCGCAGGAGGAAGGTTAGTCTTAGAGGCCCTCGAACGGGAGCTCAGCATCAAAGTGGGAGAGACTTCAGCCGATGGTAATTTCAGCCTGGAGAGGGTTGCCTGTATCGGCTGTTGTACGCTGGCTCCCGTTTCAGTGATCAAGGATAAGATTCACCCCAAGATGTCTCCTTTCAAGGTGGAAGAATCCCTCATCCCCTATCGACAGGAAGAGTAAACGCCCAGTCTTGATTGATGATCCACTGGATTGGTTATTGTTGATTGATGATTGTTGATTGATTAAGGTTTTCAATCGCCAATCGTCAATCATCAATCCGGGAGGGGCTTTCAATACGTTTTTCCAAAGGTTAAAATAAGAATAAATGCCTCTCCAAAGGCTAAATTCCTCCTACGAGGTAAGAATTGGAATTTGAAGAAATCAGAAAAAAGGCTCATGCCCGCCGGGAAGCTTTACAAAGAGGCGCCCATGTGCTCGTTGGATCTGCCACCTGTGGCAGGGCAGCAGGTGCTTTAGATGTTATTGATGCATTTAAGAGCGAATTGGCACGACTGGGCATCGAAGTACCCATCATCCAAGTGGGATGTATCGGTTTATGCTATGCCGAACCCCTGGTCATTATTTCTAAGCCAGAATCGCTCCGCGTCGTCTACCACAACGTTACCCCGGACTCCGTCCCCCGCCTCGTAGAGGGATACATCCAGGGTGAGGATCCATGCCTTGAGCTTGCCCTGGGAACTCTCGAGATTGATGATAAGGGAGTTCCCTACGTCCCCGAGCTCCCAAGGTTTGAGCATGAGCTTCGCCTGATCCTGCGCCTTTGCGGTTATATTGACCCTGAGAATATCGATGATTATCTTGCCCACGGTGGTTTCCTTGGATTGGAGAAGGCCTTAAAGATGACTCCCGAGGAGATTATTGAGGAGGTCGAGAAGTCAGGCTTACGGGGAAGAGGAGGCGCGGGTTTCTCCACAGGACCGAAATGGGAGCAGTGCTGGAAAGCCGAAAACAGGACGAAGTATGTGGTTTGTAATGCCGATGAAGGTGACCCGGGCGCCTTTATGGACAGGATCATTCTTGAAAGCAACCCCCAAGAGGTCATCGAAGGTATGATCATTGCCGGCCGCGCCGTGGGCGCGCAGAAGGGTTACATCTACGTTCGTGCGGAATACCCCCTAGCCATCGAACGTGTGAGAGATGCACTGCGGCAGGGAGAGGAGATCGGAGTCCTGGGAGAGAATATTCTCGGCAGCGGCTCCAGCTTTCGTATTGAGATTGCACAGGGAGCCGGTGCCTTCGTTTCCGGTGAGGCAACCGCTTTGGTCGCAGCCATGGAGGGAAGAAGGAGTGAACCGAGGGTGAGGCCCCCTCGCCTTGCGGAATCCGGTCTATGGGGATGCCCTACCCTTCTGAATAATGTGAAGACCTTTGCCTACGTTCCTCTGATTATTGGCCGTGGGACAGACGGGTTTGCCTCTATCGGAACAGAGCATAGCAAGGGAACCGCAGTCTTTACACTCGCTGGAAAGATCGAATATCCGGGCCTTACCGAAGTACCGATGGGTACGACGCTGAGAAGGATCGTCTATGACATTGCCGGCGGGATGCGGAACGGAAGGCAGTTTAAGGCGGTGCAGATTGGCGGTCCTTCGGGTGGCTGCATCCCTGAAAGATTGATCGACATCCCCATCGATTTCGATTCGCTCCGGGAAGCCGGTTCCATGATGGGATCAGGCGGCATGATCTTCATGGACGAGAATGATTGCGCTGTGGATACGGCAAGGTTCTTTCTTGACTTTACGACAAAAGAATCCTGTGGCAAGTGTACGATGTGCCGGATGGGCACTTTGCAGCTCCTGAGCATCCTGGAGGATATTTCTGCCGGGAAGGCCAAAATGGACGACCTCGAACTTCTTGAACAATTGGCCCAAGACGTCAGGGTGGGATCCCTTTGCGGCCTGGGACGATCGGGCCCCAATCCTGTCCTGACCACGCTCCGCTACTTCGGTGATGAGTACAAGGCTCACATTCTCGAAAAACGCTGTCCTGCCCTGGTCTGCAAGGATCTCATCGCTTATTACATCCTTCCTGACAAATGTGACCGGGCCTGCGAGCACTGTGTCCTGGTATGCCCCACCGAAACGATCAAAGGAGGCAAGGGCGAGGCCAAGTGGATCGATCAGGAGAAGTGCTCAAAATGCGGAACCTGTCTGGAAGTATGCCCTCGTGAATATAATGCGGTCGTCAAGATTTCACCGGTTAGCAAGCTTCCTCCGAGCAAAATGAAGAAGGAGGATTCTGCTCAAGGAGATCGAACGCAATGACAAGAAGGATCGTCTCCACAGGAAGAGGAGGAGCAGGGAAATCGACCTTCGTCGCTTTGATGAGTCGATATCTAACCCCTCCATCCTTACTGATTGATCTCGATCCCGATCTCAGCCTCGCCGATATGCTCGGGATCGATCTCCAGAAGGCATGTAAGAGAACGATTGTGGAGGCCCTCTACGATGCCGTCAAAGAGAGACAGCGTGGGGGAAGCCCTCTTACACCGGTGGAGGACCGTTTCCAGGGGTTGATCTGGGCAGATTGTCTCTACGAGGGGAAGGGCTTCGATGTCCTCACCCTCGGGACCAAGGACCTTGAAGGGTGCTACTGTTTCCCGGATCATCTGCTGAGGAAAATCATCTCCCAGCTCTCTAAGAATTATCGGAATCTCGTCATCGATTCTCCGGCAGGCCTAGAACATCTCAATCGCAATATCGTCTCTCAGGTGGATGACATCTTTGTGATCCTCGATCCCTCTGACAAGTCGCTGATCCACATCAAGAAGATCAAGGCCATTTTGAAAGAGGTGGGGACGATGTATGATCGTTTCTATGTTCTGGCAAACTATATGTTTGACGAAGAATCCGAGCGCTATTTGAAAGAGACGGGCGAAACCTACCTGGGAAAGATCGAGTATGATCAAGACGTCGAAGAATACAATTTGAAGGGAGAATCTCTGCGGCAACTGCCCGATGATTCGGCTGCATCCCGATCGGTGAGGAGGATCCTGGAGAAAGCAGGATTGGTGTAACTGAAAAGGCAAGGGGTGGGGTGTGCTGAGCCGGCAAAAAATAAAATAGACGATTTCATCTCCGGGCGATTTATCGCCAAAACTTTATAGCGGAACCTTCGACATTCATACTGATTGGTTTTCACATATCTCACAAGGGTTAAATTTGAATGAGACCGCATATTGCCCAGCATAAATAGAAAGTCGCTTGATAAAGTTTTGCAAGTACACCCCCTTGCCGATTTACAGTGTTGAGGTCTGATATGGCAAAGATAAACGTTGTCACGGGCAGAGGCGGAACAGGGAAATCAACCTTTACTGCCTTCTTTACGAAATATGTTAAGGCAAAGCCCCTCCTCATCGACCTCGATCCGGATGGAAGCCTGGCCAAGATGCTCGGCGTCGATCTGGAGAAGGCAGGTAAAACGACCGTCGCCGATGCGCTTTTCGGGGTGATTGGAAAAGGCAAAGATACAAAAGACATACCCGACCTATTGAGGCGCGAGATCGAGGAAGAATCGATCCTCTATAAGGATGAAAAGTTCGATCTTATCACCTTGGGTACGAAGCTTGCTGCGGGTTGTTACTGTCTGCCCGATGAGATGATTAAGGAAACGATCAGGAATCTCCACAAGAATTATGAAATGGTCATCGTCGATTCCCCTGCCGGATTAGAGCATCTGAACCGAAAAGTGACTCCTGACATTCATGACCTTTTTGTCGTCCTCGATCCATCTGAAAAATCGGCAAAACACATCGATCGGATCAAGTATGTCACCAAAGGCGTCAACATCACCTATCATCAATTCTACCTTGTAGGGAATTATCGATTCACGGAAGAGATCGAAACGGTTCTATTACGGAGCGGAGAGAAATACTTGGGAAGAATTGCTTACGATCCTCTGGTTAGGGAACACAATCTGAAGGGCGAATCCTTGTTGAAGATCCCTGAACAAGCCCCATCATCCGTTTCGGTCAAGAGGATATTGACGGAGGCAGGTTATGCGCTTGTTTGAAGACATCTCGAAAGAAGGCTTTGATATGGCTTTCCGATTGGCCTGCACGAAGCTCGGAAGCATGACTCCTGAAGAAATCTGCCGTAACACCGGCGCCTCTCGAATTGATGACGATAATATCCGGATTCCCTATTTGAGTCGTCCTTATCAGGTGGTTATTTCCACGGGCGAGATCTCACCGGAGGGCACGAAAGAGGATGTCCCGGTCAAAGACCAGATATTGATCCTCCACTACCTGACCCAGGCAAAGGGCACACCCTTTACGAATAAGGTGATCAACTATGGGCAAATCGAGGGCGGAAATTTTTACGTTCCCACATTCATAAAAAGGAGTGCAGACCCTTTGTTAAAGTGCTTCGGCCATCGGCCAGAATTGCTTCTGGAGCTGGCCCCAAGGATGGGAGGGATCAAGGCGCCTTATGGGGACTTTTCCGTCAGCATTGACCCATTCCCGAAGGTGCGGATCTTCTTTATTCTCTGGAAAGGAGACGACGAATTTCCTCCCAATGGGAACATCCTCTTTGACGGAAATATATCCCATTATCTTTCGAGCGAGGACGTCTGTGTGCTGACCGAAACAGTAGTCTGGAAACTGGTCCGAATGGTTCCAAAACAAACCTGAGATTCCGAAACCTAGTTCGGAATGGCATGCTTTTTCTTGCCATGCTGAATTTATTTCAGCATCTCAACGGGTTTTCCATGAACTTTCAAGCCAATTGCGGCACGACTGCCATGGGCATCATGCCCCATAAGGATGTGGACAAGGCCCTTGAACTTGCCCTGGGTCTGGATATCCCTTTCTGGCCGCAGCTTCCCAATGTGAGCCTGTACGAGGATATGTACGTGCAGACCTCACAGAATTTTCCCGGTCTCCGGATCGACTTTGAAAAGGGAAGACTGGCCTTTCATACGGAGAGGTTCGCAGAAGAACTTCCGGACTACTTTACGAAGATGGAAATCCCGGAGACTTATGCCCTTACCCCGGAGTATTCCGCAGTCTTCCAAAGATTTCTTTCCAAGGACCTGCAAGATTATAGAGCAATCAGAGGTCAAATCACGGGTCCTGTAAGCTTCGGTTTTAAGGCCATGGATGAAAGCTTCAAACCCATTATCTATAACGATGAGGTGAAAACGATCCTTTTCGATTTTATCCAGAAGAAGGTCAATTTGCAGTATCAGGAGCTTCGGAAGAAAAACCCCAATGCCTTTGTCTGGGTGGATGAGCCAGGCCTGGGATATGTATTCAGCGGCCTTTCAGGATATAATGACCAGCAGGCTAAGAAAGATTACTCCGACTTTGTTCAGGGGCTGGAAGGACCCAAGGGACTCCATCTCTGCGCCGATGTGAATCTACCGTATTTATTGGAGTTAGGAATAGAAATCTTATCTTTCGACGCCTTTCAAATCGGATTCATGCCCAAAGAATATGCTCGCAGTGCTGCGGAGTTTATCAAAAAGGGAGGGATCATCTCCTGGGGTATTGTCCCCACCGATTCCTCGGTCCTTTCGACCCAGACGCCTGAGAAGTTAGTCTCAATTCTCTCCGATTACTGGAAGATTATCTCGGAAGCAACAGGCCTCTCTCTGGAACAGATTGCCGCGCAGGCGCTGATCGCTCCGGCAAGATGCTGCCTCAAAGATATCGCCTTGGAAGGATCTGAGAGATGCGGGGTCGCAAATGCAGAGGAACAGATCGTCGAGAAGGCCTTCGGCTTCTTGAAAGAGATCTCATCCTTCTTGAAAGAAAAATACCGACTGTAATTCAAATCCTACGTTTTGTACCCCTACCCCATCTCACCTCAATGACTGCGTCCAAGCCCTTCTCTTCAGAACGGGAACAAGGACGTGCCCAGACTACGCCCTGAGAAAAAACCGAAGGGCCTGTCCTGAGCTCTGAGTTTATCGAAGGGGCGAAGGATTGACTTAAGTCAAGGTAACATCCTTAGGGACCTGTTATAAGAAAAGTAAAAACAAGAGGAGGTACAAAAACCATGAGATGCCCCGGACAAGACCCGATGTTCTGGAGACCCGGTGATGTTTTCGAGATTTCTTGCCCCAAATGTGACTACCATTTGGAGTTTTTCAAATTCGACGTAAAAAGAAGGTGCCGCTGCGGACACGAGATCGTCAACCCAAAGATCAACTTTGGGTGTGCGGAGTGGTGTGCTTATGGGGATAGCTGCATCGAAGGGCTGCCCGAAGAGATGAAAGCAAAGACAAAGGAAGAAAAGAACCAGAGGATGAGGGAGAGAATTTCCTACGAAATGACGAGATACTTTGGCCCGGATACGAAGCGTGTGAATCATGCCCTTAAGGTGGCTCAATATGCAGAAGAGATCCTGAAGATAGAAGGGGGTCATCCCCTCGTCGTTCTCGGGGCTGCCTATCTTCATGATATCGGCATTAAACAGGCAGAGGAGAAATACGGCACCGCCTCTCCCGAGGATCAGGAGAAGATGGGTCCGGAGATCGCAAGGGACATCTTAAATAGATTGAACGTCCAGAGAGGCATTACGGAAGAGATCTGCGATATCATCGGACACCATCATCATCCCAGGAAAAGAGAGACCCTTAACTTTCAAATCCTTTACGAAGCAGACTGGCTGGTCAATATGGAAGACAATGGATTATTGAAGAATCCGGAAAAATTACAGGAGGTCATCCAAAAACACTTTAGTACAGTAACAGGGAAGAAATTGGCGCAAGGACTTTTCAGCCAAGGATAGAGAAATTCCGACCTTTCCCTTGGACGTAAGAGGATTCAGTCTGGTCTCATCTCTTGCCGGTGGGCATAAGGAAGACGAGAGGAATGGCGAATAAGAGTCCAAGGCCAAACGAGGTGAAGGCAATCCTGAAACCTTTGATGGGGTTGGAACTTAAGTGTAGAATAATCGTGATGATAGAGATTCCCAAAGGCCCTCCCACGGTTCTGAACATACCTCGAAGACCAACGATCGTGGCGACCTTGCTCGGCATCAACTCAATACATGCGTTATTGGAAGCAGGGGTGGTAATTCCCATACCAATCCCAGAAACCAGTACCAGGAAGGAGAGTATTTCTACAGCTCCTATATGAATCCCCATCATTCTCCACAGCTGAAGACCCTGCCCGAGTAAGATCGTTGAAAGAGAGATGATGATCAGGCCCAATATCATGGGCCATCGATAGCCCCACCGCCTGAGGAGGAAGCTCGTTACGGTCGAGGTGACAATCGCTCCGAGTGAGCGGGGAGTGAGGATCACTCCGCTCATCAATGTCGATAACTTGTGCACGGAGGTCGCATAGAGCGGTACGAAAGTGAAGATTCCAAAGGCTCCAGCCCCAAAAATCATATTATAGAGGTTTGCTGCCAAAAAAGGCCTCGATTTCAACAAGGCGATATCCAGGATCGGGTTGGATACTTTCTTCTCCTGAAGAAAAAATAAGAAGAGCAACGAAGAGCTCACGGCTAAAAAGATCGCCGCGAGAAGAAAGGAGGAGGCAGACAAGCTTTCACCAACCAGATTGAAACCGACCATCAGAAAGAGGATTGCTCCACAAAAGAGAGAGGCACCGACCACGTCTACATGGGGGCGGGAAATCATCTTCGAATCTTTTAGCAGAATCATAATCAGGATGATCAGGCCGACGCCGATAGGTAAATTGATATAGAACACGTATCGCCAGGAGTAACGGCTCACAATCCATCCCCCTAAGTTTGGTCCGATCACACCCCCTATGGGAAAGATACTGCTAAAAAGACCGATATACATTTCCCGATTCTCCGGAAAATGATCGCTCACAATTCCAGATGCTGTCGGAAGGAAACTTGCTCCTCCGATACCTTGAAGGAACCTAAATGCCACCAGGGTATAGATATCGGGTGCAGAACCGCAGGCAAGGGAACTTCCTGTAAAAAGTATTAGGGAAAAGAGAAAGACCTTTTTATGACCGAAGCTGTCGCTTAGATTTCCCGCTAATGGCATCGCAGCGGCATATGCAATAAAATAGATCGAGATCGTCCATGCAGCCCAGAGGACATTGGTCCCTAAGTCCTTAATAAAGTGGGGGAAGGCCACTGCGACGACCGTCGTGTCGATGGAGGACATCAGGAGACTCAAACCGACGGAAACGAAAATGAGGTGACGACGCATTTCAGGAAGAATCCCTTAAATTGCTGATTGGCTTTTATCCTATTATCCAACTGAATTCGCTTTTCCACAATCCTTCCTACTAAATCAATCAGGTGTTGACCAGGGATGACTCGGAGAATTGGTAGAAAAGGTAGGTATTCGATGGACTGACTTGATTGAATATCAAGGCGATCATGCTGCCTTGGTCCGCAACAATGGTATCAAGCCCCATTGTGCGACCTTTGATTCTGCTGCCGCCAAGTCCTGAGGAAGATTGATTCGGTGACATCTGCAGGTTTCCTTCTCCGATATCCTGATCATAAAACCTTGCTCAAGGAAAACCTTTAACAAGAGATTCCAGGTAGAATACTTCTTGTATGTCTCATATTCCGGAGAACGGCCATTTATCAAACTTTTAATCCGTTCAGCTACCTCGTCAACAGCACTCTTTTTTAGTACCAATATGTCCCTTTCAATATCAGTGACCCGCTCCCCTTTCTCGAGTCCCTTAAGAAGCCCTTCTTCAATCGTATACAACCAGTACTTACTCCTGGGAACATCATCGGGCAGCTTGCAAATAACCACCGTGGTGCTTGCACCACTCTGGAAATGGATATCTGTCGCCTCTTTCAGAAGGTCTAAAGAGAGTAAATCACATCCGGTTGCAATGAAATCTCCTGGCAAATAGGGTAGGGCGTCTAATAAGTTAAGAACGATTTCACTGTGTTTCCCGGTGCACACCCTTACCCCTGTATTCGATAGATGGGAATGTATCTGATCCGCTAAATATTTGGCAACGACAACGATGTTCTCTTGAAGAATCCCATGTCGTTCAAATGAACCCAGCAAATAATCCAGTATGGTGTGATTGCCAACTGTCAACAGCGGCTTGGGTATATTCCTCGTCAAAGTCCCCATCCGTTTACCGGACCCTCCTGCCATGATCAGAGCGCCAAACGTCTGCAGATGGGATCTCATGTTGAAATTTACCTCCTTCATCGTGTTCACGAAGGATAAGAGCACACCTCAGGATGTGCTCAATATAAGAAGGAGTGAATCATATTGTCAAGCAAAGAAGGCTAATGTAGATTCTCTTGTCAGGGGGCCGCAACTCATGGAGGTCACGGGAAAATAGCACAAGAACTTTTCAGCCAGCCGTGGAAAAAGGGATAGACTGATATACGGCACATTAGTCTTGTGCCAGTTCAACTTCAATCATCTCGTGCCTCAAGTGCTTTCTCTTGAAAACGCTCAGATCATCCTGGTTGTCGATCCTCTTCCTTCTGTTCGGAGGATCACCGAACTCCCCTGTCCATCTCGGCGCCGTATTCGCAACCGAACGGACAAAGATTCCACTCTTGCAGTTCGTACAAACCAATAGCTCCCGGTTCATGTTCTTTCCCTCCTCTCTTGCCTTTGGCCTGATGAGAGATTCTCTTCTGACATTGAATTGATCTTACTGTTTGATATATCCCAATAACGGCTTTGAAGAAAATAGGTTGAATACCTTATTTTACGAAGAAAAAAACTATATTTTGCAGTCGTGATACTGGGAATCACTGCAATCATTTTCAGGGAACGGGGCATAAAATAGCCTCAAAAACCCATATTTTTCTTGACAAAGTATGCGAAATAATTTAAAAGTTTTTTGTCAATAATTTCCTATAATTGAGGCTAATCGCCAGCCAGGAAAGGGAGTCTATGTCTATGAAATCAGGAAGTAATCTTGAAAGGATGTTAGGAGCGGGCCATTTTGCTTTTACGGGTGAGCTCGGGCCACCCCAGGGAGCCAATGTGGAGGCGATCCGGAAAAAGGCAGGTTATCTAAAAGGAATTGTCGATGCGGTCAACATCACAGACAACCAGACCGCCGTCGTACGAATGTCGAGTTGGGGCGCCGCATTGATTGCCATTCAGGAAGGATTGGAACCCAACTTTCAGATGGTCTGCCGTGATCGTAACCGCATCGCCATGCAGAGCGATATCCTGGGAGCTTACGCTCACGGCATCCGGAATATGCTCTGTCTTTCAGGCGACCACCAACAATTTGGCAACCACCCCTTAACCAAAGGGGTCTTCGACATCGACTCCATCCAATTGATCAGTATGGTGAAGGGAATGCGGGATGACAAGAAATTTCTTAACGGCGATCAGATCGACGGACCACCCCAACTCTTTATCGGCGCCGCGGCCAATCCCTTTGCTGAGCCTTTTGAGTGGCGGGTCCATCGGCTGGCCAAAAAAATCGCTGCCGGTGCAGATTTCATCCAGACTCAGTGCATTTACGACATGAAAAGGTTCCGGGAATGGATGAAGCAGGCCAACGACATGGGGCTGACCGAAAAAGTCCATATTCTGGCGGGAGTCACACCCCTTAAATCAGGTGGTATGGCTCGATATATGGCAAAGAATGTCTCCGGCATCATCATCCCTGATGAGATCATCGATCGAATCGTAAAAGCGAAGAAGGCTGCCGACGAAGGGATCCAAATCTGCGTTGAACAGGTTCAAGAGTTGAAGGAGATCAAGGGGGTCCACGGAATTCATCTCATGGCCATTGAATGGGAGCATAAGGTTCCTGAAATTGCTGAACGGGCGAAGCTCATACCCAGGCCCAAGGTGTAACCGATGATGAGGAGACGGGGGGATGGGGCGATAGGGAGAAGAAGGTCCTTCGATTATCAGGTCATCAGAATATCGGGTTACAAAGAACTGCTCACGGATGCCCTGATATCCTGCTCCCTGATTCACGGATGTCTTGATAGGCGTATTTGAAGATCATTTAACAGGGGGAATTTCATGTACGACTTGATTCGGGGGCAGTTGATATCGATTGCTCTGATCATATTTATTTTGGGGATGATATTCCAACTCATCCAATTCTTTAGATTGACCAGGAAAAAGGAATGGGTTTATCCTCCCTTGCAAATCAAGCCCGAAAATAGATCGGCGAGGCAATGGGTGAGTTCTTGTCTTGCCTCCCTTAACGGGACTCTTTGGAAGACGGACCCCCTGCTGGCGATTGTGACATCGGTGTTCCATGTCTTTCTGGTCGGGCTGCCCATTTTTCTCTTCGGGCATAATGTCCTGTTGGACCAATCCTGGGGGGTGAGCCTCTTGAGTCTTCCCGAATCGGTCGCCGACTTTCTCACCCTGCTCGTTTTGGCGTGTCTGGCCTTTTTCCTTGCTCGCCGCCTGTTTCTGGCCCGGGTCAGAGCGATCTCATCCCTCTATGACTACGTGGTTTTGCTTATCGCCCTGGCCCCTTTCCTGACAGGGTATTTTGCCTACCACCAGTGGTTTAACTATGATATTGTGATGACGCTCCACATCCTGGCAGGAGAAGTCATGCTGATTACCATCCCTTTTACGAAACTCGGACACATGCTCTTCTTCTTCCTCTACCGTTTCTTCATTGGAAACGAATACAGTTTCACCAGGGGAGCCAGAGTCTGGCAATAGAAAGGATCTTGCAACATGGAGAACCGTATGCCCAATCCGGCAGAAAAACCGGTTGACACGAAACGGATTAAAGAGATGCTCAACCGAAGAAAAGGCAAAATGAAGCGGTATTTATCCTATTGCGCCCATTGCAGCCTTTGTGCCGAAAGCTGTTTTTTATATCGGAAGCATCATAAGGATCCCCAATACATGCCCTCTTACAAGGTGATCCACTCTCTGGGCACTTTATACAGAAAAGGGGGCAAGGTGGACCGGAAGCACTTGACGGAGATGAAAGGCATCGTGTGGAGAAACTGCGTGCTTTGCGGCCGCTGTTACTGCCCGATCGGCATTCATATTCCCAGTATGATCGCTTTTGCCCGCAGCATCCTCAGGTCTCAAGACATCTATCCTCGGATTGACGAGGTCTCTTCCGAAAGCTGGTTGTGATGAAGAAGCGGCGCCCTCTAAGGAGAAACGTATGAAAAGGATAGGCTTCAAAGTGCTGATGGTGACGGTTGCGCTTCTTCTGGTATGGACCGGATCTTCCCTCAGGGCACAACCAGAAAAGATTCTTTTGGAAGGCAAGACACGACCTGCCGTGACACTTCCCCATAACCGCCATGTTGAAGCTGGACTGTCGTGCAAGGACTGCCATCACATCTATGAGAATGGGAAGAACATTCTCGATGAGAGTAAACTTGAGGAAGGAGATCAGGGTATCCGTTGCGTTGCCTGTCATGGCTCGAAGGTCCGGCCCAAACTGGAAGAGGCTTTTCACAACCAATGCATGGGTTGTCATACAAGATACCAGAAGGAAAAGAAAAAAACAGGCCCCCGGTTCTGCGGGGAATGTCATGTAAGAACAAAAAAATAGTTACACAGATTTCATCGGTGTCATCCGCTTCAGCATCAGGAGGAAGAAAATGATTGTCGGGGAAAGAAAGCCTCTTAACGAGATCAAAGAAATGGTGAAGAAGTTCAAGAAGGTTTTGAATGTAGGTTGTGGAGGATGTACGTCGATCTGCATGGCTGGCGGTCAAAGGGAGGTCGAACTCTTGAATGAAGAACTGCAGGGTGCCTTCAAACAGGAGGGGGTTCTGTGCCAGACGGACGGTTTTACCATTGAACGCCAATGCAATGCCGATTTTTATTCGGAATTGGATGAAATGGCAAAGCCCTATGATGCCCTGCTATCGATGGCCTGCGGGGCTGGCGTCCAGTTTCTCGCCGACCGGCATCCCACAAAACCGGTCTTCCCCGCTTTGAACACCACGTTTATCGGCGTGGACCGGGATATCGGATGGTTTGAGGAAAACTGCCGCGCCTGCAGGGAATGCGTCCTGGGAGAGACAGGAGGAATATGCCCTGTCACAAGATGTGCGAAGAGCCTTTTCAACGGACCCTGCGGAGGGACATCGCGAGAAGGCAAATGTGAAGTCAGCAAGGACACTCCATGCGCCTGGTTTGAGATCCACAAACGACTGAAGGAACAAAACCGGTTGGAGAACATCTTGATCGTCAAGCCTGCAAGGGAATGGCGAAATCAAACCCAGGGAACGCTGGTCCAGGAAGCCTATAAGAAAAGGTACGCAAGATAAATATTTTTTGTGAAGGGTCCTTTTTTATCTTATAATTATTTAATTTTCATTTCTGTGCCCCGAATACGTTCATTCTGTCGGGCAACCGATTCGGAAAAAAAGAAGATTGTCGGGTAAGAGGAAGAAGCTCCTTATCGAGCCCTTGCCCAACTTTAAATTGATCCCCCCTTTGGATGATTCACATGCCCTTCCGGAGGGCTGGAGAAAACCTCCCTCAAGGTGGGAGAGAGGAGAAAGATCATGTCATTGAAGGATCAGTTGGAATCAGGAAAGTTTGTGATCGTCGCGGAACTCCAACCCCCGAAGGGGAACGACCTTTCTGAGCTTTTCGAATACGCGAACCTCCTCAAGGGCCGGGTGGACGCAATTAACGTACCCGACCTCCAGAACGCCATCATGAGGCTCGGTTCCCTTTCGGTGTGCACCCTGCTGAAGGCAAAGGGGATGGAGGTGATCTTCAATCTGTCGTGCGGCGCCCGAAACCGGTTGGCACTTCAATCCGAGCTTTTGAACGCCTCTGCCCTAAGTTTAAAGAACATCTGTCTCCTCCAGGGGGACCATCCTTCGATCGGAGATCACTTCGAAGCCCAACCGGTCTTCGATCTCGATTTGATGGGTTTGCTCGGCACGGCCAAGCGGCTTCAAGAGGGTTATGACCTCGTGGGAAATGATCTTCAAGGAAAACCCCGGTTCTGCTTGGGCACCCAGATCAATGCGTCGGCGAAAGGCCATATTCTCGATTTGGAGATCATGGATATGGAGAAGAAAATTCGCCTGGGGGTCGACTTTTTCCTGACGAACTCGATTTACGACGTCAGTCTTTTTGAACCTTTCATGAAGAAAGTGGCGCACTTTAAGGTTCCCATCATCGCCGGCGTCACGCTTCTCAAATCCGTCGGCATGGCCCGTTACGTGAATAAGCACATGGAAGGGGCTTCTATCCCTGAGTCCATGATCGACCAATTAATGAAGGCCTCAGATAAACAGAAAGCAAGCATTGAAATCGCAGGGGGGCTGATCAAACAGCTGAAGGGGCTTTGCCAGGGAGTTCAGATCATCCCCATCGGATGGGAAAAACAGATCCCCCCTCTTCTGGATTACGTTGGGTTATAAGGGCCTGAAGTTCGACTGTCACGTCCCAAATGCCATGCGTGGTGTGAAGGACTGAATTGGGACTCGGAGCTTTCACCTGTGGCATTTGGAATCGGATCGACATTCAGGTTCTCTTGTGAAGCTCAGGGAGATGGGATACTTTTGAGAGCGATGTCCCCCAAGAAACTATCCTCAACACCGAGAAGAAAGAAATCTCTTGACTCTCTTACCCTCGTAGAAAAGAGGGGAGCCGTGTCAGAGATGTTTCAGTCTGTCGCCGAATTGGTCAATGATGGAATTTTGGTATTTGGCGAAGATCACCGGATCGAGTTTGCAAATCGAATGGCCTCCGAGATCACCGGATATTCGAACGAAGAATTATTAAAAATGTCTGTCCTTTCCCTTCTCGACAAACCCGATCAATCTTTCGTTGAGGACCTCTTCGTGCATCCTGAGCGTTACGGCGAGAAGACTTGTACCGAGACCCGTTTGCCCACCTCTGCCGGTAAGGACAAAGAGGTGGAGATTTGTATCGCCCTGGCGAAAACCCCCTTAGGGGGCCGAAAAGGCTATGTCTATCTCCGGGACATTTCGGAATCGAAGGGAATGGAACGAAAGATCAGAGAGGCGACCCAGCAGTTTGAGAAGATTGCGGAGATGGGGGACGATGGGATCGTCGTCCTTGACCAAACGTTTAAGATTATTTTTGCCAATCAGATGGCCTCTGAAATGACGGGGGTTCCCAAAGAGGACTTGATCGGAAGAAATTTTTTTACCGTGATTGGCAAAGAGGACAAAGAGTTTCTCGAGGGAACGGTCACCCGCGGGGTGGGGATCGGCGAGAAGCTCTGTACGGAGATGACCATCCTGGCCCCTCAGGGGCAGGTGAAGGATGCTGAGGTTTGTATCGCCTGGGCCAAATCGGATACCGGCGAGGTCAAAACCTATGCCTACATCCGGGACATCACCGAACGGAAGAAATTTGAAAGGGATCTCAAAGCCTCGGAGGAAAGGCTCAGAAACCTCTTCGAGAGCGTGAGACACGGCCTGTTCATCAGCTCAAAAGAGGGAAAGTTCTTGGACTGCAACCAGACCCTCCTCGAAATGCTGGGCTACTCAACCAAAGAAGAATTTCTCAGCATCGACATCGCCCAGGATCTCTATGTGAATCCCGAGGATCGAAAGACCTTTCAAGAGATCATGGAAAATGACGGCCATGTAAGAGATATGGAGGTGGAATTCAAGAAGAAGAACGGCGATCGGATCACGGTCTTGCTGACCGGCCATCCCATGAAAAATGAAAACGGAGAAGTCATCGGCTACCAGGGCATCAACCTGGATATTTCCGAGAGGAAACGAATCGAAAACGAACTCCGTGAAGCCAATGAGTTTTTTTTGAACCTGATCGAAAGCTCTGTCGACGGGATCATGGTCACGGATATGAAAGGGAATATTATTATTTTCAACAAGGGGGCAGAGGTCTTAACGGGTTACTCCGCCGGAGAGGTCATCGGGAAGATCCATATCACCCAGATCTATCCGCCGGGGGTGGCCAAGGAGGTCATGAAAAAGCTTAAGAGTCCGGAATACGGCGGAGTGGGAACACTGACTCCGACTCAGTTCAATGTGGTGAATAAAGCCGGAGAGTGGATCCCCATTCAACTCTCGGCGGCGCTCATTTATGACGAAGCAGGTAAGGAGATCGCCAGTGTGGGCATCTTCACGGATTTGAGGCCTCGACTGAATATGGAGAAGAAACTTCAGGACACCCACCTTCAATTAGTCAGCTCCGAGAAGATGGCCTCCCTTGGGAAGCTCGCAGCAGGGATCGCTCATGAAATCAACAATCCCTTGGGCGGCATTCTGATCTACTCCAGTCTGATGATGGAGGATCTCCCCCAGGAAGACCCGAAGCGAGGGGATCTGTCTCGAATCGTTCAAGAGGCAGGCCGGTGCAAGGAGATTGTGAAGAGCCTCCTCGAATTCGCGCGACAGACCGAACCGAAGATGGAGCCCACCGACGTCAACCGGGCCATCAATGACGGCCTCTTCTTCTTGGTCAATCAGGCCTTGTTCCACAATATCAAGACTGTTAAGAAGCTCGATTCCTTCCTGCCCTTCGTCCAGGGAAATGCCAGCCAGCTGAAGCAGGTTTTCATGAATATCATCGTCAATGCAGCGGAGGCAATGCATGGCGGTGGGACGCTGACCATAACCACCTTCCCTGCTCCGGATCGGAAGACGGTCTTTGTAGAATTCACCGATACCGGCGAGGGTATTCCCGAAGAAAACCTCACCCGGATCTTCGATCCTTTCTTCACGACGAAGGAAGTGGGAAAAGGAACCGGATTGGGTCTGGCCACTTCTTATGGAATTATCGAGGATCACGGTGGGAAAATCAGTGTCAAGAGTCAGGTCGGAGCGGGAACAACCTTTACCATTGAGCTCCCCATTCACGAGGGAACCCAGGCCATCCTGGAGAACTCCCCTATCCAAGAAAAGGGGGGAAATCCCGTTGGAAAGCCCTTTGCTTCCTAACGGGCGAAAGGGTAAATGATGGATCTAAAAGTGCAACCAAACCAAGGAGGGAACACCTTCCTGTCTGAAGTGGTCCGGGCCAGCGGCGAAACCATTCAGGCCTGTTTTCAATGCCAGAAATGTTCGGCGGGATGCCCCGTCGCTTATGCGATGGACATCCCCCCCAACCAGGTGCTTCGTCATATCCAGTACGGCCATCGAGAGAAGGTCCTCTCTTCAAAGACCATCTGGATCTGTGCATCGTGCTATACCTGTAGCGTTCGATGCCCCAACAACATCGATATTGCGAGGATCATGGATACCCTGAGGAGTCTTTCGATTCGCTCCGGCGCCGAGCCGGGAGAGAAAGACGTCCCGGTTTTCCATTCGGCATTTTTGGATACGATCAAGGCGAGAGGCCGGATCCATGAGCTGAGCCTCATCCTCCAGTTCAAATCGAAGACCAAAGATTTTCTCAAGGATGCAGGCTTGGGATGGAAGATGTTCCGCAAGGGGAAGATCAAGATTCTTCCTTCAAGATTCGGGGCCGGGAAGGAGATTCAGGAGATCTTTAGCGCCTTTGAAAAAAGGGAGAAATAATGAAGCACCAAATTCCAAACCAGTGACCAGTGATCGGTGATCCGTAACTGATGACTGATCACTGGTTGCTTAACGGAATTTGCTGATTGGAACTCAAACCACTGAAGAAGGAAATAAAAAAATGACAGAGGTCTCTTATTATCCCGGGTGCTCCCTTCACGGAACGGCCAGGGAATATGACGATTCGATCCGCGGCGTATCACAACTCCTCGATATTGGGCTCCACGAGTTAGAGGACTGGACCTGTTGCGGTGCAAGCTCCGCCCACTGCACGGATGAAGAACTGGCCATCGAGCTGGCAGCCCGTAATCTTGCCATCGCAGAGAAGAGCAATCAGGAGCTGTTGGTTCCTTGCGTCGCCTGTTACAGCCGATTCAAGGCAGCGGAAAAAGAGGTCAAGGACCATTCCAGGAAGGTCGATTTCCTCTATCAGGGAAATGTCCCGATCCGATATGCCCTGGACTTTTTCTGCGAGGAAACCATCCTGGAGGAAGTGAAGAAAAAACGGCAGAAACCCCTTTCAGGGCTCAAGGTGGCCTGTTATTATGGGTGTCTGACGGTCCGGCCACCGAAGGTGACAGGGATAAGACAATATGAGAATCCCCAGCATATGGATCGGTTGATGAAGATTCTGGGCGCGGATCCTCTTCCCTGGTCTTATAAGACCGATTGCTGTGGAGCCAGTCTTGTGATGACCCGCACAGATATCGTCAGGAAATTGAATGACAGGCTTCTCTCCATGGCAAAGGAAGCCGAGGCGGACTGTCTGGTCACGGGTTGCCCGATGTGTCAGGCCAATCTGGATACCCGCCAGGAAGAACTGGAGAAAGAGACCGGGAAAAAATATGATCTCCCTATTCTCTACTTTACGGAGTTAATGGGATTAGCTTTGGGACATCGTGATGTGAAGAAATGGTTGGGCCGGCATATCACGAATCCCATGAAGATGCTGAGTGATAAGAAACTGATATGAAAAGAATTTTCGATTGCCGATTGCCAATTTCCGATTTTAAATTGCAAATCGAAAATCGCAAATCTGAAATTTGAAAGGATCATCGGAAAGGAAGAAAATGGCTGATAAAGTGGGCGCCGTTATGGTGGTTGGGGGAGGCATCGCGGGCATTCAGGCCTCCCTCGACCTTGCAGAATCAGGATACTATGTCTACCTCGTGGAGTCCTCGCCCGCCATTGGCGGAGTGATGGCCCAGCTCGACAAGACCTTTCCTACCAACGATTGCTCGATGTGCATCATCTCTCCCAAACTGGTGGAGGCAGGCCGCCATCTTAACATTGGTATCCTGACGGCCACCGATGTAGAAGGCATCTCAGGAGAACCGGGGAATTTTACGGTCCGCCTTCGCAGGCATGCCCGCTTCGTAGATACTTCCAAATGCACGGGTTGTGGTGACTGCGCCGCCGCCTGTCCGATCGTCCGGCCCGATGAGTTCAATGCCCTGCTCTCCACGCGCAAGGCGATTTACAAGAGATACCCGCAGGCCATCCCCAATGCCTTCGCCATCGAGAAACGTGGAGAGGCCCCTTGCCGGAACGCCTGCCCGATTGAACAGCGCGCCATGGGCTATGTCGCCCTGATCCGGGAGAAACGGTTTGCCGAGGCCTACCGCACCATCAAGGAAGATAACCCCTTCCCTTCGGTATGCGGCCGCGTATGCAACCATCGATGCGAGGAGTCCTGTACCCGGACCGAGGCTGGAAGCGAGCCCGTCAACATCATGCATTTCAAGCGTTTTGTGAGCGACTGGGCATTCAACCATCCTGAAGAGATCCAGAAGATCTATGCCTCAGGTGTCCAGAAGGCTCCGGACACCAGTGGAGCAGGAAAGAAGGTCGCCGTCGTTGGTGCCGGCCCGGCAGGATTGACGGCGGCCAACGACCTGATCCGTAAAGCGTACTCTGTCACGGTCTTCGAAGCACTGCCCGCACCGGGCGGGATGATGCGTGTGGGCATTCCGGAATATCGTTTACCCTATGATCTGCTCAAGCGAGAAGCCGACGAGATCATCTCAAGAGGGGTAGAACTGAAGCTGAACCACCGCGTGGGCGATGTCACGGGATTGCTCAAGGATTTCGATGCGGTCTTTGTCGCTTCCGGGGCTCATATCGGCATCAAGCTTCCTATCCCGGGAAACGACCTGCCCGAGGTCCATATCACCACCGACTTCCTGCGCGAGGTCAGCCTTACAGGGACATCGAATATCCGATCAAAAATCGCAGGCAAGCGTGTATTGGTCCTTGGCGGTGGAAACGTTGCCATTGATGCCGCCATGTCCTCAGTCCGCCTGGGCGCAAGCTGGGTGGGCATGTCCTGTCTCGAGAGCCGGGAGAAGATGCCTGCCCATGATTGGGAGGTCCGTGATGCCCAGGAGGAAGGCATCGATGTCTACCCCGGAAGAACCTTTAAGGAAGTGACGAACAAGGACGGTCATGTCGCAGGCGTCCGGACCGTGGATGTCAATTTTAGAGGGTTCATCGAGGGAAGACCCGACTTTGACGAGATCCCTGGAACGGAGACCGTGATCCCCTGCGATGTGGTCATCTTTGCCATTGGCCAGAAGCCTGATCTCTCATTATTGAATAACAAGGTGGAAACCATTCGTGGCCGGACAGTCGCTGCGGACAAAGAGACACTTGCCACAAACGTGCCCGGGATTTTTGCCGGCGGCGATGTGGTTACAGGAACCACGTTTGTTGTCGATGCCATTGCCGCAGGGCACAAGGCCGCTCGTTCGATTGAAGCCTATTTGAAGGGAGAAAAAGAGACACGCGTATGGCCCCCCGCATTGGAGACTATTGAAAGGTTGCCTGAAGCGAAACTCGATTCGGCTCAGGCCAAGGAACTGATCGAAGCCAAGTCACAGGCATCTCGTCCTGTGCCTGGGAAGCGGGAAGCAGGGGAACGAAAGCGTGATTTTGCAGAAGTGGAGGCCACGCTGACGGAGGAGGAGGTGATCGAGACAGCGAAAAGGTGCCTCGAGTGCGGCATCTGCTCCGAGTGTCTGCAGTGCGTCTATGCGTGCCGCGCGGGCGCAATCAATCATGACGACCGTGAGAAGGTGGTTGACCTTGATGTCGGGGCAGTGATTCTGACGCCCGGCTTTAAGACCGTGGAAGGAAATATCCGGCCCGAATTCGGCTACGGTGTCTATCCGAATGTCGTCACCAGCATCGAGTTTGAGCGAATGCTAAGCGCCAGTGGTCCTTATGCCGGTGTGGTGCAGCGGCCCTCCGATGCAGGTCACCCACGGAAGATCGCTTTCATTCAGTGCGTGGGAAGCCGCGATATCTCCTGTGGCCAGGATTACTGTTCATCCGTATGCTGCATGTACGCGACGAAAGAAGCCATCATTGCCAAAGAGCATGCCAACTTCGTCGAGCCAACCATCTTTTACATGGATGTCCGGGCCTATGGCAAGGGATTCGATGCCTATTATGAAAGGGCGAAGTCCGAATATGGGGTCCGGTTCGTCAAGTGCATGGTCTCAAGAATTCGAGAGCAGTTCAAGACAAAAAATCTCCTTGTCACTTATCTCGATGAAGAGGGAAAGATCGTTGAAGAGGAGTTCGAATTGGTCGTCCTCTCCGTGGGCATGGTCCCCTCCAAAGAAACGGT
Organism: Thermodesulfobacteriota bacterium; assembly: GCA_041947025.1. Taxonomy (GTDB): domain Bacteria; phylum Desulfobacterota; class BSN033; order BSN033; family UBA1163; genus CAVTZZ01. The sequence continues at coordinate 46,952 of JBHGBJ010000022.1, forward strand.
CGCCATGGCCAAGCGGATGGGCATCGAGGTGGACGCTCACGGCTTCTGCAAGACCAGGACCTTTGAACCCACTTCCACGTCGAAACCGGGGGTTTATGTCTGCGGCGTGTTCCAGGGGCCGAAAGATATTCCGGAAACCGTCTCCCAGGCAAGCGGCGCCGTGGCCGATGCCACGGGATTGATTGCCTCGGCAAGAGGAACCATGGTTACCAGGAAGGAATATCCTCCCGAGGCGGATGTGTCAGGAGAGGAACCCCGGATCGGCGTCTTCGTTTGTAACTGCGGCATCAACATCGGAGGCGTAGTCAATGTCCCTGAGGTAAGGGAGTATGCAAAGACTCTCGAAAATGTTGTCCACGTGGAGGATAACCTCTATACCTGCTCTCAGGATACCCAGGGAAAGATCAAGAATGCAATCCAGGAGAATAAACTGAACCGGGTCATCGTGGCCTCCTGTTCTCCAAGAACCCACGAACCGATGTTCAGAGAAACCTGTCGGGAGGCGGGAATCAACAAGTATCTTTTCGAAATGGCCAATATCCGTGACCAGTGCTCATGGGTCCATATGCGGCAGAAGGGGGAAGCCACCCTCAAGGCCAAGGATCTCGTCCGGATGGCTGTGGCCAATGCCCGTTTGATCCGGCCCTTGAGCGAACTGGGACTGCCGGTCACCCATAAAGGACTGGTCATCGGAGGAGGCGTGGCTGGGATGACCTCTGCCCTCAAGCTCGCTGAGCAGGGATATGAAGTTTTTCTCCTTGAGAAAGAGGAACGCTTGGGAGGAAACCTGAGAAACCTTTACTACACGCTTGAAGGTGAAGACGTTCAAGCCTTCCTCAAGAATCTGATCGGAAAGGTGACGAGTCATCCTTCGATCCATGTGATCACCAATGCCCTGGTGGTTGATTTTAGCGGTTCAAAAGGAAACTTCTCGACCGGCGTCATGGTTGCACCCACCATGTACTACCGGAAGATCGAACACGGCATCACGATCTTAGCCACAGGCGCTCAGGAATGGAAGCCGAACGAATATCTCTATGGTGAAGACCCGCACGTTGTCACGCAGCTTGAATTGGAAAATCGGATTGTCAATCAGCCCGACGAAGTGGCCCGGGCGAAACAGATCGTGATGATTCAGTGTGTGGGATCGAGAAACAAGGACAGGCCCAATTGCAGCCGGACCTGCTGCGCGACAGCCGTTAAAAACGCCCTCAAGATCAAGGAGCTCAATCCCGATGCCAATATTTCTATCCTTTACCGGGATATGAGGACGTATGGCCTTGCAGAATCTTACTACGCCAAAGCCCGGGAAAAAGGGATACTCTTCGTCCGATACGAACCCGAAGAAAAACCCGAGGTAAAGAAGGACGGACAGGGTCTTACCGTTTCCTTTCTGGATCGAATTTTGAGAGAGAAAATGGAGATCAAACCTGATCTTCTGGTTCTCTCCGCAGCAACCATTCCGAGAGAGAACGAAGAATTGGCAACCATGCTGAAGGTCCCGCGGACAATGGAAGGGTTCTTCCTTGAAGCCCATATGAAGTTGAGACCCGTTGATTTTGCAACGGATGGTATGTACCTCGCTGGCGGCGCCCATGGCCCCAAGTTGATCAGCGAGACCATCACTCAGGCAAATGCGGCAGCCTCCCGGGCCTGCACCATCCTATCCAAAGAGAAGATGCTGGTCGGAGGAGTGGTCGCCATGGTGGAAGGCGAGCGGTGTGCGGCCTGCTTGACCTGTGTGAGGGTCTGTCCCTATGAGGTGCCGGTGAT